>NZ_JAEMUD010000001.1:0-600000 GCF_018342475.1 Parachlamydia sp. AcF125 | reverse complement strand
CCATTGGACATGAGAGTGTCGATCTAGCAAAAAAATATTGCCATGCCACCTTTGTTTCTTTCTTAAATGCCTTATTGCGAAAGGCAGAAAAAGGGCTTCCCCCCATTCCTCAAGAAAATACGCCCCAAGATTTGAGCATTCGTTATTCTTACCCTCTTCCCCTCGTAGAAGCTTTTCTGGCCAATTTCGGCCTAGACACATGCAAACAAATTTTAGAGTTAGGAAATCGCCCCTCTACAACCATGGTTAGACTACGGCCCCAAACTTCTCTCACTCATAACGAACAAGACAAACTTACACGAGTGCCGCAGCTTCCCCCTCCTCTCGCTTTCATTAAAGAAGCAAGCGACATCCCTCTTTTTGCTCGATCTCCACATTTTTACATTCAAAACGGAACACCTTACCTTTTAATGGAGCACTTGCGCCAAGGTGCCCCTCCCCCTGGCACCATTTTAGACCTTTGCGCTTCCCCTGGTGGCAAATTATTGTTAGCGCATGATTTTTATCCTTCAGCACCTTTATTCGCCAATGACGTATCTCTCCCTAAAATTAGGACGCTACAAGAGAACTGCCAAAAATATCAATTAGAGGCCACCCTTACCTGCACAAAAGGAGAATTCTATATCGCCAATCAACGCTTTGATTTGATTATTGTAGATGCTCCCTGTAGCAACACAGGAGTGCTAAATAAACGGCCAGAAGCCCGTTGGAGATTTTCGGATCAAGTTCTTAAACAATTGGAAGACACCCAATTGCGCCTATTGTCGCATGCACACACTTTACTTTCGGAACAGGGAGAAATTTGGTATATGACCTGCAGTATTTTAAGCCAAGAAAACCAAAAGCTTGTGCAAAAAATCAGCCGCCAATGTGGGCTTTTCATGCGAACCAGCCATACCATTCTTCCGAATACTTTAGGGTTAGATGGCGGATTTGCTTGTGCTCTGCGGCTCAGTTAGAAAAAATAAAACATGCTCCCCATAATCAGAGTGGGAATAAGAGCCCCTAAAAAGAGATAAAGGGTCGAAATTCCATCTGCAAAATAAGGGGCTAAAATAGCTTGCCCAAGCGGGTTAGGAGCATTGGCAATCACTGTAAGGCCTCCGCCTGTCACCGATCCTGCCAACACCGCATACTTCATCGGCTCTGTAAAAGTAGGAATTAAGGTCGCCAAAAAAGTAATTTCTGCATTGTCATTGAAGGCAGTCAATAAAATGGAAAGGCCAAGCAAAATCTCCTTGGAAGCATGCCCAAGTAAGGGGGAAATCCACCAAGCTTGTAAGGTTCCATGGATGACTAAACCGGCCAAGAAAAACCCCACTAAGATGGGAGTTTTAAGCTCCAATTCCCACTGAAAAGGGAGTGTGGCTCGATAGAAACCTATAAATAACAAAAATGTTCCAATGAAGACGACTGGATAATGGGCATGCAGCACCATCCATGCCAGAAAGAAAATATGTGCCAGGCAAATCCACGCAGGAATAGATTGCGATTCATCCTTTTGGGAAATTTTCAATTGCTGCCTTTTTATCTCCAATTGGGAAAATTCTTTTCGAAACAACTGATAATATAAAAAGTTTGCGATTAAAATCCCACAAACCGCCTTCCATCCAAACTGCATTAACATGTTTTGGCTGCTCCAATCCCACACCTTGCTTACCATCAAGACGGGAGGCGCCGCAAAGTTTGTCAGAACTCCCCCCACCGAAATATTGGTAAATAGCAATCCCAAAGTGGCATAAGCTAAAAGGGGGGTCGGCTTTAAATGATAAAACTGTTTAGCTAGAAGTAAGGCACAAATTGTCATCGCTCCGGGCTCGGTTATAAACGATCCTGTCAAAGGTCCTATAGTCAAAAGCACCCACCACCAAGATTTAACTGATTCTCCTCCTACTCTTGCTACCCACTTCAACCCCTTTTCCGCTAAATAAATGATAGGTTTGGTAGAGGTAATTGCCATGATTACCACCACAAATAAAGGCTCGATATAGCTAATCCCATTTAGATAGTGGATGGCAGTCTTCCAATTGTAAAGGTATCCCATACATAAAATCAGAGGAATTACCCACACTCCAAAGACAATTTCTACTTCCCCTAAAAAATGCAAAATTTCTATTTTAAAATTTTCAAATGAAGAGGGGTTTTCTAAATCTTTTTGAGCAGCTTTCAGTTGATTAGACTTTTCCATAAACTTATGCGCAAAAAAGGTATGCGTGATCGCACAAAGAAAAATGATTAAAGAAAGCAAATTAAAAGGTTGCCTTTGAATGCGATACCATAACTGTTCCCACGTGCTGTCTAAGGAAGTATCTCCGTATTCTGCTAAAGATAAAATAAGCGGATTTGGGGATGCAAAATAAAAGGCCCCATTGTACAGGAAATAACCGATCTCCACGGTTGCTAAGAGGAGTAAACAGTAAGACACCGCCCGCCAAAAACTTCTGGTGGGCTTATTCACAACCAATCGATTAGGTGGCAATTCTAAAAGAGATTTATCGTCAGGCATTTTTCTCATTTAATATAACTTTAAGACAAGCATTTCAGAACTGTTTTTAAATGTAAAAGCTTTTCTACCCTTTAAGAAAAAAAAGAGGTTTTAAAAGAGGGCTAATATTAAAGTAGTTTGATTGGCTAATAAAAAAAGCTAAATGACTCTTCTTAAGTTTTTCTCAACTGCGTAGAGATAGCCAATCTTGTCTCCCTTTTGCTAGAATACCCTTTGCTCGCCATGCATGAAGGCTATAGTATTCATTCGATCATTCTAGGTATACTTTAGAGAACCAGAAGTGAGAAAAGGCTCCCCAAGAAAAAAAAGCCCTGCGAGCCGCTTAAAAAAGAGAGAAAAGGATATTTTGACATTGTACTCTATGGAAAAAGTCACGTGTAACTCTGTTACACCCTGATTGGAGATAAATGCTCAGCTTTTCTTGAGGGGGTTACCGATGGATAGGGGGAGGCAAATCTAAAGAATTAAATCCCAAGGGAGGAAGAATAAATGCGACAGAAAGATCGTCCATACTCCCGGCTGTTGGTTCTGCCTCAAGTTCATAAAAATAATCGCCTTCTTTTAAAGGGTAGATATTAACGACCTTTGCCACATGCAATCCAGCAGGGAAAATACCATCCATTCCAGTTGTGACCAGAAGATCATCGACTTTAACTAAAGGGGGAGCTTGGCAGGTAGCCCGCTGTGAAAGCGGCACATCCTCGGGAATACCCGTTCGTAAATCTCTGGCGGGGCCTTCTTGATCTGCGAAGTCATAATTAAACCCTGTTCCACGCAAGCAAGGGATCTGTGATCTCCATAAAGATTTGCTGCACCCTTTTAATTCCCCTTTGGCAAGCAATAACCTTAGAGGTGTCTCTTTTTTTAATTTCTCTTTCAAATCTTCAAGTGACTTTTTCAAATGTTCATCCGCCACACAAGAGGCTGACCATGACTGAATAAGCCTATCTACGTTTTCCAAAAGAGTGATTTTTTGTGCATGTCCCCTATGTACTCTAACCGAAAGGGTCAAGCCTGGATCTGTAATAAGCTTAACTCGCGATTGTTTTTTTCCCACATAGTCAACCACTCCAATGACTGACTTTCCTAACATGACGGGACTGTTTTTACAAATGTAAGAAAACCCCAATTCCTCATTTTTAGCAGAGCCTACATTTAGCCATAAGGAACTATTCCACGAGGAGGGAGAGCGAAAAATCACTTTTGCAGGAATTCCACGGAGCGCTAAGGGAGGTTTTTCTATTCCTGGATCTCTTTTCTCCCCTTCTGTTATCAAACGTAACCGCTCAATTTCTGTGGTTAAAAGCTCGTTCTCCAATTCTAATTCTTTCAGTTTTTGTTCTACTTGTCCTTCAAAAGGGTCTCCTGTTTTAGGGAAAGCTAAAAAAGACGTTAGTCTTAACCTGAAGTTAGTCAAGCTTTCCCAAGAAGGCCCTAATAAGGCAGACACGCTTCCCTTCATTTTTTCAGCTGTTTGCAAAGGAATACTGACAAGTAAGAATAAAAAACAAAAAACTAAAAGGTAGGAATGAGATTGGGTGCGCTTCATATTTTCACAATTTGGTTAACGGCTTGCACCACGTAGTCTAAATTGCTTGAATTAAGGCCAGCCACATTTATACGGCCATTTAAAGGGGTATAAATTCCATACTTCTCTCTTAAAGTTAAAACTTGTTTCTCATTAAGCCCTGAAAAAGAAAACATGCCAAGTTGCCGATTCATAAAGCTAAAATCTATTTGACAACTAGCCTTTAGCAATCCTTCGACAAAAGATTTGCGCACATCCGCAATTCTTTTGCGCATTTTTTCTAATTCCTGCACCCATTCTTGTCGCAAGGAAGGAGAATGAAGGATGGTGGACACAATGCGAGCTCCATGTAAAGGGGGCATAGAATAGCTGCTGCGAACTCGGTGTTTTAAATGCCCTTTTACTTTTACCCTTGTTAAATCATCTGGCGTAATAACCACTAAGGTGCCCACCCTTTCCCCATAAAGGCCAAAATTTTTAGAATAAGAACTTGCCACCAACATTTCATGCCCTTGGTTAGCAAAAAAACGAATGGCTTGGGCATCCTGCTCTATATCGCTTCCAAACCCTTGATAAGCAAAGTCAAAAAATGGAATTAATTGACGCTCTTTGATTAAGTGTGAAAGTATTTTCCATTCTTCAAACGTAGGATCTATCCCGGTGGGATTATGGCAACATCCATGCAGCACGATTAAGCTTCTAGCAGGCATGGTGGTGAGGGCTTCGCACATTTGAGCAAAATCAAAAGCATGGGCTCGATCGGAATAGTAAGGATAAAAGGCCACTTGTAATCCAGCAGACTTGAAAATTGGAAGATGGTTAGGCCACGTGGGGGTAGGAAGAAAAACGAAGCCTGAAAGAGACATTTCACGAAAAAACTCGGCCCCTATTCTTAAGGCGCCGGTTCCCCCTACAGATTGGATAGCCGCTACCCGATTTTGTTTTAAAAGGGGATGATCCGTTCCGAAGATCAACTCGAGGGTTACTTGAACAAAATCGGAGTCCCCCTCTATGGGAGGATACTCCTTATTCAGTTGCTGCTCCCATAAAATGTACTCGGCTTTTCGCACGGAAGATAAAACTACTGGTTTTCCACACCCATCTCTATAAGCTCCAATCCCCAAATTCACTTTCTCAGGACAAGGGTCCTGAGAAAAAAGAAGATTTAAGCCAAAAATGGGATCATCGGGAAGTAAGTCGATGTGAGTAAACATGTTTAATTCTCAGAGACATCCTTATTTATCCCGCAACACTTTTTATACTTCTTTCCACTTCCACAAGGACAGACATCATTACGACCCACCCGAGGTCCTTGCGCTATAACTGGCTGAGCAGCCATTTCGGGTACTTGTGGCTGCTGTAGAGGGGCTTCCAGCCCTTCTTGAGGAGGATGAGCTCCTAAACCGGCAAAGAGAGAGCGATTGGTTTCGAGTTGCAAACTGGAAAGTAAATCTTGAATAGAGACTTGTCGTGTAATGATTTCGAAACGGAACAAGTCGTGGGCAATTTCGCTGCGCAGATTTTGACCGAACTCGTCAAAACTGATAAAAGCTTCTTGCTTAAACTCCATCAAAGGATCCCGTTGCCCAACAGCTCTTAGTCCCACTTCCGAACGCAAATGATCCATCGTCAGCAAATGCTCTTGCCATAACCGATCATTTTTGCGAATCATCAGGTTGCGAATAGCCTCATGAGCTGGTCCCACAGAGCCCAGAGAAACATTATCTGGCGCTACTTTCTGATTTTCCCGTTTCAATTTCTCCTCAAAAGCGGCGATCACTTTCTCAGCAGCCATTTTTTCTAACTCTTCAATTTCTAGATGATCATCATCAAAATACCCTTCTTCAAAACTCACAGGGAAATGTTGGATCAACCATTGACGATAGCCCTCAGGATCCCATGCACCTTCTTCGGATCGATTTTTAAAATATTTATCGGCGGCAGTCTGGCAAACAGTGCGTAAGACATCCACAGCCACAGCTTCAGGATGCTCTGTATGGATGATTTCATTTCTAAAGGAATAAACCTCTTGACGTTGTTTATTCATCACATCGTCATATTCTAACGTATGCTTTCGGACGGTATAATTGCGTTGCTCAACCCGCTTTTGAGCGGTTTCAATGGACTTATTCAAAATAGACGCTGAAATGGGCTCACCTTCAGGAGGTCTAAATTTTTGTAAAATTCCCGTTAAGCGGGGGGATGCAAAGAGCCGCAATAAAGCATCTTCAAAAGACACATAAAATTTTGAAGTTCCCGGGTCTCCCTGACGTGCGCAACGTCCCCGCAGCTGTCTATCAATGCGGCGCGATTGGTGCCTCGTCGTGCCCATCACATATAAGCCTCCTAACTCTGCCACCCCAGAAGCTAACTTAATATCAGTTCCACGGCCGGCCATATTAGTGGCAATTGTGATAGCACCTTGGGTTCCCGCATGTGCGATGATTTCCGCTTCTTTATCGTGTTGCTTCGCGTTCAAAACAGTATGGGGCAGCTTATTCTGTTTAAAAATTCTGGAAAGTTTTTCGGAGACTTCCACTGATTCTGTCCCAATTAAAATGGGGCGCCCTTGCTCATGCACTTCCCGCACTTCTTTCAAAATTGCGTTGTATTTCTCCCGCTCTGTCATGTAAATTTCATCGTTGAAATCTTTGCGAATACATTTGCGGTGGGTAGGAATTTCCAAAACTTCCAATTTATAAATTTGTTTGAATTCTCCCGCTTCGGTGATAGCCGTTCCTGTCATTCCCGCCAGCTTTTTATACATTCTAAAAAAGTTTTGCAAAGTTACAGTTGCATAAGTTTGCGTTTCTTTTTGAATAGACACCGACTCTTTAGCCTCAATGGCTTGATGTAGCCCATCTGAAAAACGCCTTCCAGGCTGAGGGCGTCCGGTGTGCTCGTCAATAATGACAATTTTTCCATCTTGCACGATATAATCTACATCCCGTTCCATTAAAAGGTGCGCCCGTAAAAGCTGGCGAAGATTATGGGCCCTTTCTTTTCGCTTTGCATCTTCTTCTTGGATAGCTAGCTTGCGCTCCATTTTGGTATCAGCATCTAGATGAGGATCTTCGTCAATCAGCAAATATTCATGGCTAATATCTAGCATGACAAAATCCTCTGCAGAACCTTCTTTTGCCCCATGCTGCCAAGCTGCAATCCCTTTGTCAGTTAATTCGTATTCACTGCTTTTTTCATCTACAACCATGAAAAGTTCTGAAAGCGCATGCGCCTTTTCTTCTTTATTTGTATCCCCGTAATAATAAAGGTCCCACTTATCAATGGCGGCGCGTAGGTCAGGATCCTCTTTCGCCCGTTTTAAAAGTTTGTTGTGAGGGGTTCCTTTACTTACTAACCATAGCTTTCTAAGGGCTTCTTGATAGTTCTCTTCCTCTTTTTTATCCCGTTTAGCACGGATTTTTCCTTCCGCCTCCGTTAAGCCTTCTAAAGTTTTACGCGCTTCGCTGGCTAAGCGATTGCATAAATCTCTTTGCATTCTGACTAAGTCGGCTGCTCCCGTTTTTAATTCATCATACATTTGACGACTAACGGGCACAGGGCCAGAAATAATTAAGGGGGTGCGTGCTTCATCAATTAAAATAGAATCCACTTCGTCGATAATTGCAAAATAATGGCCGCGCTGCACTTGCTCTTCTTTGCGTGTGGCCATAGAGTTATCGCGCAAATAGTCAAAACCAAACTCAGACGCTGTGCCATACACAATATCAGCTTCATAGAGTTTTTTACGCTCTTCGGGTGAGGTGTCGTTAGTGATGGAAGCAGTTGTTAAACCTAACCAACGGAAAATCGTTCCAATCCATTCACAGTCTCGTTTAGCCAAATAATCGTTAACAGTCACTAAGTGTACAGGTTCTCCTGTTAAGGCATTTAGATAAAGAGGCATTGAAGCCGTCAGAGTTTTACCCTCTCCTGTCATCATCTCTGCAATACAACCATGATGAAGGGCAATTGCGCCTACAATTTGTACATCGTAAGGAACCATATCCCATTTTTGATTAT
Source organism: Parachlamydia sp. AcF125 (assembly GCF_018342475.1). Lineage (NCBI taxonomy): Bacteria > Pseudomonadati > Chlamydiota > Chlamydiia > Parachlamydiales > Parachlamydiaceae > Parachlamydia > Parachlamydia sp. AcF125. The sequence continues at coordinate 591,943 of NZ_JAEMUD010000001.1, read as the reverse complement.
AACCTGAGACGTGCACTTCCGTCCCACAAAGGCGTCTGCAAGCACTTTTAACTACCGCATAAGCTTCTGGAAGAAGTTGTTCTAAAGTTTCCCCATTAGTAAGCCGTTGCTTAAATTCATTTGTCTTAGCGCGTAAAGCTTCATCGCTAAGCGAAGTGAATTTTGCATCCCACTCGTTAACTAATGTCACACTTTTAAAGTATTTCCTCACAAGACGATCTTGTGCGGTGCCGAAAATTTTTTTGAGGATTCCGAACATATTTCTTCCCATTGTAGTTGAGAATTTTAAGAAAAAATTCTCCTATATTATTAAGGATAAAATTTTACGTTAGCGCCCTTTTTTATTCAAGCAGTCCCTCCTGTTTTTAAGCCAAGCAAGGAAATAAAAAAGGAGTTAAATTCCTGATTGCACAATATCGTGCATTTTAATCAGCCCAACGACCTTATGATGGTCGTCCACCACAGGAAGGACTGTGATGGGGTGTGTTTGATCAGCTTCCATTTGACGCATAGCCTCTAGGGCTAAAACATGAGGAGAGATCATTCTGGGGGTTTTAGTCATGATTTGCCAAATAGGTGTCTCCAATACTTGAACTCCATTTTTTTGAAGAGCCCGTCGTAAATCCCCATCTGTAAAAATTCCTTTCAAGGCAAATTGCTCATCTACCACCACCACGCATCCACATTTTTTATTGGATAAGTCGACCAGGATATCTACTAATTTGTTTTCAGGATGGCAAACAGGAATTGCCGAACCAGTCAGCATGAGATCCATCACTTTTACATTCACACGTTTTCCAATGGTGCCTGCAGGATGGTTTATTCCATACTCATCTTTACTAAACTTTTTATGCTTCATCAAACCTACCGTTAAAACATCTCCAAAAATCATTTGAATAGTCGTAGAGGTGGTGGGGACTAAATCAAAGGGACATAATTCTTTTTGAAGGGGCAATTCAATAAAGAGATCGCAAACTTTTGCCAGGCGGCTTTTAGGATTGGAAATAATCCCAATAATCTTCGCTTCCTTGTTGCGCAAACAAGGGATTAAATTTAATAATTCGTCTGTATCCCCACTTTTGCTAAAAATTAAAAAAACATCGTCCGTATTGACAATGCCAATATCTCCGTGCAAAGCATCGGTAGGAGAAAGAAAAAGGGCTCGAGTTCCGGTAGAAGTGATCGTAGCGGCAATCTTTTGAGCGACATATCCACTTTTTCCTACCCCAGTAAAAAACAACATTCCTTTGCAAGTTCTGCATATGTCGAGAACTTTCTCTGCCTTTTGAATATCTAAATGTTCAAAAAAATAATCAATATGCGTGTTTGCCTTTACAAAAAGATCTTCCAACATAAGGTTCCTTAGAAATGAAATTGCCAAATTGACAACAAGTGCTTTAATCAAAAAATTTTTAGGAGGGTGGATTTTTCTTTATCAAGTAGACCTTGGATATTAAATGAAAAAAGTATTAGGCTCAAGTCAAGTTTGTTTTTCTCGTAAAAGTTGATTGCTGCAAATAGGTTTAAATAGGAGTGAAAATGGGACAAAAACGCATTCCGATTACAATCGCTGAAGGCGATGGAATTGGACCTGAAATTATGCAAGCTGTTTTGCACATTCTTTCGGCCGCTAGAGCACCTTTAGAGATTACAAAAGTAGAAATAGGAGAAAAGGTTTATCAAAAAGGGGAAAAAACAGGCATCAGCCCCGACACCTGGGATATCATCCGCAACACAAAAGCTTTTTTAAAAGCCCCTATTACAACTCCCCAAGGGGGCGGATTCAAAAGCTTAAATGTTACGGTTCGCACTACTCTTGGGCTTTATGCAAACGTTCGCCCTTGTGTCTCTTATTTCCCCTTTGTTCAAACAAAACATCCTCATATGGACGTGGTGATCGTGCGTGAAAACGAAGAGGATCTTTATACGGGAATTGAGTATAGACAAACATCGGATACTTATCAGGCTCTAAAAATCACCACGCGCCCCGGTTGTGAAAAAATCATTCGCTATGCTTTTGAATATGCTTTGGCTAACAAAAGAAAAAAAGTCTCCTGTTTTACTAAAGATAATATCTTAAAGCTGACAGATGGACTGTTTCATAAGATTTTTGAAGAAATTGCCCAAGAGTACCCTTCTCTTGAGAATGAACATTGGATTATCGACATTGGCTCGGCAAAGTTGGCTGATACGCCTGAAGCATTTGATGTAATTGTAATGCCCAATTTATACGGGGATATTTTATCGGATGTGGCTGCGCAAATCGCCGGCTCTGTTGGCTTAGCTGGGTCTGCAAATATTGGCGAGCATGCCGCTATGTTTGAAGCCATCCACGGTTCTGCCCCTCGGCGCGCTGGCAAAAACATGGCAAATCCCTCCGGTTTGTTAATGGGGGCCATTTTGATGCTTGTGCATGTGGGCTTACCAGACGTAGCAACTTTAGTGCATAACGCTTGGCTTGCTACACTTGAGCAAGGGGTTCATACTTATGACATCTTTGCCGACAATGTTAGCAAGCAACTGGTCGGAACTAAGGAATTTGCAGAAGCCGTGGCGCAAAGACTAGGAGAAAAACCCGAACTTCTTAAAAAAGTGAGCTACACAGCATTTAACCCTCTTCCGGTCCAAAAGCACGAACCAAAGCAAACGCGCCTCCACAAAACCACTCACGGCATTGACATCTTTGTAGACTCCTGCCAAAAAATAGAGGAGCTAGAGAAAAAGCTTGTTAAAATCCAAGATCCCGATTTTAAGTTGTCGTTAATTAGTAATAGAGGGGCAGGAGTTTGGCCGACTAAAATGCCAGAAACCGCGTGTTCAGATAGCTGGCGCTGCCGATACATAGCAGCTCAAAAAGGATCGTCTCTTTCCCATCATCAAATTGCCCGTCTTTTACAAAAATTTGCGGATGCAGAGATTGATTTTGTGAAAACCGAACACCTTTGCTCATTTGACGGGTCTCCAGGTTACACCTTAGCTCAAGAAGAACAGTAAGATTTCTTTCTTAATTAAAGGACTTAATCTTAAGTCCTTTAGTTTCTTTTCATCCTTTCAAATATAATAAATATAACTTTAAAATAAACTTACTAAATATTATAATATCTATTAGATAATAAACATCTTAATAGGTTTTATTCTATGAATAATCTCGATCCCCATGCCCCTTTAATTAATTCAGTTAAAGACACACAAACTTCTCCCTCTAACGCTCTTCCCAAGTCAGAAGCAAACCAAGTTGAACAAAAGGTGGGGAAAGCTGCTGCTAAAGTTTTAGGAGACAAACCTTCATCTGGTCCCTCTATCCCTGCTACTTCTCCACCTGCGAATAGCGATAGCAGCAACCTTAAAGAAAAAAACCAAGCGGCTCAAAGTCATTTAAGTAAAGTTTTAAGATTTCTTGCCAACCTTTTTCCAAACAAATCGAAGAAAAGTCAAACTGGACAAAAGAATGCCAGCCTAAAGGAAGCGCCAAAATGGCAAGAAAATGGTTTACATGTACCCTTTTCTCAAAAAATCGCTTCTTCAGAAGCGATTTCAAAAAAAATGGGGGCTTCTCCTGAAGCGCAAGAAGCTAAGAAAAAGAATTTCAGTGTTGCGCGATTCTTGCGCAGTTTAATTTCCTACGTTAAGGCAAAAAAGAATCAACTTTTTAAAACGAAAAAAACTACGGATGCAGAAACGGCAAATCCGCCAAAGCTGCTCCCTTCAAGGATTGAGGCTTATCATCACCTGATTAAACAGATGAACAAACGGTTGCAAGATACAATAGACAACAATCAAGCCTCCGGCATACCCGAAGGTTTATTTCGAGAGTCTGGCAGTCAAAATACAGTCAACCAGATGGTTAGAGAATTTATAGAAAATAAAGGGAGCCCAAATCTTCCAAAGACGTGGAATGATGCGGCCAATCTGATTAAGAGAACAGTCATGGCGCCTAAAGCACCCATGGCAAAATTTCGCGCATTAAATCTTCCAGAAATCTACTCCCCAGAAAAAACAGACACAGAAAACATACAAGCGATGCGACGTGCCATTGGCACATTGGCCCCAGAGGAAAAACAATTTTTAAATGATTATCTAAAAATGTTAGCTCTCGCTTATCAAACCTGGAAAATCACCAAAGGAGAGAAGATCCCCTTTCTGAACTTTGCCCGGGCAACCCCAAATCTCGAAAGAGTTTTTCTAGAAAAAACTTTTACAGATACACTAGAAGTCCCTAATCCCGCAAATGTTTCTTTAACAGAAAGGTTTGCAGAGAATCCCTTGGTTTGGGCAAACCAAGAGAAAAATACTCTTCCTGATTATGGTTATGTAGAATTTTTAGTGGATAATCGCCAATTGCTATTTCAAATAAATGAAACGACAGCTTGAGCTGTTTGAAGCCCCCATACATGCTCAAGGGGCTTTTTCAAAAATTGCTCACCAGCCTGTTGAAATCTGGAAGGATCGCCTGAAACATAGTAATGATAGTGGGGAGATTTTTGGCTCGAAGATAGTTCCAACTGGCTTAATTTTTCCCTAACTTTCCAAGCGCAAGCGGAAGCAGAGTCTATAATTTTAACTTTTCCTTCCATTTCTTCCTCTATCACACTTTTAAGTAGGGGATAATGGGTACAGCCGAGAATAAGCGTATCTATGCCCCTCTTTTTTAAAGGGCGTAGATATTCTTGGACAATTAAACGTGTAGCAGGATGCTCGACCCACTGTTCTTCTACTAACGGCGCAAGAAGAGGACATGCCAGGGAAATCACTTCGGCTTCGGGCATCAAATCCACGATTTTCTGTGGGTAGATACCGGAGCGAATCGTGCCTTTTGTTCCCAATACGGCGATAGAGCCACCTCGAGTTTGCTCAACCGCTTTTTCTACGCTCGGAGAAATCACATCGACAATTGGAACCGCATAATGATTTTGCAAATGAGCAAAAGCAAAGGCTGAAGCTGTATTGCAGGCAATGACAAGAAGTTTTATTTCTTGCTCAATTAAAAACTGGGCATTTGCTAAAGAGTATTGAACAATTGCTTCCGCCCCATTGTCTCCATAGGGAAAATGAGCGGTATCTCCCAAATACAAAACCGATTCATGGGGAAGAAGCTCTAATACGGCTCGCATCACCGTCAAGCCCCCAATTCCTGAATCAAACATCCCAATAGGATAGTCGTTAGACGTCTTTTCGCTGTTTAGAGACATACAGTTAAGGGAGTTTAAGTTTTTGTCCTTTGCGGATACGGTCTTGGGTTAACCCGTTGAGCTCTTTCAAGACTTTAACAGAAGTCTTATGCAATTGCGCAATTTTACCTAAGCTATCTCCTTCTTTCACTTCGTATAACTTCAGCTCTTGTGCAACTTGCTGCTGAGGCTGGAGAAAATCCATCAGAGCTGCCAAGGCTGTCTGCATGTTCTCCATATTTTTACGTTGAAGCTCAGAGGAATGAGCCAACTGAGTCAGCTTTTGATCGAGCTTTGAAATGGCATGGTTAGATTCATTCAAATGCGTTTGCAAGCTTTTTAGGTCTTGCATCATTTTTTTCGTAAGAGATTCAAGCTCGCATAAACGCCCTTCTTGGCTGCTTGCATTTGTCCTGATAAATTCTTTCTGCTTATTCTGATGATCGGATATTTGGTTGCTTAAAGCGTGAATAGTTTCCTGCAAATTTTCACACTTTTGTTCCAAAATCACAATTTCCTTTTCATGATTATTAAATTCATGCTGTAGGATATCTAAGGAGGATTTTAGCTCTTGCTCAAACAATAGGCGATGATTTGCGGATCGTTGAGAAGGAGCTGCTTCGAGCTGAAACATACAGATTAACAACAAAAAAAAGGGAATCACTTCCCTTCTTAAACCTTTAGATCGCCTCGGCATTCCCTACCTCAACGCTGGTAAATTTTAAATTCTGCACGCCGATTTTGGCCCCACGCTTCCTCATTGTGGTCCAGGAATAAAGGCCGCTCTTTGCCATAGGAAATGGTAAACAAGTTTTCAGGATTAACCCCTTCTTTAATCAACAATTCACGCACGGCATTACTTCTGCGAGCTCCAAGAGCTAAATTATACGCTTCCGCCCCCCTTTCATCACAGTGGCCTTCAATAAATACGTAGACGCGCTCATGTTTTTTTAAGTAATCGGCTACTTTTCGCAAAACTAATAAGTTTTCTTCCCCTTTAATTAAGTTACTATTGTAGGGAAAATGCACGTTTTCAAAAATGCCAGCTAATTCAGGATAAGTGGCTGGATCATTAAAAGCATCAATTCCGGGAATCGAGCTCCCAGGATCTCCTGGAGAACGTCTAGGATGACGAGAGATGTCTGCCATGGCAATCAATTTGTCATTAGTTAAGTCTTGAAGAGGGACATAATCCCCTTCTTCCGGAGAAAAAGCATATTCTTCATCATAAACAGAAAACTCTTCTCGGCATCTTACTTGACGAGAATCACCATGCTTTCCAGCTAACGAACGAAAACCTCTTTGCATATGACGCCCAGCAGACTTAGTGTCATCCCACATCTCGTCTTTGCATCGTGAACACCCAAAGCTAAAAATCAAAGCTAAAAGCAATTGGATTGAAATCAGGAGTTTTGTCTTCATAAAACCTCTAAAGAATTGAATCATCTTGATCGAGTTAGTTCCTATACTTAACTATTATTGAGAAGCATTCTCAAAATCTTTCTCTGTTTTTACAAGAGATTAGATTAAGAATTGGATCTTATCACAATAGAAGCAAAAAAATACAACGAAACTCCACTTTTTAAAGCTAAATAGCTTGAGGAAAGCTTACTAAGGCAATTTCAAATTATTCATTTTTAGGCAATTAAGGTAAAAACATCCCCGTGAGAAAGAGATTCGAACCAGGCTTTCTTGCTTCAAGGCCAAGGTTGCCTCACATTTTTTATGCTTATCGTTTTTTAATACGTTAGTTAAATGTTAAAACTTAGAAATAAAATGGCATTCTCAAGGCGTATGAGGTAACAAGATAGCCGCCGAAACTCATCGAGAGGAATTCCTTAGCTACTCCATGTCATAAATGACGTTGAATAATCGACGGTATTTTCCGGAGGGAGATTTTAAAGCCTTGACTCCATGCCAAGCATTGGGCGTATTTTTAAATAAGAAGCTATAGTTGTTGAGGTAGGTTATGGGCGTTGAAGTCATAAAGTCATGAAAATCAGGGTTTTGCTTAGTGGTAAGCTTATCGCCAAGCACCAGTAACGCTCCTCCCCAACTTAAATCCCACTCTTCAGAAGTGTTAAAATAGAAGATATGCGTCGCTATCTTGGAAGCATTATCGCAGTGAGGAGAGACTTCATTGCTGGAAATTCCCATATGCCAGGCATAACGCCTCTGATATTTCTGATCCCCTAGAATTTGTTTCATTAGGTTTTGATATGCAAGATTTGTTTCAATTTCATGCAAAAATTGTTGCCAGAGCGGCGATAGCCCATCTGCGTGAATGACACCCTCTTTTTCTTCCTCATATTTAGACTTTTCATAAGCCAAATAATAACGATTATGTGACCTTTGATTTTTGCCTCTTGCCAGGTTTTCATGGTATTTAAATAGCTCAAGAGGAGGAAATTCCTCACATAATTGCTTGAAACTTTCTGCCGTTAGAAATTGGTGAAAATTATGCCAAGGAAATGGCCACCTTTTTAAAAAAGTTTCCGCGGGGAATGAATGGATGACAGACTCATTTATCAGTTGCATGAAGGGGATCCTTTTTAAATAAAGGAGGACTTCTCCTCCTTTGATGCTAGTGGGTGCGAGGGTGTTTTCGAGGAGCCTTTTTAGGTTGAGAGAGGGGAGGTTTCAAAACTTTTGAGCGTGGGCGGGGAGAAGCCGAGCTTGTAGGCTTGGATTTTTTCCCATTCAGCTGATTTAGGTGGTTACTGATTTTTTCCCTCAATTTTGCCCCAGAAGCTGGCGCGAGCAACAAAACCGTCGCAGCCCCTAAAAATGTTCCGATCAAAGTCCCCCACAAAAAATCTTCGTGACTTTTATTAACCATGCGACTACCTCCTCCTACCTTGAATTTGTTGCAAAACTCGGAGGCCTAAATTTGCCCAATCAAAAATTTCTTCCAATTGAGAGCCCGCTCGTTTCTTTTTAGAAGAGAGTTTCTCAATGATTGTATTTAAAGTCTCTCTCCATTCATCCGCCGCATACTCCATCGCATCGTGCCCTTTATGCTGAACATTAGACATAAATTTTTCTGCTTTTTCTCGAATCTCCTCGTATTTATCTCCCAATTCTTCGCGCAATCTTTCTCCGGATTGAGGAGCTAATAATAAAGCAGATGTGGCCCCTAGAACGGCCCCCACAACGCCCCCCATCCACATGGTTGAAGAGCTATCTTCCTCCTCTTCCTCAGCCTCATAACCTTCAAAAGGATGAAGAACTCTGTGACCAGTTTGCCTTAACTGATCTCCAAACGTGTGAGATTTTTCGCAAATATCCTCATAAGTTTCGGATAGATCATTTCGGAGCTCACGCCCTGACTTCGGTGCAAGCAATAGGGCAGCTATACTTCCTGTTAATCCCCCCAAAAATGCTCCCTTTAAAAAGCAATTCACATGGTTTTGTGAGCCCATATTCATCTCCTTTTTAAAAATTTTCTCACTAAGGTTAAGCTTAAAAGCAACCAAGCTGCCAGATCACCGGATGGTTCTTCTTGCAAATCGATGGCCTCTTCTTTTTCCATCCATTCTTTTTGTAGTCGATAAGTTTTTTCTTCGCAAATCTCCCCCATGTTTGCAAGAGAGCGAAGCAAAGGATCTATCTTCTCCATACGCATTTCCATGCTATCCATAAAAAAACCTAGTTTTGTTAGGACTTTTCGAACTGTGATTAGCGTTCTTATGGTAAAATAAGCCAATACAGCAAAAATAACTACGGAAACTACAATTATCGCATCTATAAACATAGTAAAAACTTAATTATTTCGTTTACTTAATGCATACTAAATAAGAAAAAGCCTGTCAACAAAATTTAAATTTAAGGATTAAAAAAGATTGTCAATTATTCCATTCTGTCATAAGTTAAATGCATGTGGTACACTTCCTCTTTTATCAGATATGCTGTAAAAGTCATTTTAGGGTTACTTATCCTCTTTCTGAGCGTTCAGCTATTGCCTTTTTTTTATCCGATTGTTCAATTTATCGCCTCTTTCTTTAGCCCCCTCATTTTAGGAGTTGTGCTTTACTACATGTTTAGACCGCTTGTACGGTTCATGATAGCCCACCATATTCCTTTCGCTCTTGCAATGTGCACCGTATTTGTTATTTTAGGAGGGATTGTTGCGAGCATTGCCACTTTTGTTGTTCCCACCATTATCACCTCTCTTCAGCAAATGGCCGTTTCGCCTGCCCAAAAATTAGAAGAAGCTAAAGATGCTACGCTGAATTTTATCAGTATTTTCAATTTGAATATGTATTCATATGAGGAAATTAAATCGCTCCTCACCCACCTCTTAGAAAAGACACAGCAATTTATTTTTTCGAATACTTATCTCATCCTGACTACGATTACCCACCTCGCTTCTATTTTTGTCGTCACCCCCTTTTGTCTTTTTTATCTCCTAAAAGATGATCAAAAATTTTATGGGTGGACAATGCAAATGATCCCCTCAACTTATCAACCGAGGTGTAAAAAGATTTTTTATCAGTTAGATAAAACTCTTTTAAATTTTTTTAATGGGCAAGTTCTTGTAGCTTTGGTTGTCTCTTTGATGGCATTCGTAGGTTTATCCATCATCCAGGTAGATAATCTTATTTTTATGGCATCGTTAACCTTTTTATTAAGCTTAATTCCTTATTTAGGCACCCTTATCGCTATTATTCCTCCTACTCTCGTCGGCTTAACGTCTAGCTATTTAATGGGCGCGAGCACTGCTGCAGTAATGATTTCTATTCACGTCCTTGAAGCCAACTTGATAACCCCCCATGTCATGATGAAACGTCTAGACGTTCATCCTCTCACCCTTATTTTATTAATAGTGGCCAGCTTCTCCCTATTTGGAGTTACAGGGCCTCTGTGGATAACCCCTCTATATGTATTTTTGAGAGAGATCTACATTCAGTTTTCTCAAGTTTTAAATCCCAAAGAAAATGAGAAAAATTAAGGGGAAGAAAAATTCCCTTTTCTCCCCCTTGTTCATGCAAATTAGAATTGACGTTTTAACGAATCAGAAGAACGACTTTCATTTTCTTCCTGTAAACGACTAAAGGATTCTTCTAGATCGTGAACTTCTTTTTCTGCTCTTTCTTTTGCCATTCCATATTTTTCTTGTAGCTTTCCTATAAGTATGTCACGACGGCCATTGATTTTTGTTAATTCATCCTCCGTGAATTTTCCCCATTTTTCTTTGATTTTTCCTACAATTTGCTTCCATTGCCCTTGAAGGATATCTTTATTAATCATAACAACCCCCTTATTAGTTAGAGACTAGTAGGTAATATTAACTCTCTTAAGTTATGAAATATCTTTTGCGCGCTTATTAATGCCTGCCGTAAAAAAACCTCCTTCAGCAATCATGGTTAAATGCTTATCTGCATTTCCTTCTTCCGCTAAAGTTTCTTTAAGCAGCTCAGCAATTTCATACAGCTCTAGCTGGATTGCAAAAGTTTTAGCAACCCCATACCCTGCAATCTCATAGTGCTCAACCCTTTGGGCCGCCCCAATTAAGGCAGCATCCTTTACGACCGAGGGAGTTTCATTTTGAATGACTTTATTGGCCTCCATAATTAACCCTTCCATCGCTTCACACTTTTCTTTTAAAGGGTTCTCATTCAACATGGAAAAAATATTTTCCAGCCTTGCCACTTGATTTTCCGTTTCACTTAAGTGATGCTCAAAAGCTTCCTTTAACTCTGGAGTGGTGGCAGCTTGCGCCATTTTCGGCAATGCTTCCACCAATTGTTTTTCTGCACTATACAAATCGCTTATTTCTTTTAAAAACAGCTTATAAAATGCATTTTGAACCATATTATCCTCCTATTTAAATGATCCCTATAAGCTTTAGAACAATTAAAATAGAAAGGGGTATCCCCAATAACCATAAGAGAATCATCCTTCCCATTAATAAACCTCCTAAGCAAACAAAAGGTTGAAAATGTTTTAAAATGTTTTCAACCTTCTTCTAATCACTTGAATCTCCTCCTTTTTCAAAGGAAATAGAGAGATCTTCGGCGCCTTCTTTTTTAAGAAGTTCAAAAGCTCGATCTACGTCTTGCGCGTCGTCTGTATGTACACTGATTAATATGCCTCCAGCCCTTAAGCTATCTTCATATCTTTTGGCCTCATACTCGGGAATCCCCATCCCTGCCAAGGCTCCAATCAACATCCCCAGAGAGCCTCCCAAGCCACTACCAGCTAACGCGGCCATAATAGGCCCCGCTGCAATAAAAGGGCCTAGCCCTGGAATCGCTAACGCGCCTGCTCCAGCCAACATTCCTAACGAACCACCAATAATCCCTCCTGAAAGAGCGCCTGTCGTTGCCCCTTCAGGCGCTTTAGTGTGCTTTTCATGTCCCACGCCCCCTTTCTCCGGAACAGCTCCTACCGCTTTCCCCTCATCCTTGCGATCTGCATAAAGCACAGAAATTTCCCCTGGGGCAAATCCCCACTCTTGCAATTTTTGCACGATCCTTTGCGCTTGGCTTTCATTTTTAGCAAGACCAAATACTGCTTTTGACATGAGAACCTCCAAAATTAAATTTTTAATTAAGTTATCTTTCACTCTCTTGAAGTACTTCAAGCTGATTATCTACTTGTTTAACTCCAGGAATCCGTGAAACAATTCTCTCAATGGCTTCTTTCTCAGCCACACTCTTTACAGGGCCTCGTAAGGTTACCACCCCGTTCACGCTTATAATCTTAATATTTTTTGCATAGGTAGACAAATCACGGTCTCCAACTAACGCTTTGCGAATGTTTTGCAAAATTGTACGATCAGCTTCGCTTTCTGGCTGATCAAAAGGGGTCAAAGTGCCACCATTTCGATCGCGCAAATTACGGGCTGTATTGTCAGCCTCCCTTGTCGATTTTGGGTAGGGAGGTTCTCGTCCATTGCGATGTGTATCTGCCGTCCGATTGTCTAATATTGTCTCATTATTCTGGACAGGCGGCTTAGGAGGAGGCTTGCTAACTTGTTGTTCACATGCCACTAACACCAATGAAAGAAGGGGAAGAATAAGTAATTTAGATTTCATTTTTATCTCCTTGTAAAAGGTTTAATAAAACTATAACTAGCTAACTTACTTGTAACTTTGATACGCGGTCCAAATACGCCGTTGAGAAGTAATCGAAAAAAGATATCCAAATTTATTGTGAGTGTAAATCACTCGATGCTTTTATTCCTTCAAAATAATAAATGGCATTATTTGTGTAAATTAAAAATCCTTAACAATCGGGAAATCATTCTGCATTTCTTTGCGGAGAAAATTGGTTTTTAATCATTCAATGTTTATGATAAAACCTCTATATTTCCGGGAAAACTATGTTTCATCAACCTGAACACCGCGTATTCTTTAGCAACCAAGCTGAGTTGCTTATTCATCCTTTGAAGCAACAATTAATCGAAGGGCAGCCTTTTTGCCAGCGCCTCATTATTGTGCCAAGCCCGGCTATGAAGTCGTGGATCATGTTTAAAATGGCAGAAGAATTTGGCATTGCCATGGGATTTGAGATCCTCTACTTAGATCAAGGGATACAACGTTTATACCACCTGCTTGCAAGCAATCAACCCCCTGCAAAGCATCCCTCTTCTTTTGAATTAACCTTAGCTCTAGAAGTTGAAATTCGGCAGGCGTTAATGAATTACTCCTCCTTGAGCTGTGAAGAAGTAAAACTTTGGAAACCCTTGTTTAACTACTTGAAATTTGATCCTTCTCTAAATTTTTTACCTCAAAAAGGGGAGAAAAGGCTTATCGCTTTAGTAGAAAAGCTAGCTAGCCTGTTTTTAGAATACGGCATATCGGGAGGAGAGGCTTTAGCGTTATGGGAGCAAGCCCCTTCTTCTTGCTGGCAAGCCTACTTATGGAAACGCCTATTTAAAGAAGGCAATTCCTACAATTGGACCTATCCTTATCAATTTCTCACCCGAGCTGCTATTCCAGAAGCACCCACCGACCAGTTACAAGTGCATCTATTTGCTATGAGCTATCTCCCCAGGTTATACCAAAATTTTTTTGAAAAAATCGCAAAAACCGTGGCTGTTTCATTTTATTTATTATCTCCTTGTGAAGCATTTTGGAGCGATATTTACTCTGATAAAGAAAGCAAAAAAATGCAGCTATATTGGAAAAAACAAGAAGCTTCTGAAGCCCAGCAAGTTGCTTTAGAAGAGCTTCTAAGAGATAAAAACCCTTTGCTAGCAAACTTTGGGCGTCTAGGTCGCGAGATGGCTATTGCTATTGAGGATTCTAATGCCCAGACAGTTGCATGTTATACTCTACCAGCGTGCGTGCGAGGCTTTGATTGTTACGAGGAAAAAATTACCCCTGAACTTCTTCTCCATTCTCCCCATAAGGATTGCTTAAGCCTGCTTCAGGCTATACAAGCCGACATGGTTCTTTTTAGAAATCCTGAGCTATCTTCTCCTTTAGCTTTAACTGAAAACGATTCCTCTATTCAAATCCATGCAGCTCCTTCTCTTTTGCGGGAAGTGCAAATTTTGCATGACAATTTAATTCGTACCATTTACCGCGCTTCGACAGAAGATCCCATTTTTCCTAATGAATGGATCGTCATGGCTCCCGATATCCGCTTATATACTCCTTTTATCAAAATGGTATTCGGTCATCCAAATAGCCCCCTTGCTTACCAAATTATGGATGCCGAGCTACCCGAACAAAATCTCTATATTCAAAGTTTTTTACATCTGCTTAAGTTATCCAGCTCGCGCTGGGATACCCTGACTTTATTAACCTTATTTGATTACCTCCCTTTTCGAAATAAGTGGGGGCTTGAATTTGAAGATATTGATCAAATTAGAATGTGGATTAAAGAAACCGGTATTCGATGGGGAATGGACGTTTCTCATCGAAAAGCAGTTTTAAAAAAGGAACACTGTCCTCAAACTCTCGTAGATGAAAATCCGGCGGGTACTTGGGAACATGGTTTCCAGATGCTTTTAAAAGGATTTGTTGTAGGCGAAGACCTTACAACTTTTCCTGTTGAAAATACGCAAGGCTCTCTTTTAGGAAATTGGATTTACCTTGTCCGCTCTCTCTACCAAGATTTAAAACCTCTCTCTGATAACTCCAGCCGCACAATTCAAGAATGGGGAGCTTACTTACAAAATCTAGCTAACTTTTACTTACTTCCAGAAAATTCCGAACACAAAGATTTACTCGAAATCCTGCTTAAAAGTTTTCTTAAAGATTTTCTCCCTCACCATTCCTTTTCTTTCCAAACAATTCGCCCCTTACTCGTCTCTTTATTCAAAAAAGAAACGGTTTCTTACTCAGAAACATCCTTACGAGCTGTTAAATTTTGCTCTATGCTTCCTATGAGAGCTATCCCTTCAAAAGGAATAGCTCTCATGGGCTTAGAAGAAGGGGCTTTTCCTCGCTTTTTGCCCGAATCTTCCCTCCATCTTTTAGCCCGCCACCCTTTGGCAGATTACGCCCCTTCGCAAGTAGATTTTGACAGATATTTATTTTTAGAAACCTTAATTTCTGCTAGAGAGTATCTTTTACTAAGCTACCAAGCAATTTCACCCGATGGAAAAGAACACCCTCCTTCTCTCCTTGTTCAAGAGCTGCTCAGTTATATGGATAAAAGTTATCGCTTAGGAAATAGCCCTCCATCTAAGCAATGTTTCATTAAACATCCTTTTCATGCCTATGCCTGCCATTACTTTACAGACCCTTATTCTCCTATTAGCAGTTTTTCTCAAGAAAATTATCATGCCGCTAAAGCAAACTTATCCGCAGAAAAAACCCCTAAACATCATTTTATTCCCAGGTTTCTTTCTTTACCTGCTCCCTCTATTAACCATGAAGAAGAACACCTAATTGAAATTAAACAGCTTACAGCCCTTACTCGCAATCCATTTGAACACTATTTCAACAAAAAATTAGGAATCTATTTAGAAAAAGAAGACGCGCGAAAAATTCCCAGCGATGACTTTTTTTGCCTGACCTCTCTTTTTAAAGCTTCTTTAAAAAGAGAAGCTCTAAAATTTCCCTTAGAAACGCTGCTTTTGCAAAATGAGGTAAAAGGATGCCTTCCTTCTGGTTATTTTAAAACACTTGCTGTGGATCTATTAAAAAAAGAAATTGAACAAACTAAAACATCCTTGCTGAATTGTGGTGTGAACTTAGAGCATATCTTTCAAATAGAGTTAACAGAGGCCGTTTCACAACCTACACACATTCATCCCACTTGCTGGCTTTTCCCTCCTTTGGAATTTGACTATCACTCAAATAAAAAAATTAAAATCATCGGAGTTATCCCAGAAGTCACCCCTCAAGGCCTTTTAGCTTTTATTCGAGATGAAAAAAGAGAAGTTATTAAAGCTTGGCCCGCCTATCTTATTTTGAATTGCTTAGCAAAAATCCATCCAAACATTTTTGGAACTCATCTCATTTTCGCAAAAAGCGGTAGCATTAAAACCCCCTTTTTTGAGCATCCCTTTTCTTTGTTGGAGCAATTTTTAGATTATTATTTTATCTGCCAGACCCATATTTCCCCTCTTCTTCCTCAATGGATACCTGAGATGGTTGAAAATCCCGCTTCGTGTCAAACAAAGATCCAAAAAAGCCTGACAGGCCATTTTACTCTTTTTAATGAATATGTCGATTGGATAACAAGAGGAAATAACGAACTGGACTACTCTTCCTTAATCTCAGAATGGCGAGAAGTGGCAACTACTTATTTTTCTCCTATTTACTCAAATTGGTACTCCTCAAAGCGGAAAGGAGAGAGCGATGTTTGATGTCTTAGATAGACACCTTAATATCCATCAACATCATGTTTTAGAAGCCTCAGCAGGAACGGGTAAAACATTTTCTATTGAAAACATTATTGTGCGCCTTCTTGTGGAAAGCCCGCCTGTAAGTATTCAAGAAATTCTTGTGGTAACCTTTACCCGAGCTTCTACTCATGATCTAAAGGTACGTATACGAGAGAACCTTGAAAAAGCTCGACTGTTTCTGCACAGCTTGCTTCATCCTTCCTATGCAGACTTACAGGAAGCTCCAGATTATTTAAAAGCCTTTCAAGAAGCAAGCGAAGAAGAAATCAGAACGGCAAAAAAACGTTTAGAGTACGCCCTTTTTGAATACGATCAAGCGCAAATTTTTACGATTCATTCCTTCTGTTTGAGAACGCTTCGCACTTATTTTTTCGAAGGAGATTTGTCTTTACATGCTCTGGCAGAAAAAGAAACTCTTTCCCACGCTGAAATTATCCACATTATCCGCAATTTTTTCCGCACGGAGCTTAAGCCTCATATTTACGGCCAGGTACATTTTCAATTTTTGCTTAAACATTATGATCACTCGATTGAAAAATTAGAAAATGAGCTCGCTAAAGTGATAACACAGGGGATTCCTTTAGCCTCCTCCCCAAGTTTTGAAGAGCAATTTGAATTGTTTAAAAATGCTATGCTCCTTCTAAAAAAGGAAGGATTTTGCTCTCATTTAATTTTAAAGGATTTTTATGTGTTAGCTCCCCTTTATAAAGGGATGATGGACAGGCAAAAAAGGGTAAAACCTGAGATCCTTTCTAAAATCCAATGCTTTGCCACGCTTTTCGACCAAGAAGACTGGTCTCTGCAAGATTATGAAAAAATCATTGAAGATCAATTATTCTTAGTTAAAGCATTCGATCCTTCCGCCTTAACCCAAAAAGCGCTTTCCACACAGATGCCTGCCTTAACCTTACCCAATTTGTGCTCCTTGCTTAAACAACACCTAGAGCCTCTCGTTCAACCTTTAAGTACATTTGCCAAACTCGCCTATGATTGTCAAAAATTCCTGAAATATTACCAACAACAAGAAGAGAAATTCAGGTTCGATGACTTGCTGCATAACATGTTACAGGCCTTGCAAGATCAGGCCTTTGCAGAAAATATCCGCAGCCAATATAAGGCTGCTTTAATTGATGAATTTCAGGATACCGATCCGGTTCAATGGAAAATTTTTGAAACCCTTTTTCTCCATGAAGATTATACGGGCTATCTCTATCTGGTCGGAGATCCTAAACAATCCATCTATGCGTTTAGACAAGCTGATATTTATACCTATCTTTCAGCAGCTCAAGCAATTGGAAATGAACATCGAGTTTCACTGGCCACCAATTACCGGTCCCATCCTTTATTAGTCCAAGGACTTAATACCCTTTTTTCTCAAGCAAACACTCCTGACTTGATTTTTTTGCCAAAATGGCAAAAAACATTAAATTACCAACAGGTGCAAGCTGCGGACAAGATTTTTGATAAAAGGCTGACAGATGAAATGGGAGCCATCCATTTTATTTTAAGCGCTCAGGAAAAGCCTTCTCTAGATAGCTTGGAAGAGAATGTTTATTTTCCTTTTATTACCCAGGAGATCCACAGACTCTGCCAACAAAGTGTCTTTAAATACCAAGATTTTGCAGTACTTGTTGCTGACCGTTATCAGGCTCAGCGTCTATCTGACTATTTAAAAAAAATGAACATCCCCTCTTTGACACAAAGGCAGAGCAACCTCGCAGACTCTCCAGCAGTTCAATACTGGCAAGAGCTATTGTATGGCATTTTATACGCCCGGCACAGCAGCTCGCTAAAGATAGCTTTAGGTGGAAAGATCTTCGGATGGAACCATGAGGAGATTCTTAAGCTAGAAGATCCCTTTTTCTATGAAAAAACGTTATCGGAAATCTATTTTCTACGCAAAAAACTTCTCAAAGAAGGGTTTATAGCTTTTTATCAAGCCCTGATGCATCACCCTCTCTTTCAAAATAAGCAGGCACTCATCGAAAAAATTTTACAACAAGAAAATGGGTCCGACTTTTTAGAGGAGCTCAGCCAAATTGCAGAACTCCTTATTCAAAAACAGCATGAAACCCACTGCCCTCCTGAAGGTTTAATCGCTTTTCTAGATGAGTTTCCCCTCTTAAAACTTAACGACGACAAAAGGCTTTACAAACAAGCCGATATGCATCAACAAGCTGTCCAAATTCTCACTTTGCATTCTAGTAAAGGACTGGAATTCGAAATTGTCTTTGTCCTCGGTTTAATTAAAAAAAACCAAGTTCCCTCTCAGTTGATCCCCCAATTTAAATCCTCTTCACAACCGAATTTGGAGCTGGTTTTTGATGTTCAAGATCCCCGTTATATAGACTATTGCCAAGAATTAGATGCAGAGAAAATGCGCCAGTTATATGTAGCTTTTACGCGCGCTAAATACCGCTTATACGTGGCAGCCACAAGCAATTATGAACGAAAAGTCGCTTATGGCTGTGCTTCTGCTATGGAAATTTTCCTAGCAAAGCTAGGGCGCGCTGCCTGTTCGTATGAAGAGTTATACCAAAGGATTCATGCGAGGCCCTCTCAAGCTCTAATTCCTTTTATCAAATCATTAAGCAGCTCTATTTCAATAACTTATACTGAAACAAGTGCATTAGTTTCTTCTCCTGTTCAAAATAAAATCGCGTCCCCTATACTTATACCTCCTCCACAGATTCACATTGCTTCTGAAATGACGGCCATTTCGTCTTTTTCCCAAATCTCTAAACAAATGGACCAAATCACCCCTGAATGGGTTGAGTCCCCTCCCCATGACTTTGAGGCCTTGAACAAAAACCCTCATACCCTTCCTGCAGGAAATAAAACCGGCCTTCTCCTACACGAACTCTTAGAAAAATTTTCATTTGAAAAAGCACACGATATCCACTGTTCGGCAGATTTATCAGCTTGGATCTCACCTTTTGTTCAGCATACGGAATTTCAAGCTTGGGAACAGGTTTTAGCGGAAATTTTAATGAGAGCTTTAAAAATGCCTCTACCGTTTAAAGATTCTTGCTTTTCCCTAGCTGAGGTTCACCCTTCTAAAATATTTAGAGAGATCGAGTTTCTTTATCCTTGCGAAAAAGAGTTGTTAGATCCAAATATTCCTAAAGGTTATCTCAAAGGTATCATCGACTTAATGTTTGAGCATGCTGGCAAATTTTATATTATAGACTGGAAATCAAACTGGTTAGGGCCTAACTTAGAAGCTTATTCGCCAACCTCTTTACAAAAAGCCATGCAAACCCACCATTACCACCTACAAAGTACTATTTATGTAGAATCCTTAAAGCGCTACCTTCAGCTGTTCAATCAATTCAATTTTGAAAGGGATTTCGGAGGGATCTACTACTTATTTCTTAGAGGACTGCATAGCGAAAATAATCAATTCTTTGGCTGTTATGCCTTACCAGAAGGAAATTTTACATGCTAAAAATAGTTTCCCATTGGTCTATTTTAAATGCTTTATTAGAACAAGAAGCCCTTCCCTATGAAGTTTACGCAGTTGCCAAGCTTCTCGTAGAAAATGAGGCTTCTGCGGCTTTTATTTGCCACCTTCTTTTATCCACTCAACATGGGCATCTCTGTATTTCCGTTAAGCCAGGTTTTATTACCCCTTCAATCGATGATATTTGGCTTGGAGAGCCTCATCAAAAAAGCGCGCTGGATCCGCTTCTCCTTAAACTGTCAGCTCTAATCCCAGAAGGAGTACAAAACCTTTCAGGCTCCTTACCACACGTGATTTATCAAAAAGATTGCTCTTACTATTTGCAAAAACATTGGCAACAAGAAACCCTCTGGATTGATTGCGTTAAAAAAGCTCTTACTTTCCCTCAACCATGGGGGAATCAGCATGCTATCGAACATGAAATTTCCCATATGCTTCTCTCGCAGAAACTGCTTCCTGAACAAGCACAAGCCGTGCTCAAAGCCGCTCAACAAAATTTGCTTCTCATTTGCGGAGGACCCGGCACAGGTAAAACTTACACGGCAGGGCAATTGATTAAAATTTTATGGAATCATTTACCGATTGATAAGCAAAAAGCCTTTCAAATTGCCCTAGCAGCCCCAACTGGCAAAGCAGCTTCTAATCTACAAAATAGTCTCGCTAAAGCGACCGAAGATCTTGCAAATTGGAAAATTCCTAAAGCTAAAACTTTGCACGCACTTCTCCAAATAACTCCTTACAAATATACAAAAAAAAGAAGCTTCTCCCCCCTGGCTGCAGATCTTATCCTGGTCGATGAAAGTTCTATGATTGACCTGCCCATGATGATCCAACTTTTCTCTTCTCTCAAGCCCTCTGCCAAATTAATCTTGTTAGGAGATCACCATCAGCTGCCCGCAGTGGGGATTGGCAGCCCGTTTAGAGATCTGCGCGCCTACATGCAAAGCAAACCGGAATACGCCGATCAAGTCATCGAGCTAAAAACCTGTTTAAGAGCTGAATTGAAAGGAATTTTAGAGTTTGCAGAAGCGGTGAAAAGAGGAGATACCGCAAATGCCCTCTCCCTTCTCGAGAATGAACATTCCCAAGGGATTGAAAAAGTCTATTTTGATGAAAAAATTTCTCTTTCCCATTTTTATTCCTTTTTTTTAGAAAAAACGGCTTCTCTTTTTTCGTTTGGGAATATCACACACACGCCTCCTGAAGATCTTTTGAGGATGTTTAATCGCTTTCGCATTTTATCTCCTTTAAGAAAAGGCCCTTTAGGAATTGAGGCACTCAATCACCTTCTTTTAGAAAAGTTTATGCAAAACCATCCCCCTACCTCCCCCTTTGTCGCTCCTATTTTACTTATCAAAAATGACCATCAAGCGGAGTTGTATAATGGGGAAATTGGAGTACTAGTACGCCTGCGAAAAAGCGAAGGATTGCAAGCAGGAGATTATGCTCTTTTTCCCGCTAAAGCAACCGATGGATCAGGTACAATTCGGCGCATTCCCGCTTTGCTTCTTCCTCAATTTGAATATGCGTATTGCTTATCTGTGCACAAAAGCCAAGGAAGTGAATTTGATCAAATCCTGCTCATGCTCCCTGTGGGATCTGAAGTGTTTGGGCGAGAGGTGCTGTACACAGCTGTGACAAGGGCTAAAAAGCATTTACAAGTTTGGACTAATCCCAATACCTTGAGTCAAACTTTAAAAAGAGCCTCCAATCGACTTTCTAGTTTTGTGGAGCGAATGGATGACTTGGCAGAGCAATCTCAACTAAGTCATCCTGAATTATTGGCCTATGACTCAGCTAGGGGTTGATCTCATGATAATGTCTGCCATCGTAATATCCCTTCGGATATTTATTTTCATACCCCATTCCAAATAGCTTTTAATATTTTTATTCCACTCTTTTTTCAAAAGGTCCTAACATTTTATTCCGAGAGTGTCCGGTTTAACACCAAATTCATGAGATAAAAATGATTTTTAATAATTTATAAGGTTTAGCTTGTGTAGCCGTCCTACAATTAATTCAAGCGCTTGGAAGAAGTTGGAAGTGCTGTAACTAAGCAAGTTTACTTTACTTATCCTCCTTCATTTTCGTTATTCTCTCTGAAACTTTATTTATGAAATGTTTGCTATACCCCTTAATTTTTTTATACAATTTTTTCGCCCATAAGAATTCTTTTGCCAAGATGGCTACCCCGAGGGGGATGACAATAAAAGCGGGGCCAGGCAATACGAGGAGGGTAATCCCTATCAAAAGAATCGTACTCCCCACCACCAAGGTGATCATTTTTCGGGCATGTTTAATGATAACTTGAAGCAAAGACTCTTGCACTCCCGCAAAAAATAAGGCGAAAGGAGCTCCCTCTCTTTCCTGTGCAAAGATAGAGGCCAAAATGCCCACGAATAAAATTCCACCAATTATGGCAAGCGAAACTCCAATAGGGATATGGTAATAATTTGCCATCAACATTTTCATTCCCACAAAGGCCATTAATAAAGCTAAGCTTGCCTTCAGATAGGCAAATTTTTGCATCATGCTAGCTAAAGCAAAATAGAGGGAACGCAATCCCAAAATTGCAAAAATATTTGAGGTAAATATAATAAAGGGTTCCTTGGTAACGGCAAAAATTGCAGGAATAGAATCAATCGCAAAAAGCACATCTGAACCTTCGATCACAAGTAAAACCAAAAATAAAGGGGTCATTTGCAAATGTCCCTTGCTCCTCACGAAAAAACGATTTCCATGAAATTCTGAAGTGATAGGAAAATAACGATAAGCGAGCTTAACTAATAAATTATTTTTAGTTTCTAGGCGATCATGCTGAATAACCAGCATTTTAATGGCGGTAAATATGAGAAAAGCCCCAAAAATATAGTTAATCCAATGAAATAGGGAAACGAGAGCAATCCCTCCTAAAATCATGATTAATCGCAGAACCAAAACCCCTAATATTCCCCAAAAAAGCACACGGTGTTGGTAAATCGATGGAACTTTAAAATAACTAAAAACCAAGGCAATAACTACAATATTGTCCAAACTGAGCGATTTTTCAATCACATAACCGGCCAAAAATTGCAAAGCGGCTTCTTTTCCTTTTAGAATAGGTTCATTTAACCCCATTCTAAACCAATGGTTTTCATACAGAAAGAAGATAAAAACATTGAAAACTAAAGCCAACATGATCCAAAAAAACGACCATGTGAGTGCCTCGCGCGTGCTAATCGCATGGGAATTTCGGTGGAAAACACCTAAATCTAAAATGAGCAAGATAACAATTAAACTGATAAAAACTATCCACAACCCAGCTTCCATACTGATTCCTTTGTCTATTCCCTTAAATGGGAACATACACTTTCCCTTAATTCAAGAAAAGCTTACACAGTAGGGCCTCGGTTTCTAAAAGTTTTTAAGCTTGTGATGAAGCTTTGCGGCAGCCATTTTTTTATTTTTTTGAATAAATAAAATTCGCAAGGCATTAATTTCCAAGTTAACCAATCTCTAAACTGGTTAATTGGATAAAAAAAAGAGTGTCGCTTTGATGGATTGAAAGGCCTGATCGCTAAGCAATCTGGGAGAGCCTTTTCGACGAAGGATTTATAGGTATACAGTCCGGACTCTACCACATCTTGAAAAGCCCTTTCTGTCAATTCCTCTCTCACGTCCTCTTTTTGAACTAACTCTAATACCTCATCCAGATTGCTAAAATCTTTTTTAAGTTCCAGGTAATGAATGCCTGGCTTTAAAATCCCTCCATAAGATCCTTCCACTAGAATTTGGCAACACTTAGCCACACAAGCCTCTAAATGCCTTGGTGATAAGGCAGCTAAAGCAAGATTGCCCTCCATACCAGGAAAGCAAGCGGCTTCAATTTCTTCAAAACTTTTATGGGGATTTGCCTTGACATATTGATCGACTTTACTCCGTAAACTTCCATCCTTGTCAAAAATACTGCTTCCACCTTCAACGCCAATAAAGGCTTTGCAGCGCAACATAAATTTATACCAGTCGTAACCTAGAAAAAAATCTTCAGCCTTTGTGACAGTGGCAATATCGACAGTCAATCCTTTTGCAATGGCAGCCTCTCTAACAATAGGAGCAATATCTACTTTCAGTTTACCTTGCCTTCCCAGCCATGCCGGTACACGAGTAGCCCGATAGCCGATATCAATATCTTTGTGAGGAACAATTTTTCTTAAACTGCTCATGACTGCACAAATGTCGTTTTCTAAATATCCCGTTAAATTTTTATAGAAACGAACTTTGGATCGATCTATACCGTAATAAATGGTGGGCCACTCCGATTCTTCTGCCACGGAAAATACTCCTTCAATCTGAAATTCCTGAATAAATCGATTGATTCGATCCATAGCAAAAAACTCATCTTGGGAGAAAATCACTTTTATCGCTTTCGATTTTTTAATAAGGCTTAAACGAGAAATGTAATCTTCGTAAGATAACCCATTCATCCTGAAATGAATGCTGAAGAAATGGAGAAAAATGATGAGATCAAACTCAATTTGAGAATAATAGGCGGGAATCCCATAGGCATAATTACAGTAATACACATGCTGCTTCGCATACTTGCCAAAACAACCCAGAAAATCAGAAAAGGTTTGCCTGAGTTTTTGAGGCGCATAATAGTCATAAATGACAAGGATATTCATGATTACTTCCTGAGCTAGTAAACCGATAAAATTGGATCAATTTTTGGGTCACAACCTGTCTGCTAAATCGATTGATAGCGCTGTTGCGCAAAACTTCAGGTTCATAGCAATTATATTGAATGTTTTTCATGGCCTCTGCCAGAGCCTGAGAATCATTCAAAGGTACCAGAATACCCACATCCTCTGTCACAATATCCTCGGGCCCACCGCAGCGAGTCGCGATGAGCGGCAAACCTGTTGCCAAAGCTTCGATCAAAACCACTCCAAAGGTTTCAAAGTTGCTGGGAAGGACAAAAGCATTTGCTCGATGCATAGCTTTTAACACTTCCCCTCTAGATAAAGGACCCAGAAAATGGACAGCCGAAGCAATCTTATAATCGCGCGCCATTTGTTCTAATCCCTTTTTTAACTCTCCGGCCCCCCCAATCTCCAGGCAAATATGAGGATTATGTTGATAAGCCAATTGAAAGGCCTTTAGCAGAAGAGGATAATTTTTGTTTGCGGTTAAATGTGCAAGGCAAAAAAAACGAAAAGGGCTCCGTTTTTTTTCTTGAGAAGCCAAGGTAAAAAAATCCGCATCAAAACAATTAGGCAGCACCTGCACTTCTCTCCCGGCGCACTTCTCAATGACCACTTTTAGAGCCCTTCCTACTGAAAAAACATACGTCGCATGCCGATAAGCTTCCCTTATATAAGGCTTGCTCCAGCAGTCTTCTAAACCCGTACTAAAAGGTTTTTCTTTTAAAATGCCGGTAAAATGCTCTGTGACCACATAAGGGATTTTCCATTTCTTAGATAACACTTGGGCAGCAATCCCACCCCACAAAACGGAATGTGCATGAATAAGAGCAGGCAATCCCTGTTTTGCCACATATCTTTTCATCAAACTATCCGCTTGTGCGATCCAAAAGCGCATCTGTTGCTTGATCATCTTGGGAAAAAGGTTCCAACCATGTCGGCGATAAGTGGGGATATGATCTTCTATAGCAAAAGAGGATTGAAAATAATTTTTTAGGCCCTGCGCCCATTTCCAATCCCTTAAAGGGCGAACTTCGGGATAGATAACCCCCACATTTACCCCTTCTTGATATAAAGCTTTAGCTTGCTCTTGAAAAAAAATGCCTTTGAGTGGGTTCTCTTCAATCGGGTACCAAGAAGGTAGCCATAGAACGTGAAGTGGCATTGCGCTCATTTTTATGGATTTGCCATCGTTAAGTTTTGTCGAATTCCCAGGAGGCCCTTCATCTTAGAAATTAGGGCAGTTTTTTCTGCCCGATTTAAACATATTTTCCATAAAAAAGCATAGTATAAAGCTGTAATAAAAAACATGAAGGCGATATAGGGCACTCCAAAATTCACAGGGATAAATGAAGCGGCTGCTGTGAATGCAAAGCCCCCAAAAATTTTCATCAAGCGATTGGTTTCATATTGGACTTTTAACAAACGTCTGCTCACTGTAACGCTTAGGATAATCACCATCAAAAAACCACAAAATGTGGCCATGGCAGCCCCCTCTTTTTCTAAAAAAGGGATCAACATAAAGTTTGCCAAGACGCACGTTAAACCGGCTACTGTTTCCACAGCAACTTGCCAAAGAGATTTTTTGTAAAAAAGAAAAGGAGCTGCAGAAATCACATACACGCCCCATAAAGACTGTGAAATCCCTAGCAAACCAATAATAGACCAGGTACCATGATAAGCTGGATGCAGCATATAATGGGTGAAAGTTTTAGCCATGGTAAAAAGCGGTACAATCAAGATACCCATGCCCATTAAATAATAGCTCATCACTTTGCCAAATAAAACTTTCGCCTCTTCTTGGCGGTGAAGATAGGAAGTGAAAAAGGGTTGCCAAGCTGTATTAAAACTGCTGACCGCCAGTTCAACCGGACGCGCAAAATATAACCCCACGCAAAATAAACCTACCACTTTCAAATCGGCATAGAGATGCAAAATATATCTGGAAGAAGATTGCAAAAGAAAATATCCAAATAGGCCTAAAATAAAAGGATATCCCACCTGAATGAGCTCCTGCACCTGCTTAAATTGCAATCCAAGAGGTATTTGACGTAAGGCTACACAGAGAGTAATAAAAAAAGCCCATGATTGGGCAGATAAGGCCCCTTTAACAAGACCTAAAGCTCCCTCATTCTTAAAGACCACAAAAAATAGAGTAGCTCCGATTGAAACGATGACCTCAGAAAGGTACAACATAATAGACAAAATGGCCCTTTCACGTATCCTAAAATAGCTTAATAAAGGAAAAAGCGTGGCCGATAGGCTTATTCCGAAAAATGACAAAAACACAGGCCAGGCGTGGCCGGCAATGCCAAACAGTAAGAGACTTAATCGCTCTGACAACCAATAAGCTATTCCATTCCAAAATAGGGCATTTAAAAGCAAAGTTAAAAAACCTGTCCACACTAAAGCCCCCTTTTCCCCTTCTTTTTCTAATGCCCAATACGTTCTACTAAAGGATCCTCCAAAACCTAAGGTGAGTAGCCCATTCATCATCATTCCTAAAACAGCTAAAGATCCAAAAATCCCATAATCTTCTGGCGTAAGGTAGGAGGTATAAAGGGGAAGTAAAAAAAAGGTCACAAGTCGAGCTAAAAATTGCCCTAATCCGTATATGAATGTTCCTCTAAAAAGACGTGAAAGTTGCATGAGAATAGCCAAAATTGAAAGAAAATAAGTCACGTTACCATATTATAAGATGTTTAGTCATCTTAATTTTCCATAGTAAGCCCGTTGTGTCATTTCGAGAAATCAGGTAATCATTTATAATAAAACGCTATATAAAGTGAAATTTGACATTCTTGCAAATAAAATTAAAGACTCAGGAGCAACTGATTATGCAAAAACCCACGCTTCTTCTGATTGAGGACGAAGATGACATTGCCGCTCTAATTCAATTACAAGCCGAAATCTCAGGATATAAAATGATTACAGAGATGGATGGTTTAAATGGATTTCGCGCCATAGAGCGTGAAAAGCCAGACTTGGTCATTTTAGATATTATGCTTCCAGGGATGAGCGGTTTAGATGTTTGCCGTAAAATAAAAACCTCTGCCGAGTTAAAATCTATTCCTGTGATCATGATTTCGGCAAAAAGTGAAGAGTTGGATGTGGTGCTAGGATTAGAACTAGGAGCTGACGATTATGTAGCTAAACCTTTTTCTCCTAAAGTCTTGTTCTCAAGAGTGCGTGCCGTTTTGCGCCGTGGTAAAGAAACCGAAAAGCCTCCAAGAATTCTAACTTATGGTTCTTTTACCATGGAAGTTGATCGCTATACGATTCGGAATAAAGATAAGCCAATCGCCTTAACCCTTTCTGAGTTTGGCATTCTTCGTCGCCTATTAATGAATCGGGGAAAAGTTCTTACTCGCAATCAGCTTCTGGATGATGTACAGAATGACGATGCCTTTATCGTCGATCGGAATATCGATGTGCACATTGCCGCGCTCCGTAAAAAATTAGGCCCCAATTTTGATGGCATTGAGACAGTACGAGGTGTTGGCTATCGATTTAGAGATGAAGATTAAAGAGCGCGATAAAAGGGATAATCTGCAAGTTCCAATAACTCTTGGTCGCCTCGGCTATCTCCATAAGCATAAAGGACATAGCTTTCCTTAAGGCCTAATAATTGCTCTAACCGTTGAGTTTTTTCTGGGCCCCAGCAATTTTTACCTTTTAGCTTTCCTGTAATCTGCCCTTCCTTTGATAGCTCAAAACCTGAAGCAAGAATGTCAGAAAAGCCATGCGCATATGCCCAAGGGCGTAGGTAAATCTCTAAATTGGCACTCACCAAAATACAACGATGGCCTTGGTCAAGATGCCACCGAATTTTTTTAAAAGCCCCTGGTCGAATTTTGCTATCCAATATTTGAGTGGCAAAAGCTTCTCCCCATTCGGTAAGCCTCTCGATAGAATAACCTTTGAAAAATTTAGACACAATGGCCTCTTTTATGGCCTGTCTCGTCACAAAGCCTAAGACAAACCCCAGAAATTTAGGAAGAAGCAAAAAGAGCTTTTGAAGAGTACCAAAATATTTATGGGTAAAAAATAAAAAAGGTAGGAGAGAGTCTCGATAAGTCAGGGTCCCATCAAAATCGAATGCCGCTATAATAGGTTTATTCTGCATTTTTTTTACTTTTGATTCATTCTGCTTCTCTCATTTATAGGGTCTTTTAGCATTTTTTTTAAAGCCCTCTTCGACTGCCCCTCCCATCCTCTCATGGTTTGAAACTTTCCTTATAGCTGAATGGTTGGCTTGTGAATAGAGGGACTGCATTCCCTTGCCTGCTATTCTGCCTGCGCAAAATAAATTCCATTAAGAAGGAGCTAGGTTGATCACTATTTAAAGTTACCTAGGGAGAAAAGCGTAGGTTAATAAAGCCCTTTTGGCAAATCCAGAAATACGCTAAGATCCGAGTGAAAAAATCTGGGAAAGGAGAATAATGATACATGAATAAAACTCATCCCTACTCCATAGGCGTGCTTGCGCTATTTATCTTGCTTTGCCTTTTCGTTGAAGTCGTTGGAGGATGGTTTACCCAAGTAGGTGTGAATACTTGGTATCCGACATTGCTTAAGCCTTCTTGGACACCACCCACATGGGTTTTTGGGCCCATTTGGACAACTTTATATCTTTTAATGGCTATTTCTGTTTGGCTAATATGGAATCGGGAGCAGCTATCCGGTTATCATTTCCAACCTTACTTTCTTTTTTTCTCACAACTTGCCCTAAATTTAGCTTGGTCATGCCTATTTTTTTACCTCAAAAGTCCGGGTTGGGCGCTTGTCGATATTCTTTTATTGGAGATCGTCTTAAGCTGGACAATGGGCTCTTTTTGGCAAATTTCGCGATTAGCTGCTTCTTTACTTGCTCCCTATTGGCTATGGACGGCTTATGCCGCTTCCATCAATGCAGGTATTTGGTGGTTAAATCATTCCTAATTCGAGCTTTGATTTTCCCTTCTTAAACACTCAGGACTCAAACTCCAAAGCTCAAATTAATAGCTCTTATTCTTAGGTGCGCCCGCCTTTGGAGAAGGCGTCAAATCGAATTTATGGTTAGGGACTTTTGCTCTCTGGATTCAGCACTTTTGCCATCAATGAAATGCCTTGCACCTAATTGCGTCTCCCCATATTCTCTTTTTCCAAATTTATCCTTTATTACAATTTTAAAAATTCATAAGCCCTAGCCTACAAAAATTATAGCTAAAGGGAGCCGACCTTTAAAGGGGCCATCTTGTTAAGTATCCTGTTCTGATTGCCTGGTTTTCAACAGGACCACTTGCGGTGAGATAGTTTCAAGCAAACACTTAATCAGTAACTTAATTGCTGTTCGGCAAAGGGTAGAATCGCTTGCTGATGAAAAGTCCCTCTATTACCATAAAGACTGATGATCAAGCTTAAAAAAATTAAAGGAGCGGCTGCCATCCTTGCTTGCAGATAGGAAAATTTACTCGGAAGCCTTTATAAAAAGCCCCATTTTAGGCCCCTAAACGCAAGAGCATTTAATAAAAATGAAAAACCAAACGACTAGAATCCTAAAAACAACATTACCCCTTTAATGATTTTTTAGTTAAAATCCTTCCTTCACCTCCTTCTTTTTCGCTCTTGTAATGCTCTCTTCTAATCCCTCTCTATTTGCTTTGATACTATTTTTAAACTCTTTATAACAATCCCTAGCACCTTTATCATTTTGTTGGAGGAATATGACTTCAATTAAAAAAGCTTTTGAAAACCAGAATCTCAATGAAATGAATATTTTTCTGGATATGCTTGAAGTAAAAATTGGCTTTTTAGGTTCGCGCAAATGGTTTTGTAAGGGTTATCAAGGCTCGATTAGTTTAAATTATCTTTTCGCAAAGGCGGTTGAGAAAACAAAAAATGCAGAAGCTGCCGCTGACATCTCCCGTACTTTAACGAGAATAGAAAGACTTGATCAAATAGCCACGCTTAAACTCAAGCAAACAAAACTAGCGAAATTTTTTCATTTTATTCCCCATTTTTTGGGGAAATTTTTTTTTAATAGGTCTAAGGCTAAACGGTTGCTTAAAGCAAGGATAAACGCCCCTTCTCTTCATAACCGCAATACCCTGGGCGAAACACTTTTACACGAAGCGATCCGCGATTCTAGAAATCATCATGATGTAGGTTTTATAAAGTTTCTTATAAGCCAAGGAGTTCGTCCTTTTTATCCCGTCATAGCAAGTGAAGAAGATCCTATTACCTTAGCCCTTTCTTTAAATCTATTAGAAATAGCTGAATTTCTTTTTAAAAATGCACTCTCTAAAAAGCAAATCTCAGCGGATCAAACCCAAGCCTTGCTTTTAAACGCTGTCCGCCTGCAAAACGCGACTGCAGTAAAGCTCTTTCTTGACCACGGCGCCAAAAAAAATAAAGAAACTATCAAACTAGCTAAAAAAATGGGCAATAAAGAAATTCTCGCCTTAATGCAATGCTAAATGGGCTATTAGGCAAGCTTTTTCCGTACAGCCAATTTCATAGGAAAGAAAGAGATTTTGAAAAAGGCCTATTGCAGAAAATAGCTTATATGGCTAAAATTCCTGTAAATTTGATTTCAAGGCATAATAAAATGCACATCAATTATTTTCACACTGGCTGGGTTTTTCCCTTTTATGGCCATTTCCGTTTTTGGCGGGTTTACTAATAGGTCTCCCCTTTTCCTTTTAAATTACCTTTATTATTTCTAAGGCCTGTCAACCATTACAATCTCTTCCGTTTTTTGCATACGATGATTGATAGCCCGGTTTTAACACATGAGGATTCATGAATACTTCGCCTTCACAATTAACAGGAAGTTCTGTAGGAGGAATTTTACTTGTAGCAGGCTGCTGTATTGGCGCTGGAATGTTGGGATTGCCCATTCTCTCTGCTCTGGGAGGCTTTAGGCCTTCTATTTTTTTATTTACTTTGAGCTGGTTATTTATGAGTTTTACTGCTCTCCTCCTGCTAGAAGTTAATTTGTGGTTTAAAGAGGAAGTTAGCATTGTGAGCATGGCAGAAAGAACGTTAGGCCCTGTAGGCAAAATTGTGGCCTGGAGCCTCTTTTTATTTTTATTCTACTCTTTAATAGTAGCCTATATTTCAGGAAGCGGGCAGCTTATTTCCGATTTTTTACAACAGACGCTGTCTATTGGCGTGCCTTCTTGGTTGGGAAGTTTAGTTTTAATCTCAATTTTCGCTAGCTTTATCTGCATCGGCATGCATGTTGTCGATCTATTTAATCGCCTTTTAATGGGAGGTTTGATTTTTACCTATATTCTCTTAGTGGTATTAGGGGGAATGCATGTTAATCCCGACTTACTAACGCGCCAGAATTGGCTTGTTGCCCCTTTTGCCTTTCCTCTGATGGTCATTTCTTTTGGTTTTCACAACCTTATCCCCAGTCTAACTTCCTATGTAAACCGAAATGCTAAGGAAATGAAAAAAATTATTTTGATTGGAAGTTTTCTTCCCTTACTTGTCTACGTTGTGTGGGAATGGGTCATTTTAGGGTTAATTCCTATGGGAGAAAATGAAACTTTCCGAACTGTTTTAGATTCGGGTGAAATGGCCACCACAGCTTTGCAAAGAGCCATTGGGCACTCTTGGGTAGTTGACATTGCTCATTACTTTGCATTTTTTGCTATCGTCACCTCGTGTCTCGGAGTAGCGATGAGTTTTGTTGACTTTCTTAGCGATGCCCTAAATATTAAAAAATCTTTTTCAGGGAAAATTTTTCTCTCCTTTGTGGTGCTTTTTCCTCCCTGGATTTTCGCTTGCTTATTTCCTCATATTTTCCTCTTAGCGCTTAATTATGCAGGGGGCTTTGGGGCTGTTATCTTGTTTGGAATTCTGCCTGCAGCCATGGTGTGGGCGGGGCGTTATATTTACCCTATCGCTCAATCGAGTGATTTCAGAGCTGCTGGGGGGAAAAGTGCTTTGGTTTTTGTCATGATCGGCTCTTTGACTATTATCTTTTTGCAAATTGTAGGATAACTTAAAGGAATGGAATTGAATGAATACTAAACTGATCGGAGGAATCCTTCTCGTCTCAGGCACCACCATTGGAGCCGCCATGCTTGCCTTGCCAGTAGCAACAGGCCAAGCTGGATTTATTCCTTCTTTCCTCCTTTTGGCTATTTGCTGGATATACATGACCTACACAGCGTTTTTAATTTTAGAAGCGAACTTGTGGATGGAACCCGATACAAACCTCATCACCATGGCCCGCCATACTTTAGGCTCATGGGGAGCAGGATTAAGCTGGATCACCTATCTCTTTTTACTTTACTCTTTGACAACTGCCTATATTGCTGTTTGCATCCCTATCTTTGTCGATATTGGCCAATCTTGTTTCAAACTGACCATCTCCCATTGGATAGGAGCGCTACCCTTAATTCTGGTTTTAGGATATTTCGTTTACCGTGGAACAGAATCTGTCGACTATTTAAATCGCCTACTCATGACAGGATTGATCATGGCTTATCTAGCGATGACCTTTCTTCTCGCTCCTCACATTCAACCTACAAAATTTCTCCATATCGAGTGGTCTTACTTGCTCTTAGCCACTTCGATTATAGTAACTTCCTTCGGATTTCACATTATCATCCCCACCTTGACCACTTACTTTAAACGAGACGTCCCTCAAATTAAAAAAGCCATCTTAATGGGAAGCATTATCCCTTTTATCATTTATGGCCTTTGGGAAATGCTGGCACTTGGCATCATTCCTCTCCACGGCGAACATGGAATCGTGGCTGGCTACTTGCATGGCATTGATGGAACTCGCCTATTGGCAAGCACTCTTCACCAATCTTCTATTACTGTAATTGCCCGTTTTTTCTCTTTTTTTGCCATCATCACTTCTTTTTTAGGCGTTTCTTTAAGTTTATCTGATTTCTTATCTGACGGATTAAAGATTAAAAAAAATCAAGCTGGCAAACTATTGCTTTATCTCCTCACTTTTTTGCCTCCTCTATTGTTTACTTTTATTTGTCCCCGAGCATTTCTAACGGCTTTAGAGTATGCGGGTGCTTATGGAGTGATGATGTTACTGGGATTGCTTCCCCCTTTAATCGTATGGAGTGGGAGGTATAAAAAAAAGTATCAATCCCCTTTCACAGCTCCCGGCGGAAAATGCTCATTAGTGCTGACAATCGTGTTTGCCCTAATTTTCATCGGCCTGGAAATCGCCAATAGCGCAGGATGGCTAAACCCCTTTATTACTTCTTAGGATTAGGAACGACCATGTACGAAAATCAACCAAAGAAAAGAATTCTCACAGGAGATCGCCCCACCGGTTTGCTTCACCTCGGCCATTACGTAGGCTCTTTAAAGAATCGGGTGGAACTGCAAGAAAAATATGATTGCTATTTTATTATTGCAGACTTGCATGTCCTGACAACCAAACCAGAAAAAGAATCTATCTTAAAGCTAAGAGAAAACATCGCTCAAATGGTTATCGACTATTTGGCTTGTGGAATAGATCCTCAAAAATCGGTCATTTACCTGCAATCTGCCATCCCCGCTGTCTACCAAATGAATTTAATTTTCCAGATGTTAATTTCTCTAAATAGGTTAACCGGCTTGCCTAGCTTGAAAGAAATGGCTCGCAATGCTCACATGTCTACCGAAAGCATTCCTTATGGACTCATCGGATATCCTGTATTACAATCAGCTGACATTTTAATGCCAAAAGCTCATCTAGTCCCTGTGGGAAAAGACAACGAGGCTCACATTGAGTTGACGCGAGATATTGCGCGTCGATTTAACCTGTACTACGGCGATTTTTTCCCCCTGCCCGATTGCTTGCTTAGCGATGTCCCTACTTTAATCGGTACGGATGGGCAAGGAAAGATGAGTAAATCTGCCAATAATGCAATCTTCTTGGCAGACGATGCTAAGACCGTCGAAAAAAAGGTTAAAGGGATGTACACCGATCCAAATCGGATCCGCGCAGATATGCCTGGAACAGTAGAAGGAAATCCCGTCTTTGCCTACCATGACACTTTCAATCCCGATAAAGCTGAAGTGGAAGATCTAAAATCTCGGTATCGGGAAGGCAAAGTAGGCGATGTAGAGGTCAAAGAAAAACTCATACGCGCGTTAAATCATTTCCTTGACCCAATTCGGGAAAAAAGAAAATATTATGAGCAAGAAAAAGGGCTCGTCGAGCAAGTCATCTATGAAGGCACTCAAAAAATGATCGAAATCTCCAATGAAACCGTCAAAGAGATGCTGAGCTTAATGGGCTTAAGTGGAACGTGGAAAAAAATTGCTAAAGCTGCCAAAGAAAAAATGGGAAAACAATCAAAGTGAACGGAAAATTTCAATTAGAATCCATTTTCCCTCCAGCTGGAGACCAACCTCAGGCAATTGAAAAAATTGCCCAGGGAATTGCTGAGGGAAAAAAAGCTCAAGTTCTTTTAGGGATTACAGGCTCAGGTAAAACCTATACTATGGCCAACGTTATCGCTCAAGTGCAGCGTCCGACGTTGGTGATTGCCCATAATAAAACCCTAGCAGCCCAACTTTATCAAGAATTTAAAGCCTTTTTCCCCCACAATGCTGTTGAATACTTTGTTTCTTACTACGATTACTACCAACCCGAAGCTTATATCGCGCGTACCGATACCTATATTGAAAAAGATATGGCTATCAATGACCGCATAGATAAAATGCGACTCAGCGCCACCCGCTCTTTGCTCGAACGCAACGATGTCTTAATTGTGGCGTCTGTCTCTTGTATTTACGGCTTAGGTACGCCTGAGTACTACCGCGATATGAATTTAACCCTTACCACGGGCCAAAATTGTCGGCGGGACGATATTCTTCTCCACCTTGTAGAGATGCAATATACGCGCAATGATTATGACTTTTCTCGTTCCACCTTCCGAGTGAGAGGAGATGTACTTGAAATCTTCCCAGCTTATGAAGAAGATTTATCCATTCGCGTGGAGTTTTTTGGAGACGATATTGAGAGAATTAGCGAAATCGATCCTTTAACAGGCAAAGTTAGACAAAGAATCCAACAAATTACCATTTATCCAAGTTCTCACCACGTCACCCCTGAAGAAGTGCGTTGGCAAGCTTTAGAGACAATCAAAGCAGAGCTAGCCGAGCGGATGGAATCTTTTGAAAAAAATAATCTCCTCATCGAACGGCAAAGAATTCAGCAACGTACGCAGCATGATATGGAGATGATTCGTGAAATCGGCTTTTGCAAAGGGATTGAGAACTATTCGCGCCATTTTAGTCGGCGTCAACCTGGAGATCCTCCCCCCTGCCTCATCGATTACTTCCCCTCTGATTTTTTACTGATTATCGATGAGTCGCACCAAACTATTCCCCAAATGCGCGCGATGTATAACGGCGACCGTGCTCGCAAAGCTTCGTTGGTAGATTTTGGTTTCCGCCTACCTTCTGCTTATGACAATCGCCCTTTAAAATTTGAAGAAAGCTATGCCCACTTTCATCAAGTCGTCTATGTTTCTGCTACTCCTGCAGAATGGGAAGTTACAGAAGCACAAGGTGAGATTGTCGAGCAAGTCATTCGCCCAACTGGCCTTCTCGATCCCCATATTGAGGTTAGACCTGCTGATGGGCAAGTCGACGATAGCTTAGCAGAAATAAGGACCCACGTCGAGAAAGGAGGCAGGGTCCTTGTCACCACTTTAACCAAACGACTTGCAGAAGAGCTAACCACTTATCTGACAGAACTCGATGTGAAAGCAAAATACCTGCACTCCGATATCGATACCCTGGAACGAGCTCAAATTATTCAAGATCTTCGTTCAGGTACATTTGATGTGTTAGTCGGTATCAACCTACTTCGGGAAGGATTAGATATCCCTGAAGTTTCTTTAGTTGCTATTCTAGACGCTGATAAAGAGGGTTTTTTGCGCAGTGAAACCTCCCTCATCCAAACTTGTGGCCGGGCAGCCCGCAATGCGGAAGGGCGAGTGATTATGTATGCCAATAAAATCACAAAGGCGATTCGGCATACATTAGAAATTACCGAAGCAAGGCGCGCCTTGCAGCAGGCACACAACCTAAAACATGGCATTACTCCTAAAACGGTTAAGCGAGAGATTGCGCCTTTAGTTGAGCCCGACCTCCTGCATGAAGAGCAGGAAGAAGTAAAAAAACCTCCTTTAAAGGTGGCAGAAGAACAGCATGAGTACCTCACACTTGAGGAGATCCGCTTGAAAATTCGTGAAAATGAAAGCTTGATGAAAAAAGCGGCTAAAGAGATGCAATTCGAAGATGCTGCTCACTTCCGCGATCTTATGAAACATTATCAACAACTTGAGATAGGATTATCTTAATGTTTCGCAAAACGGACATATCTCTGCAAACTAACAGCCAATACAGTGTTCTCGATCACTTTATGTTTCAAATGCACATTGCCTTAACGAGATAGGGGATACGTTGTAGGTTTTTAAAAAGACTTGCTGATAGTCCTAAGGTTGTTCATAAAGAATTATCAGAGAGGAGTCTGACTGGAATAAATGCTTACAAGGCGCTCCAAAGAACGGGCTTCTTCATCCCCTGAGTCTTTTGTGAAAGACATCTGCCTTATGAAACGTTCCAAAATTTTACTAAATAGCACCTCCTTTATGAAAAATGAGGGGCATGAGCGTATTTTTTCAAAGATGGGCTAGGGGGCTTTAGTTATTACAGCCGAAAATAGCTCTATTTAAAACAGCTTTTTTAAAGATAATGAAAGCATTGTCTTCATCGCATGGCTGCGGGGATGAAGCCAACGAGAAGGTCAATTAAGACCTTTCTCATGAACAGGAACGGCGGCGCATTTTAGAAAAGGGGCGCGAGATCCCCCTTAACCATTACAGGTGAAACCATAGCGCTAAAAAACTCCTCTCTCATTTCTCAGCCTAAACCTATTAATAGAGGAGGCACCCATCATAGCCCCTTCTCCCTCACCATCCAGCTCCCTCATCAGGCTGTTTGCCCAGAAAAAAAGTGCATTTGAATAATAATAATCGTTTTACAGGTTGGTTGTAGGCCTCAAAAATAGGAAAGGAACCCAAGTAATCCACTTGTTTAAAATAGGGCGATAGCTTTTCGAGATAGGCCTTCTCCTCCCCTTCATGAAAGGGAATATTTTCCACATGAGCAAAAAAGCCTGTTTTTCCCATTTGCTCTTGAGCCATATCCGGCCAAAAAGAAAATTGATTTTTACGGATGCCGTCTAAATTAAAAAAATAAGCGCGCTTTTGCCCTGTATTATAAAAGCTTAATAAGCTGCTCATTTGATACCGGTCTCCAAACAAGAAATGTTTTTCTGCTCGATATCCCTCTTGATCCAGCTTGGCTTGCATTTCCTTCCAGCCCACATTGTGACGAAACGGATTCATCCGATAGGGAATCTGAAAGGGAATAGCGATATTGCGCGATTGCATAAACGGAATACTGAGTCCCATTCCTCCCACAACCAAGGATAAGGTCAAAGAGGCAACCAAAGCCTTTTTCCCCCATGTCACTTTTTCATTTAAATACCAACTCAGATAAATGATGAATGTGGGGTAAATGAAAATACACCAATTCCCTTGCATTTTTTTAAAAAGAGCATATACACAAAACCCTGCCAGAGTGATAAAACAGAAAAAAGCACAAAAGAAAAGAGAGGGCCTTAAAGACTGCCTAAAGCAATAGGCTAAAGCGCATAAAGCTAAAAAAAAGAGCAAGGGAGAAATTAATACGGCCTGCGCTCCTATAAAATCTAAAGCATTTCCTTGAAATAAAACCCGGCTTTCGGCCCCCTGAACCGTTGAAAATACGTGGTGAAAGGTTGCCCATCGGTGAGAAACATTCCATACCACACTGGGAAATAGGCCAAATAAGGAGACAAGAAGACCTCCTAATATATTCCGGCTTCTCAAGCATGGGAAAAAAAGCCACCCTACTAGAATCCAGCTCCATAAGAGATAGATTGGCCATTTGAATAACGCCCCCAGAAAAATAAAAACCCCTATTAGCAAATAAGAAGGCGTAGTATGACGCTCGATGGCATTCGCAATCCCAATGCAGGCAGCTGTCCAAAAAATGAGCATGCCAGCATCCGTAATTGCCAGCAGCGATCCCATCACGCCTAACGGAGAAAATGCCATGATGAGAGCTGCCCAAAAAGCAGTTTGAGGTAACAAAGAGCAGGCCCTAGCTAAGCCATATATTAGCAAGGGCTGAATGATCCCGAAGAGAATAGAAGCAAAGCGCACGCCAAGCTCAGTGTTTCCAAAAAGCTGCGTTCCCCCCCCTATTTGCCAAGCTATTCCTGGCGGTTTGCTATAATACCCCCAATCAAGGGCTTGGCTCCATGTCCAATACTGCGCTTCATCAGGCCCTAAACCTATCTCACGTGAAGTAATCATCCAAAACATGCAGGCTGCCTTAAGCAGCAAAAGAGAAATTAATAAAATATTTGTTTTTTTTTCACTCAATTGGTAATGTCCGCCTAAAAGTCTTGCTCAGGGAATAAAAAATTATACGATACCTTTATTTAAATCAAAAGTTTCAAAATATTGAGTAAAGACAAGAAAGACAAACAAAAGAGATTTCGAAAGAGATCTAATAAAGCTTTAGTCCAAAAATTGAGGTTCATATGTATTTAAAGCTATTGCATTTGGCGGGAAAATAAACGCACGGGAAAGAAGGGGCTCCTAAGAAGCTATTTTAATAACGCTATCTCATGGGCCCTTATTCAGGAGAAAACAAAGGCTCTAAAATTCTCTAAAAGTTTACCTCGATTTTCTGTCTCAGCGCCTCCTTCATTCCTTAGAGACAAGGCTCGATTTCTTAGAATGATACCTTATTGAGATAGGTTTTTAGCAATATCCGAAGATTTGCTAAGATTTGCTAACCATCTTCTCGCTTTTTCCAATTCTACCTCCCCTCGATGACGCATGCTGAAAAGCTTTTTAAAACATCTCCCGCCTTTGACGTCGGCGCGAGGATAACGATTTTGATAGAGCCTCGCCCAAAGCTGGCCATCAAGACTTAGGCGCTGCCAGTTTCTGCAAACCTTTTCCGTTGTAGCAAGATCTTGTACCGTCAAGAAAGAAAAAATGTGCAATGTTAGCTCTTCTGGCAGCTGCTCCATCCCAGAAGGCTGGCTCATGCAAGGGATAAAAAAAGACCAAAGAGACGACAACTGGATACGCCCCATAATTAGTCCGATATTAAAGTTAATAGATGTTAATGCCAGCTTAATTCGCATAAAATTTAAGCTCAACCTTTTATAATTTATTTAATTGATAGACAATAGAAGGTCTAAATTCGCAGGAAGAAAAAAGGCCTCTCTAGCAATTAAAGGGGCCGTTTGTTGAGATGAGCAATGATTAGCTCCTCAATTCAAACATTCGCCTGCCGGAAAATTTGGTTTCTTATTGTCCCCTTTTTGCCTAATATGTCCCCCCTTTACCTCATTTTGTAAGGCAATAGTAAAAAATAAATCATCCTTCAACCATGCTCTTAAAGCAGTTTCCCAAGAATTTTTTTAGGTTTTCTTTAAAATTTAGTTTGACTTTTCCTTAAAAAAACCTATAGTCAAATTTTCTAAAAAATAATCTAAGGATTTATCAAAAATGACTCCCAAGAAAAGATTCGTTCAATTCTTGCTATTCTTTTCAAGCCTTATCTTGTTGCTATTCTTGGTCATGCAACCCCTTACCATTTGGCAATTTCGAGACAAGATCGCGATTCTATTTCCAAAAGGGATGATTGCCTTAGAAGAGCGCAATCTTCTCTTAATCATTCAAGCCATCATGCTGCTGGTGATCATTCCTGTATACATTTTAACGTTCGTTTTCTCATGGAGATATCGCGCTGATAATCGCCACGCCAAATACGACCCTGACTTAGACGACAATCGTTTAGCGGAATACTTATGGTGGGGGATTCCCTTTGTTTTTACATGTATTATTGCTGTTTTGACATGGGTTAAAACCTATGAGCTTGACCCTTTAAAGCCGATTGAATCGGATAAAAAGCCAATCACCGTCCAAGTGGTGGCCTTGCAATGGAAATGGCTATTTATTTATCCAGAGGAGAAAATTGCCAGTTTAAACTTTTTGCAAATTCCAGCAGGGGTTCCCATTCATTTTGAAATTACGGCAGACGCTCCGATGAACTCCTTTTGGATCCCTCAGCTAGGGGGCCAAATATATGCCATGCCTCAAATGAAAACGCAATTGCATTTAATCGCAAGTGAGAAAGGCGATTTTAGAGGTTGTTCTGCAAATATCAGCGGCGAAGGCTTTGCAGGGATGCACTTCATTACCCGAGCTTCATCGGAAGAAGAGTACCATCAATGGGTGGAATCCGCAAAACAATCCTCTCGGGTTTTAAATACAGAGGAATATCACAAGTTAGCGCTTCCCAGCAGCTATGTCCCACCGCAAATATATCGATTAAAAGATGGCAGCTTGTTTGAGCAGGTTCTCATGAAATACATGCATCCGCAGGGAGGATAATTCAAAATGTTTGGTAAATTAACTTGGGAGGCTTTCCAGCACGAGGCAAGCCAAAGTTTTGCTGTTTACGGCATGATTTTGACAGGTATCGGAATTATAGCCGCCATCACCTATACCAAAAGGTGGAAGTGGCTTTGGGAGGAGTGGCTAACATCTGTCGATCCCAAAAAGATTGGCATGATGTACATCATAGTGGCCTTAATTATGTTCTTTAAAGGATTCGCAGATGCGCTGATGATGCGTTTGCACCAAGCCCTTTCGGTGGGAGGCTCCCCTGGCATTATCTCCCCCGGACACTTTCAAGAAGTTTTTTCCGCACATGGCACCACCATGATCTTCTTCGTCGGTATGGGGATCGTCGTCGGAATTCTCAATCTTGTCATCCCCTTGCAAATTGGAGCAAGAGACGTGGCCTTTCCTTTTCTGAATTCACTCAGCTTCTGGCTTTTTGCTTCAGGTGCCATGATGACGCTTGTTTCTTTAGCAATTGGACAATTTTCAGCTGCGGGCTGGCTTGCATATCCTCCCCTTGCTGAGATTCAATATAGCCCTGGGGTTGGCATTGATTACTGGATCTGGCTTGTCCAGATATCGGGAATAGGAACTTCCCTGTCTGGGATCAACTTTTTAGTCACCATTTTAACGATGCGCTGCCCAGGCATGACCCTGATGAGAATGCCTATCTTTACCTGGAGCGCTTTATGTGCATCTGTTCTGATCGTCTTTGCCTTCCCTATTCTGACCGCAACGCTTGCCATGCTGACATTAGACCGTTATCTTGGCATGCACTTTTTCACCACAGACCACGGGGGGAATCCCATGATGTACATCAATCTTATTTGGGCATGGGGACATCCGGAAGTCTATATTTTAATCTTACCTGCGTTTGGAATCTTTTCGGAAGTTGTCCCTACTTTTTCAGAAAAACGGCTGTTTGGCTATGCCTCCATGGTATGGGCCCTGATTATCATTGCTTTTCTTTCTTTCATCGTATGGCTTCACCACTTTTTTACGATGGGGGCTAGCCCAAAAGTCAATGCTTTTTTTGCCGTGATGACGATGTTAGTGGCAATCCCAACCGGCGTAAAAATTTTCAATTGGCTATTTACTAAATTCAGAGGGCGCGTTCATTTTACTTCCTCTATGCTATGGTTTTTTGCTTTTGTGCTCAACTTCAGCATCGGTGGAATGACGGGCATCCTTCTTTCTTCTCCGCCTGTTGACTTTCAAGTCCACAATAGTCTATTTCTAGTCGCTCACTTTCATGGAATGGTGATCGGAGGAGTGCTATTTGGATTTTTTGCCGGTTTTACTTATTGGTTTCCCAAGTTCACAGGTTTTTTTCTAAGTGAAACCTTAAATCGCTATGCCTTTTGGTGCTGGTTCATAGGATTTTTACTCGCTTTTATGCCGTTATATATGCTTGGTTTTATGGGAGCCACAAGGCGTTTGGATCACTATGAAGCTGCTACAGGCTGGCAATCCCACTTTATTCTCGTAGCCCTGGGCGCCTTGGTGATTCTTTGCGGTGTCAGTATTCAAATTTATGGCTTATTCAAGAGCATTGTTGAACGAAAACAGAATCGAGATAAAACGGGAGACCCTTGGAACGGCAGAACGCTGGAATGGTCCGTCTCTTCTCCTCCTCCCATTTATAACTTTGCAACTA
The DNA here is from genome assembly GCF_018342475.1 of Parachlamydia sp. AcF125. NCBI lineage: Bacteria > Pseudomonadati > Chlamydiota > Chlamydiia > Parachlamydiales > Parachlamydiaceae > Parachlamydia > Parachlamydia sp. AcF125. Next base: position 549,664 of record NZ_JAEMUD010000001.1, on the reverse strand, counting down.
TCCCCAGTGTCAACCAACGTGATCCATTATGGGCCATTAAGCGAGGAGAAGCCCCTCTGCCGAGAAAACGTTACGAAGATATTTATTTGCCTAAAAATACGCCTATGGGGCTTTATATAGGGGTCCTCAGCCTATTTTTTGGGTTTGCCATGACTTGGCATATGACCTGGCTCGCAATCGTAAGTTTGATAGGAATTGTCGCTTGCGTCATCATACGCCTTTCAAGTGCACAAGATGAGCATGTACTCATTACAGCTGCGCAAGTTGAACAAATGGAAGCTGCCCATTTAAGGGAGGTGAATGCATGATTAAGTCCCTCTTTCACTCTTCAGGACATGAGTATGAAACATATTCCAGAACTGTTTTAGGGTTTTGGATATATTTGATGACCGACTGCGTCTTATTTATCTCTCTTTTTACCACTTATGCAGTTCTTCACAATAGTACATTTGGTGGCCCTTCGGGACGAGAGCTGTTTAGCCTCTCTACTGCCTTTGGCGAAACCTTAATTTTACTAGTGAGTAGCGTGACTTGCGGTTTTGCTATGCTTTCCTCATTAAAGAATAAGAAAAACGCTGTCATAGGATGGCTAGCCATTACCTTTTTATTAGGTGCTGCATTCATCGGGCTGGAATTAGAGGAGTTTGCAACTTTAATTCAGGAAGGAAATAGCTGGCAAAAAAGCGCATTTCTTTCTTCTTTCTTTACCCTCGTGGGAACCCATGGACTACACGTTTCCATCGGTCTGCTATGGATGTCGGTCGTCATATTTCAGCTCTATTTTTACGATATCACTCCCACAACGTTTCGAAGGCTTGTCATTTTTAGTATGTACTGGCATTTTCTAGATTTAGTGTGGATTTTTATCTTTACATTTGTCTATTTAATAGGAGTCATTTAATGCATCGTGAACGCAGTTTGCAAGATATTCAAAAAGAATGGCATGGGACCCTAAAATCTTATGTGATCGGGTTTATTGGATCTATCTTACTCACCCTTCTCTCTTTTTCTATCGTAAGTGCCAGACTACTCTCTGGTCGCGCACTTGTTTATACGATTGTGGGATTAGCTCTTATCCAAGCGATTGTGCAATTGCGTTACTTTTTGCATCTTAGACAGGAAGCCAAGCCCAAGTGGGAGACAATCGTTTTTTATTTTATGCTTTTAGTATTACTCATTATTGCGCTCGGATCTGTGTGGATTATGCAAGATTTAAATGACCGCGTGATGTCCGATATGGCCATGGAAATGACTCATGATTAATTACTACTTATTGACTAAACCAAACATTGTTTTAGGCAATCTCATCACACTTGCCGCGGGATTTTTGCTAGCGTCTAAAGGAAAAATGGATGTTTGGCTATTTTTTGCCACGCTTTTTGGTCTCTCCCTAATTATGGCATCTGCCTGTGTTTTTAATAATTACATTGATCGGCAGATTGATCAAAGAATGGAGAGAACAAAAAATCGAGCTCTTGTAATAGGCCTTATTTCAGCCCGTGACGCCCTCCTCTTTGCCGTTTTTTTAGGAATCCTCGGCACAACAACCCTTTATTTTTTCACTAATCTACTCACCGTTTATGTGGCAACATTTGGTTTTTTCGTATATGTCATTCTCTATAGCCTGTGGAAATGCCATACCGTTTATGGAACAGCCATAGGGAGCCTCGCCGGAGCAGTTCCTCCTGTTGCCGGCTATTGTGCGGTTAGCAATCAAATTGATGTAGGAGCGGCAATTCTTTTCACCTTATTGGTGCTATGGCAAATGCCCCATTTTTTTGCCATTGCGCTCTACCGCTTGGAGGACTATGCTGCAGCTGGAATCCCGGTTCTTCCAGTTGTAAAAGGCATTTCTAGAACAAAAATTCATATGTTCATCTATGTGATCGGCTTTGTTATGGCCGCGCTGATGCTTACTTTTTTCAACTACACGGGCTATGTGTATTTTGCTGTCACAACCTTAGTAGGGCTTGTTTGGATTAGGCTAAGCTTACAAGGATTTAAAACTCAAGAAGATCGGTTATGGGGAAAAAATATGTATCGATGTTCTTTATGGATGATTATCTCCCTCTGTGTGGTTATTCCCTTCGATATTGTTTCTTAACCAGTTTAAAAATATATTTCTCCCGAGCTTTCATTGATAGTCTTCTGTGTCTGGAAAACTAAATACATCTCTTAAAGCTTGCATCGTCACTTGTCTGCCGATAGCCGCAATAGAATCGGTTAAAGGAACTCCTTTAGGGCATACCCTTACGCAATTTTGGGCATTTCCACAATCCGAAATGCCCCCTTCTTCCATCAGGGGGCGCAGCCGTTTTTGCCGTTGATATTTCCCCACAGGATGCGCATTAAATAAGCGTACCTGGGCCATAATGTGGGGACCTACAAATTTTGAGTTTTCATTCATTTGTGGACAAGCCTCCGCACAACATCCACATGTCATGCAGGTGGACAAGGAATACATCACTTCTTGCGTTCGTGGATCAATTTTTTTTCCAGGCCCATGATGGTAGGTGTTATCCACCTCAATCCATGCATGCACTTTTTTTAGATTATCGAACATCACCCCCCGATCTACAATTAAATCCCTCACTAAAGGAAACTTGGTGAAAGGAGCCAAAGTAATTGTCCGGTTTCCGGTTTCTTCCACAATCGTTTGAATTAACGCTGTGCAAGCTTGCCTGGGAAAGCCGTTAATCAACATGGAACAAGAGCCACAAACCTCCTCTAGGCACCCTTGTTCCCACACAACCGGCTCGACCTTTTTTCCTTGGCGATTAACGGGATTGCATTGAATTTCCATTAAGGCAGAAATGACATTGGCACGCGGAACTAATTTTAATTCAAATTCTTCCCAGTATTGCTTACCTGGATGGCCTCGATAAATTTTTAGGATATAAGTGTTTTCCATATCACCTCAATTAGATAGGCAGCTTGATGTCATGGGGAACATTTTTTAAGGAGGGCTTGACTTTCTTCGCCTGGGTATAATCGCGCAGAATGGGATCCAAGTGGCGCACATCGACAGGCTCATAAGAGATCACGGGTTCGTCTTGCTGCGAATCAAAAGTTGCAATTGTGGTTTTAAGCCAATGCTCATCATTCCGTTCGGGAAATTCTGGTTTGTAATGAGAACCTCGGAATTCATCGCGCAGTAGCGCCCCTTTTGTTATAATCAATGCCACGTCTAGCATCGCTTCAAATTGGTTGGCAAAAGCGTAGGTTTGGTTAGCAAACTGTGTTTTGTCAGCGAGGGAGATTTTTTTATAACGATCCTGCAATTCTTTAATTTTATCCATCGTTTTTCTCAGATCGGCGTTGTTTCTTTTAACAGTCACATGATCCACCATCCATTTGGATAATTCTAAATGTAAGTGGTGAATATTTTCAGGACCCTCTCTTGATAAAAGGTCCTCCTTTCGCTCCTTCTCTCTCTGAAGAGAATTTTCATAAACCTGAGAAGGGATGTCTTCCCAACTTGCCTGTAGAGAATGAAGGTAGTTGGGCACTTCTACCCCTGCCACTAAGCCTCCAAATATGCATGAAAGCAAAGAATTTGCGCCTAAACGATTCGCTCCATGATATTGGTAATCCGATTCCCCCACGTTAAAGCAACCCGGAATGTTAGTCATTTGTCTAAAACGGGAATGCCGATCGGGATCATTCACCGCGGGCCAATCTACCCACCCTCCTCCCATAGAATAATGGACAGCAGGAAAGATACGCATAGGAACCTTGCGGGGATCTTCACCGGTAAACTTTTTATAAATTTCTAAAATAGATTCTAGTTTATGTTTTCTTTCTTCTGGAAGGTGCGACACATCTAAGTACACTTGCATTTGGCCGTCAATCCCTAGGCCCATTTCACACACACGTAAAACTTCTCGTGCCCCAATATCTCGCGGCACGAGATTTCCAAAAGCGGGATACATTTCTTCAAGGAAATACCAAGGCTCACCTGTTTTCCCACAGGAAATCGTGCGCCCATCCGGAGTGACAATCGATTTGGAAGAATCCCCATACACCCAAATACGTCCTCCCTCGCCGCGAGCCGATTCAGACATTAAACGCAGCTTATCTTCTCCTGGAATAGCAGTGGGATGCACTTGAATAAATTCCCCATTTGCATATTTCATCCCTTGTCGATACAACCTCCCATTTGCAGCTCCCGTGCAAAAGGTAGAATTGGTCGATTTTTTAAAGATTAACCCAGGCCCTCCCGTGGCAATCACCACAGCATCCGCTTTTAATGTTTCGAGTTTTAAATTGAATAAATTCATCATCACGATCCCACGCGTCGCCCCTGTTTCATCCAGTACCAGGCGCATGAACTCGTGATTTTCAAATTTTTCAACCACTCCCTTCATTTCAAATCTGCGCACTTGTTCATCAAGAGAATAGAGCAATTGCTGTCCTGTGGAAGCTCCACAGAACGCCGTGCGATGGTAAAGCGTGCCGCCAAAACGCCTAAAATCGAGGTTGCCTTCAGGAGTACGGTTAAATGTGCAACCTAGGCGATCCATCAGGTAAATAATTTGAGGGGCGCAAAGACACATTTCTAAAATAGGAGGCTGATTCGCAAGAAAGTCTCCCCCTTTGATGGTATCGTAAGCATGAATAAAGGGAGAATCTTCTTCGCCAACTAAATTAATCGCCGCATTAATTCCTCCCTGGGCACAGACAGAATGAGATCTTCTCACTTTGGTAACAGAAACAATCTTGACCTGGCAACCATTCTCAGCGAGCTTCATAGCGGCCGCTAAGCCTGCCAAACCGCCCCCTACTACGATGACATTCTTGTGGGATTTTTTTTGCGCCATAAGCCGTTCCCTTTAATTCTTCAAATTGATCCAATAGGTTCCCCAAATCGCGGCCATTCCCCAAAAGGCGGTCATAACCATCAAAGCTGTAGCCAAGTATCTCATATACCTTTGGGAAAGAGCCGTTAAGGTCACTCCCCAAGTTATCATGAAAGTCCAAAGACCATTAAATCCATGATAACACGCCGCTAACACAAAAAGGGTATAGAGCACAATCATGGTAGGCATTTTGAACGTTTCTCGCACCATCAGTAGCTCAGCTACCCCAAAGCTCGGCGTTACAGCCATGACTTCATTGCCTTTTAGCGGTTTTTTCTTTAAGGTTTTTAGCCACTCTCTTTCTTGTTTTTTTTGTTGCTCGCGAATAAGCACTTGAGGGTTTTCCTCTTTTTCTGCCCCTTCTTTTTCAATCCTTTTTGGAATTGAAGCCGCAAAAGTTCCCTCAGAATCTTCTAAAAGCTTATTTTGAGTCCTACTAAGAAAGGCCTTTTCTTCTATTTTGATTTGCTCTTGGTTATATAATTTGGCATCTAGCCTAGCAGCCAATGTGTAAAGTCCTTTATCTGCATTTAGGCGCACCAAGTAGTGCTTTTGAATCCCCAAACGGGTCTCTAGGGGAGCCTCGATAAAGCGCATATGAATAATATGCGCGAGAAGACCAAAAAGTAAGATCCAAGAGGTGATACGTTGCCAGGAATAAGCATGATTGCGAGAATATTGGGGTAAAGAAGGTTTTGACCCATCAGTTTCAAAGGAATTTATGGCTCTGGTTTTCAAATATTTGATTCCCCACACCAGATGCACAAAAATAGGAACCCCCAGCAGAAATAACTCAATAAGGGGGAGATAGGGGAAATTTTTAATGGCATTTACGGCATGTACAAAACCATAGCCATCCTCTCCAATAAAAAGAGCAGCTTGCGAATTGACTAGTAAATGCTCAATCAAGAAAAGAGAAAGCCATGCGCCTGTAAGAGAATGCAATCTTCTCCAAATAAACGCCTGAGGGGGTGTTTGAGCAGGCCATGTCATTGCAATTTATATCCTTTGGGAAAGAGGGAAATTATTCCTATAAAAGCCTAGTTATTCTTCTCAAAAAGATTTTTGTCAATAAATTCTGCTAAACTCAGTAAACATGCTCCAAAAAAGCACTATGGATAGAAAACAAGCTATTTAAAATTTTTTTTTAAAATAAAATTTTCCAAAAGACAAGCACAATTAAAAACTTTTTTGGATTGGCAACAGCCATTTGTAGGTCAGTCGTGGATTGTGGCCACCTCTCCCTAAAATAACATTACTTTTTTAAGTCTTTTTTAATTACTGGGGCCGATACAAACATGGCAGCCGTTCCTTGGAGGATCTTAACAAGACCTGCTTCTTCCTATGTGGCGTCTCCATCAAATTAAAGAAGAGGGATGCATACGAAGCTTAGGTTGCAAATAGCCCTACCTGCAGGCGTATTGCCAATAAGTCTCTTGATTCATCTGTGGGTAGTATGTCCATCTGCAATCCTATAATTGTGCGGTAATATGAGCATTCCTACGACAAGTCGCACCGGGTTCTTTGTTTGTTCCGCCTTCTTTTCCCACATTTCTGAAAGCTCCCCTTTAAAAGCTTTTTCAACCGATTTAGGTTTGATAAAGTGTAGAGGAGAAGGATTCGAACAGACTTTCGGAGATTAAACGAGACGCAAACAATTGGAACTGCTAAATGCCTATACTTGTGGTTTTCATGGCTAACATTGCAAAAAATTGAAGGGCTGAATTCATCCTTTTTGCAAACTTTATAGCTATTTTTTACCAAAAGCACGCTTAAGAGGTTTCTCCAGGCGGATAAAAAGCAATACTTAAAAGGCATTGCTGGCAACTCGGGCCATTTTTTTAAACTCAAATCTTTAATTAAATCAAAAAAATTGCCCATAAAAAAATACGTCTATATAAGGTAAGGGGAAAGTAACTCTTTTAGACCTAAACAAGCTGGCTTTAAGTTTTCGAAATTGCTTTTCCAGAGCAAACTCGAGAGCCAAAACTATGAAAGAATAGATTGTAGTAGTTTACTGCCTTTATGACAGCTTTATTCATCTTCAAAGAAAAGAGTGGTAATTGGCATAATGGGAAAATAAGAACTTCAGAAGTGAGGATGAGTTATAGAGTTTTCATGAAATTCTCATAGAAAATTCAGCTTTAACTCGAAACTTTTTATGTGAGCACGGATATATACTTATAATACTTAGCCGCTCGCCTAAATTCATAGAATAGGTCCTTGCTGGTAACCTCTTAATAACTTTTCTCATGAAAGCTAATAATTACTCTAAAAGTGTATGGCTGGGTTTTGTTTCAACCGCTTTAGGGTCTATAAATGGAGTGACTTTTAAGAAACTTTTCGAAGAAATGCCTTTCCAAGAAATTGCAGTAGTGGAAGGTTTATTTTTATGCTTTTACTTTGGGATACAAAAGGCCTATAAACTAAACGGCTATTGCCCTAAACAGCTTTTATACCTCTTTCTAGGAAGCTGCCTTAGCGGTTTAGGAAATTTGCTTTTTTTTCTCTCTTTGGCCTACTTTTCTCCATTAGAATTTTCGTTCCTAGGACGCAATCAGGCAACCATTTCCGTGATATTAAGTAGGCTATTGCTAAACGAGCAGCACTCTTCAACAATTTGGTTAGCCATTTGTTTGGCTTTGGGAGGAAGCTACTTTTTCTCTTTTGTTTCGCTCGGAAATCAATTAAATAGTGGAATTTTATTTGTTTTACTGTACTGCTTTGTCTGGGCATTAAGAGGATTGCTTATAAAGAAAAGCCCCCCATTACCTATAAAGTCACTCATGTTTTGGGGAGCATTTTTTAGCTTGTGGATGGTAGCCTTTGATATTTTATGGATTCACAACATTGAAATTTCATGGACTAGAGTATTTACAAGTAAAAACTTTCTTATAATTGTTTTTACTACTTTTTTTGCCCAGGGAATTGGCGCCTACTTATATTATAAGGCACTTTATCAAGGAGGGCTTTCTTTAATAAGTTCAATTAGATCCACTTCTCCATTTTTTGTAGCTTGCTTATCCACATTCTTTTTCGACTATAGATGGACAGGGCCTCGTATAATAGGTTTATTTTGCTGCGCGGCTTCAATCATTCTTTTTATAAAAGAGATGAATTCTCCTAAACTTCACCAGATGCAAAATCAATAGGGTGTAAACACAAGTATTAGCAAAATTTCCTCAAAAGTAGGCTGTTTATCTAATTGATTGGGAAAGTTCAGCTCTTACTGATTTAACTAGAGAGGTGTACCTTTTTCTTCCTTCAATCTTATTGTCACATGCAGAATAAGAAAATTATATTTTTAATCCTACAGCAATGAAAGTGAGCTATTTAGTGCTAAAGCCTAGCTTTTTAAGTTTAGGGTCCATCTTAGTAGCTTGCTTTGGGCAATTGAGCAAAAAGCTAAAAATTTTTCTAAGCTTCCAAGGGAAAGGGAACTGGTTGGCGAAATTTAGGAAGAAAGGCTAAATAAGGTTGAATATATCCAAAAAAGCATTCCTTACATTAAAAAGTCCAAACATTAAGTCTAAGCTGCCAATGAGTTTGTTTTTTAGAAAAAAACCAGTTGATTTCAACAGCAAATTACAAGTGGTAACCTGCTTTTTGGAATGTGAGGGAAAAATTTTGCTTTTACAAAGGGCAAATGAATGTAAAAGTCCTGGCAAATGGGCTATTCCTGGAGGAAAGGTCAAAAAAGGAGAGACTTTAATTGAGGCCCTTGAAAGAGAATTACAAGAAGAGCTTTTAATAGCAGTAAGACGAGATAAGATTGACCACCTTATAAAAGTTTATGTGCGCCATTCTCTTGGTGACTACCAATTATTTCTTTATCCCTGGAAATTACCAACCTTTCTTCCTATAACCTTAAATATCCGGGAACATCAAGCTTATGTTTGGCAAGCCAAAGAACATATAGAGGAGTTACCTCTCCTTGAAGGGCAATTAGAGGCTTATAAACTTGTCTATGAAACCCACCACCACTTCATCATGGCGCTTTTGCCCTCTCTTGAATAAACTCACACCCTCAAACCTAAGAAGAATTTATAGTAACCTGAGTTTGGGGTTTTTAAGAGACAATTAGCAAAGAATTATGCTTATCATTCAAACTCAACGAAGGCTTTTTCGGTTGATGGCAATAGGCAGCAATCCCACCAAGCATATTGACTAGAAAATTTCCTATACTTCTGTGGTGAGTATGCTCGATTTGGGAGATGTTTTTTTAATTCATCATTTACCGTTTCAATTAAGGATCTCTTTTTTAGCAAAATTTTATTTTTTAAGGAGATTAACTTTTGTTTCATATTAGATCTAAGGTTGGTAAATAGCTTTAGGCCACGTTTTAAAAGCCTTTCTCCGATCTCCTTAGAGAGGTAAGCTCTGTCCCCAAATAGCTTTCCCAAATTATCTTTGAAGAGGGTTTCAAGCATAGAAACATCCGAAATGTTTACTGGAGTAATTTGAAAGGCTAAAATTTCGCCTTTATCATTTATCCTTAAGTGAAGTTTGAAGACGTAAAACCAGCCGGAGGTTGTTTTGCCTTGCTTGCAAGCCCTTTAAAAGCTTTATTCGGCGAAGGGAATTGCAGACATAATGTAAACTGTTAGCATTCATTTCAAGGATCGGATTCAATCGACGGATTGTTAAGAAATTTCCCCGATGGGCTAAGCCTATCTAATCGTTCCCGCCATACGCCAGCATCCTTAGGTAGCTTTTCCCTTAGTTTTTTGTAGCTGAGCAGCGATTCATTTTTAAAAGGATAAGCTGCCCTGCTGTCAGAAATTTGAGGCCGTCGATGTTTAACAAAGAAGCTATATTCAGCAAAGAAGCAAAACTCAGCAAGTAGAGGAAATGCCTCTATGCCCATTTTTAAAAAAGCCTTTTTATCAATTTTTTTTAGAGTTGCTGCAACAACGCCTGCAGTCCAAGCATTGCCTTCTTTGAGAGCTTGGATGAGAGCAGCTAAGGCTTCTTTTGGAAGCTCACCTCCTTGCTTTGCTATTTTTTTTACAGCATAAATAGCAGAGTTTACAGTCCAAGCATCATCTTTTTTATGAGCTTGGATAAGTGCAGCTAATGCTTCTTTCGAAAGCCTACCTCCTTGTTCTACTATGGCTTCTAGGGCATCGGCAGCAAAAGTTTTAGTTTCATCGTCCCCTTTTTTGAGAGCTTGGATGAGCGCGACTAGAGCTTCTTCCGAAAGCTTACCTTCTTGTTTTACTATAGATTCTAGGGCATCCGCAGCAGAAAGTTTGATTTCATCATCACCCTCTTTGAGAGCTTGGATAAGTACGACTAACGCTTCTTTCGGAAACTCACCTTCTTGTTTTGCTATTTCTCCTAGACTCTTAGCAATATAATTTTTAGTACGTCCATCACCTTCTTTAAAAGCTTGGATGAGAGCTGCTAGCTCTTCTTTTGAAAGCTCACCTCTTTGTTTTGCTATTTCTCCTAGGCCCCTAGCAATGTGATCTTTAGTATCTCTATCGGCCTTTTTAAGAGCTTGGATGAGAGCTATGAGCGCTTCTTTTGAAAGCTTATCTCCTTGTTTTGCTATTGCTTCTAGGGCCTCAGCAGCAGAGAATTTGATTTCATCATCACCTTCTTCAAGAGCTTGGACGAGAGCGTCTAGGGCTTCTTTAGGAAGCTCACCTCCCTGTCTTGCTATTGCTTCTAGAACATCTGCAGTAAAACGTTTAGTCTCATCATCGCCTCCTTTAAGTATTTGGACGAGAGCTGCTAGCCCTTCTTTCGGAAGCTCACCTCCTTGCCTTACTATTTCTCTTAGAGCACTAGCAATACAAGCTTTAGTATCTCTATGGCTTTCTTTGAAAGCTTGAATGAGAACATCTAGGAATTCTTTCGGAAACCCACCTCCTTGTTTTGCTATTGCTTCTAGGGCAAGAGCAGCATAATTTTTAGTTCTTCTATCACCTTCTTTAAAAGCTTGAATAAGAGCATCTAGGGCTTCTTTCGGAAGCCCTCTCTCTTGTTTTGCTATTTCTCCTAGAGCACTAGCAGAATAACATTTAGTGTCTTCATCGCCTTCTTCAAGAGCTTGAATAAGAGCAGCTAGTGCTTCTTCTGAAAGTTTGCCTCCTTGCTTTGCTATTTCTCCTAGGGCAAGAGGAGCATAATCTTTAGTCTCTTTATCACCTTCTTTAAAAGCTCGAATAAGAGCTACTAGCACTCTTTCCGAAAGCTCACCTCCTTGCTTTGCTATTTCTCCTAGGACACCAGCTGCATGCCGTTTAGCCCCTTCATCGCCTTCTTTAAGTACTTGGATGAGAGCTGCTAGCCCTCCTTTCGAAAGCTCACATTCTTGCATTGCGATTAATCTTAGGGCACCAGCAGCAAAAGTTTTAATCTGCCAATGGCTTTCTTTGAAGGCTTGAATAAGAGCAGCTAACACTTCTTTTGGAAGCTCGTATCCTTTACCTGCCATTGTTTCTAGGGCTTTAACAGCAAAACTTTTAGTCGCACTATCTCCTTCTTCAAGGGCTTGGATAAGAGTAGCTAGGAGTTTTTTTGGAAATTCAGCTCCTCGTTCTGCCATTTCTATTAAAACACTCATAGCAAAACATTTAATTTCATCCTCTCTTTCTTTGAGAGCTTGAATGAGAACAGCGAGCACTTCTTTAGGAAGCCCATCTTCTGGTTGGGCCACTGCTCTTAAGGCGGCAGCATACAGTTTAGTCTCTTTATCCCCTTCATTAAGAATTTGGATGAGAGCTGCTAGTATTTCTTTAGGAAACTTGCTTCGCATAGCTTTTTCTCTTAAGACACTAGCAGCCCAGCCTTTAGCCTCTCTATCCCCTTCTTTGAGAACTTGGATGAGAGCCGTTAATATTTCTTTAGGAAGCTTACTTTGCATAGCCTTTTCTCTTAAGACACTAGCAGCCCAACCTTGAGCCTCTATATCTCCTTCTTTGAGAACTTGGATGAGAGCTGCTAACGTTTCTCTTGTAAACTCATACCCTCGGTTCGCCATATCTATTAGAACACTAGCAACACAATCTTTAACCTCTCTATCCCCTTCTTTGAGAACTTGGATGAGAAAAACTAGCACTTTTTTAGAAAGCTTATCTCCTTGCTTTACCATTGCTTTTAGGGCATTAGCAGCAGGATTTTTCCCCCAAAAGTTTGCTTTTTTGAGAGCTTGGATGAGAGCGACTATCACTCCTTTCGGAAGCTTACTATCTCTTTGTTTTGTCATTGCTATTAGGGCGCTAGCAGCAGAGCGGATAGTAAAATAATCGTTTTCTTTGAAAGCTTGGATGAAAGCAAATAGCGCTTTTTTAGACAGTTTACCTCCTTGCTGCGCGACTTCTTCTAGAATAAAAGTAGCATATCTTTTAGCATAAAGATCTTTTTCAGGATCTTTAAGTCCCTCAGCGACCGCTTCTACCGTTTCCGAAGCTAAGCTTAGCCCAGTTCTCACAACGCGTAGTAAGTTTTCTAAAACATTTTGACTTGTCTTGGGATCGGATAATAATTCTGTAATAATATGCACAATTTCTGGATGATTAAGGAGATTCTTATGCCTGAGCAATCTTTCCAAGCCTAAGCCTAGTAAACAAAAATAATTAATGTAATCTTTTACAAGCTCAATAAAGCCATCGTACTGCTTCACTACCGTAGGATCTTGGCACTCTTCAAAACACCCCGCAATCAAAGCAAGCTCGCCACTGATAGCTAGGTCTCGCGGCTTAGTAAAAAGATCGTCAAAAAAAGACTGTAGGACATCCGCATAGCGCCGATTACCAGAGACAGCCAGGGAAAGGCTGCCGGCAATCATGCGAAAAACAAGGTTATAGCGTGGTTCAAACTTGTAATTGCGTATAAATTCTTGGCACGCTTTTCTTTCTCCTTTAAGATATTGATTGGCAACTTTTGAAGCGGTTAGGAATTCTTGGAAGGTTAAGTGTATAAAGAACCCTTTTTCTTCGGCTTCAGGGATGCGTATAAATCCGCAATCTGTAAGCTCATTGGACGAAATTTTGTTACCCTTCAAGTCTTCAATTTCTAGTTTGCTTAAATAAAGGGTATCGTTTTTCATTGCAAAGTCGGCCATTTTTTCAAAAGCGGTGGCAATATGGACAACTTCTGGGTTTTTGCGCAGACTTTTCTCTACCAGAATTTGCTCTTTAGTTTGCCTGGATTGTCCCTGGTCAATCCTTCTTAAGAGAAACCACCGATACATCCAGCTAACAATCCTTTCGTAAATTGCTGTCATCGTAATGGATTGCTCAGTATCAAAAACCTGAGGATCTTCATGAAAGAGGCAACAAAGTAAAGTTAAGTTAATGGGAATCTGTGCCAGGCTTAACACCTGGGGAGAAGCTTTTAATAGGTGGCTAAGCTTCTGTTTTTTCTCTTCGGCTTGAAGGTATTTGAAAAACCTGTTGATATAATGTTTAATCCCTTCTTTATCAAAGCCTAAAAGCTCTAGCTCACAAGAACGTTCAAAAGAGCAGCTTCCAGGCCTTGAGGTGACCAAAATATGGGGCAATAACTCTTTTAGCTGTTTAAAAGCTGTAGCTAGGCTTGTGTTTGCTTGGGCTTCTGCAGAAAGCTCATCATAACCATCTAAAATAAGCAGAGTTTTTTTTCTAAAGTTGGCATCATTTAGGCAAGCTTCAAATACGCTGCGATCGATTTTTCCTTCATACTCGTTTGCAATTAGATCAACCGCACTATACTTTCTATTATCAGGATATTTCCTCAAGGTAAGATTTCTTAAAGGAATCCACAAAAGGCAGGTAAACACGTCTGTCCACAGAGTCCCTTTTGCCCAATGGTAGCTAATATAGTGGCAGAGAGTACTTTTACCAATGCCAGCTGCACCTTGGATGAAAACTCTTTTACGAACATTTTTCTCCAAACTTTTATGTTGGAAAAGTTTTTCGATGTCGATATTCTGCTTAGGCTCGTAGATGGTTTCATAAGTTGGGATGCGAACATCTTGTAAATACTCAGAATGTTTATCAAATGCTTGATCGCGCGCTTTTCTTTCTTCACGCTCAATAATGCCTAAACGCACATAGATTTCTTCCAAAGGCACTTTAAATTCCCACTCTTGCTCTACCTTAATCCTAAAGATGGAAAGAGTTTTTTGAGAAAGGTAAAGGTTTTTTAGAGAGTTAATCAGCTGCTTTGGAAGTAGAGCTGCTTGGGATAGCAACTGTATAAGGGCTTCACTTCCATTTTTATAAGCAAGCTCTACAGCCGTTTTTTGCTCCCGATTTATGATATTTAGGTTGGCCCCTTTTTTTAATAAAGCTTCAACAATTTTAACATAATTCTCTTTAGCTAGATTAAAAGCTCTCCCCTCTCCAATCACGGCTAAATGCAAAGGGGTATTTTCCTGGTAGTCTTGCTGATTTAATTCACTTTGTTCGGCAATTTGATTTAGCAAGTATTCCGCACTCTTTGCATTTCCTCTAAGGGCTGCTAAGTGTAAAGGCGTTTGACCGTAGCTATTTTTGGCTTCCAGAAGAGCTGGGTCATGTCCCAGCAAAAGGCGCACTATTTCCACACAATCTGTGGACGATTGGCAAGCATGATGCAACACACTGTTTTGCGAGCTATCAAGCTTTTTTAAATCCGCTTTCAATTCAATAAGAAGCAAAAGGAGTTCACTGCAGCCCGCATAACAGACCTGGTGGATCAAAAAATCAGCACGGCCTTTGAATGGCTGGTTGGGATCTACCTTCTTCTCTGCAAGCAGCCAGCGAATCATGAGAATATAAGCAGCGCGCTTCTCCTGAGGAATCTCTATAGGCTCTGGGGACAGAGTATGTGTTCTTTGAAAGGCCCCGTGTGCAGCAATTTCTAAAAATGAGCGCTCTTGCTCTTCTAAGTGGGGCAATCCGTTCTTTGCCAGTTTTTGTGCAACGTGCAAGAGGCCCTGCTTAAGAGCATTGATAAAACACTGTGTGAGTTTAGGATTATCTAGTTGGAAAAAAGGGGGCGTTTTTTTGCTTAATAAAAGGCAAGCGCATTCCTCTTGCATCTTAAAATCTAAGCTTTCCTGCTCAAGCAGAATTTCTAAGGAGGTTTGGCGGAGCAGATCTTGTTGTTCAGTATGTGCGCCACAATCAATAAGCTTGCGCAAAATGGAAAAATGCCCTTTGGCAGCTGCTAAATGCAGAGCAGTATGCTTATTACCTCCTTGGGGTAGGTTCAAGATTTCTTGAATATCTTTGTGCTGAAGCAAAAGCTCGACAATTTCCTCTCGCCCATATTCTACGGCTACATGCAACACGGTTTTAGCATACTCACCATACCGCCCTTTTTTGATATCTGCGCCTTGGTCAAGCAAAAATTGGGACACAGAGGTATACCCCCTATTGGCAGCTAAATGTAAAGGGGTTTCTTTGATTACTTTCCCAGCTAAGGTGTCAAGCTGAGATTTCACCTTTTGCCTTTCATTAAAGAGATAGAGAAAAATACTGGTATTTTCCCGTACCGCAAAATAATGCAGTAAGGTTTCATTGTTTTCTAACTTTTCTTCCAAACTATCCAGATATTGATCGAGTACTTGTTGATCAAATTTATATTCTCTTATTTTAAGCGTGCAATATAACTCATAAGCTGTGGCTAGATAAAAGGCCCCCTGTAAGGAAGCCTCCCCCTTTTCTTCTCTTAAAAGTTTGTGCCCTTGCGCCATTAAAACTTTTATACAGCGAGAGCATTGCAGTTGCAATAAATCCCTTAACCGTTTGTGAACCTCTGCTTCTGGCAACTTAGACGGCGATGCTGCATGGTATTGAATAATAGGATTAGAGTGGATATTTAGTTGAGAATGTGCCCCTTCCATGTGGATATTTTCAGCACTCGCCTTAACGGTGATAAGACCAGGTTTAGTTTGTAAAGCGGGATAAAGGGCGATATAGGGTTCTGTAAGGCTGTGCTCACAGCAATTGGACTCATCAAAAGACCATTGTTCCGATAGGCTACTTACTTGGAGGCTGTTTCCATATGCCCTTGTGGCTAATTGCCGGGCAGCTCCTGCAGGGTAGCCTGCTACAACCGTGGATTCAGAATAGTCTTGTTGAACCGCTCCACTTACCCTAGCTTCTTTTTTGCCCGCCACTAAGCTTTTTGCATGCTTACCTAGGTAACGTCTATCGTCTATCGCAAGCCCTTCACGGTTAGGTTCAGCATGACTATGGTAGGAGGTAAAAGGAGAAGCTGGCTGAGCAGCCGCAAGCATAGCGTCTTGATGGTTGGACTTACTCTTCGCAAAATCATAAATTGCTACACTTATATTTCCTATTACCGGGATTAGCAGCATAATACAACGGGAAAAGCTTTTTTGCTGTAAATAGGTGTAATAATGGCTTTTTGAAATGTCTGCTTTCTGCTTCGATAAAAGCAGCACGCATTTTTGAAATAGATCAACTAAGCTAGTGATAGTACTTAACCCTGGGACGTAGTCAGATATTTGGTCTGCTTTTACTAAAAAGCCAGCATTTATATGCATTTTGATGCGCTCATGGTGATTATTAAAAAATATGCTATTCATCGGAAAGGTTAAATGTCAATGGTAAAGACAAATTCTAAATAGCAATAAGAGGGTGTTTGAAAATTGACAATATGCTAATATTGAGTGATTTGTAATGCAAATCATAAAAATGAGTAGTTAAAATGGATATAAAAAGCTTATCCACTGAACTAATAAATTTTGTAGTTTTAGGAAGTTGCGCAAATGCTGTTGTAAAAGAGGATAGGATTTCAACATACCCTCTTAGCTAGATTTTAAAGTGAGTTAAGTGTAAAGTGATTTCTTTTTTTAAGAGAACTTATGAATTTTGAAACATTAATTAGCGCTATTGAAGCTGAAATAGGGAGCTTTTCTTTATCCGAGTTAAAAAAAGCGCGTGAAAATCTCACCAATCGATACCGCGTTGAAGAGCAACGCGCCTCCATTACGGCTCGTCAGGAAACCTGGATGCAAACGGCTGTCGAAAGGATCTCTTACCTAGTGACCCGTATGCCAGCCACTTACAAAGCTTTGGAGCATCTTTTACAGCAAATCCCCGCTACACCCATTCATTCTGTATTAGATTTGGGCGCCGGCCCTGGTACGGGAACGTGGGCAGCAAGTGCTGTATTTCCCTCTCTCATTCAAGCCACGCTAATTGAACAAGATGCCGATTTAATCGAAATTGGGCAACGTCTTGCCAAACATTCGGCCTTTCCCAAAGCTGAGTGGAAGCAAGGATGCCTTTCGACTTTTATTCCCCTGCCTCATGATTTAGTGATTGCTTCCTATGTACTAGGTGAACTTAAGGACATTTCCGAAGTGGTGAAAAAAAGTTGGGACGCGGCTCAACAATTTTTGATCCTGGTGGAGCCTGGCTCTCAAAAAGGTTTTGCCACGATTTTACAAGCTCGCCAGCAGGTATTAGATTTAGGAGGCTATCTCGTAGGCCCATGTCCCCATGCAGGCGCCTGTCCCATGCCGCCAGGAGATTGGTGCCATTTTTCCAAAAGGGTGGAGCGCACACGCCTTCACCGCCAATGCAAAGAAGGCTCTTTAGGCTATGAAGACGAGAAATTTTCCTACGCAATTTTTTCTAAGCAACCCTATCCCCTTTCTCAAGCTCGCATTCTAGAGCATCCTCAAAAGCGCTCGGGGCACGTTCACTTGCGAGTGTGCACATCCAAAGGGATTCAAAAGGCGATTATTTCAAAACGTCACAAAGATTTGTACAAACAGGCCCAAGATGCCAAATGGGGAGATACGCTTAAGGTTGTTTAAGGCATGCCTTTACAAGCGCTTCAGCTTGTTGGCACTCTTCCAAACTGGGCGTATAGCCAGCAAATTTTACCAAATCCACTTTTAAGAAAAATTTCTGAATTTCCTTAGAAGCGACATGAGTGGCTAGCTCATCTGTGGTTAAAACTTCTGCTTGTAATCCGGCTTGCTCTTCAAGGTATTTTTTTAGCACCCAACTAAGTTGTTCCATGAAGAAAGACAATTGTCCTTTTTCAAGCAGGTGGGCTTGTTCTAAACTTTTAAAGGCTTTCGCCGATTCTTTGATTTTTTTTTGGTGCTTAAGCGGGGCCAATTGCCTATCGCGTGTGAGCACCCATACAATCAACCCAGCTAGAAGACCTAAAATTGCCGCTCCCATTTTTTTCCAAGGAAATTGTCTGGCTCTCCATTCTGCTTCCATTTTTTTTAATGAATCCGCAGAAAAAAATAAGGCCTTTGTCCTTCGGGTATTTGAGGGTGATAGGCCGATTGGAAGTTTCCCCGATAAAGGTAAAGGAGAAGCGGGCTGAATTTCATTCAATGCAGAGGAGGGCATCTCCACTTCCAGCTTAAATATAGGGGATATAATCTCCTTCACAGTTTTTTGGGGAGAGGTTTCCAGATAAAAAGGAATATCTAAAAAAGAAAGCATATAGGTGCCTGGGCTTTCTGGCTGAAGCCTAAAAAGGAAGGTTTCTTGAATAGTGCCCTGTTCTGACTTTCTCGAAGTTATAGGCTCTGAAGCTAATGAAAAAGGGAAAAAATTAAAGCTTGAATTTCTCATAAGATGTTCCTGCAAAACCGCCATATCCGTATGGTAACCGTCAGGAAATTTCAAATCTAATTGAATATCAACTGTTTGATCTAAAAAGATTTTTTCCGCAGAAAGGCTAACATAGGCTTCAAAAACAGGATTTTGGGCTTGTAAAAAGATTGTCTGGATGGTGAAAAATAACAGGATAGTTTTTAGGCTTTTCATCGCTTCATCCCCCGAACCTTGAAAAACTTTCTTAAGACAGGCATAAAGGGTTGATCAGTGCGAATGGAGAGAAAATCAGCACCGATTGTTTTCATAAAAAACTGCACATCTCTCAAATGTGCTTGAGCGCTTTCACGCAGGGGATTTTGAGGTTGGTTAGAATCGATTAAAGCAACCGATTCCGTCTCTAAATCTTGCATATTAAGCAAACCTAAAGGGGGAATATGGGCCTCGAAAGGATCTTGAACACAAATTGAAATCAAATCATGCCCTTGGGCAATTAACTTTGCCTGGTGTTCATAACCCGTGGCCAAAAAATCAGAAATTAAAAAACAAATAGCCGCTTTGCGTTGAACTTTTCCAAGAAAGGCAAGGGCGGCGCCTAAATCGGTTTTTGAATGCTGCGGAGAAAACACTAATAAATCCCGCACCACTCTTAAAACATGCCTAAGTCCTTTTTTAGGAGATAAATAGGATTCAACTTGATCGGAAAAAAGAATCAAGCCCACTCGATCCTGGTTTTTGTTAGCTGAAAAAGCCAAAACCGCTCCAATCTCTGCAATCAGTTCGCTTTTCAAAAGGTTTTGGCTGCCAAACCTGGAGGATGCAGAAATGTCCACCAAGAGGAACACAGTAATTTCTCTTTCTTCCTTAAAATTTTTTACATAAAGATGGCTCATCCGAGCTGTGACATTCCAATCAATATGCCGAATTTCATCTCCGGGTTGATATTCACGCACCTCTTCAAATTCCATTCCTTTTCCTTTGAAAGCGGAATGATAAGCACCCGCTAAAATATCTTCTGCCAAGTGCGTAGTTTGAATTTGAATGCGTCTAATTTTTTTAAAGAGCTCTCTATCCATATTTAGGCCCATATCACCCAAAGGGCAATAGCAGCGGGAATCAGCGCACAAGTTGTAAACTTAAGCCCTATGGGAACATACTCACCAAAGCTGGCTGATTGCCCCTTTTTTTCTAAAAATCCCATAGCTACAATGTTAGCAGAGGCTCCAATAGGCGTGACGTTTCCTCCAAGGCATGTTCCTATTAATAGAGCAAACATGAGAAAAGGAAGGGAGATCTGATTGATTTTGGCAAGATCCATCACAACAGGAATAGCTGCCAAGAGGAAGGGAACGTTATCGACGACAGCTGAAATAAAAGCAGACAATCCGATAATAGCAATGAAAAGAATTGCCTTATTCTTTCCTAAAACAGAGGAGAGGGCTTTTGCGGCAACATCCATCCAGCCTGCTTGCTGGACAGCCCCGACTAAAATAAACAAACTTGCAAAAAAAAGAGTGGTTTTCCAATCGATATTTCTTAGCATTTCTTCAGTAGAAGCCCATCGCGGTCCCATCCACAGCCAAAGTATCCCTATGAAGGCCAATCCCATGGCAGCAATTCCCGCCAACCACTCCATTTGTGTGTCTATGAAAGACCCTAAGGCTAAGATTGCAACCAAAAAGAACAGTAGCAAAGCTGGAATCCACGATCTTACAGTTTCCATCGGTATTAGCCGCACTTGTTTTTCTTCAGTCCTTAAAAGATACCAAGCATAAACCAAAGCTCCGATAGCTCCTGCTTGCACAATAAAAAAAATGCTGGGCTTTCCTTGGTAAATAAAAAAGTCGTTAAAAGTCATTTTCATATACCCACCCATTATCATGCTGGGAGGATCGCCAATTAATGTGGCAGTTCCTTGCAGGTTAGAAAACATGGCAAGCAAAGCCATGGGTTTAAAAGCAGAAATTTTCAGTTTTTCACATAAGGTCATGGCAACAGGCCCGACTAGAAGGACAACGGCCACATTTTCAACAAACATGGAAAGAAGGCTTGAGAGGATAAAAATGCCCATTAAAGCCGAGCGAACATTTTTTGCGCGGTCTACCAGCCATTCTGATACCACTGCTGGCACACGGGACAGCAAAAATAACTCAGCTAAAATGAGTGTTCCCAAAAATAAACCAACCACATTCCAATTCACTAATTCAAAAAGGGCGGTATGCCAAGAAATTTGGCTGAGAAAAATTAAAGCCAGCGAGCCTAAAAGCCCCACTTCTGCCTTACGATTTGGAAAAAAAATAAAGAAAAGATAGCAGACCACAAAAATAATAAGCGCGATCATAAGCCTTGACCTGCCGATTTTTTTTCCTGCTTTTTTTGTTCACCAAATCCGTCTTCTTTAAAAGCATCTTCTTTGCCCTGTTTTTGGGCTTCTAAATAATCCTCGTAGTATTCATAGGGGTTTATTTCTTTGGCATTTTTCTCCCGAATTCTCTCGCAAAGTTTGCAATCGGAATAGGCTAATTGTACGGACAGCCCGCAGATCGTAAAAAATGGGAGAATAGTCATTTTGAAAGTAGATAAGTTAAACATGTTTCCTCCTGAGTGGATGAATGCTTGTTCGACTTATCCCATTTTTCGAAATTCAACAAAAGCGTTTTTATTTATATTGAATGAGAGAGGATCCAAGCACTCGTAATAAAAGTGCCTAAAGAACTTCCTAAATTCGCTAAAATCACGACTAATAACACCCTTGTGACAGGATTTGTCCAAAAACCTTTTAAAGAAGTAATAGCCGCAGGAACATTCTCTAAATCAGCAACCGTAGGGCGTTTTACCCACGCTTGCACCAACCCTGCAATCCAGCCAGCTGCAATCATCGGATTTAAACTGGTAAAAGGGGCAGCTATCGAGGAAGCGAGGATAGCTAAAGGATGACCAAAAGCAAGTGCTGTACCAGCCCCTGCTAAAACTGCATGGCTTGCCGCCCATAGATAGATCGATTGCAAGGATTTTTCTGAAGCACCCGCGAAAAAACCGTAAAGAACCAAGCCAACAAGCAACAAAGAAAAAGCCCATTTAAAAACTTTAGGCCATTGGGAGGGAGGAGGCACCTCTTCAAGTGTTTTTAAAGAAATTTCTCGATGGACGTTATTTAAGATACCTGGCACATGTCCTGCCCCTACGACAGCCACAATTTTTTTTCCTGGAGCTGTACGAATTTTTTCTGCTAAGTACCAATCCCGTTCATCGATAATCTTTTCTTTAGCTTGTGGAAACTCTTTGGCAAATTCCTGTAAAGTATTCTCAAGATTTTCAGGATTTTTTAACTCTTCGATAGATTTTTGATCGATCTCTTCCGCTAAAAAGAAACCTGAAAGCAAATGGGCCATGGCTTTCATTTGGTCCCAAAAATTTAGGCTTCTCCACACCCTTTTAATGGTCACTTCTACTGAACGGTCAGCCAAAACAAGTTCAGCATTTAGTTCTTTGGCCAAACGCGCCCCTTCAAGCATTTCAGCTCCCGGCTTTACGCCAAGTTGCTGGCCAATTCTTTGATAAAAGCCGCTCATAATCAAATGACCGAGTAAATAAAGCGACTTGCCTTTTCTTACCACTTCAAAAAGGTCCATATTTTTCCAGGCATCTTGCTGATTAAGAGATTGGTAGCGAGAGGGACATAATTCAATACAAATGGTATCGGGCTGAATTTTTCCAATAGTTTCCCCCACATCCTGTACACTTTGGGCAGAGACATGAGCTGTACCTACTAAATAAACGTCACGCCCATCAAGAGCACAATAACGAACTGAAGAGGGCAATTCTTGCAAAGGAACCATATCCATCATTCTCCAAATAAAGAGAGTACAAAAAAACATTCTAGCAAATTTCTATTAAGAAAACGAACGAGTTTTAAACAATTTTCCAATCAATCGGGGTTAAATGGTGCTTTTCTAACCATTGATTTGTCTTAGAAAAATGGCGGCATCCAAAAAATCCTTGATTAGCTGAATAGGGGGAAGGATGTGCAGCTGTTAGCACTAAATGTAGATTGGGATCTTGCAAACTTTTGAAATGTTCCCATTTTTTCTGAGCCCATCTGCCCCATAAGATAAAAACCAGCGGCCTTTTTTGCATCAGCAAGGCTTTCACGACGGCATCGGTAAATTGCTCCCACCCCCTCCCCTCGTGAGACATAGGTTCCCCTTTTCTAACTGTGAGGGTCGCATTTAACAGGAGTACTCCTTGTTTAGCCCAATGTAATAAACAACCATGTGAGGGAGGAGAAACTCCAAGATCGTCTGACAACTCCTTAAAAATGTTTTTCAAAGAAGGAGGTTGTGTAATTCCTTCGGGCACACTAAAGCTCAATCCATGTGCTTGCCCCTGACCATGGTAGGGATCTTGCCCAATAATAACTACTTTGACTTGATCGAAGGGCGTATTCCAAAGCGCATTGAAAACCAAATTTTTAGGAGGGTAAATCTGGGCGCCTTGAGCGCGCTCTTTTTCTAAAAAGACAGCAAGCTCTAAAAGGTAAGACTTTTTTAATTCTTCTTCTAAAGCTTTTTGCCAACTTGATTCAATTTCAAAGGGTAAAACGGAAAAATGAGGTTGCATAACTTGCATGAATGTTTATGTGTTTAGCTTAATTGACAATTTTAAAGACAATTCCCAATTTACACAAGGAGCGAGTGGATTAAACATTTAAATCCTCCAAAATATTCCCATTCGATACTTGCAAATTCCCAAAACAAGCTTTACACTCAGCCATTCAGCACCAACTAAGTGGAATACCTTATGGAAATACATGCAAACAAGCATAAACGCATTCTTTTAAAGCTATCCGGAGAAATTCTGATGGGCCCCCAAAAATTTGGGATTGATTACGCAGCCTGCCAATCTATTGCACATTCCTTAAAAAAAATTCATGATAATCAGCATGAACTAGCGATCGTGATCGGAGGGGGAAATATTTTCCGGGGGATAAATCTAAAAAAGCTTGGAATGCCACGCCCTCCCTCCGATCATGTGGGAATGCTGGCCACCATGATGAATGGGATTGTCCTTCAACAAGCTTTAGAATCCATTGATTGCCCATCGCAAGTCATGTCGGCCATTGAATGTCCCCAAATTGCCTCCTCTTACCGGTGGAATAATGCCACCCATTTACTAAAAGCAGGTAAGATTCTTATTTTTGTAGGGGGAACAGGTAACCCTTATTTTACCACAGACACAGCTGCTGCCTTGCGTGCAAGTGAAATCCAAGCAGATATTTTGCTGAAAGCCACAAAAGTCGATGGGATTTACGATAAAGATCCTACTAAACACCCCACAGCCACAAAATATGCCAAGATTAGCTATTCGCAATTCCTTGCAGAAAAACTGGAAGTCATGGATGCTACATCCGTTGCATTGTGCCGCAATAACCATATCCCCATCCTCGTTTTTAACATGCAGCTATTGGAATGGGGTCAAATTAACATTGCCTCTTTAATAGAAAAAGGCACGTATGTCGAAGAATATTAAATTTAAGGAGCACTCGCAATGAGTACAGTCAAACAAACCAAACAAAAGATGGAAGCAGCCCTAGAACATTTAAAAAATGATCTTAATGGAATTAGAACAGGTCAAGCCAACCCAGCTATGCTAGATGGTATTATGGTGGAAGTTTATGGAAGCCAAATGCGTTTGCGCGATATCGCGACTGTTAATAGCCCAGAAGCTCGCCAATTGCTTATTACTCCTTACGATGCAGGGACTACTAATGCCATTGGAAAAGCGATTGAAAGAGCCAATTTAGGTTTCATGCCTATCGTGGATGGAAATGCGGTCCGCCTCAAAATTCCCCCCATGGATGAATCTCTTCGGAAGGAAATGGCAAAGCTTTGCCGTAAAAAACAAGAAGAAGCAAAAGTGACCATTCGCAATTTGCGCCGCGATGCAAACGACTTAGTGCGCAAGCAGAAAGCAGCAGGGGAGCTTCCTGAAGATCAAATGAAAAAGCAAGAGAAAGAAATCCAAGATCTGACAGATAATTATTGCAAATTAGCTGATGAAATAGCAGCGAAAAAAGAAAAAGAGATTTCGACAATTTAAAAACGCTTGTGCAAAAATAGGATGTCCGGTAAGATAGTTTTCTTTAAGTTAAGGGCAAGTAACCAAGTGAAACAAGCCCAAAACTGTGTCCGCTGGCCCCATCGTCTAGTCAGGTCTAGGACACCGGATTTTCATTCCGATAACAGGGGTTCGAATCCCCTTGGGGTCAATATATAATGAGTCTTTAGCTCAGTTGGTAGAGCACCTCACTTTTAATGAGGGAGTCGATGGTTCGAGTCCATCAAGACTCATTCTTCTTTCTATCCGATGTTCCCTTTACTTTTATTCTTTTTTTTTCCTATAGTGAGCTTGACTCTCCTCACCATGCAGGGATTCCTTCCCGAGAGTTTTTTAATCCTAATAGGGGAACGGCTTTACTTTTCATAGGTACCCATAAACATTAAAAGGGAAAATGACTATGCCAGAAAAAAAGAATCCACTCTTTCCCGATAGAGAGCCAGAGCGTCCCTTAGAATGCACAGAATGCAAAAAAACGATTGCAATACGCTATACCGAAATCTCAGGAAACGCGATTAACCATATTAGTATGTGCGCAGATTGCCCAGAGCTTAAGAAAAAACTCTATGGGGTGCAAAGCTACAAAGAAGGTGGCGTAAACCTCGGGGATGGAGGCACCAACCTTGCCTGCGGAAATTGCGACACTACCCTGGAAGAGGTTCGCATTGGCTCTCGCATGGGATGTAGCACTTGTTATGAGGTCTTTGGAGAAGCTCTTTTAGCAGATATGGTCGCCTCTAATAAAATTCCAGCACGCTTAGCAGGTAATAAAAAATCGATCCTTTTCCATATTGGGCGTACTCCCCAAGAAGCCCCTATTATTAGTTCTTCTTTGCGCTTACTCGCTCTGAATGAAGCCCTAACTGAAACCTTGCAACGAGAAGATTATGAACAAGCAGCTCTGCTACGCGATCAGATTAAGGAGCTTACTAAGGATGCGGAGAAAAAACATGAAGAAAAATAGTGATTTTCTGATTCGGCAAACCAAACCTTGGGCCAATAACCGCAACACGATTTGGTTAGCTACGACTGCAACCTTAAATAGAAATATTGAAAAATTTAAATTCCCTAGCAAGCTTTCCTCAGATCAGAAAAAACAGATCATTTCTCTGGTTAGCCATGAGCTTCTTCAATCTAACCACCTGGCAGATTCCGCTCTGATTCGTTCAGAAGAATTAGGGCCTTTAGAAAAAGAATTCCTGGTAGAGCATTTTTTGTCTGAAGAAGGCTACCAACAAGCGCATGGAGGAGAAGCTTTTATCCTCGGCTCTTCCGGAGAATTTTTACTCGCCCTCAATGTTAAAGATCACATGCAAATTACCTGGATTGATTGCCATGGCGAAATTGAGCAAATTTGGTCCCGCCTTGTTAAATTAGAAACCACCTTGCGAAAAGTGGTTACTTATGCATTTTCGCCAAACTTTGGTTTTCTAACAGCTGACCCGAGCCAATGTGGAACGGCATTGACTATTACAGTTCTAGCTCAACCGTCCGCATTAATTCAAACCGGTGAAATCAATCAAACCCTCGCCCGCTTAGGAAATGAAACATTGACCATTACTAGCCTACAAGGGAATCCCCATGAAATTATTGGAGATCTCCTCGCCATACGCAACCGTTATACCCTGGGAGTCACGGAGGAAAATGTGATCGCCTCTTTGCGTGCTTTCATTACTAAACTTGTCGTAGAGGAAAGTACAGCCCGTATGCACCTGCATCAACAAAAAAATCCAGAAGTGATGGATAAGGTGAGCCGTGCGTTTGGAGTTCTGGTTCACTCCTATAAACTGGAAGCCATTGAAGCTTTGAATGCGATAAGCTTATTAAAATTGGGAACGGATCTGGGCTGGCTCACAGGAATTACCGTCGATAAGCTCAATGAATTGTTTTTCGCCTGCCGGCGCGCTCATTTGCTATTTCAATGTGGAGATGAAAAAATCCCCCAGGAAGAAATTCCCCACAAGCGAGCAGAATTTGTACATAAAGCCTTAAAAAATGCCACTCTAACGATTTAAAACCCTTATGACAGAGCCAAAAAAAGGGGTGGGTGTTAACCCCTCTGCCAATATACACTATACCGACCATCTTGCTGTAGTCTGCATCCTTATGGGCATCCCCCTTTTATTTATCGACGAATTAGACTACGCCTTAGGATCAAGATATTATCCCGGGCTCAATGCTCAAAAAGTGGATTACGACTCGTTTGATCCGGAGTTTTTAATCGCCCATTACGACGTCTTATTTATGTCCGATTTATGGGACAGAAAAACCTTTCGAGAAAAATATTTCAATCTAGAAATGAAATATCAAAAAAGGCTCAGAAATGTTCATTGCCCTCATGGGTTTTCCGATAAAGGATTTTATCTGAAAAAAAGTGCGAATGAAGATATCACCCTAATTTATGGGCAGAATATGCTGGACCAGCTAAAGCACTACCAAACCTTTGAAAACCTCCACGCTTACGTTATTACAGGGAATTATCGGTATACTTATTATAAAAAAAATAAGGCTTTTTACGATCAACTGATCAAAAAAGAGATTTTGCCTCAATTTAATCCAGCAAACCCCACAATTTTGTATGCCCCCACCTGGTTAGATTTAGAAGAATCCACTAGCTTCTTTGATTCATCTAGATATGTTTTAGATGGGCTCCCCCCCGACTATAACTTAATCGTCAAGCTCCATCCCCGCTTGGAACTGGATGATACTGTGGCCTACTACCGGATCTTGGGCAAACACCAAGGCAAAAGCAATATCATTTTTTTAAAAGATTTTCCTCTCGTTTATCCTTTATTGGATTATGCGGATATTTATATTGGAGACATGTCATCAGTTGGCTATGACTTTTTAGCGTTTAATAAACCCATGTTCTTCTTAAATAAGCAACGTAGAGATACCAAAACAGATCGGGGCCTTTATCTATTTCGGTGTGGGACAGAAATTGCGCCTGAACAATTTCCCGCTCTTTACCAAACCATTGAAAAAAGCCTTCCAACTGATCAAGAAAAATTTGGCGCGATACGCCAAGAAGTATACGCGTATACTTTTGGACCAGAAAAGCCTCTTTCCAAAATTAAAGAAGAAATTATCGCGGCTTATACTAGCTAAAATAGAGGAGTCTTATGCGGCTCCCCTGCAATTTCTCTTACATACTTAGGGACAGCATACCCAGGAAGGTATTTAGCGATCTCTTGAATGAGCTTTTTGCCAGTTTCTTCCGACACCTCGAAATGTCCCCCCCCTTGGACCCGATCCAATTGATGGAGGTAATAAGGAATAATTCCTCGATTAACTAAAAGGGTAAAAAGCTCTCTTAAAACATTTGAACAATCATTGATTCCTTTTAGCAAAACCGATTGGGTTAATAAAATTACCCCTTTTTGTTGAAGCAAATGCAAATGGTAGAAAATCTGATCGTCGAGTTCATGCGGATGATTGGTATGCAAAACAAACCAGGTAACATAAGGGCGGCTCTCAAATAGCTTAAGAAAATTTTCATCTATGCGCTCCGGGATCCCGATGGGAAAACGTGTATGAAAGCGCACTCGCTTCACATGCTTAAGGCGACTTAATTCGTCGAGCAAATGGCCAATCACCCTATCAGATAAAGAAAGAGGGTCCCCCCCACTTAAAATGATTTCTTGCAAGGATTCGTCAGCAGCAATCAGCTCAAGCTCTTTTTGAAAGCCTTTTTCTTGAACTTCATAATCGAAATTTTGCCTGAAACAAAAACGGCAATTCATCACACAAGCACTTGTACAAACAATCAAAGCCCTGCCATGATATTTGTGCAAGAGCTTAGGGGCTTTAGCAAATTGCCTGTCTTCCACAGGATCAAGCACAAAACCAGCCAATGGGATTTGCTCGGATAAAGTGGGTAAGAATTGCTTTAAGATAGGATCATCAAGCGTGTTTTTTTTAATTTTTTCAGCTAAACGTCGCGGAAGATTTAAAGGAAAAGAGGGGTGTTTCAAAATTTGCTCGCGCAGGGGTTGATCCAACTCGAGGAAATCCGCTAGTGTTTTCCATTGAGTAAAATTTTGGCGAAAAATCATTTTCCAATGATCTGGGGCTAACTTTAACACAACACACTCCCACTAAATAAAAAAGATAGGATTTTAGCAGAATTTCTATTAAAAAACAGGGAGTTTATTACTCGATTTTCGAAATTAAAAGTTTCATTAAAAAGGAACAAATTATGCCACCTCCAACTTTACCCACTCTCATTATTGAAGATCCCCTCTATCTCCAACATTTAACAGGCCCTTTTCATGTGGAAACTCCCGAGCGTGCTAGGGTGGTTAATCAAGCCTTGATGCAATCGGGGCTAAAAACTGGCCAAAATACTCGCACGCCTCGAAAAGCAACCAAAGAAGAGATTCTCCTTTGCCATACAGAAGATTATTGGCAACTTGTACAAGATGAAGTCAAATATGCTCAGACAGATGGCTCTACAGAGTTAAGCACAGGAGATGTGAATATCTGCCCTAGCTCGTTTGAGGTGGCTATTCGTGCAGCAGGCGGCGTATTAACTGCAGTAGATGCCATTTTGAATAAAGAAGGCCAAAATGCTTTTTGCATCGTACGCCCTCCCGGTCACCATGCGAGAAAAGCGCAAGGAAAAGGCTTTTGCCTGTTTAATAATATTGCCATTGGAGCTCGCTATGCGCAAAAAAAATATCCTTTTATCAAGAAAGTATTGATTGTCGATTGGGATCTCCATCATGGAGACGGCACAGAAGATATTTTTAAAGATGATCCTTCTGTCTTCTACTTTAGTACACATGAGCAAGGAAATTACCCGGGTACAGGCGATACCCTTTTTGCGGGTGAAGGAGAGGGTGTCGGAACAATCTTGAATTGCCCGATTAGAGGGGGAGAGGAAGCTCGGTTTGAAATTTTAAAAGCTTTTTATAAAAAGCTTATTCCTGCCATGGAGACTTTTGTTCCCAACCTTGTGCTCATCTCCGCTGGCTTTGATGCGCATTTCCTCGACCCCTTAGGTCGCTTTAACTTAACTGAGAGAGATTTTGCTGAATTGACTATATTGACCAAAGAAATTGCTCGCCGATATGCAGAAAATAGGGTCATTTCAATACTAGAAGGGGGGTATCACTTACTTGCACTCGCTCAGTCTGTGAAAGCGCATGTGAAAGTATTAGCGCGCAGAGAAGAGATCCTTTGAATCAGGAAGAGGTCATTTCTGTAAATTCGCTGGAGTATTCTTCCTGATAAGGGTTAGAAAATTGGCTTTCACCAATCATATTGCTCAACTTTGCGAAGAGACCGGGAATGCTTTCCGCTAATTTGAATCAAAAGCAATTCCCGATGGATTAGTTGCTTGATACCTTCCAAAGCTTCTTCAATAATTTTTTGCTCATTGAAATCCACCGTCTTTTGTTCATGAGCATAAGTGGTGGTTTGGACTTGTTCCAATTCCCACCAGTATGCCCTGATTTTTCTTTCTAAAATGGGATTAACCCCTTCTTCCATTAGGCATAGCACGCCATCGCACTCATAAACAAAACAAGATAATGGTATTTTGTTTAATTCATATTCCTCGATTTTTTTTAGGATAAAATTGAGTTGTCTTTCATAAAAGTCGCTCACACTACCCCCACAAATGTTATATGTTTAAAAATTTGTTATATTATATTCTCATTCTAGCATTCCTCAGTAATATACTAAAGCCTACCCTCCTTTTAAACTGTTTTTTTGCTATCAATCTATCTGTAGATACATTGTCGACCAACCTTATAGATTAACTAGCATGTAAACTAAATGTCAAACTACTAAATTCACTGATTAATGCCAAGCTTTCATTTCATTTTAATTTTAAAATTAATTGAAGAATAGCTAATGACTCCAAAAAAGCAGCCTAAATCTGGCCGTTTCAGCACTCCGTTCCTTTTAAAATAAAAGGCTAAACCTTAATTTAAACTGTCATTTCTATAAAGATAAAAAGTGGTTAATTTTCACAAAGTAAAAACTCCCCTATCGGCAATGCTTATATAAACAAAAATATGACATTTTTTGTTTATCATCCTTATTTGTAAAGCATCCATTTTTATGAGAGCATGGGCTTTATTCTTTTTCTTAAGGAATGCGCATAGGGATTAACCATGAAAAGCTTGCTGATATTCCCAAACGAAAGCTTAATCGGGTTTATCCTTTTCCCTTCTATCCTTCTTTTAGGTCTTTACCTCCCTTATCACTTAAAATGTGTCCAAATCTCCAAACTTTTGACCAGCTTTAAACAACTGCTTAAAAAAGAAGGAAACGAGCAGGGAAACGTCAGTCATTTTGAAGCTCTTTCTGCTGTATTAGCTGGAAATTTTGGAACTGGAAATATTGCGGGAATGAATGAGACGGTGGCTTTATCAACAGGTGGGCCAGGGGCATTAGTGCGGATATGGCTCATGGCATTTTGGAGGCAGCTATTCAATATGCAAGCTACTTATTAGCTGTTAAATATCAAGAGATAAATGCCTAGGGGGAATATGTCGGCAGAAGTATGGATTATTTAAAAAATGGGCTTGGCTTAAAATCTCTAAGTTTAATTTTTCCAGGTTGACTGTGTGTGGGCCTTGAGGGTAGGAAACTTAGCCCAAGTCAATCCTATCTCTCTGCCATTAGCTAAATGGGTGAAAATCGCGATAGCCTTCCTTGTAGGCATTGTGATATTAGGTGGCATTCAACGCGTTGCAAAGTTAGCCGCGGTGATCGTTCTCCCTTAAAGCAACTCTGTATTTAGAAGGGGTTTTATGGAGTATTGTGAGCCACTATGAAAATATACTCGTAGCTTTTCAACTGATTTTCCAATCTGCTTTTGCCATTAAGCCAGCTGTAGGAGGGATTGTAGGATACAGCATTTTCAAAACTGTAACTGAGGGCTTGGAGAGAGGCCTATTTGCCACAGATGCCGGCATTGGAATTATCCTATTTTAGCGCCCAAACATCCAATCCTGTGGCGGATGGAGCCGCCACCTTAGCAGCCCCTTTCTTAGTTATGCTAGTTTGCACTACCACAGCTCTTGCTCTCTTGGCTACAGTAGCGTGGAATCAACCTGACTTACAAAGCGCGAACATGGTCACCTACGCTTTTCAAAAGGGCAGGGGAAATGACATAGGTGCCTATCTCGTTATGCTCACTTTAGCCCTCTTCGGCTATACCACGCTTTGAGCCTGTCTATATTGTGCAGAGAAAGCAATCGCTTCTCTAGGAGAGATAGCTCGATCATTCAGCGAGCCCCTCGTCGATCATTTCCACTGCCACATAATGGCCATTATAACGCAGCCAGCAACGGGTAGGCCCACCTTCTTTAAAGAAAAAAGTCGCAGGATTGCTACAATACTGGGCCAGCATACAAGTAATTGCTCCTAAAAAATCAGGAGGTTCGAAATCGCTCAGAATTTTTTTAGCCGGTTCAGCATCGGAAAAAATCTTAAAAATAAGCTCTGAGGGGAGCGCTTTAAGGGGGCCTAATTTTGGGGGAGTAAATTCCTCTAAAGGAGGCGAGGGAATATAGCAGCCTATTTTTAAAGACATAAATACTTTCCTCTTAATTAGCTTAATAGTGCCACTTTAATTCCACGTTATTTTACTTTCAACCTCAACAACAAAACTACGGTAATCTTATTTATCTACAATGAGATGCACTGAGGTAACAAGAGTACTAATAGAAAATCTAAGCGGCCTAAACTTATTTAATCTCCTCCCTTTAAGGCCTCCTTCCGTATGAATTACCATTTTATCCCCTTATTAGCAGAGTATAATCTGTTGTAGTTTTTACTTTTTTTATTTATTTTGAGTCGTAGCAAGACTTGCTCTATAAAACCACTCATGCAGACTTCGTAAACTGCAAAAAAACTGCCATTTTTTTCAAAACTCACTTTGCTTGCAAAATATGTAAATCTGACTAAATAACTTAATTTGGGCACTTAAAACCCTAAAAAATTTAATTTATTTTTTTAAATCTCTCGGTTATAATTAAAATAAAATGATAATTGAGCCATACACCTTAATTATCTCAGTCTAACCTTCTCACAAGGGTGAAGTTATGATATTAGATAGTGAAATAAAAAAACTATTTAACAAATTAGATCACGAAGATTGCGCCCAGATTACTTTAATGGGCTCCGATATTTTCGTTAAAACAGATCATATTTCGCAGATTTCACTCCTCACTCAGGTTTATTTTGGCGAAAATTTTATTCCCCAAAGTGTGCGGCACTGCTTGAGCGGTAAAGCCCCTTTTGATGACAGCGCCCTTGAAACTTTTTTAAGCGTAGACGAACGACAATACAAAATTTTTCTTAACCATAATGGTAAAATCGATCATCTTTCCCATCGAACTTTTATTGATGTCTTAGAAGAATTTAGCCATCAGGCGGAAGAGTGGAAGCTGGTCTTAGACGAACATGATAAAAACGATCTTGTCTACTCACGCGTTAAATCGTAAAAAAATCAATCCTTGCACTGGGTAAAAGATTCATCTTGAATATTCTTGATTTTTGGTCTATGGTTTTGACAATTTAGACCAAAAGGACAGAGTATTTTTCATGCTAGATTCACCCAATGCGTTGCATGTTTTGGGGTTGGAGATCGAATCTAATAAACTAAAGGGCGCCTTACTGACAGAAGTTAGAGGTAAGCCGTCCTTGATTCGGATCTTTTTTTCCGAAACATTGTCTAATGAAAGCTCCTCTTCTTTTTCGCAAGAGACAGCACATGCCCTTACCGCCCTCACGACAAATGCCCTCGTGGGGGTTGCTTTAAAAACAGATGAAGTCTTGATTCGTCCGTTAGAAGTCAAACTTAAAAAAGGTTCTGAAATTGCTTCTGTGATCGATTTTCAAGCTGAGCCTCTTCTTCCTTTTCCTGTGGAGAATGCCATCATCGAGTGGACAAAACTTGAGACAACTGCAGACAGTTCGAAATTAACCATTGTAGCCGCACGAAAAGATTACATCGAAAAAGAAATAAGTAGCTGGAATACTTTTTATATTGAGCCGGAATTGCTTTCTTGTATACCAGCGGCACTTGCGGCCTTTGCTTCTGTGTTTTCTGAACGCGCCGGGCCTTTATTAATTTTACATGTGGGAAGTCTGCTCACTTCCTGTGTTTTAGCAGAAGAAGGTAAAGTCATTGCCGCCCAATCCATTCCTCGTGGCGCAGAGCAGCTTGCCCATGCTTTTCATCAAGATATTTTGCAAAATGACAACTTTAAAGAAAGATCTTTAGCTTCTTTAGAGGCTCAAGAAATCGAAAACCTTCCCTACCTTAAAGAAAGCCTGGAACATTTAAAGATTGATGTGACTCGCCTTGTGTTAGGTATTTCGAAGCAAATAAAAGGGTTTGACCCCAAAGAGATATTAGTAACAGGAGAAATGGGATCATACCCTATCCTGGTAAAAGAAGCCTGCCGTAACCTTGAACTTGCTCTCCTTCAACCAGCCGAGCATCAGAATTTTAATTTGAAGGGGGAAGAATTGCAATCTTACGCAATTCCTATAGGTATAGCCTTAACGGGCCTTCCCAGTTGGAAAGAACAAATTAACTTTAGGCAAAAGCAATATAGTTTCCCCCATCCCTGGAAACGTTTAAAAAACTCCCTTATTGCCTATTTTGCTGCTTGCGTTTTTCTCGCCTTTGCTCTTTATGGCTTTGGAACGGCTTATCTCAGTAAACAAACCGATCTAATCCGCAAAGATTACGCTGATTTACTCGCTTCATTACACCGTTCCTATCCTGAATTCGAAGAGCAATTTCGTAAAAAAAATGGTCTAGAACCGATTTTGGCTAAAGAGGACTTAGATCCTAGGCAACTTTCCACAGAGGATCTTTCTGCTCGCATTCAATTCCTTAATCAAATTGTAAGTAGCTCACCCGATTCTTATCCTTTATTTCCAAATACCCCCTCGGTAAGCGATGTTTTAGCTTGGCTAGCTAAACATCCTTCTTTTAGTCCTCCTGACGATGCAGAGGGGCAAAAACCAGCAGGCTTAAAAATTGAAAGCTTTGTTTACAAAATGGTCAAACGACCTGATAAAAGCAAAAAAAATGAAGCCTACCAGATAAGAGTAGATCTAGACTTTTCGGCTCCCACTCCTACACAAGCCAGGGAATTTCATGACTTTCTCATTTCTCCAAACGAAATAGTTGATCCCAAAGGAGAGATTAAATGGGGCACAAATAGGGGCCGTTATCACACCTCTTTCTTCTTGAAAGATCGAACTTTATATCCATCATCCATTAAGTAAGGCTACCGGTATGTTGAGTCAAATCCCCCAAAATAGGCTTTTGCTTTACCTTATGCTTTTAGGAGCTTTGCCCCTGCTGTTTTCAATAGCTTATTTTTTTTCCAATCAAAGCGAAATAACTTATTTGAAAAAATTTATAGAGGACACGCAAAGCCAAGCTTTTTTACAAGCCAGAAGACAAGCTAACAATAAGGCTGTAAGTCATCACTTTAAAGATGCAGATCGCTTTTATATCGATAAGCAACTCGAACAATTGACTTTTCTAAAGCCCGAGATCCAAAGCTTAAAAGAAGTAATGGAAAATAAAAATTATGCCGGAGATGACACTGTTCGTAAGCGGTTTGATTTTTTAACCGGCTCAGCAAATAAGCTACTCTTTTCCGAGGGCGTGGTAGACACCCTTCCCGGGTTTCAGGAGACAGTTGTCACCCAAGTCCATCCAGTTGAAGTGGATGCTTCGGATATTGCCACAATCCTTTCCTTGATTGAGGGGCAAAAAATAGGGAAGCATGAACCTGCGCCCAATCGCCCCCAGCTGATTCTCATCGACTTCAACTTGGAAAAGAAAGCGTTAGCCAACAAAAATGAGATTTTTACTATTAATATGAAACTTTTAAAAAGAGAAATCTTATAACCATGCCCATTCGATTACTCTGCCTTTTCTACCTCCTATGCTTAAGCGGGTGCACGCGCTATTTTTACTGTGAATATAAGCCCGAACAACTTTCTACCATCAATATCATTGACCAAAATGGCCTCTCAGAGACTTTTACCAGCCGCGAACGGGTTAAACAATATGAAAACATAGATTTTCTAAGTAATCAGCCCTACCAAAAAGTGATGCGGGTATATGGCAAAGATAAGTTTGGCAATTCAAAAGCTCTAATCACGAGTTACTATCCCAATGGGCAAATCCAACAATATCTAGAAGTTGTTAACAACCGTGCTTTCGGACAATATAAAGAATGGTATCCCACTGGGAAGATTAAACTCACTGCGACTATTATTGGAGGGGTGGCGGATCTCAATACAGCCGCTGAAAAAAGTTGGCTATTCGATGGAATGGCTAAAGTGTGGAACGAAGAAGGAGGGATTGAAGCCTACATCCATTATTCCAAGGGTATGCTTGAGGGAGAATCGGTGTATTACCATCCCAACGGGAAGATTTGGAAGTGCGTTTTTTATAAAGAGGATAAAATTGAAGGCGATTACGAAATTTTTTTAGACAACGGGGATCTCCTTCAAGTGACCCAGTATGCTGCAGGTAAAAAAGAAGGATTTGCCAAAAGGTATTGGACTCCCTGCCAAATAGCCGCTGAGGAAGTTTACGAAAATGACTTGCTTATTTCAGCCTTTTATTACGATAAATCAAACAATCTCATCGCGCAAATTGAAAATGGGTATGGAATCCGAGCCGCTTTCAATCGGGAAAGTGTCCAGGAATTTCAAGAATACCAAAATGGTCTATTAGAAGGAAAAGTAAGTGTATTTGATGAAAAGGGCTTTTTAGTAAATACCTACCACATACTCAACCAAAAAAAACAGGGAGAAGAAATTGAATTCTATCCCCAGCTCCATAACAAACAACCCTTGCAACCGCTCCTTTCCATTCAGTGGTATGAAGGCAAAATTCAAGGAGTATGTAAAACCTGGTATCGCAATGGGCAACTCGAAAGCCAACGAGAAATGAGCAACAACAACAAAAATGGAATTTCTCTTGCCTATTACATGGACGGCAACTTAATGATGATTGAAGAATACGACCATGGTAAGCTTGTTAAAGGAAAATATTATAAAAAAGGGGAAAAAACCCCCGTCAGCGAAGTTTCTGAAGGAAGTGGGCTTGTCACTTTGTATGATGCTGATGGCAATTATCTCAATAAATTCTCTTATGCTAAAGGGATGCCAGAGGGATAGGATTGCTTGCCAAAACATACGCTATAAACTTAAGCGAACGTTAGGCGGTCAAATCAATTGCTAAAATGCCTCTCCAATTGCTCTTGCTGAACAAGAGTTAAGGCTAGCCCTGCCACAACCCAAACAGTCCTAGATTTAGCCTATCGAGAATTGAAAAAGAAAGAAAAATAACAAAGCTTGAATTTTCTATTTTCGAACTTGAAAATGAAGAAAAAAGTGATCCACACACAGCTAAAGCTGTCCAGTAATTACCTAGCGCGTGCGACCCTGTCAAATGGCGGAGGAGGTGGGATTCGAACCCACGGTACGCGATAAACGTACACACGCTTTCCAAGCGTGCTCTTTCGGCCGCTCAGACACTCCTCCAAAGAAAAGGAAAATATATTTAATTTCTTATTATCCTGCAAGGTTTAAATTGGTCTTCTTGTAAAGCAGCTTTACATTTCCAGGTAAAGTCGTTACGTCTGTCAGTAAAGACTCAAGCTTATAGGCTAAAATTAAGGGCCAGCTCTTAAAAATTGGTTAATATTTTCTGTGATAAATGCAGAATAGAGTATGTCAACACGATCTTCAACTACTTGTCGGATAACTGGCAAGGCATTATGAGCTATTTTCTTTACTAGCTTACCGGTGCAAGAAAGCTAAAGATTTTGGCCCATATACTCCCTCGAAATTTTTTGTATCCTCTGCCACCCATCGCATTTTAACATGAAGATAGAGGCTATTTGATTCAACCACCCCTATTTTTTTGTAAAAACTTGAGCAACTGGTTGGAAGGCGCCTATTGGTGCATGATACCCCGTTAAAATCTTTTCGGCTGATAAAGCTGAAAAGGGAGGATTCTTTAGATTACTATCTAAAATGTAAAAATATGGGATGATTACATTCTTCATTATTTCCTCTTACTTTTTTATATTAAAAAACCAAAAAGATCGATAATAGCCCCTTTTTCAACCCCTCTTCTCCCAAAATTCTCTTTCATAAATATATTGTAATGCGCCTAAAAATTTGATACAGTCGTGCGCCTTAGAGGGAATTTTTTAACGCACCTATCTCTCAATCTAATTGGTAAGCTTCCTCCACGTTAAGGAATTGATTATGCCTATTTCTATTGAAAAAATTAAATCTAAACAAATTACGGTGGGAATTGTCGGCTTAGGCTATGTTGGCTTTCCTCTTTCTTTGGTTTTTGCCGAAGCAAATGTGCGTGTCATTGGATTTGACATCGATGAAAATAAAATTTCAGCTATTCAAGAGGGCAAAAGTTATATTCAACACTTCAATCACGGTAGGCTGCAAAAAGTTCGCGAAAATAATCGATTCACCGCCACCTCGAACTACGATCAAATTCGGAACTGCGATGCGGTGATCATTTGCGTTCCAACCCCCCTTGATCATCATTTAGAACCTGATTTACGCTTTGTGGTGAAAACCTGCGAAGCCCTTGCTCCTCATCTACAACCACACACACTTGTTTCTCTAGAAAGCACAACTTGGCCAGGCACAACAGAGGAAGTGGTCATTCCTATGTTAGAAAAATCTGGAAATTTACGTCTTAATGAAAACCTCTATGTCTGTTTCAGCCCTGAAAGAGAAGATCCTGGTAATAAGTCTTTCGGCACAAAAAACATCCCTAAGCTTGTAGGAGGAGCTAATCAAAAAAGCTTAGAATTAGCAGTAGAACTCTACCGGCTTGGAATTGAAAACATCGTGCCTTTGTCCGGTACGCGCGTAGCGGAGACCGCTAAGTTATTTGAAAACATCTTCCGCAGCGTCAATATTGCCCTTGTGAACGAGCTAAAATTGATTTGTGATCCCATGGGTATTGACGTCTGGGAAGTCATTCGAGCAGCCGCCACCAAACCATTTGGTTTTATGCCTTTCTGGCCAGGACCAGGTTTAGGAGGCCACTGTATCCCAATTGATCCCTTTTACCTTACTTGGAAAGCAAAAGAATATGGGGTGCAAACACGTTTTATTGAGCTTGCGGGTGAAATTAACCGCTCTATGCCGCGCTATGTGGTTAGCAAAGTTCAAGACTGTTTAAACCAAGCTAACAAAGCCATGAAAGGGTCCAAAATCCTAGTTTTAGGGCTCGCTTACAAAGCTGACATTGATGATATGCGAGAAAGTCCTAGCCTAGAGTTAATCAAATTGATGCAAGAAAAAGGAGCTATTGTCGACTATCACGATAATCATATTCCTGAAATTGGAGTAACCAGGGAATATAGCTTTTTAGCGGGAAAAAAAAGTGTTCCTCTATCTAACAAGTATGATTGCTTTGTTTTGGCAACCCACCACCATTATTTTTCTGTAGATCATATTTTATCGTTTAAAGTCCCCATCATCGATACGCGAAACTTTTTGCCAGAATGCTCACTTGTATTTAAGGCATAGGGAAAGTTTAAGGAGAAACCATGGAGTTCATTGACCTCAAAAAACAGTATCAACTGTATAAAGAAGAGATTGACTCAGCCATTCATGAAGTTCTTGAGCAGGGAAATTTTATTATGGGTGACCAGGTACGTTCTTTAGAGACTACGCTTGCTCAATACACCCAAGCAAAGCACTGCATTGCGGTATCAAGTGGAACAGACAGCCTTCAAATAGCTCTTATGGCTCTTGGCGTGGGGGCTGGCGACGAGGTGATCACGGTGCCTTTTACCTGGATTTCTTCGACCGAAGTCATAGGGCTTGTAGGAGCCACCCCAGTTTTTGTGGACATTGAAGCTCAAACTTACAACATTCAGATTGAACAACTTGAAAAAGCCATCACCCCTAAAACTAAAGCCATTCTTCCTGTTAGCTTATTTGGCCAAATGCCTGATTACACAGCAATCAATGCCATTGCTAATAAATATGGCCTTCCTGTAATCGAAGATGGAGCTCAAAGCTTTGGGGCCACTCAACATGGAAGAAAAAGCTGCTCTGTGACCACTATCGGATCTACCAGCTTTTTCCCAGCCAAGCCTTTAGGTTGTTACGGAGATGGGGGGGCTCTCTTCACCAATGATGACATATTAGCCGCTAAAATGCGTGCTATCCGCACACACGGAGGGGAAAAGCGGCATCACCACACATGCCTAGGGATGAATGGCCGCTTAGATACGATGCAAGCAGCTATCTTATTAGCAAAGTTTCCCCATTTTGAGCAGGAATTAAAAGCGCGTGGAAAAATTGGCGCCTTTTATTCACGCGCCTTGGCAGGATACTGCGTGATCCCCGCCATTCAAGAGGGCAATACCCATGTGTATGCCCAGTATACCATTCGCACCCCCGAAAGGGATGGACTTGCAAAATTCTTATCCTCTAAAGGGATCCCTACAGGCATTTATTACCCCAAGTGTGTACATGAACAACCTGTTTTCGCCTCATTAGGCTATCGGAAAGGGGCTTTTCCGGTTGCAGAGAAAATGGCAGAAGAGGTCATTAGCCTCCCCATGCATCCTTGGCTAACAGAAGAAGAGCAAATCAAGATTGTAAATGCTGTCAAAGAGTTTTGCTGCATTCCAGCTTCAAGCTAAAAGGAGTACAAGATGGCCACTTTATCATTTAATAAGAACCTTGCTCTAATCGGTGGTGGACGGTGGGGGAAAAACCTGGCTAGAAACTTCTATCAACTCGGTGTATTGCACACTCTGTGCGATTCACACCCTCCTACCTTAGAAGGTTTCCGTCAAACATACCCCGATCTTAACTTAACCCTTTCTTATGATGCAGTTCTAGACAACCCGCAAATTCAATCGATTGCGATTGCGGCCCCTGCCCTAGCTCATTATCCCCTTGCTAAAAAAGCTCTTTTGGCAGGAAAAGATGTCTATGTCGAAAAACCTCTTTGCTTAGATAGCCGTGAAGGTGAAGAACTCATCCATTTAGCAGAAGAAAAAGGATGTATCCTCATGGTAGGCCACCTCCTTCAATATCATCCCTGTATTAATGCTCTACAAGAACTTTTAGGCCGGGGTGAGCTAGGCAAGTTGCATTATATCGTTTCTAACCGCTTAAACCTTGGGAGTATTCGAACAGAAGAAAATGCTTTGTGGAGTTTTGCCCCTCACGATATTTCAGTGATTCTTTCTTTAGTTGGCCATCAACTTCCTCATCAAGTGCGCTGTACGGGCGCGGACTATTTGTCTAAAGGTGTTGCCGATACAACTCTGACAACATTGCGCTTTGCAAATGACGTGCGGGCCCATATTTATGTCAGTTGGCTACACCCTTTTAAAGAACAAAAGCTTGTGGTGATTGGATCAACTGGGATGGCGGTGTTCGATGACACTAAGCCCTGGGATGAAAAGCTTGTATTTTACCGTAACCACGTGACCTGGACAGACGGCCATATTCCACAGGCTAATAAAAATGAAGCTGAAAAAGTTTTTATCCCGCAAGTGGAACCCCTCACTGAAGAATGCTTCCATTTCATCAAATGTTGTAAAGAGCGGATTACTCCCCGCACAGATGGCAAGGAGGGGCTACAAGTTTTAAAAGTTCTTCAAGCCGCGCAAGCGAGCCTAAATGAAGATGGGATAGAAAAAAATCCCTCCTTTAAATATCCTTTAGACCATACTTTTCCTCAATATTACGCCCATCCTACAGCCGTCATTGGACCTCAAGCAGAAATTGAAGCAGGCACTAAAATTTGGCATTTCAGCCACATTATGGATGGCGCTAAAGTTGGCCAAGCTTGCAACATTGGGCAAAATGTGGTGATTAGCCCCTCTGCAGTCCTCGGAAAAAACGTAAAAGTGCAAAACAACGTCAGCATCTATACAGGCGTGATTTGCGAAGACGATGTTTTCTTAGGGCCTAGCATGGTTTTCACCAATGTGATCAATCCTAGAAGTGCAGTCAATAGAAGGGGCGAATACCAAAAAACTTTTGTTCGCAAAGGAGCGACAATTGGAGCAAATGCCACCATTGTATGTGGGATTGAACTTGGAGAGTATAGCTTTATTGGAGCAGGAGCAGTGGTGACCAAAGATATTCCTCCCTACGCGCTTGTGGTAGGAAATCCAGGGCGCCAGGTTGGCTGGGTAAGCCGACATGGCGAAAAACTTGATTTACCGATTTCCATTTCAGAAGGTAAAACCGTGGAGGCCTCATGCCCAGCCACGGGGGAACGCTATCGTTTAGAAGGCAATAGGCTTACCCCCTTTGATGTTTTCTAACAAAACTTAAAACTGTTCTTAAAGAGGTATTGCAAGGAATTTCTGTATGAAAATCGCAACTATCATCGGGGCGCGGCCTCAATTTATCAAGGCAGCAGCCTTAAGTCGTGCCATTTCTGAATCCCCCTCTATACAAGAAATAATCATCCACACAGGACAACACTACGACTACAATATGTCCGATGTTTTCTTTGCTGAAATGGGAATCCCAACTCCTAATTATAATCTCGCTATCGGAGGGTGCTCTCAAGGAGCTATGACCGGTCGAATGCTAGAGAAAATTGAAGCAATTTTGTCGCAAGAAAGGCCTGATTGGGTTCTCGTTTTTGGAGACACAAACTCCACACTTGCCGGTGCGCTTGCGTCTGTTAAGTTGCATATTCCTGTGGCACATGTGGAAGCAGGACTTCGCTCATTTAACCGCAAAATGCCTGAGGAAATGAATCGTCTTCTAACCGATCATTGCTCTGACCTGCTTTTTACACCCACCGCCTATGCCACCCAACAACTTAAAAGGGAAGGTTTCTCGGAAGATAAAATCATCCAAACCGGCGACGTGATGTATGATACAGCCATTTACTATTTGAATAAGTCTAATCAAACCAGCCAGATTCTTCATCGCCTATCTCTTCGCTCAAAACAGTTTGTTCTAGCCACGATTCATCGAGCGGAAAATACGGATGATCCGCGCCGCTTAAAAGAAATCTTTTTGGGCTTATCGGCTATTGGACGCCATACTCCCGTTATCGTTCCTTTGCACCCTCGTACGCAGCAAATGCTTCAAAAACTCAATTTACTAGAACAGGTTAAGCAAAACATACGGTTAATCGAGCCTATAGGCTATTTAGATATGACTCAACTTGAAAATCATGCAAAGCTCATTTTTACAGACTCCGGAGGCGTTCAAAAAGAAGCTTACTTTTTTAAAGTCCCTTGCTTAACGCTGAGAGAAGAAACAGAATGGGTCGAGCTTATTGAACATGGATTTAATCGCTTAGTTCCCCTCCAAGCTAAAGCAATTGAGGAGCACTATTA
This sequence comes from Parachlamydia sp. AcF125, assembly GCF_018342475.1. Classification (NCBI taxonomy): domain Bacteria; kingdom Pseudomonadati; phylum Chlamydiota; class Chlamydiia; order Parachlamydiales; family Parachlamydiaceae; genus Parachlamydia; species Parachlamydia sp. AcF125. The sequence continues at coordinate 506,773 of NZ_JAEMUD010000001.1, read as the reverse complement.
TCAACATGAAGACATGCATCCAGACTGGAATATATCCTTGTACGGCAATGGAGAGGCTGCTAAAGCAATCGTCAGCTTTCTAAGATAGGTCTCTAAAAAATTACAAAAAGTTCTAATAAAAAACCATCCTAGGCACTTACATCGATTCTAAAGGAAAGAGAAATCTTTTAGCCTGTTAGGGCTTGTTCAGCACTCTTTTAATTAAACCTATCACAGCTTTTAAAACAATTCCTCCAATGCCAACGCTTCCGATATTGGCGATAAGCGCACTAATCTTTAAGGTAGAACTAGAACTTGTACTTTTTCCTCTCTCATCTTCTTCCTCCTTGTTATGTAATGCCTCTAGCATATGAAAAAGGAATCTACCTTTTCCTTCCTCAATCAAGCTGACAATTGAATTTCCTAGCCCCCTTCGATTCTTTTCTTTTATAGCGGCCTCAGTCAGATTTTCTCCGGCTATCTTCCTCAATAAGCTACTAGTAAAGCTCACGATATCCACTCCATCCTCCTTGCAGTTTTTGACCAACAATTAAAATGTCCTTTTTATTTTGTCAAACAATAACCTTATTTCTTAAAGATCTATCCCCTAGAGGGGTTGCTTTATTCATTTGGAAGGTTGGACTGAAAGGAAGGATTATGCCCTTGAAACTTATCCTGCAAAAAATTCTCTGGGAGAAAAAATAAAAACCTAGAAGAGAGAAAGGCTCTTCTAGGTTTTCAGAAAAGGGAAGGCTACCAAACGAGAGCTGCACCGCTTTGGTATTGAGTTACACGAGTTTCAAAGAAGTTTTTCTCTTTATCTAAATCCATGACTTCGCTCATCCAAGGAAATGGATTAGAGGTATTATATTGAGGCTTTAGGCCAATTCTTTCTAAGCGACGATCGGCAATATAGCCTACATAATCACGGAATAAAGCAGCATTTAAACCTAAGATTCCCTTTGGCAAGCAATCAGCCGCGTAGAGAATTTCCAGCTCAACAGCTTCTTTGACCATGTCTAACACCTGCTCTTTGAATTCCGGTGTCCACACTTCGGGGTTTTCTTCTTTAATGGTATTAATTAAATCAATTCCAAAGTTTAAGTGGATAGTCTCATCGCGTAAGATGTACTGAAATTGCTCTCCAATCCCCGTCATAATATTTTTACGATGGAAAGAGAGAATCATCACAAATCCACTGTAGAAGAAAATTCCTTCCATAATGATATAAAAACCAATGAGGTTTTTTAAGAATGTTTGAATGCCTTCTGGTGTCTCAGTAGTAAAGCCTTCTTGCATAATTTCTTCTGTAAGCTTCATCTCAAAGGCATCCTTATTGTGGATGGTATTGACAGCATTGTACATGTTGAATACCTCTCTTTGATCTAAAGAAAGAGACTCCACAATATAGTGGAAAGTATGCGTATGGACAGCTTCTTCAAAAGCTTGTCTTAACAAATATTGACGCGCTTCAGCATTGGTTAAATGTTTGAAAATAGCTAAAACAATGTTATTGCCTACTAGGCTCTCAGCTGTGCTGAAGAAACCCAGATTGCGCATAATGACCAGTCTTTCATCCTGACTCAAACGGTTTGACTTCCATAGCTCGATATCTTTCTGCATGGGAACTTCTGAGGGCATCCAGTTATTATGGCACCCATTTAAATAGTGTTCCCAAGCCCACTGGTATTTCAAAGGCATGAGCTGATTTACATCCACTTGCTTGCAATTTAAAATACGCTTTTGTTGCGCGGCGGCTTCCACTCCTCCAGGAATAAGACAACTCGACATGATTCCTTCCTCCCCTTACTTATTTAAATATTTCCATCTTCCTTACTGACAGCTTTCACATTCATCGCCAGATAAACTGCAACTTTTTGGTATAGAGCTATTGCGTTCTACCTGGATGGATCCTGACGCAGAACGACTTTTCATCCACCGTGGTTGAATCCCTTTTTTATTAATATCAAGAGTCGATTTTTCCACTTGGGTGGCAGCTTTTGAGCGTAAATAATAGGTGGTTTTTAATCCTTTTTCCCAAGCTAATAGGTACATATCGCTCAACTTTCTTCCATCAGGCGCGTTGACGTACAGGTTCAAGGATTGCCCCATATCTATCCATTTTTGTCTGCGACTCGCGCATTCAATTAACCATTTTGGCTCAATTTCAAAAGCTGTTTTGTATAACCCTTTCAAATCTTCAGGGAATTGCTCAATTTCTTGAACAGACCCATCGTAATACTTAAGCTCGTCTAGCATGTCTTGGTTCCAAAGGCCCCTTTCTTTTAAGTCTTTGACTAACCACTCATTTAATACAGCAAATTCGCCTGAAAGATTGGATTTTACATACAACAGCGAGAATGTCGGCTCGATAGATTGACTCAATCCCGAAATGTGGGCAATCGTAGCTGTAGGGGCGATCGCCATTGTATTGCAATTACGCATCCCGTGTTTTTGAATTTCTTTTCTTACCACGCTCCAATCTTTTTTCGAGGCTCTGTCCATCTCGAGATAGCCTTTTCTTTCGTTCTCCAACAGCTCAATACTATCGATTGGAAGAATACCTTGGCTCCACTTAGAGCCTCTATAAGAAGAGTAAACTCCCCGCTCTTTGGCTAGTTCGGCCGACGCTAAAATCGCATAATAAGAAATCAATTCCATGCTTGCATCGGCAAATTCAACAGCTTTTTGACTACCATAAGGAATTCTAAAACGGTATAACGCATCTTGAAAGCCCATTAAACCAAGCCCTACAGGCCGATGTCGCAAGTTAGACTCGCGAGCTTCTTTGGTTGGGTAGTAGTTAATATCAATCACGTTATCCAACATTCTCATAGCTGTGCGAATGGTTTTAGCTAAAAACTCTTCGTCCAGAAAATCTCCTTTAATATGAGCAGCAAGGTTGATAGATCCTAGATTGCAAACAGCTGTTTCGTGTTCAGAAGTATTGAGTAAAATTTCTGTACATAAATTTGAGCTATGCACTACGCCTGTGTGAGATTGGGGCGAGCGAATATTAGAAGGATCCTTAAATGTCATCCATGGATGCCCCGTTTCAAAGAGCATCGTGATCATTTTTCTCCAAAGATCCATAGCAGGGATAACTTTAAACAGCTTGAGTTTACCTTCTTGCGCAAGCCTTTCGTATTCACAGTATCTCTTTTCAAATTCGCTTCCATATAAATCATGCAAATCGGGTGTATCTGAAGGATTAAATAAAGTCCAAACACCTTGCTCCTTAACACGTTTCATGAAAAGGTCTGGAATCCAGTTGGCTGTATTCATGTCATGCGTACGGCGACGTTCATCCCCTGTATTTTTGCGCAATTCCACAAAATCTTCGATATCCAAATGCCAAGTTTCTAGGTAAGCACACACAGCTCCTTTTCGCTTTCCACCCTGATTCACGGCTACGGCAGTGTCATTGGCGACTTTTAAGAAGGGGACTACGCCTTGAGTTAATCCATTAGTTCCGTAGATCGGGGCCCCTGTAGCACGAATATTCGTCCAATCGTTTCCAATTCCTCCCGACCATTTAGATAAGCTAGCGTTATCCGCAATCACTTTAAAGATATTGACGAGGTCATCTTGGATGGTTGAAAGGTAGCAGGAACTTAACTGCGGATGCAAAGATCCGGAGTTGAACAAGGTAGGCGTAGAAGAAATAAAATGGAACTGAGACAAAACATTGTAAAACTCAATAACTCGCTCTTCCCGATTTTCCTTTTCCTTTAAAGCCAATCCCATCGCCACACGCATCCAAAAATATTGAGGTGTTTCGATACGCTCATTTTTAACATGAATCAAATAGCGATCATAAAGAGTTTGAACGCCAATGTAAGTAAACAATTTATCGCGAGAAGAATCTAAGTTTTGAGCAAGCTTCTTTAAATCATATCCAAATAGTTCAGGAGTTAAGCGTTTGTCCATTACCCCTTTTCTAATATATTTCTCAAACTGAGAAACATGCAAATCAGCGACTTGCGATGGGGGGCATTCTTGTTCAAAAACTTCATTATAGATATCTTGAAGAAGCAAGCGTGCGGCTACATAATTGTAAGCTGGCTCTTTTTCAATTTTTGAACGGGCAGAAAAAATGGCAGATTCATTCAATTCTTTTAAAAGAACCCCATCGTAAAGATGCTTCAACATTTCTTCAATCAATTCTTGCGGATCGCACACTTCCTTAAAATCTGCGCAAGCATGCTCTATTTTAGATAGAATTTTTTGCGTATTCAAAGGAGACTTTGTGCCATCTGGATAAGTGACATGTAAAGTGGGCCTTACTTGCTCGCTAGCAGTAGCTGGAATCTCTTTAAATGCGCGCGCTCTCTTTCTTTCTTCCCGGTATAGAATATATCCCCGCGCCACCTGATGATACCCTTCTTGCATTAATTCTTTTTCGACCAGATCTTGAATCTTTTCGATAGGAATAGGTTCATCTTTTGTTAAAGTAGGGATAGATGAAATGACAGAGGATGTGATGCCATTGACCACCTTTTGGATTTCCTCTGGTAAAGCTTGGTCAGCTCCCAAAAGCAGCTCAGCACGAAATGCCTTCGTAATTGCCAAACGAATTCTTTCTGCATCAAACGACACAGAAGACCCGTTGCGCTTAACGACCCACAAATTCTTGGACTCGCTTGCAAATTCAGAGGGGTATAAAGTCCCCGGTGATGTATTAGACATTACTCACTCCCATGATCAATCAAACTATTTAAACTTGTTGCAGTACAAATATTTTCGTCACAAAAAAGAATTTTTTCTTATAAGACTAAGACGCTCTGTTTTAAGAACTAGCAACGTTAATATCGCTTCTAAAAAGAAAAGAGAATCGATCTACAAGCTAAGAAATGACTCCCCTTTTTCTTGCTTCAATTCTGTTTTTCCCCGCAGGCAAAGATGGCTATTTTAAAATAACCATTATATGAAAGTTGTTTTCTTTTTGCTTGCCGAAATTATGCAAAATCAGGCTCATTCATAACCCTTGGGACCTTAAATCGTCAAGCTTTTTACTCATTCTAGCTCGGCGACTTTTGCAAACGGTTAAGATCCAAAGGTGAACTAAGAAAAATAACAAATTCGCGCTCAAACTTATAATTAAGTGAAATTAATTATTAAAATTAGTATAAACCAATAAAGGTTTTAGGCCAGGGAATTATTCCTTAATTTAACTCGGTGTCAAAGATGAAAATGCCCAACTTTTCTGCATTACAAGCTTACTTAAAAACAGCTACATTAGCTGCTATTAACGGGGGTAAGATCTTAAAAAAGTACTGGAAAAATGTCAAACAGATCGAAGACAAAAGTACGGCCGGGGATTTGGTCACAGAGGCAGATAAAGAGTCCGAAAAAATTATTTTACAATTGATTAAAGAAAAATATCCCAGCCATTCTATTCTTGCGGAAGAATCCACAAAAATGCCTCTCCCTTGTGCAGATTTTCTGTGGGTTGTCGATCCTTTAGATGGCACTGTTAACTATGCCCATCAAAATCCCCTGTTTGCTATCTCAATCGCTTTGCTCTACCAAAATGAGGTCATCGCAGGAGTCGTTTTTAATCCCCTTTATCACGAACTATTTCAAGCTGCCAAAGGGATAGGAGCTACTTTAAACGGAGAGAGAATAACCGTTTCGCCAACTAAAACCCTTGATAAAAGTCTCTTATCCACAGGTTTTGCCTATGACCGGCGCACAACGGACGATACCAATTATCCGGAGTTTTGCCATTTAAGCAACTTAACGCATGGTGTGCGTCGATTTGGTGCGGCTTCTCTGGATCTTGCATTTGTGGCAGCAGGCCGCTTTGATGGGTATTGGGAGCGGGGGCTTAAGCCATGGGACATGGCAGCCGGAGCCCTGCTCGTTCAAGAGGCTGGCGGTAAAGTTTCAGCTTATGATGAAACCCCTCTCGATCTGCAAACGGGGAAAATCTTGGCAACCAACGGAAAGCTACATCATGCTTTAAGCCAAGAGCTGCTTAACGTAAGCTCTCAAAAAGCCTAAAAACAATTAAGACGCCTGAGTAAAATTTCTCGCAGAGCTAAACTCTATTTATTTGAAACAAGCCATCTTCCCGCCTTTATGGCAGATAAATTGGCGCAAATTGACAAAAAGTCCACCTCTACTCTAATTTTAGAAAAATGGATCGAGGATGCATGGTCATTAATGAGCAGAAACTATTAGCAAAAAAATTTATTTTACAAATGAAAAAAGCCTATAAAAATTGCCAGAGCTGCGGAATGCCTCTAAGAAAATCTCCTAATGGGGGTGGCACAAATTCTGACGGAACAATCAGCAAGATGTATTGCGCTTACTGCTACGAGAAAGGGCAGTTCCTTCAGCCAAATTGCACTGTCGCTGAAATGCAAGCCATAGTTAAAAATAAAATGAAAGAAATGGGCTTTCCAGGCTTCTTGGCTGGTTTTTTTACTCTAGGAATTCCCCGATTAGAGCGTTGGAAACATCGAAAATAAAAAACATAAGTCTTTCATTAAAGGGTTGGCTAAAGAATAAAGCCAAAAGAAAAGACAAAGTTGATCAGTTCCTAATTTTGAACAACCCAAACAGCATCACTCGCCTTATCCCTAATTCTCAAAAGCGGAAAGCCCCCTAAAAACCACGCCCAAAGACCCTCCTCTACAATTCATTGTTTTATTAGTTTCTTACATCTTTTGTCATTTATAAATAAATCCTACTTTTTCGAGGTTTAATTGTTTTTTTACCTGACAAGAGTTGCTTTTTCAGGTATTCTATTAGGCGGAGTAAGGGAATTATTAACTAGCAAAATGAGGGGTTATCATGTCTCAATCTAGTGAAATTGAAAGAAAAAAAGCTCTTGACTTGGCGGTCAGCCATATTAAAAAACAATTTGGCGAGGGAGCAATTATGTCGCTTGGAAATCACTCTTCCATGCGGGAAATTAGCGTCATTAAAACAGGCGCTTTAACTTTAGACGTTGCCCTTGGGATCGGAGGAGTCCCCCGCGGCCGTATCATCGAAATTTACGGCCCCGAATCTTCCGGAAAGTCCACTTTAGCCACTCACATTGTGGCAAGTGCACAAAAAGCCGGCGGGCTTGCTGCTTATATCGACGCAGAACATGCGCTTGATCCAGCCTATGCAGCAAAAATTGGGGTCAATATCGATGAATTGCTTATTTCGCAACCAGATAGCGGGGAGGAAGCTTTAAACATCGCCGAAACACTTGCTCGTTCTAATGCCGTGGACGTCATTGTGGTGGACTCGGTGGCTGCCCTTGTTCCTAAAAGTGAATTAGAGGGAGAGATTGGCGATAGCTTTATCGGCTTGCAAGCGCGCATGATGTCTCAAGCTTTAAGAAAGCTTACTTCAACTTTAGCTAAAAGCAATACATGCGCTATCTTTATCAACCAGATTCGGGAAAAAATTGGGGTCATGTTTGGAAACCCTGAGACAACAACTGGTGGTCGCGCCCTAAAGTTCTATTCTTCCATTCGTCTAGATATTCGTCGTACCGCCGGCATTAAAGGCCCAGACAATTCTGAAGTGGGAAACAGGGTGAAAGTAAAAGTGGTCAAAAACAAAGTGGCCCCTCCTTTCCGTTCAGCTGAGTTTGACATTTTATTTAACGAAGGAATTTCTCGAACAGGAGCCGTTATCGATTTAGGAACAGAGTTCCAAATTATCGATAAAAAAGGAGCTTGGTTTAGCTATCAAGGTCAAAGATTGGGGCAAGGGCGAGAAGCTGTCCGGGACGAGCTAAAAAACAATCCAAAATTATTGGATGAGATTGAGCAGCTTATCATGCAAAAATGCAAGGATGGGATGGCAGCCTCCTCAGCTCTCAAATCAGAGCCTGTGGAAGTAGACGAAAAAGAACTGGCTGATGTCTAAAATTGACTTTGTTAAGCAAGACACTCTTCTGTTTTTTGGATGAGTGTCTTGATTAAAGCTTCAAGTTCTTGTCCCTGAATATCAAGCTGCTGTAAAACAGCAAGAAAAGAATGGGTTTCCTTGTGGAACATCCTCGCCGCTTCTTCAACTCCTATTAAAAGCCCCATGTTGGCTTTTCGTCCATTTTTTAGATCTTGCTGCATATCGCTCAAATCATCGGCAATTTGAAAAGCCATCCCAAAATGGGATGCGGCAGCTTTTACTAAAGGCAGCTTTTCTAGTTCTCCGCCACCAAATAGCCATCCCAGTACAAAAGAGATTTCAAACAAAGAAACTGTTTTCTTATGCATGATGTCTTTCAAAGCGGATAGAGAAAGGTTAGGCTCATGAATATCTAAAAATTGCCCCCCCGTGGCTCCAAAAAGCCCTGTGTTGTGCGCCACGTTTTGAATGGCTAAAACACAAAGATGGCCACATCGATTGGCAAAGGAAACTCGCTGAAGCTGAAGAGTTTCACTATTTTGGGCCAAATACCGATAACCCTCAGCAATTAAGGCATAGCTAGCCAACAAAGCGACGTCTTCTCCAAATACTTTGTGGAGAGAAGGTTTGTTTCTTCTTTCATCCTCATTATCCATACAGGGCAAATCATCGGCAATTAAAGAAGCGGTATGAAAAAATTCCACCGCTAAAGCTGCCTCAGAAACATCTGCTTGTTTGCCTAATGCCCTCGCAACCATCAAAACAAGGGCGGGCCTAAAACGTTTTCCTCCGTTGCGAAGAGCGTATTCACAAGCATCCCTGATTTGGCTTTTGACGCCTAAAATAGGGATACTTTGTTCAATTTTTGCCTCAACTTCAGCCTGATAAGATAAAAGAACAGAAAATGGATTCACAAAAACTCTTTATGTCTAGAAATAGGGAAGACCCAATTATAAGGGATTTATCTTTAATTGATAGCGTAAACAGCAGAATCAAAAAAGGGATCAATGATTTGCACGCTCCCTTAGAACCATCCGCACCATCCCATCTTCTAAAAAGCCATGAAGACCAGGCCTTACTCCAGAGTAAACAAACCCCAACTTCTTAAACATTTGTTGAGACACTAAATCGCCCTGAAGAGCACAAGCTTTTAAACGCTCCGTCGGATAGGCTTTTAAGACATGCTCCATTAACCCTTCTTCAATTTTTCTTGAAAGAGGTTGGCCTGCAGCACGCACACAATGGCGAATCGCCCATGTCCCAGGTTTTTCCTTCAACCAAACCATTCCCACCATATTTTGCTTTTCGCGCATGACGAATACAGAAAATTCATTCTTGTTAAGTAGCTCTTTGATGGTGCGACCTTTTTTAGAAAAAGGGGGCTCAATTGCACTTTGTTTAAAGAGGGACTGGATAGCTTGGATATCCCGATTTGAAGGTTTTTGCGGAAGAAGTTCAATTGTGGTCCCTTCGGAAAAAGGATTTTCCCCTTTTAAAATTGTTTGGGTATTTTTTAAATCTAAAACGACAACTCTTCCGTCAACCAAATGAAAAGGAAGCTTATGTAAGGGAGCAATCACCTTTTTCCATTCTTTAGTCAACAAAGGATTTTGAGAAAATTCCCTGCTAGCCTCAAGTAATGAATCATTAAGTGCCTGGTAATCGCGCATATAAGCAAATGACAAGGGATAAGTAGAAATAGCTTTTTTGATCGTTTGGACCATCGAACTAAGCCTTGTATCAGCCATTTGAGCTTCAATCTTCTCCAAATGCTGGTAAATTCTTTTTTGCTTTTTCCCAGTTTGCGTATGCTTGCGCAAAGACCGAAGCGCCACAGCAGTTGCTATTCCGCCCATGGCCGTACAGGTTCCTAGGCTTGTGGCTTGTGGAGCAAATCCAAGAAAGCCGTAAATAGTCGCTAAAAAGCCCATAATAAGGGTGGTAATAGTAGAGGTCACAATCGCTTTTTTATAGTGATGAACCTGTTTTTCATACCAGGAGCGGGAAAACTTAGGTGAATAAGCAGCCGTATTTTCAGGAATCGATTTAACCATGTTTACCTCTTTGAATCGGTATTGTCATCAATTGTTTTCTCGACTTTACAATATGGTAAGAAGGAACAAAACCCCCGCAATTAAGAGTGGGATAGCATAAAACATTTTTTCCAAGCAGAGTCCCTGGATTTAGGACCACATTACATCCAATCTGAGAAGAATCGCCCACGATCGCCCCCAGTTTTCTCAAGCCTGTTTTGTAGCTTTGCCCTTCCACAACTACAGAGACAGGTTGACGATCTAGTTTTAGATTTGCACATTTAGTCCCTGCCCCCAAGTTGACATGATTTCCTAGGATAGACTGGCCAAGATAGGCAAAATGCGCTGCATGCGCGTGATTAAACAAAATGCTGTGGATGATTTCTGTATCATGTCCTATCACGCAATCATCGCCTGTAACCACAAACCCTCTAATATAAGCTCCATGTCTTACCTTGCAACGATCGCCTATCCAGCAAGGGCCTTGAATATAGGCCCCAGGTTCCACAATCGTTCCTTTTCCCAGGTGAATTTTATCTGGATTTACCAAATGAGCAGAAGGGGAGATGATTGCCTCCTGTTTTTGGAACGAAATCTTTTCTAAATAGCTTTCTAATCGATCTAAGGCAGTCCACACATAGTCGGTTGAATCGAAAAGACCTTTATGGACGTACTGGGTTAAATCGAAGAAATAAGAAGGGGAAAGAAAATCCATGCAGATCCTTGTTATTTCTCTAAAACCATTTAAACTACGAGGTACTGACAATATTTTCAACAGCTTTCTTCATGGAATATATCTTATATAAAACATATTTCTATTTCTTCTTTTGCTGTGGGAATGTTGATAAGGGATCTCTTTCCTCACGGTTTTTCGCTTTTAAAGATTGTTTGCTCTTTGTTGGTAGGTTGAAGAAAAAAGGGCCGTTATCGACAAAAAGAAATTATGCACAAAATTGCATTCACAAAAGTTAGCTGAAAAAAGGGTACTTATGAACAACCTTTCGTATTTTTTGGGTTTCCCATTTTAAGAAATCGTGATTCCTAAAATTTCGAATTTCCCCTATCCCCTTTTGAAGAAGAGATATTAATAGATCTATTGTTTCTTCCTCTTTTATTCCTGTGGAAATGTTTGTAAGAAGCCATTTTTCACAGTACCTTTTGGATGTTGATAAGCTGTTAAAAAAGTGTCGATAACCGTTCGGTTGTCTTCAATAAGAGAGCCGACAGAAAGAAACTAACAAGAGTACTTACAAAAAAGAGGGAAGTTATGAACAAAGTTTCCACCAAATTTTTCCTGTACAAATGAGTCTTCTTGCTTGCTTTTTTGAGGTAGAATTTAGCAAGTTCGTTTCCACGAAAATTTTAAGGGTCGCCTAGGAGCTGTCTTGCAAAATCTGAGCAATTTGGGTGATGAGGTATGGAATGGGAGAGAACATTTGATAAACGAGAGCAGCTACAGTCCTACCCCTAGTGCTCTTCCGAAGAAAGGGAACGGCGATTGCGCTAAGATTAAAGCTGTATAGGGTGAATATCAGGGGCTAAGTAATATTTCGAAAACTTTCCCCTAGCTTAGATTTGGCTGGAGTAGGCACGTTTGAAGGAGTAATTTCAACGGGCCTCACTATGTCGACAAAAAGTCGTAAAAAAATAAGGGGGTTAAAAAGTGAAATGTGGCTCCGTAGCGATGAGACCATCGATTTAGAAGAAGGAAAGCTACTTATCAAATAGGATCTATGCCGTGCATAGCTGGGGATATGCTCATACAATTCACAATATAACCAATTATTTTATTTTTTAAGCATTTAAATTGTGACTTTTACTATTAACTGTTTTTTATGTCATTCACTGCTTTTTTTATATTTCCACGCTGCTACTCTATTTGTCGTTTAAGTCATTTTTTAGTGTTTTCAAGCTCCTGATCTTCCTTTAGTTTATTAAATTTTGAATCAACCTCTGCGAGTTCTCGAGGGGCAATGCTGAAAAATTTAAAAGTAGTTTGACCTGTAATAAAGCGACGAGAAATAGGAGGATATTTATGATAATTTTCTAAGTCTCTCAGCATAGCTTTCCACTCGGGGCTGTTTGTGGAAGGAGTATGGGCAGGAGGAGCTCCTGTTGAAAACCGTTTCCTAGCTAAAGAAAAGGCCTTGTTGCAGCTTTGAGCAGAAGTTGCCAAGATAGCCCTTCTAGCTACAAAAGCTTCTGAGAAATTATTTGTGGTTAAAGAAATCATATCGCTTCTCCTATTTAAGCGGTAAAAAGGGATTTAACCATGAACTCTAAAACTTTTTTAAGGGAAACTTTAATCACACAAAAAAAACCTGTTACTAAAAGGATATTATTTTCTTCCTATTTTAATAAAATAAGCAAAAGATGCAAGCTATTATGCGGTATCTTGCTCCTCCTTTCTTTTGGTTGCCAAATTCCTAGGGTACCTTTTGAATTATTTTTACAATCTCTTTTTTATCCAAGCCCTGATGCCGCTCTCATGAAAATAAAAATTTTTAAATACTTAAACTGGTTTAATTAAGTGCTGGCAGAGAAGCTCATCTGACTTGGCAAGAAATCGTCTGCTATAGCGCATAAAAATTCTTTTCCCACCCTGGAAAGAGGCGCAGCTTCTAAGTGAGAGAGGGCTTCTAACAATAAATCTTTTGCTTGCTTAAGCCTATGATAAATATTCTTATCAGAGTTAAGGGCGAGGATATTTTGCCATAAGCGATAAGAATGCGCTAACCGATAAGCTAACTCAAAAGCCTTTATCGCAGCAGCTTGTTCGGTATAATAGGGTGAAGAGCCTAAAGAAGGTTGAACGAGAGGATAATGTTGATTAAAAATAGATAATTTTGCCTTTAAAACCTCATGAAGAATAAGTTCGGCCCAATCTAAAGAGTTAAGGCTTTTCTTCTCTCTAGTTTGGAGAGGTAAATACAAGCAAGCGGATTGATCATTTTCCATTAAAGCTACCTGCTCATATAACCGCTCTATCCTATTTTCTATTTCTTGGGAAGAAAGAGAGGAGGAGATAAAATGAGCCTCTCTAATAAAACAGGGAAACGCCATTTGAAGATGTTTCAATGCGGCTTGTAGTGTATGTTTTGCTTCCGGATCTTTTTTAAAAAAATCCTTACTTTCTATTTCGTTGATTAAGCGACATTGTAAAGTTGGATAATCATTGCCTAACATATGCAAGGAAGCGGAATTAATTTCTAAATCTACCGAAACTTCTTCTTTAATCATTACGCCCAATAAATGCACTGCATAATCGGATAAGAAGGCTGCCACGATCTCTTTTGTATAAAGCTCAGGATTGCTCATCATCTCAGCTGCTTTATCTTTAAAAATCAGATGTCGAGCTTGATGAATCATCGCTAACATCTCACGACAGTAAACCGTGGGGTGGTTAAATCCTTTAGGCCCATAGCGGTGAGCAATCTGGCCCGAGCCACAAATACTAAATTCGGGACATTTAATGCAGCTCACACATTGATTTTCCATCTGCAGTTTTGATTGATAGCTTTGTATAACGGGGGCTTTAAGGACTTCTTGAATGCTGGCACTCTCTACGTGCAAACCTGTATGGGAAGCTCCCTCATAAGTTGCTTTTAGCAGATCGGAGTAGTGGTAACTTCCATCCGTTTCAATAACAAGATAACTAATACTTCCATTCCCAAAAAATTCCGATTCAGGAGGGATACCTAGGATAGCTTGGTATACATTTGAAAACATTCGTAAGGGAAGCTTACGGTGAGTTGTATACCAATAATGCAAGGCTTTCTTTATCCAATCGCTATACAGATTAGCATGCAATTCTCTACCCGGGGGAGCCACAAAGTGGTTTGCGTCTGGGAAGAGGAGGTCATAGCTAGGGGGATCAATCGCAGCAAAAAAATCAAGAATTTCTTCGGGAGAATTAGTAGGATCAATCACACTGATGATTCCTAAAAATAACTCTTTGTAATCCTCCTTTAGAAGGGTAATTGCGTTAAAAACTTTTTCATACGTGGAGCGACCTCGATGATCTAAGCGATGTTTGTCATTAGCCGAAGGAGGGCCATCCAAGCTTACTGACACTCCCACTTGGTATTTTTTAAATAATTCCAGAAAATTTTTTGACAATAGAACTCCGTTTGTTTGAATAACAAAACGGAGTCTATCTTTACTTTCTACCCATTGGTGGAAAGTTCTAAAAAAATCTTCTAAATAATCTACACCTGCTAATAACGGTTCTCCCCCGTGCAAGCATATTCCCATTGTTTCAATATTAGTCTGAAGCAAATAGGCATTAACTTGCTTAGCAATAGCTGCAATGTGAACTTTATTTAACAAGCGCGGTTGCTTTTTATAGCTTTGGTCTGCGTGCTTGAAAACATAGCAATAATCACAATTGATATTGCATCTTGCAGCCACTTTAACGACTAGAGAAGTGACTTTAGGTTCAGTCAAGAAGGTGAGCATGTTGTTTTCCTTATCCTACTCAATTGAAAAGGTTCCTCCATGGCTTACATACTGAATGCTTTCCGTCGTATCTTTTGCTTTTATCTCTGTTTCAATTTTTTTGATTTCTTGATCTAATCTTGCCAATTCCTGGTCTGAATCTTTTAATTGCTTGTCTAAAACTTGAGCTGCAGAGTGAGAGCGTATATACTCTTCGTCTTTTTTGATAGATTCTTCCAAAGTGTTTTTTTGTGCTTGTAGATTGGTTAATTGGGCTTCACGACGTTTTTCTTCTTGCCTCTCCTCTTCCAATTTTTTGCTTAGCCTAGCATGATCTTGATAGATTTGGTTGGCTTTGTCTGCTATCTTAATCATCTCCTCTAACAGATTGAGTTGCGTATCAGCCGAATAGGCAACTTGAAAAGCTTCTTTTGTATTTTGGATAGAAGCCATCGGCTTTAGAAGCTCGTGAACATGATCTCTTGACGCATCCTCTAAAGGATTATAAACTTGCAGGTATTTTCCTTTTTCTCTTAACAAAAACTGATATAAGTCCTTTTGAGGCCCTGCCTGAAGGTCTTGCATGAGCTCTTCTATGATTTCATACGCATCTTGAGAATCAAATAGATGTCCATCTGGATCTATAGTAGGTTTGGTAAGCAAAACTAATACCGAATTAGGATGCTCTTTATAATTTCTTAAAAAAGTCCCTAACGCTAGATTAACAGTCTTGCCAAAATGGATCGCTCTATCGCTTGCAACCAAAGAAGAATCAAAACATAAGATCAATTTTACATTTTTAGCATTTTCTAAAGTTAATTTTAAGGAAGCGGCTACCTGTATATCTGTGGTTACACCTCGGGTATCCAAAAACCCCCCGCAATCCGCAAACGTAAAGGGACTCCCTTCCCGTTTGTATATTTGGGTGTAGAGAGTCTCGGAGGTACATTTCCTATGACCAATTTTAGCAATCTCTTGCTCTCCTTCTGCAACTTCTATGATCCCCCCTTTTTCACGGGTAAATCTCATCTTTAGTCCTAAGAGGTGATTGACCGCTGTGCTTTTACCTGTACCGGTATTTCCGATCAAAGCAATAATCTCTTTTCCTTTGGCTGCATCAGCAGCTGCCATAATTTCACTAAGAGAAACGACAGTTGCTCCCAGAAGATGGTCTTTATTAATCTCACCCGTAATCTGCGCATCAAGATAGGTATCTCTAGCCATAAATTGTTGGATAGAGGGAGGCATAGGCTGCAAGATATTCATGCCTATACGATTGACAAGGGGGATAAATTCGATCAAGGCTTTGATAGTAGACTTTTCTTGCTCAAAATCACGGAGTAAAGCAGATAGAGCGTTTGCATGGTTTTGGACTTTGTTTTTAACGGCGTTTAATTCATCTGACAATTGCTTTTCTGCTTGGATTTTACTTTGAAATTCAGACTTGTTGGTTGCAACGGCTTGCAAAGCTAAATTTACGCTATTTTTAACCTTTTCAACTTGGCTTTTTTTGGTTATTTCCGCGCTTTTTTTTTGCTCAGTGGTGGACTTCAAAGAGCGCAATCTACCAAGTTCAGCACCATAGTAATCTTTCTTCCATACAGTAATCTTTACAAATGGCTTAAGATCCGCTAAGGGGGACTGATAAGTGACAGAATAATGGGAGTGTCCTACCCCTCCAGATTCATTAATGTACTTCCCGAAGGTAATGCCTAAAATGGTAGGTGGGTTAGATTTTTCTAGATTTCTTATGGGGAATCCAGCGCTGTAATTGACTACAGTATTATGAGGAGGAGGAGGAGACTGAGTATGGTGAGATTGCGTATGGCTAGAATGGCTATTGCCTCCTCCCTTTAGGGGGTGCTTGATAAACACTGTTAATTGATGATCATGGGATCGATTAAGTGTAATATAGGTATCATTTAAGAATTCTTTTAACTTATAAAAATTAAATTGCAAGCTTTTAGGAATTCCAACAAAATCCCAAAAAGGAATCTCTTTTTGCACTCCTTCTTCTTCCCAAATCCCTTTCATTCCTTTTATCTCGTCAAATATAATTTTTATTTTTTCATGTTTGGAAAGTCGGTATGTTTTGAGAATCCCTTCTGTTAAAAAGGGATTCAAGTCAGTTTGAAGGCTTGGTTGATAACAATTAATATTATGCATTTCCTACCTCCGCATATTCCTTATCTTGGCTAAGAAATTTAGCGATAATTTCTTTGGCTTTTAATTGGTTATCACGGCTTAGTTCAAGGTAATCTTTTAAAAATTCAAATTCCTCTTTTTGGCCCTGAATCTTTTCTTCTACTTCTGTATTTTCTTTTTGGCGAGCATGCAACTTTTCCTCTAAATCCTTTTTAGAATCTTCGAGTTCCTCTACACTCTTTTTATACTGAGCTAATTTCTCTAGAACGGTTCCCTTGGCTGTAATGGCCTTTTCAGCCTGATGAATCCTTTTTTGATCTTCAGCAATGTCTAAGTTACATTTATTAATTTCTGCTTGCTCCGTGGCAATTTCTTGAGCGTATCCCCCTCTTTGTGTTAGGTGTTCAGGCAAATGTTTGTTTTTAACAAATACCTTAACACTTGCTCTAGCTGCTTCTCCTTTACCTGTGGTATAATGGATAGAGTAGGAATTCGCAGTCTGGTTTTCCTCTGACCAACAATTTCCTTCAGCAGGGTCTTTTTCTATGCGTGCGATTTCTGGCCCCCGGTAATTAAAGTCTCTATGAATTTCTCGTTTGTCTACGGTAGAGGTAACTGTCTCTTTTCGACTACTTCCTCCCCCAAAACCCAAAAAGCCCGATCTTTTATTGGTTTCAATTATCGTTGTTTTGCTTTCAATATTGATCCCTTCTTGATCAATCCGGTCTTTCCAATACTCTTCTTCTTCTTCCCCTTTTTTATCTAATAGGTCTATTTTTGCTTGGATAGCTTCGATTTTAGCCTTAATCTCTTCGATTTTGCCCTCAAGAAGCTTAATATTGTCTTCTTGTTGCTTAGCTAGATCTTTATTTTGTTCAATAATCGTTTGTTCCGCTGCTTTAATGGCATCTGGATCATTCTCTCCATTTCCAAGTGTTTGAATAGAAGCGCGAATACTTGTTATTTTGGCCGTTAAGTTCGCAATTTCTTTTTCATACCCTTCAATGGCTTCTCGATTGTAAAAATAACGGGTATATAATTCGCTTCCGCCTACAGCTATAGCTGTCATTTCTTCCAAAAGCTTAAGTTGCGAATGTGCTGAATAAGCCGGTTGAAAGGCATTTTGGGGATTTTGAATAGAACCCATCTGGCTTAAAATATGGCGGTTTTCCTCGCGTGAGGCAGGTGATAAAGGATTGCATACACATAGATATTTGCCATTGTCCCTTAGTAGAAATTTATAGAACTCTTTCTGAGGTCCTTCATGTAGGTCATTCATGATTTCCTCCAAGAGCTCATACGCAACTTGAGAATCAAACATTCGTCCACTTGGGTCTGCTTTAGGCTTGGTAAACAGAATAAGAATAGAGTTTCCGTATTTTTTGTAATCTTTCAAAAGAGTTCCCAAAGCTAAATTAACAGCTTGAGAGAAATGAATAGCCCTATCCGTTTGAATGGTAGAAGAGTCGAAACATAAAACTAATTTTACACTGCGCGCATTTTCTAAAGTTAATTTTAAAGAGGTTACTACTCCAATATCTTGATTAACGCCTCTTGTATCAAAAAATCCTCCGCAATCAGCGAAGATAAGGGGCTCGCCTGGTTTTTCATAGACATGCGCATAGAGCGTTTCCGAGGTGGCTGGTCGATGGCCAATTTTAGCAATTTCCTCTTCTGGATTTGCGGCTTGAATATTGCCTCCTCCTCGTTCTCTTACCCATTTCATCTGGATTCCTAGCAAATGATTGACCGCTGTACTCTTACCTGTGCCTGTATTTCCAATTAAAGCGATAATATCTTTTTCGCGGGCCTTTTTCGCATGCTCTATAGCCCCTTTGATTAGATCGATGACCTCCTTATCTAACCTATCTGCGGCTGGTGCGGATGAGGAGGAGCTGCTTCCATCTCCGTTGCCTCCTCCTCTTAACCTTGGGTTAATGTAGAGCTTGTAGCCCCCTTCTAAAGGGCTTAGGTGGATATAGGTATCTTCTAAATAAGAAGCAAGCTTTCGGGCATCTTTTCGAATTTCCTTGGGAATGCCTACAATCCACTCTGCTGAAACTTGAGCTATCTGGCCATTTTTTTGAACGTAGGCTTGTAGCTCTTCTTTAGAATCTCTTGCTAATATCACTGTTCCTTCTGCGCTATTCCAACTCTTAACAATTTGTAGGGCAGGAAGGCGATCTGTTGTACGAGAGGAGAAAAGAGAAGTGATAAGAGAAAGATCCGCCTGCTTATCAGAGGGTAGAAGGTCCGCGGAAAAGTTATCCAAGCTTTTTGCTTTATAAATTTGGCCGCTCTGTATAGCTTGGGAAGCTATCGTGGCCATCTCTGATGAAGGGGTTTGTTGGGCCTGGGGAAGAGTTGGGGGTAAAATCAATGGATTGTTAGAGACAGAAGAAGAGGGGGTAGAAAATACCATATGAGCTCCTAATGTTGTGTTGATTTAAAGGGCTTTCGCCTGGTGAAAATATTTTTTAGATAAAAAAGAAAATAAACACAACGAAAATTTATTTTTCATGTGTTTTTGTCAAGCTAGTGCAGGACATAAAAATTTTAAAAAGTTGAAATAATATTTCATACATGCCTTTGCATTCAGATCAATTAATGCCAGAACTGGGAGATGTTTGAATTGAAGCTTTCTTCTGCCTTCTGACACTTATCTAAGAGAATGCTTAGATGGAGTTGATCCATCTAATAAAAGTTTTGCCTTAAAAATGTTCGTATTCATCAGGGATTATTACCTCTTATCCATTGAGGGCATTGGCTGCAGAACTGTTGCAAGTATTGTTGTAAAAAGGAGAGCTCCGACTGATCTGTAAGCTATTATCATTGATTGCGAGTAAGGTATCTTTCTACAAGAGGCGTAGCCCACTTCAGGAGAATTTGGCTTTTTGCTAGGCAATAGAGAACTATTAACAAAAATCAACTGTATAGGCTCCCAGCCTTTTTAGACGTAATTTACGGAGCAGGCTTTAACGCAAAAGAAAATGGCTCAGCGGAAATGGGCAAAAATAAATTTTTGTTGAGGTTATTTTCTTTTTTGCCTAAAAAAATATTTTCATTAAATGAAAGCCCTTTAAATCAACACAACATTAGGAGCTCATATGGTATTTTCTACCCCCTCTTCTTCTGTCTCTAACAATCCATTGGTTTTACCCCCAACTCTTCCCCAGGCCCCTCAAACCTCTTCACTGGAGGTGACCACGATAGCTTCCCAAGCTATACAGAGCGGCCAAACTTATAAAGCAAAAAGCTTGGATAACTTTTCCGCGAACCTTCTACCCTCTGATAAGCAGGCGGATCTTTCTCTTATCGCTTCTCTTTTCTTCTCTCATGCAACAGATCGCCTTCCTGCCTTACAAATCGTTAAGAGTTGGAATAGCGCAGAAGGAGCAGTGATATTAGCAAGAGATTCTAAAGAAGAGCTACAAGCCTACGTTCAAAAAAATGGCCAGATAGCTCAAGTTTCAGCAGAGTGGATTGTAGGCATTCCCAAGGAAATTCGAAAAGATGCCCGAAAGCTTGCTTCTTATTTAGAAGATACCTATATCCACCTAAATCCTTTAAAAGGAGGCTATAAGCTCTACATTAACCCAAGGTTGAGAGGGGGAGGATTCTTATCACTTATTCCCTCTGTCATTAGCTTTTTTACTAAAAGCGCTTTTGGAAATTTAATTGAAGAAGCAGGATCAGAAGCAAGGGCCACTATACAAGTAGGAGGAAATGAGATAAGAGCCTCAATCGATAGAGCTGAGGTTGCAGCCAATAAAACTTTAAGCAAAATGGGAAGAGAGATCAGGCAATCGATTGATAAAGCACAAAGTGGGGCTACTAGTGTACTGAAGGTGGCTAGCTCTGAAACAGAAAAAATAATAGGACTAGCAGGAATAGAAGCTAGGTATACTTCTAAAGTTTTAGAACTTCAAGTAGAAAAAGCTCTAAGTAAAGCCGCCAAAGAAGCAGAGCTTGTTTTTGCTACTGCCGGATTGGAAGCGCAAAAAACTATTCAATTTGGCGGGGAAGAAGCTAGAAAAACATGTATTGCCTTCAGCCGAGAAGTCAACTCGACTATCAAGTTAGTAGGAAAAGAAACGCACGAAATTCTCACCCAGGGAGGAAGAGAAGTAAAGGAAATCTTAGATAAGGCTAATAAAGACGCTAAGGCTATTATTCATGAAGCGGGGGAGGAATTTTCAATTAGAAGCCTCACAGTCATAAGAGGAGCACTTGAAGAAGCTGAAAAAGTCGTACACACAACTATCAAGCAGACTTCAGAAGAAGCTTCAAATCTCATTAGAATGATGGGAGAAGAAGCAAATGGGGTCGTTCTCAATTTAGGTTCACAAGGGCGTTTATTAATTAAAGACACAGGTCAAGAAATTCGCCTTATTGCAGATGAAGTCCTTTCAAAGGCTTTTGCTGGACAGGAAATGATAATTAAAGCTGCAGGCCAAGAAGCAAGACTTACTGTTCAAGAGGTGGGAAAACAAGTGTGCTCTACTTTATACGAAATTCCTTATATTGCCGGTTTAACTGCTCAGCAGGTTGGAAGAAATTTTTCATATGGGTTAAAAGATGGGTTCTGGGGAACCAGTGAGGCCGAAATGCTAATTAATAATCTAAAAAATTTAATAGGAAGTTCTAAAGGTATTAAGCTTGAAGAGCTACTAGAATTTGTTTACGACCAGCATCAATTAATTCCTCAAGATAAAGCAAGCCTTTACAAAGAGCTAATTAAGCTTTTTAATGGCCCCCAAATAAAAGATAGAGAGACTATTTTTTTGTTCATAGGAGCGGCAGCTATAAAAGATAAAGATTTAATCCACAAAACGTTCTACCGAACAGCCGATCTAAGCATCGAAGTTATCAATGGAATTCCAGGAAATGTAAAAACAATTTTAGAAGAAAAACAAGAAGATGCTTTAGATTGTTTACTCCCTGTAGTTGAAGAATTACCATTAGATGAAAACGATAAAATTGACCCTTTAGCCCTTCAATTAGAAGAACAAAAATTATTTTTATTGCAAGAGAGAGCTGCTTCCGAAAATCTTAAAGTTGAAAATGAATTACTACGCACTTTACTTGAAGAAGAAAGAAAGTCTTGGAAAGAAAAAAATGAAATCATGGAATTAAAAACTCAGGAAGGGCTCTCCCTTCAAAAGGAAATTGAGGAGCTTACAAATGAGGTAAAAAAATTGAAAAAAATAATAGCTTCCAAAGATATGGATATCCAATTTTTAAGCCCTGCTTATGAGAAGAGAGGTAAGCCGGTTTGAATTCTTGTTTGATAGCTCCATCCCCCATGTAATAATCAAGCTTTAAGCTGATACTTTGGTAAATCCAAAGTGAAACGATATGGGAGCCGTGAAGACCCGCCCTAGCCGCCATCTAAGCGGCTGGGGTGGTCTGAGCAGAATGCCAAATTTAGCAACTCATTAAAAAGCCACTTAGAACAAGCTAAGCAAGAGATCATTATGTTCCCTCCACAGAAGGTTTTCGAATTTTTTGTTAAGAAGCGGCTAAAATTGTCCTCATCGGAATAAACATTCCATTTTTTCTTATGCATGGTCGATCTTTCTCTCCCCTGAACAAAACAAGATAGAGGTGAAGAATTCTTATTTAAGCTTTGAAAGAGGTGTACAGGCTAGATAAACGAATGGCTTATATAGAGAAAAAAGAATCTGAGTGAGAGGATTTGAACCTCCGACCCCTTGCACCCCATGCAAGTGCGCTAGCCAAGCTGCGCTACACTCAGATAGATGAATTAAAGGGCAACTAGACCTTCAAATTGAAGCTCTGAGTTTCTAAATTGCAGAACGGCTATGCGAGCACATTCTTCGATAATCTTTTCGAGAGGATCAGCGGGATGGACTTCTGCTGCTGAAATATCAACCGAAATAGAAGCTGTAAAGACGGCCCCACCGCGAACCCCTTTAGCTTTAAAGTTAGCAAAAATGCCATCTTTTTTCTTGGTGATATTAATAAAGCGAATTAAATTATTCTGAGCTAGGTCCATCTGATCTCTCTCTTGATAAAGCATCACATCTTACGTGCTTTTTTGTTTCAAGTCAATGTCAAATATTGCACATTAACTAAGTAAAAGAGTCCCTTCTCCCCTTTTAAAGAGAGAGGCTTATTTTTTTATCTGTACCAACACGCTCTCCAAATTAATTCACATCTACGCAGCAATTCATAATAGAGGAGCTTATAAAAAGGAATGGTGTTTAGAACAAAATTTCTCACTATTTTTTTGGAAACCTTAGCTTTCAGGGGAATATTTGAGCTAGAATCTAGTTTATTTGCCATAAAAACTTTTATACGTTCTTTCTCGCTATTAGCTGCAAAATTTTCTCTGGCGTAAATCCCTTTGGCGCGCAAATTTTGGGCCTCTACATGCAGCGTCGCAAATTTCAGCTTAGGATATGCGCGCTGTTGCTGTTTAGCATAGTCGATAAGTTTTCTGGCTATACCCATATGCGCCATAGAGGGGCTTCGAGAAAGCTCCCAAAAGTGAAAAATCTGCTGGTTTTGATAATAGGCTAAAAAGCCCCACAAAATCCCTACCATTTCATTTTTTTTATTGCAGGCTGCTACGCATCTAACCCTCTTCGATTTTAAAATATGTTGGAAAAATCCCTTTTGAAAACAAGCGCCAAAAGCTTCTCGGTCGGTCATCAATAAGTAATTTACGACTTTGCGAAGTTGTGATTTATTTTTTAGATCCATAGAGGTTATCGCGATGGAGTTTTGCAATTTAGCAAGGCCTTGGGTTAAAATTTTTTGGGCGATGGTTGTATCCAAGTAAGTTGGACCTAAACCTTTTCGGTAAATCTGGCGATGATTTAATGCCTTTAAAACTTTTCTCCAAGAATTGCTTAATTCGTAAAGAGATTTTTTAGCGACTTCGTTTGTCACGAAATTAAGAGCTTGATAGAGAGGATAAACATCGCGAGGATGCTTGAGCTTTACCTGAGAAGAAAAAGTTTCCTCAAGTAGCTTGAGGGATTTTTGAATAGAGGGTAATTGCTCCAATTTTTTAAAACTTGCTAAAGCGGAAGTAAAAGCGCGGGTTTCTACTGTAGGGAGAGGATTAGATTTATAAAAGCACATTTTGGTACTCCCTTATCCATGGAGATAATTTTAGTTGGCTTAGCTAAAATTATGTTAATAAAATAGGATTTTATTGCCAGCGATAGATGATCGCGCGAGGGAGGGAGAGTTTATATAGAGCCCTTAACTGCCCATAAACCTTATTGGGGAGATGAATCCTAGGGTGATCGGTTAAACGTAGGGCGCAAGAAAGCTATAATTTTTAACTAATTGAGAGCTTGAATTTCTTTAGGTTTAAAATTTAAAGGCTGCTGTTCTTCCGATCTTGCGTAGGCGTATCCAGAAACGAGAAAAAGTAAAATCATCGGCTTATAGGCCAGATACACATCGAAAAATAGCATATTAATCATAAAAACAATCACCATCCAGGTTAATTGCTTACTTTGCTTTCCGATGGAAATAAAAAATCTAGCATAAAGATAAGCTCCAATTAGGCCATTTTCAGTAAGAATGCGTAAAAACCCCCCATCTAATGCAGGAAAGGCAAATCCAGGTCCAATTCCCTGTAAATAACAGGAAGGCGTGGCTAAATATATTTTCAAGGCGTAGCACCATTTATGCATCCGCATCCACCAACTTTGGTCGAATTTTTCCTCTGTCTCTAGCTTTTTAATCTCAGGTTCTGACCTAACATCGATCTCTTCCCATACTTGCTTCACAATTTCAATGTTTTTGTAACTGAGAAGTCCATCACTGCGCAAACCTTCGGTATGGACCACCAGGTAAGCCATTCCAATTGAAAGGCTGCCCAAAAAGCTGGCAATGATGATCACCGATTTAAAGCTAATCATATTTTTAAGCTTGAATAAAAAAGGCACAAGCAATGCTGCTAGAGCTATCCTGGAGCCTGAAAAAATGATAAAAACTGCAAAAATAACGAATTGGGCAAAAAGGGCGCACTTGTGATATAGCAACTTGACCCACCGCGAGACGACGAGAGGGATTCCTTTGTTTGTGGATTCATCGAAGATTAGATAAGCAAATAATAAATTAAGGATGGCCCCAATTTCTGAAGGGAAAGAGGCTATGCCTGTGACTCGATAGCTGGTTTCTCCATAACCGGAGGAGCTAAAACCTCCAATTAGGCCCACTTTTTGCATCGCCATGATAGCTAAATTCCAGACAAGAAATCCGTAAATGATTTTCCGTTCACTCAACAAATTATACGCAAAACATCCGATGTAGAAAAAGGTGGCGTATTCTAGAATGCGCACGCAATAAAATATTTTAGAGTGAACGTGCAAATTGCCAGCAAAAACAAGAAAGCGGTTGCAAAAAAAAGAAAAAAGGGAAAATCCCACTACGGTCAATAACCACTTCTCAAACTGGCATAAGGTATGTTTTAGGGAAAAACGAGCCCAAAAAAGAAGAAAAAAAGTAGCCAGCAAAACCACGTCATCTAAACGAATTCCTGCTGTCTCTTTTTCAGAAAATTTAAGCAGATTAATTTTGGGGAAAAAAAGGAGCGGTAGGCAGAAAAGAAGGAGAAGGGAAGTCGTTTTTCTATCAAAAAGGTGCATGGGATGATCTCATTTGTCAAAAAACTTAACTGCGCAATATTTTAAAAAGGAATAGGCGGCTCCAAAAGGAAAAGAGTGCTTAAAGTTTATTTTGAGCTCATTTTGAGCAGAATAAAGCCTCATTTTTCGAGGCATATTTTGGCGGCGAGGGGTCCATCCCCTGCAATGGTAAGCCAGGAGATCGGGATGAAAAAGAAGGTGCCACTTTTTCTTTTGAAGCCTTAAAGAAAGATCGATATCTTCCTTATACATGTAAAAATTACTGTTAAAGACCTCTTTATTAGAAATTAAAACGGCATCTACGGCTTTTTTGCGACAAAACAAAACAGCTCCACAGATGGCCGGAATTTTTTCAATCGTAGGGAAACGTCCTGGTTCGTAAATCTCTCCTTGCGCGCGATCATACCACCGGCCATACCATGTTTTAAAAATGCCTGTCGTATCGTAGATGCTTGTGGAACGATTGTTCTGCATGTCGTATCTCAAGGTAATCCCTGTCAAGGCTCCACATGCACGATGGGAGGGATTTCGCATAATGCATACGGCTTGTTCTAAATACGACTCTGTTAAAAAGGCATCGGGATTTAGGAAAAACACATATTCAATGCTTGCTGCTAGTTTTTCCCAGCCTATGTTATTGCCTACGCAAAAGCCCGCATCTTGTGGCGCATAGACAACCTCTACTACAGGATTTTTCTGATATTTTAGTAGGTAACTTTTGTCTGTGGAGCCGGTATCCACAATAATGATTTGGGTGGGCTGCAAGCTTTGTTTTTCTAAACACTCCATGGCTTTAGGAAGATGCAACTGACTATTATAAGTCACCAGAATGATGGCTACCTTATTCATATTTGCACTCTTTCAAGAAGTTTTAAAGCCAGCCATTTGCGGTCGTATTGAGCCAAAATCGCCTGTAAGGGCTGAATGGGCTCTTTCCGTACAGAGTTTAATTTTTCTTTCAGATAGCTTCTTATTGTTTGGGCATTTTCTAAAATTTTTCCCGCTTTCGCATCCAAGATAAGCTGCTGAGATTGCTCGAGGCCCCTTCCCCCTACCGCAATAATTGGCGTACCGGAAAATAAGTATTCAAATATTTTTCCCGTTAAAACTCCAGGGAAATCTAGGTCGGTCCACGGCAGGAAGAGAAGCGCATGGGCATCTCTTTGCATCCGAAGAGCGTCTTCTCGCTTTCGCATGCCATAATTTTTAACCCATTCAGAAACTTGATAGCTTTCAATAAGGGAAGGCAAATTGCCTAATTGTTCTCCCACAAAAATCACTTCAAGTTTTTCTAAAAGTTGTCGCTCGATGGGGTCTTTATGCATGTCTGCAATAGCTTGAAAAAGAGGAGAAGGATCTCTTTTTGCCGAGTAAATAGAGCCGGTGTGCACAATCCGAAATTTGCCATCTTCTGGAAAGATAGAGTCTTGGGGAAGTGTTTCTCGGTCGCTTAAGTCAAATCCATTTTCAACGGTAAGAACTTCTTTGTGAGGATACCTTTTTTCAAAATCGTTGGCAAAAGGTGTGCTAACGGTGGTAATAAGGTCGGCTGATTGCATAAGTTTTCGCTCTAGCCAGCTTTCTATATGATTCAAAGGAAAGATGCCGGGATAAATGTAATTATCGCTCCAAGAATCCCTAAAATCCGCGATCCACTTTTTTCCTAATCCTTGCTTTTTTAATTTTTGCGCCACCACATGTACGGCATAGGGCCCCGATGTGCTAACAATAAGATCCCACGTCCCCTGCTTTGCAATGAACTTATAAGCGGGCCTGATCCAAAGATCGGTAAAATCAGGCATCCGACAAGCATTAAAAATTCCTGTCTTTGAACGGAGTTTCTGAAAGCTGCTTGCAAGAAACCTTTTTAATGAAAAAGCCTCTTGAGGTTTGTTTGAAGAGGTTGTATTGGGGCGATAATCTTTTTTAAACTTGTCCAAAAACCTGAGATAAGGAATTTCATGCACCTGAAAGCCCGTGTTTTTTAAAGAAAGAGAAGTCTTTTTAAAAGAGGGCTTTTGGGTGGTTAAAACGGAAACTTCATGCCCAGCTTCTGACCAGAATTTTGCCCATGAATAAGGTCTAAGGGATGCTATGGAATTAAGTGGAGGAAAGAAGGTAGAAATAATTAAGATGCGCAAGGGGAAGCTTCCTTTTGTGAAGATGGCAATAGGAAACATCATAAAAAAGGGAGGCGTATAATTCAAATGAATTGAGAAAGTTAGCTATTAGCTTAAAACGTAAGTTTTTCTTTTTGCTCTTCAGCCTCTTCTAACTTAACTGAAAGAGGATTTTCTCCTAAATGGCGAGAAATTATTTCTGCGAAAACCTTCTCAGAAGGTCAAAATCCTTTGCTACGCCATACCCGAAATATAGGTTAATTTTTTGCAGCAACCGAGTCTTTCACGAGCTTAAAAAAGTAGCGATGAATTGCAGTATGTTGAGAAAGCTCTGGATGAAACGTGGCTGCTAGGTGATGCCCTTGTTGAACAAGAATAGGAGTGTTATTAAAACTGCTTAACACTTCCACCTGCGCTCCATAGCTTTTAATCAAGGGAGCGCGGATAAAAATAGCTGAAAAGGTTTGTTTGGACTTCCCCAGAAAAATTTCCACTTCAGTTTCAAACGACTCTATTTGCCGCCCGTAAGCGTTTCGCTGCACCGAAATATCGAGAAGGCGCAAAGGATTAATTTCCCCTTTGTCAATTTCTGAAGCCATCAAAATTAAGCCTGCACATGTCCCAAATAAGGGTTTTTTTTTGGCAAATTCTAGAATAGATTCGTGAAGATGGATAGAATCGATTTGCTTGGAGATAGTCGTAGACTCCCCTCCAGGAATAATAAGTCCATCGCAATCTTGCAAATCTTGAGGGGTTCGAACTTCTTTTGTGGGAATAGAAAGCGTATGTAACATCTCCCGATGTTTTGCAAATGCTCCTTGTAATGCCAATACCCCAATGATCGGTGAATTCATCAATTACCAACCTCTGTATGCAAGTAATTCTTCTTTTTTGATTTGCTGGATTTCCAAACCTTCCATAGCGCTTAAAAGCCCCATAGAAATCTTAGCTAACATTTCAGGATTATGATAATAGGTGGTGGCGGCCACTATGGCTTTAGCTCTTTGGGGAGGATCTTCCGATTTAAAAATCCCCGAGCCTACGAAAACACTTTCAGCCCCGAGCTGCATCATCAAGGCTGCATCGGCGGGAGTAGCAATTCCTCCTGCAGCAAAATTTGGAACAGGTAGCTTACCTGTTTTAGCCACTTGCTGCACAAGGTGAAAGGGGGCGCCCATTTTTTTAGCTTCTGCCATTAATTCAGAAGGATCAAGCATCGTCAATAAGCGGATTTCGCGCATGAGGGCTCGCATGTGACGCACAGCTTCTACTATATTTCCCGTGCCGGCTTCTCCTTTTGTTCGAATCATAGCGGCACCTTCGCCTATGCGGCGCAAAGCTTCGCCGAGGTTGCGACAACCGCAGACAAAAGGGATTTTAAAAGGGGTTTTGTCAATATGGTTTTCTTCATCCGCGGGGGTTAGCACTTCACTTTCGTCGATGAAATCGATGAAGAGAGCTTCTAAAATTTGGGCTTCCACAAAATGGCCGATACGACATTTTGCCATGACAGGGATGGAAACTGACTCTTGAATTTTTTGAATTAATTCAGGATTAGACATGCGTGCAATTCCACCCTGAGAGCGAATATCGGCTGGGATTCTTTCAAGCGCCATCACAGCAACAGCACCTGCATCTTCTGCAATTTTGGCTTGTTCAGGTGTCGTGACATCCATGATCACTCCCCCTTTTAACATTTCAGCAAGGCCAATTTTGACTTCAAAAGTATTCTTTGCGGGATAATTTGTTAGTTTTTTTTCCACCATATCGGCTCCGGAATGCTATTCTTAAATTTTACAGAATACATATGCTAGACAGTATCGCAAGTATGGACAATTTTACGCTTGTATTTTTTTACAAATCGGAAAAAGGGCTTGCAGATTGTAAAAATAAGTTACCTTGTTTTCTTCGTTTCAGTTCGGAACGAAGGCTAAATAACAAATCTTGGTCAAAATTTTTGTGCGCAGCCCATTTTAAGTAGTCTAATGGGATCTCTTTTAAAGATCTTCCCTTATGCTTGCCAAGCGGCATGCATTTAAGTAAGATGGGCTTGGCTAAAATCTGGAAAAGGTTATTCATGGTTTTATACCGTTTCGCTAAATGCTTGAATACTTCGATGTTCACTAAAACATCGCTCATCGCCCTGTGGGCTCCTTCAAATTGAATATTAAAGTGCACGCGTAACTGCTCGAGTGAATTGATGGGGCTTTCTCCATAA
This sequence comes from Parachlamydia sp. AcF125, assembly GCF_018342475.1. Lineage (NCBI taxonomy): Bacteria > Pseudomonadati > Chlamydiota > Chlamydiia > Parachlamydiales > Parachlamydiaceae > Parachlamydia > Parachlamydia sp. AcF125. The sequence continues at coordinate 477,351 of NZ_JAEMUD010000001.1, read as the reverse complement.
AGCCTAGCTAAACGCAGGGTATCTAAATAAGGATTTTGCCGAATAGAACAGGGAATACCTGCCCGTTCAGCAGCCAACGCAATCAGTTCGATATCGAATAAAACGCCATGTCCAACAATTGGATGAGAGTGGATGATATCGAGAATTTGTGGGATGACGTGAGTAATGGAAGGTTTATCAGCTACCATTTCAGGGGTGATGTGGTGAATTTGAATAGAACTTTCGGGGATGGGGCATTCTGGATTTATCAAAGATTCAAATTGTTCAAGAATTTGGCTGAAGGTAAATCGAGCTACAGCGACTTCTATGATCCGATCATTGTGAGGATCTAAGCCGGTAGTTTCACAATCAATACAGACAAAGGTTGCTTTTTCTAACAAAGTCATAAATAAACTTTTTTTATATTTTTTAAGATCATCTTACATATGCTCTTCTGCAAGAGCGTCATTCATCATCGCAATTAATTCTTTTCTTCCCAAATTTTTAGGCACCGAATAATAAGCATAATGGATATTTTCGGCTTCAAAAGCGGAAAGAATTGCGCGGGTTTGAGCAACCTTTTGATTAGTGGTTACTTTATCAATTTTGGTAAAAACTAAAATCATGGACTTTTGATTTTTGATGACCCATTCTAAGAATAATTTGTCATCTTCATTAGGCAATCGTCTTATATCAAACAGAAATAAAATCAGTTTTAAGCTTTCCCTTTCTCGCAAGTAGTGGTCAATGAGCGGTCCCCATTTTTTGCGAACTTCGATAGGAACCTGAGCAAAACCATAGCCGGGAAGGTCTACAAAAACCAACTTATTGTCTACGTTGAAAAAATTTAACGCTTGAGTTTTGCCTGGAGTGCTCGAGGTTTTAACCAGATTTTTAGCTTGAAAAAGATGATTGAGTAAGCTTGATTTCCCCACATTGGAGCGCCCTGCCACTGCAATTTCGGGCAAAATATGACCCGCTGCATTTTTCACAAGCGGATATTTTTGCTGATTAACAGCCGTTGTGATGAAATGGGTATTTTTGAAGGAGTATGTCATGCAGGCTTTCCTGATTTGATGACGATATTGCGCCTATTTTCCCCCTTATGTTGAATTTCCACTGAAATGGCGTGGGGGGGGATTAAGGCCTGGATCCTTTCTGCCCATTCAATACAACAGATCCCATTCGCATAGAGCAAATCCTCAAACCCCATCCCCAGAAATTCATCGGCGTGAGGCAGCCTATATAAGTCAAAGTGGTAAATCGTTTTTTGACCTTCATAAATATTCATATAGACAAAAGTAGGGCTATTCACCTCTGTGGGCATATAGTTGGTTGCTCCAGCTACTAGTCCTTTAATAAAGGTTGTTTTTCCTGCTCCCAAATCGCCATAAAAACAAACAATGCTGTTTAAGGGAAGACTTTGGCCGAATGTATAAGCATATTGCATGGTTTGCTCTTCGGAAAAAGAAGAGAGAGTTTTAAATAAATCCATCATGTAAGGCATCCAAGGCATGAGAAATTGTTTAGTTCCCAGATGTTTTGAAGCTGAAGAAAAAATGGATGTAGCCGAGCAAGTATTGTTAAACCTAATAGATTGGCTTAAGCGCAGAGAGGTTAGCGGGTTCGATAAATTCAGCTTCAATAGGCGGGGAGAGGCTGTTATATAGTTACTCAACCCATTGCTCAACAAAAGGAGTAAAGTCTTCAATTTCCACTAGAGATTCCACAAAAGCAGCAATCTTATCTTCTTCCAATTGTTTTTGAATAAAGTTTAAAAAGCTTTCTTCAATTTGAAAGCGGTTTTGGTTGTGAACTTCTACGAGGGAAAGTTTTTTTAAGTAATTTTTTTCAAAATCAAGGATAACAGCTTGCTTTGTACTAAAAAGCTTTCCACTTAACACAGAAGAGTAAACCGCTTTTGTAATAGATTCTCGTGTTTTGGTTTTCGATATATAACTGCGAATTACTTCGGGATCTTCAGAAACAAAAAAGCGCTTTACGCGAAGCCCTCCCGCCCTTTCGGTATTTTCAGGGCATTTAGAAACCCAATCGTAGATTGCATCTTGTGGGTTAGGATGGGTGTTATCGCCGAAAACTTTACCTGTAAAGGGGCAAATGTAAACCTTCTTGGTTGCTTCATTGACGCTTAAATTATTAAATCCAATTTTGATCTCCGCTTCGTGCCATAATTTTCCCTCTTTCTCGAGAAAGTTGACAGCTTGATCAGTACTCTGGAAAATGGTTTTTTCTTTAGGAAAAAGAACAGGTGAAAGGTTGAACTTTTTTTCCACATAGCAAAGATAGGTTGTCACTAGATCGGCATGGGGATTTTCTTGGAGCAAGTGTAGTAATGCCGTTTTTATCTCATCGGTGATGACAACCTTAGTCATTGCGACCTCTTTTATATCATTTTTTTGATTCAATAAATTAATAACCGACTCACAGATTAACTTGTTTAGAAATTATAAATCAAGGTAATTTTTATAAATTTCTAGAGGAAATTTTTGTTCGTAGGAATGCCAATAGGCTTGATTCGGACCTTATTTTATGGTTTGTTTAAAGAGTGTTTAGGTAGTCAAAAAATCCCGAACCGATCAAAATAGATGTTTTGAAAATATCTCAAGTAAGAGGGAGTTTAGAATACAATGGTTTTAATAAAAAAGATGCAGGTACAAGGATATGAGCACGTGGTGGAAGGAATTGATCAAGAAAGTGGGCTCCATTGTTTTGTTGCTATCCACGATTCTTCTTTAGGGCCTGCATTAGGTGGAGTAAGAATTTATCCTTATAATTCCCCCCAAGATGCGTTAAACGATGTTTTAAGATTAGCAAAAGGGATGACCTATAAATCCGCGGCCATCACTACCGGTTTAGGAGGAGGAAAAAGTGTCATCATTGCCAACCCACGGAAAGATAAGTCAGAGGCTTTATGGCATGCCTTTTCAGAAGTTCTTAATTCCTTGGGAGGAAATTATATTGCCGCAGAAGATGTGGGAAGTTCGATAGAAGATATGAATATCTTACGTCTGAAAACACCCTATGTGGCAGCTTCTGATTCAGAAAAAAGCAGCGGGGATCCCAGTCGGTTTACAGCCCGGGGCGTCTACAGAGGTTTGCAGGCGGTAGCGCAAAAATTATGGAATCATCGCTCTTTGGCAGGGCGGCGTGTGGCGATTCAAGGGTTAGGAAACGTAGGGGCTAAGTTAGCGGATATTTTATTTTGGGAAGGAGCTGAACTTATTTTGACCGATACTGATGAGCCTAAATTAAAAGAGTTAGCCCTCTTATATGGAGCAAAAACTGTGCCACCTGCTCATTTTATGGAGGTGCCTTGCGATGTTCTTTGCCCCTGCGCGCTTGGGGCTATTTTAAATGAAGAGACCATCCCCCAGTTGCGTTGCCTAGCGATTGCGGGAGCCGCAAATAACCAACTCCGAACCTCCGAGGATGGGTGGCCTTTACTTGAGCGAAATATTCTATATGCGCCGGATTACATTATTAATTCGGGAGGGGTCATTAATGCGGCTGCGGAATATCATCCGGGCGGGTATGATCCCAAAGCTTCGAGAGAAAAAGTCGATGATATTTTTGATACGCTTTCCCTTATTTTTGAACGTTCTGAGAAAGAAAATAAGCCCACCAATCTGATCGCAGATGAACTGGCAGAAAGCAACCTTAAAAATTTAGTGGGAAAAAGAACGACCCCCATTATTTTCCATTAAGAGATTCGAAGAGGAGGAAATTTTTACATTTCCTCTTTCCCCCATCCGTGCAATTTGAATGGGCTTCAAATAGCTTTTTCTATTTATAAAGGGAAATAGCCTGTATAGGTTCTATCGGAAGAAAAATGGCTAAATGCCGTAAAGATGAGCTTATGGGCCCCCCTATTTAGCTTTTAATACTGAAAATAGGCTTAGAGGGCTTGTTTCCCCATTTCTTTGCTAGCTGAGCCAAAAGACCGGTAGGCATTCAAAAAAAACTCATATAGTGGGCTGGGTGCATGCGGGGCTTTCCCTTGGGAAGAATTTAATGCTAGCCAATTCATTAACACCTGGCAAATGGTTCGAAAAAGAATTATCCTAAGCATTAGAAAGCATTTATCAAAAGTGCTTTGACCTTCAACTGCTGGGATGGGTTTGGTAATTGAGTTTTTACAGCGCTCGCTAGATAACATGGAGACGCAACATGCTCGCGCTTTAGATTCTCGTCCTAAAGGAAGGAGTTTTTCCAGGCTTTGATATTTAACAAAGAAACAAATTTGCCAAAATTTATAGCAAGCAAGACCTGTAGGTGCATAAGAAGAAATTGGAGCAATTTAAATTACGGCTAAAATAAGTAAGGCCACTTTTAGTACCCCAATAGCTGTTAATATTGAAGCTTCTGCTAAAGCCATATTTTTAAGCTCTAAAGGCAAGCTCATGAAGTTATAGCAAATTCCGGAGAAAAATCGATTGATAAAAGGGGCGGAAAGGCTATCTCTAAAAGACAGAATGACTCTTGCAGCAGACCCTAGAATAGGATTGTCAAAAAGCACCCTTAAGGCTAAGCCCTGAACAGCTAAGCATACTGTGTTTACTGGCAAAGAAAGCGCACAGGCATCTCCTTTATGGATTCCTCCTCACTACAAATTTGCCATCTTAAACGCATTACCTGCAGCAGGTACTCAAAAGAAGAGCTATTAGCCTATAGGATTACAGCTGGCAATATAAACCATATACACACGTTCCTATTCTAGCTGACAAGATTTTTGGCATAAAGGGAGCGTAACTTTACAGCTTAGGCTTATAGACGGGACTACAGATGGCTCCCATTGCGTCCCCTATCAAAAGATGCAAATTGAGAACTAAAGGTAATTTAGGTCTCTTTCAAGATGTTTTGAAGAGCCATTCAAGCAAGCTAAAGATCAACTATTTTTAACCAGCTTGGATACGAAATAAGCTTTCCCCATTTCTCCCATTATAAAAGGGACAAAACCTAAAAGAAGGGATTTTTCCCATCCGATAAAAACAGAAAGCCAGCTAGTTCCTAAAAAGAGTTGTATCAGGCATGCAATGCATCCTCCTGCGAATACTTGTAAGGAAGATCGACGAGAGGATACAAAGAAACCCATGAGGTAAGCTTGAACCACCATTCCCACCAGATAGCCTCCTTTTAATCCTATAATAGCAGTAGGATCTGCCATGCCACCAGCTAAGAATGGGCATCCTAAACAAATCTCGGCTAAGTAAAGCATGACAGCATAGGCTCCATTAATAGGTCCTAACTTAGCTCCAATCAAAAGAGCGGCTAAGGTCTGTAAAGTTAAAGGCACAGGACTGAATGGAAGAGGGATTGAAATTTGGGCACTAAGCGCTAAAAGAAAAGAACTCCCCACGATTTGGAGATAGCGTTGCATGGGCGAATAATGGATGGAAGCCATGGTAAGGGTTTGCATAATCGTGCTCCTTATAAAATTATTAAGCGTTAGATTAGCAGAGTTACAAAAACTTTAAAAGAATTTTGAGCGTTTCAACGCTGGTTTTCGTTCTTCCCCATTTTTTAATCTAGGATTATGGCCCCACAATGGCATGGCGCCGATATTGACGCATCTTGCCGAGGTTTCAAGCCCCTGGGAAGAACGAAGGGGGCGTGCCAGCCAATGGAAAACAGCGAAAACCTAGGGCCGTAGATAACAAGAACGGAGCAAGGTTTTTCTCAATTCTTTAATACATTCCCTCAAAGGGCCTTCATAATTTCACCCAAAGTGTGGAAAGGGGCGAGCGTTTAGCTGGAAATCGCTATTCTGCGCGCCTATAGGCCGGTTTTAGCTTCTTTTCATGAGAGTTAGCCTTTTCCCAGCTTTTTTCAAATTCATGATTAGGCTTTCCTATTAATTCATGGGCACTATTCCTAGTTGAAACCCCTTTTATTTTATCGAGTTATTTTTTGGTTAAGCTGAATAGAAAGTTGTTCAATAAGCTCTTGCATTTGATTTCTTTCTGTGCGTGTTAATTGGAAAGCATGGTGTTTCACTAGTTTATGCAGACGAGTTAAGCCCTGGATTAAAATTTCTTTCACATTTGTTTGCCGTTTATCTTTATCAGGAAGGGGAAACCAGCTACGAATTTTGGCTAAAAGCTCCGTTTTTGTCTCCCCTTGGTATGTTTCGATAAATTCTAGCTTTTTCTCGAAATCTCCCTCTCGGCTTGCCAAAGTATAAACGGCTTGCTTTGGCATGGAATCGATCAAAGCATGCAGCTTTTTAGGGATCTTGGTATGAAGTTCATAATATTGCATGAAATTATAGGGAGTTTGCCTATTTCCATAGGTGGCGATTAACCAAGTTGTAAAAGCTCCTTCCTTGTATTGAATTAAAATATCATGCGCTTTTTTAATTCTTTCGCCATGTAGGATAATTGCTTGAGTGTTAATTGCCTTAACTTCGGATGTTAGCTGAATTAGCTTAGGAAGATCCTGCGCAGGATTTTGTTCGCCTGTGGTGTATTCTTCCAAGATTTTCTCAAGCAATTGCTTTTCTGGGTCGGAGAGGTCGGAAATGCTAAAAATGCCAGAAAAGCTCGTTAAATTGCCGGTGGCTGAAGCTTGAGCCATTTTAGCCATCTTTGGTGACTGACGATTTGGATTCAACCGTTCACTTAATAGAGCATTAACATTCGCCATATGCGTTCTCTTTAGGTTATTTTTTTTACCATGTAAAGCTGTTTTACATGAGAATTTAAAGTCTTTTGAGCAACTCTTTTGACATTGCTAGATAATCTTCTGCAGCCCGGCTTGTTGGCATCGTTTCAAAAAGGGGCTTTCCGAAAATAGAGGCTTCAGAAACGTTAATATCGCGCCTTATTTTTGTCTTAAGGAGTTTTTTGGGGAAAGTTTTCTCAATGACTTCGAGGAAAGCTTTATTACTTTTTCCACGAGCATTCCAAAATGACAAAACTACTCCTAATACCGATAAAGGGTGGCGTTGACTAAGACTTTCAACGAACTGAGATAATCTTTCTAGCCCTTTGATGCTATAAAATTCGGGGGTTGCACAGACTAGGGTATGCTCGGCTGCAATTAAAGCAGATTCTGTTAGCCAGCACAAAGAAGGAGGAGTATCAATGATGATGAAGTCATATGTTAAAGGGAGTAAAATAGTGCGCAGTTTTTCGTGGGAATAGCGATCAGTGGCTAACGTTCCCGTGACTTCTACTCGCTCTAGCCACGTATCAGCGGGGATTAAATCCAAGCCTGTAATACATGTCGGAAGTACCACTTCAGCTAATGCTTTGTTTCCTTGTAAAACAGGTGCTAGGCTATCGTTTTCATCGGGATCAAATCCCAAACCTGTGGTGAGATTAGCTTGAGCATCGAAATCGATCAATAGAACTTTTTTTTTATGATATTTCACCATCGCTGCTCCTAAATGTAAAGCTGTCGATGTTTTAGCTGTGCCGCCTTTAAAGCTGCTAATCGCAATGATCTTAGGCATAGTGAAGAAATAATCCTCCAGACAGATAAGTTTAACCTTGTCAAGGTATACTGCCAACTATTTGATTGAGATAGTCTTTAGCTCAGATCAATCAAAAACAAATGTTAGCAGTATAACGTTTATTTATGGTAAGGGGAAATCAAGGCTCGGGTCCGTTTCTCCTCAAGCATAGAGGCAATCAATGCCGCTGGCTTGATTTCTCCGTAAACCGCATTTTCTCTCGTTCTAAGGTTGATTGTTTGATTTTGGAGTTCCTGATCTCCCACGGTTAACATATAGTTGATTTGCGAGAGTTGCGCATTTCTTACTTTTTTGCTAACGGATTCATTAGATTCATCGATATCACAATGAAAGCCTGCTTCTTTAAATTGTTTGCGCAAGGTTCTCGCATATTCCACGTGCCGATCTGCAACGGGTATTAACCGAACTTGCAGAGGGCTAATCCATAAAGGAAAGCGACCGGAAAAGTGTTCAATTAAAATTCCAAAGAAACGTTCAATAGATCCAAATATGGCGCGATGAATCATAACAGGCCGTTGCCGACTCCCATCTTCGGCCGTATATTCCAAGGTAAACTTTTCGGGCAGTGCCATATCAAGCTGAATAGTTCCACACTGCCAAGTACGGTTGATAGCATCTTGAATATGAAAGTCAATTTTTGGCCCATAGAAAGCCCCATCCCCTTCATTGATGCGATAAGGCCGTCCGGTTTCATCTAATGCGTTTTTTAATCCTTCAGTAGCAATGGCCCATTCCTCATCTGTGCCAATGGTGTTTTTTTCTGGCCGGGTAGATAGCTCTAGGCGATAGGTCAGTCCAAAAGTAGAGTAAATTTCATGGGCTAAGTTAAGAACATTCAAAATTTCGCTACGAATATCGCTTGGTTTCATAAAAATGTGGGCATCATCTTGATGGAAGCTCCTCACTCTAAAAAGGCCTGATAAAGCGCCTGAGGGTTCAAAACGATGCACATTTCCAATTTCTGCTACTCTTAAAGGAAGCTCGCGATAACTGTGAATTTGACTGCGATAGTAAAGCATGCAACCGGGACAATTCATCGGTTTGATGGCAAAGTCTCGTTCTTCAATTTGAGAAGTGAACATATTTTGACGGTAGTTACTCCAATGCCCAGATAATTCCCAAAGGTCACGGGTCATCATGGTTGGAGTTTTAATTTCAATATAGTTTTTTTCATCTAAACATTGGCGCAAGTAGGCCAATAATTCATTCCAAACAATAGTGCCTTTCGGGTGGATAAATGGCATTCCCGGCGCTTCTTCTTTTAGAGAAAATAAATCGAGCTTTACGCCTAAAACTTTATGATCTCGTTTTTTTGCTTCTTCCACTGAAATTAAATAATCTTTTAACATCTTTCGATCTGGAAAGGTGATCGCATAGATGCGTGTTAACATCGCGTTTTCAGGGTTTCCTCTCCAGTAGGCGCCTGAGGTTTTAAGCACTTTAAGAGCTTTAATTTTGCCTAAGTTGTATAAATGAGGGCCTCGGCATAAATCGAAAAACTCCCCTTGTCGATAACCCGTAAGTGCTTCCCCTTCTGGAAAGCTTTCGATGAGTTCCACTTTGAAAGGGTTGTGGGCAAATGCTTTAAGTGCTTCCTCTTTATTTGCAAAGCTTTCTCTTTTGGAAAGGTGGTTTTCTTCAATGATTAGACGCATCTGCTCTTCGATTTTTTCGAAATCTTGATCGGAGATCGTTAAGTTTCCAAAATCATAATAAAAACCATTTTCGATGGGAGGGCCAATGGTTGGTTGGGCATTCGGCCATAAGCGTAAAATAGCTTGAGCAAGCACGTGAGCAGACGTATGCCAAAAAACTTCTTTTCCTTGGGGATCATCGAATGACCAAAACGTAACCGTATCACCTGCTTTTAAGGCATAACTTAAATCAACAGCCTTGCCATTTACGTTTACGCCTAAAGCTTGATTAGGGCCGTTTAAGTGAAGCTTATCTGCAAGCTCTTTTGCAGTGCTTTTTTCTGGCAACTCCACTTCTGATACTTTTGTTCCACTGACCTTCACGAACATGATATAATTTTCCTCAAAATAGCATTGAAAAAGTTGAATTGTGATTTTAGCGGATTTCCACATTATATCCGATTGTTTTGTTTAAAAAGCTTGATTGCAAACAATCCTTAGATTGTATACTCGGCAATAGTCAAGGGAGCTTTTTCGAAGTCTCTGTATCTTGCTTGTCTTTACCCCAACTTTTTTCCGCCTTGCTTTTTGTCCTCCTCAGTCGGATAAGCTAAAAAGTAAGACAAAAAACTTGTACAAATTTTAAAAATCTACAAGAAAAAGAAATTCGAAAGGGATCTAAATTAGAGAGGAACTTGTGGATTCAAATAAAATTGAACAACTCTTTTTACAGCTTGAAGCCTCCTTAGAAGATCCACGTTTATTCCAAAACTTATTTGCGATTGTCACAAAAATTAGGCAACATAACGATGCAAAAGATGGGGATAATTTAAAGCGTGTTTGTGCAGAAGAATATGAAGAATTATCTCGTCGGATGGATCGCTCTTCCCTTCAAGAAAGTTGCTCGGCTAGAAATGTTTTGCGCACAAGAAGGCTGGCGAATTTATTGATCAATGACGAGGGAGAAATTAATTTTTCGCTCATTTCCCCTTTAATGGAGCTTTTTAAGACTTATTTATATTCTTTAGGCCCCCATCGACAATACGATGCTAAAAGGCAAGAGCATATCCTGCATGTTTTATCTCTTCTATTAACCGACAAAGAGCTATCTCTTGCCTTGAAAAGTATCAGTCGCCCTTACCAGCATAAATTTGCCGATCAGATCATTCGCGATACACTTCAACTCCCTTCAAACATCTCTATCACGGATGCCCATGCGCGGCGTGCAGCTTTGTCCGCCTGGATGTGTTACTTGCGTCAAAATGTGGGATCTTGTTTTGCGACTGCTCCTGCCATTTTAGTGCATGATGAGCAGCCTAAACTTTTTTTAACTGACCTCAAAGAGATTCTGTCTACCGGCAGGTTAAAACGCACATTTGGAGGGATAGAATATTCCGCCCCTCTGAGTACAAGTTGGGGAGCTGGTGAGCTAAGAAGGCAGTTTTTAATCCTCAGAAATGTGGCCGAAGATTTTGAATTTTGGCTTTCTCCGGGGTTATTGGTCGCTTTTGAAAATGCTGACATTGTTTCAGCAGGCCTATCTTTAAAATCAAAAATCCAAAAAACAAAGCAAGCCGTTCAAAAAATTCTTAAAAATTATAAAGGCAATCTCCCCTACTTTTTGATCTCTGCCGAAGATTTAATTTATGAGGCTCTCTTAGGGCACTTAGGCCTGACGCAACAAGACTTAAACGATTATGCAAACCGCTCAAAAGGGATGCTTTATACCGATCTATTGATTCAAAGTATGCCTTCCGGGGGGCTTGCCAAAGTCTCAAAAAATCAAGCGTGCGCCCATTTTTTTGTTAAGCTTGAAAATGCAAGAAGTGCTTTTAAGGCCTTAACAGATAATGCTTTATTGAAATCGTGGGAATTTACTTTAGCTTCTTTTGCGGAAACAAAAGCCCATTTTACTCGCTGGAATTTATACTCGAGCTTGGGGTTTGCCCCGGAAGAACCGGGAGGAATAGGAGAGCGATTTTATCAGATGATTAAACAGAAACTAGATGAATGCAATCAGGCAGTCCAGGATCGTCAAACTGAGTATGAAATGTTATTTTCGCAAGTCAAATACTTAGAACAACGGATCGGGCGCGCTTCGACAGAACAAGAAGTTAAGTGGATGAAAGTGGAATATCAAAGTAAAGTTAACGAGCTGAACGTTTTACAAGAACTTAGGGATGAAATGCATGCTAAAGCTCGGCAGCTGGCTCAGCTTTTTAATGAGCTGATTGAAATGTACGATGAGCTATTTCCCTCCTATTTTCAAGAAGTCTATGATGCCGATATGCATGATGTGACCACGGGCCCTTATGATGATAGCCCGGCGGGCTTTCGGCTTCTATTTAAACATGGGAGAAGCAATACGTCACAATGGACGCTCATCCAAGATCAAAACGAATTTATTGAGGCCCTTGTTTCTTTTTTCATTGCCACCGAGAGCGAAATTCAAAATAATCCTCTAGCCTCGGGATTGGAGAGAGACATTTCAGAAATGATTTCAGCTGTAGTTGGCCACATTCGCACGCGTGAATTTTTAGAGACAGCTTTTTATCGAATGGCAACAGCTCATCAGACTAAAATAGTTAAAAATCCTTTGGATCATTTAGATAAAATTGAGAAAAAGCCATGGGTCTATACTTCGGGTGGCTCGATGAGTACGCTGGTTAGCGCCTACTTTGCGAGAGAACAAAAGCCTTCTGAGGTTTCTCGGTGGGTAGAAAACCCTATGGAACTCCTTGTTTTTTTGGTTGAAACCTTGAAGCAATTACCTCCTAAAATTCAAGATGAATTCGAACAGAATTCCAATAAATCGCTGTTGATGCATTCGCCAACACACGCCTTTCTTTTAAAGCCAGGCACTGATCGTTTAAAAGAAGCCTGGCGAGACGAATCCTATACCTATATTTGGCTTAGAGATCAATTTTTAAAGCCTGCTCAAGCATTTACTGAACAACTCCTTTTAGAAGAAGAGGCTGTTCAAGTTTTAGTAGAGCTAATTGCACAAAAAATCCCCCCTAGCTATCGCCATTATTTTCGAAAGGCATGTGCGCATCTTTATGGAAGAAAAAGTGTTTCTGAGCTAAGAAATTTGATCGCAAGTGCTTTTGAAAAAGATAGAAGTTTACAAAGAGGGAATCAGCCAGCCCTTTTGCCAGAAGAATTAGATAGCTATTTGTATAGCTGGCTTCCTTTATTCCCTCGCGAGCAACTTGAAGAGCGTGCTTTAGAAATCGTGAATTTATTGCCGGGATTTTCGTCTGGAATTTTAGAGGAAATCAAAAAAGCCGTAGCTAACTTAAATATCCTAACGCGTAAGAGTTACGCTTATCTAACAGCCCACCTTTTAAGAGAGATTTGTAAAAGCTTAATTTGCTTGGTTACTGAGAAAACAGCTTTTCCGATCGATTATCACAAGGAAATTAGTTTGGTTGCACGCAAGCTAGGCTATGCGACCCCCGCTCCTTTTATGTTTGCGGATACTAACTGGGTAAAAGAAGAATTTGGGTTTGTGATTAACCCAGGCACAGACAAATTAGAGCTGTGGCGGGTCGATCCTATTGGGAGCTCGGGGGCTCCTATGGCAAGTTGGGATAAATGGCTAGATGGGAGTCGCAGAGATTTATCTTGGGGAATTTACAACCATCCTTACGAATATTATAAATAATTCGAAAGAGTTAGCTTGCTTCTGATTTACAATAGCTTGCGAGCAGACTGCTTAAAAAGAACAAAGCAACCTATAGTCTTTTTCGACAACTTAAAATGCATTAAAACATAATAGATGTTGACTAAATCTCCTCAAATCCAGTAAAACGTTAGCAACGAGCAGTCGTTTTTGGCTTTACATCAGCCTAAGCATAAGCTTCCCCTGTAAGGGAACGGTAAAAAGCAAGGATCGCAACCGAATTAAATCAGTCGCTTCCAAAGCGAGATTGCCTGCTTTAGCTACGAAAGCGAAAAGGAATTTTACAAATTGTATTTACAAAAAATGTACTAAATCTTATATACGCCCTTAGCCCGTCATAGGGATTCGTGTCAATAAAGGGATAAAATAAGAGACCAGCCCAGGAGTCGCTTACAAGTACAATTTGGTGGGATTAGCAAAGAATATTTGAATAGAACTTAGCAACAAACAAAAATGGAGAAAATCATGAAACTTTTTAGGTATTTGTTGCCATTACTGGTAGCTCTAGGTTTCACTTCTTCTGCAATTTATGCAGATTCAGCTAACGATAAAACTGGCGACGAAGCACGCTTTAACGATGAACTCAATGAAAGAGATTGGGATGCTTTGCTAGATTACATCAATACAAAGCGCACAATCAACGTTGCTGAAAAAGCAAGCAACTTGACAGTTTCTGGCGACGTTCGTACAGAGTGGAGACACATGCAAGAAAAGCGTGACCACCACAAGTTACGTGGCACGACAACTATTCCAGAAAATTATCCAGGGAATGAAGCAGATTGGAAGCTTATTCCTCGCGATGACTATGACATGGAAGCAAACCTCACTGTTGAATATTCTGCCGACAGCACATGGGGCGTAGTTCAATTGCAATTTGATAACTCTGCGGGTATTGATGGAGTAGATTGTGCAACTTCTTCAGAAGCTCTACATGGAAGTGGATTTGGCGATTCAATCAACCTTAGAAAAGCTTATTTAGGTTATAACCTTTACACCAACGAAGGTGCCCGTTTTGATATTGAAATTGGTCGTCGTCCTCTTTACACAGTCTTTGATTCCAGCGTTCAATTTCTAAACCGTTTTGATGGTATCTTAGTAAAATACGACAGCAACTCCGAGTTTTTTGCTGATTGGTATGTTCATTTAGGTGCCTTTATTGTAGACGAAAAAGCTAGCCATGCTGCATTTATAGGTGAAGTTGGCTTACTCGATATTTATGCTTCAGGTGTTGACTTTAAATACTCCTTTATCGATTGGAAAAAACACTGGTGGAATAACCATGGAAAAAACCGTTGCAAAGTAAGCAACCCACGTGGCTCTAATTTCTGTGTATCTCAGTTCACTGGTTACTATCACTTAGATCCAGAAATGCTTTACGCACCAGCTCAAGTCTACGGTGCTGTATTGTGGAACACAGCTGCACGTAAACACCAACCTATCTTCGCTACTCAAGAGCAGACAGATTCTGGCAAGCATCGCCACAAGCGTGATAACTTTGCATGGTACGCAGGTTTCACACTCGGTGATGTAATTTGTGAAGGCGACTGGTCTGTAGATGTGCAGTACCAATACGTACAAGCTCGGGCTGTACCAGATGAAGATGTAGCTGGAATTGGGCGTGGAAACGTGCTTAACGAATCTTTATACAATGAAGGTCGTGGTAATACCAACTACAAAGGCTGGAGACTACAGGCTTTGTATGCTGTAACTGATAACCTCTCTTTAGATGCTCGTGTACAATGGTCCACACAAATCAGAAAGAGCCTTGGAGATCAGCACAGTTATTCAGAGTATAGATTACAAGCGATCTACGCGTTCTAATCAAGTCTCTTGAGCTAAGCTCTTGCACACAGAGGAACTATAAAAGGTTCCTCTGTGGCTATTTACATCCCTTATTTCCCCTCTTCTTGCTTAAAAATAAATAAGAGTGCGTTAATTTATTTTTAGCAAGACAATTCAATAAGCCATCAGTTATCCCAAGCTCTTGGAAAGTTCTTCGATCCTCCTTTTAATCACCTCTCATGCAGGAAAAAAAGGACGGCTATGAAACTTTTTTTGAAGCAAAAGAGCAAAAAAGCCATTTTTCATTTCTACACAATCTAAGTTGAACTTAAATAAAAATATTCTAGATTGCTAAACTCCAGTCGCTTCAGACTCAATTTGGGCTAATCTTTGAGTTTTTCTTTAAAAAAAAGCTTAAAAAGAAATAGGATGCAAATAAAACTTTTGACACTCT
Organism: Parachlamydia sp. AcF125; assembly: GCF_018342475.1. Classification (NCBI taxonomy): domain Bacteria; kingdom Pseudomonadati; phylum Chlamydiota; class Chlamydiia; order Parachlamydiales; family Parachlamydiaceae; genus Parachlamydia; species Parachlamydia sp. AcF125. Next base: position 462,322 of record NZ_JAEMUD010000001.1, on the reverse strand, counting down.
TTAGAGGCTAATTATGCACTATTTCAAGCTGTTTCCTATTCTTCTCCTCCTTCTCTTACCCTGCTGTGTCAAGCTTAAAAAGACAAATCTCCCTAAACCCTTATATGAGCGAGAATATAAAGCAGGGGGAAAAACAAGCACAGAAGATATTTCTCGTACAATCATGCTCTATGCTCAAGATTTGCGAAAAAAATACAAACATCTCATCTTGGAAGATTCTCAGGTAATCTTCAGTAATAGAAAACTCAACCGGATTCAACTGAAATTTACGACCCAACATGCCATTGAGGTAAGAGAAGCAAGGGAATTATTGGTAGAAGTGGTGGAAGACTTCCTCTACCTTTTTAATGGACAATACGCTCTTGTCGCACAAGCAGGTGGGGAGTTAAACCCTGAAAAATTGGATATCGCTGTAAATTTTGAATCGTATGAAGGGGTTTTTATTGATCCATTTTATGTGGGATTTATGACTCTTCATAAAGGATTAGTCAGCTTTTATGCGTTTGATTATAAAGATGTCAGGAGAGATGATTGGCATAAACGCGTGGAATATTATTGGCAAAGTCGCAACATTGTCAAGTTTGAGCAAGAATATTTAGATAGGGAAGATAAGCAAAAAGAAAAAGCTTACCTGTTAGATAACGACCGCTTTAGAATTTCAAGTAAAAGAGCTGGGCAAGGGACCACTCAAGCAGCCCCTTATAATGTATTTCAAAGAAACGAAGTTCCAGAAGCTGTAGTTCCAATGGGCCATCAAGTCCCTATGTTGAAAACTGAAATTTTTGATCTATCTTCAGGCAAACGTCCATTAAAAGCAGAAATTCAACCGTAGAGATAGTTAAAGGCATGGATTGTATGATAGGATGCAAACACAATTATGCAATTGAATATTTCATTAATTAAAAATAATTTTTTAGAAATTTATTCGACTTTGGACCAAGGAGAAGCACTTGAAAAATGTTTAGTGGGGAGCCTATGGGGAAATCGCATTTATAATACCCAATCGGGGTGGGGGAAAATATGGAGGGTCGTATACTTTTTTGCGGGAAAACGTCTCCGGGACCGGCAGTTGCAGAGAGCTTTTATTAAAACTCAGCAAATTTTTGACCAGCATGTTAAAATGATCGAAGAATCTGCTGGTCACTATAGCCATTATATTATGCAAAAAAGCCTAAAAGCCCCCATAAATGATAATGCCTATCTAAAATGTCGGCAGCTATTGACTAAATGGTTTGATGCTACTGACCCTTTTCTTAAACAGGTTTATAATAAAAATCCACGCCTTCAAAATTTTTTTAGAAAGCAATTAAGCCCTCCAGAAGAGGGTGTTTCTTCAGTTTTTAATTGTAAAGAGCTGTACCTCCACATAAAGACTCTACAATCCATTTTAGATGTAGAAGAGCTGTTTCAAGGGCCGCTGCCCTATTCCATTTTTTATAAGCTTTCACACGGACAAGAGATAGGAGAAGAGGAAAAAGAGCAGCTCTATAAATGGGCCGATTTTTTAAATGAAAATAAAAATAAAATGGCAGTTCGCTCTTTTCACCGTTTTTTGAAATCTCTGGTCGAAGAATTTGGCAGAAACCAAGCTTCCAAGCCTAGTTTAGTAAAATTAGAAATGAGCCTTGTGGAACATCGCTGCAATTTTTTCTCACAAGAAGACCCTCTGCACCTTGCTTGGCGAAGCCAATTAAAACCAGGTGATACGATTTTTATCAATGGAAAACCCTTCGTGTTAGGCGATAGAATTGGCGAAAAACTGCAAGGATTTGATCGGACTATCCATTTTGCTATTCAGGGAGACACTCAAAAAATTGTGACGATACCCGTCAATGAAGCCATTTTGGGCATTCGTAAAAGCTTGGAAGCTGATCAGGGCTATGTGCTTAAAATGCCTACAATCTTTGAAATTGATGCAACGGGAGCTTGCGCGATTGTGGAGCGTTTAACCACCCCATTAAACCTTGACTGGAAAAGCCAAAGGGAACAGTTTTCGAAAGAAGATGAAGACCAAGTGGGGCCTTTAGCTACCCTGATCTTATGGCTAGTAAAACAGCAAATTTCGCCTGCTTACTTATCCCCCCGCCATTTGATGTTTAATGAGCAAGGTGAGCTGAAAACTCTAAAATTGATATTAAAAACAAACTCGTTCGATTTCAACACATTGCAAGCTTTTGTTTTAGAATGTGCTGCCGGGAATTTGCGTGTCTTCCAACATTTGATGGAAGCCTCAGACCTGCACTCGCATGCTTATGCAAGGTTTTATGAAATCATTGTGCGGAATACGTTAAAAGAAAATCCTCAGCCTATTGAAAGGCTAGCTAATCAATATTCAATTGTGGATTCTTTGATTATGGAAAGAGCTGCAAAGCTTGCTCAAGAAGTCAGGCAGCTGCGATTAGAATGCATGGATAAGATTAGACAAGCCTCAAAAAAGAACGAAGCCGATTTATCTAAACTCGTGGCTAGAGAAATTTTATCCCAATACACCAGGTCTAGTGCGGCAGGGGTCATTTGGCCAAGCTTAGCTCCTCTTATTCAAGAAAATGTGATGCGAGAAGCGATGACCGCCAGAGTAGGTCATAAAACGAATAATGTACAACGCACCTTGTCCTTTAATTAAAGCTTGCTCTCAAGCATGATCAATTTTTTTTATGCAAAAAACTTATCGTAACTTCATGTACCTGGCCTATTAAAGTTGGGAAGCAAAATTTTCTCAACGATTAAAAAGGTAAGCCATCAATAGACTTTCCGATATGGAAGCAATCTGGGGTAGGTGATCCACTTTGAATCATAGCAGCTGCGCAATCAAATTATACCGTGATGGGGTGTGGAGAAGCTGAGAAAGGAGAATTTCAGATAGCTTATTATTGCAAGACACTTTCCCATTAGTGGAATATTTAGGGAATCCTCCACCCAAAAGTAGAGGATTGCACTTGGTTATGCAAGCTTTGCTTTACCGGCGCGATCTTGTTTCTTTTCTTGCCAAGAAAAAGGGATTTAGCTTTCAGGATTACTTAGAAGGTCTCCGCCTTTTAAAAGCCAAATTTTTCTCACGCCAATAGATGCGAGAGGTATTCCAGGTGCGGGAGATTCTGAAATCATTTATGCTCTTAACTTGTTGGGCAAAATCTATCCCAGCATCCTTGTCCTCCTCGGAGCAGATTTATGTGACTACTTATTAGATAGCCCAACAAGGTCGTAATTAGGCTTGAAAAGCAAAGTATTTTTTAAGGCCTTCCTGCGTGGGAACCATGCTTTGCTTACCCACTTGCCAGTTGGCTGGGCAAACTTCTCCGTGCTGTTCAAAGTTAAGAAGGGCATCTATAATGCGGATCGCCTCATCGACCGAACGACCCAAGGGGAGGTCATTGACGACCTGATGGCGGACGGTTCCTTCACCATCGATTAAAAATAAGCCTCTATAGGCAACCCCTTCAGATTCGATTAAAACATCGTAATCCCGCGCAATAGTTTTATTAATATCCGAGACAATCGGGTAGGTGATACCTTCAATTCCCCCTTTGGACTTGGGGGTATTTACCCAGGCATAGTGAGAATAAGGACTGTCAACCGAGCATCCAATCACTTGCGTATTTCTTTTTTCAAAAGCTTCTAATTTTTCTTGAAAAGCGTGGAGCTCGGTTGGGCAAACAAATGTAAAATCCAACGGATAAAAAAATAGAACCACATTTTTACCTCTAAATTGAGAAAGGGAAAAATCTTGGACAATTTTATTCTCGACAACGGCTTTTGCAATAAAGTCTGGGGCTTTTTTTCCCACTAGTACTCCCATAAAATACCTCCTGGTGGTGAGCAATGGTATAAAACATTGTAGAATGGAAATTAATGATGATCAAAGAGTTTTCTTGCATTTGGTAGCCATGACTCAGCGCCAATGGTTGTCTCTAGCCCATGTCCTGGATAGACTTTCGTGGAAGCAGGCAATTGAGTTAATTTATCCAAGGAGTTCCACATTTTTTCTGGTTGACTAGTCGGAAACGAAAGATTGCCAATAGTGCCTTGAAAGAGGGTATCGCCCGAAATTAAGAGGTGTTCTTGGGGGCAATAAAAACAAACGCTTCCTGGAGAATGGCCAGGTGTATGAATCACTGTGAAAATGGCTTGCCCTACTGTAATTTGTTGGCCCTCATCTAAAAATTGATCGGGGATGACCCCTTCAAACGCGATCCAGCAAGGGAGCCCGTCGCTACCTGGATGTTCGAGATTAGGTGAATCTAACGGATGGATGGCGACTGGAATATGGTATTGATTTTTAAGAGGCAAAACCTCTGCAATATGATCCCAATGAGAATGAGTGAGTAAAATGAAAGTGGGAGTTAGGCCCTGAGAAGCCAAGTAGCTTGCGATAACTTTAGCGCTGCCGACTCCAGGATCTATAATGGCTGCTTGATGTGTTTTAGGGCAACCTATCACATAAGCATTTGTTTCAAAAGGACCCGTTGGAAATGCTGAGATAATCATCGCACTGGAGAGGACTTGAACCTCTAACCGCCCGGTTCGTAGCCGGGTACTCTATCCGATTGAGCTACCAGTGCAGAAAAAAAACAAGTTTGCAGAATAAAGGGGTTTTTTTCAAGAGAAAATACTCCACACCCTAAAAAACTTATCCTCCCCAGAAAGGATAATGCTTTTCTCCTTCCCCTGCTCCCACTTTAGTTGGTTTGGAATTTTGCAGGCCAACTAAATAAAGGTAGTTAGAATTGCTGTCTGTACAATTGTAAATCAGCATTTTACTATTAGGGGACCAAGAGGGATTTTCTTTATTTCCACTTCCAAAGGTAACTTGCTTTTCCTCCTGTTTGCGTAAATCGTAAATCCAAATTTGCCGGGTGCCTTGCGTTAAGGAAGAATAGGCAATTTTTGTTCCATCGGGGGACCACGCGGGAGCTGTACTTTCTCGGGAATATTTTGTCAGCAACTTAGGCTTTATATCTTTTAAAAGCACATTTTCCCCGGGAATATCGAGTATGTAAATCCGGGGAGAACCGTCTTTATTAGAAACAAAAGCGATTTGTTTACCATTAGGACTAAAGGTGGGGGTTCCCTGCACAGATTGGCCACATGAAAAAATTTGGCGGGGTTTTCCCTCTGTTCCTTTTTCAAGGGATAAAGATTGGATAAACAGGTCGGGATTTCCTCCGGCATCACAAATAAAAGCGATCTGGTTTCGTTGGGGGGAAACCCTAGGCATCAGTTGATTGCCTCGCAAGTAGTTTAGGCGGCGCCCTACCCCTTCATTTACTTGAGCAAGGTAAATTTTTGGCTGTCCGTTTTTATAGGAAGTATAAATCATATTGCCACTTGAAAATCCTGGCTTAGCAGGAATATAGCTGGGGGTAACGCAATATCCATGCGTTTTATGGGTGGTCAGCTTTCTAGGATTGTAACCATCGTAATCGGCTTCCCAAATTTCTGAAGTCCATTTTTTCTCGTGAGTGGAATAATCGGGAGTTTTAACCGTATAAAGGATACGTGAAGTTGCAATCCCGGGTTGATGAAAAAGCTCTTGATAGAGCGAATCTGCAATTTGGTGTATCACTCTACGGTCATCGTTCAAATTGCCGGTAAGGATCACTCCCTCAAAGCGCTTGACAACGCGAGATTCTTTAATGGCGACTTCTCCTGAGAGTCGGTGCTGATTTAAAAAGAGCTTAACAACCGCATAAAAAGGGACTGTTTTCCATTGTTCTTCGGTAAATGGAAAAGAAGCTTTAGTTAAAGCATCCCATCTCTTTTCAGAAGAGCACACATAACTCATTCCACTGTGATTCAAATCAAAAATTAAAACAGAAGCAAGTTTTTTGATGTAGGCGGCATCTAAAGAAGGTTGCTCTAAATGAGGGGGGGCTACATAAAGGGGAACAAGTTGATCTTCTGTATTCAGGCGAACAATAAAATTGTTTCCTTCTTCAAGGGCAAAAGCGATTTGAGAGATTAAGAGGCACATAAAGAGAAGAGAAAAAAGCATTTTGTTTGGAGACATGTCGGTTCTCATGGTTAAAAGGGTAAGGCCTCATGACTTAAAGTCATGGAACAAGTGTATGTTTGCTGGGTAGGAAAGCGTTCTTGCCAACTTGGAAATTTTAAATTTGGAAGAGACTTTTCAATTAACTCTCTATTTAGACGGCTTTCTGCATATACGATTGTCAATTGAACAACTTCTCCCAAGCGATTTAAGGTTAATCTGAGTTTTACATCTCCAGGCTCAATCAAATGCAGATGTTTTTTTAGGAAATAAGCTAGCTCTTCGCGGTATTGGGCTTCAATAGAAACTTGCATACCTGGGTGTTCATGATCTAATTGGTCAATATTTAAACTTTCGATTTTGCCTAGCGAAAATGTTGGAGTAGGCATTTCCGAGATTGCCTTAAGTTTATCATTTTTTGGCTGAATTTTTGCAATATTTTCTCTAGCTATAGACAAAAGCTCCTCTTTTTTCTTAATTGTAAGGTCAGATGTTTCATTTGAGGGGGAGGCCTCGGAAGCGGAAAAAGTTTTGGGTTTTTTGGCAGGAACAGTTGAATTTTTTTGAGGAGGAGCAAGAGGTTGGCTTTCTGATGGTTTAGAGGTGGATTTTTTGGGGGCTTCAACCACGGGCTTGTCATTGTTTTTTGTTGAGACTTCAACTTCTTTTAAGCCGTTAGTTGCAGGCTTTTCTTTCTGTTTCGAAGGAGCCGGTATGGGTGGGGGAGGTGAAGAGTTTGCAGCTTCTTTTCGCATAGAGGGGTTAGAAATTTGAATCACATTTGCACGGGATTGAGGAGCCAAAGAGATCGTGTGGATAGTCATGCGCTTAGGAGCCACCAATTGAAGAGCTGGAGAACCAAACCCATAATAAGCCAACGCCAGGGCCACAAGGTGAAAAAATACCACCGCCGCGGTAATTAAGCAAAAAGGCTTTCTGAGTGATGAGGATACAGGAGGCATAAAAACACTTAAGAGGGGTTGAGAATCACGTCCATTTTGGCAAAACCTGCTTCTTCTGCCGCGTTTTTTACCTTTTGGTAAGTTCCAAAGTAAGCTGTTTGGTCGTGGAATAACTGAGGCAATGCCTCTGGAAAAAGTTGTTTCTGCCGAAGAAGCAGTGCAGGCAGATCAGTTAAAGAAACTAACTGCTTGTTTAAAAAAATTGCATTATCTTTTGTGACATGGATATGAATGGGGCTATTAGTTTGAACAGATGAGACCTCTTTGGAAGCATGAGAAGCATGTGCAAGCTCAATTTGTTCCATTTCCATCAGGGGGGCTATAATGATAAACATAATTAAAATAACAAAAACTACGTCAATCAGGGGCGTTAAATTGATGACGGGTTCTTCAATGGTTGGTTTGGCGTGTCTTTTTCGGAAATTTTCCATATTCGTTCTCTTACTGCGTATCAACTCGACGGTATTGCATCTCAACAGAGGCAAGAATTTCATTAGCAAAATTTTCCAGCTGCATTTCGAAATCGTGCAAACGATTTTTTAAATAGTTATATCCAACTAGAGCTGGAATAGCATCGATTAAACCTAACACTGTGGTAGCAAGAGCCATGGAAAGTCCTCCCAGCACCATTTGATGAGCGCTGCCTGAACTTCCGTGAAGTTCAGAAAAGGTCATTAAAATTCCCCACACTGTTCCTAATAATCCTAGAAAAGGGGCTAAGCTTACAATCGTAGAAAGAAGAAAAAGGTTTTTTTCTAAGTGTTTAATTTGCTGAGTCACTTCTGAAAAAACATGGTTTTCGATGAAAGCCAGGTCTGCTTTAGAAAGATAGGAAGTGGCACTTTCCTGAGGGGCGAATCGCCGGTTTTTGTTTAAAATTTCCACTGCATATTTTTTCATTGTGCGATATAACGCATAAAAGGGATTTTCCAAAGCTCCCCTATATTCAATATTTAGGGGATTATATTTGTGCTCCTGAAAAAGTTGAGAAAAACTAGAGGCTGAGGATTCTGCCGTTCTCGCTTGCAAAACTTTAAAGAGAATGATAATCCAACTGACAATTGAGAGCAAAATTAAGGCGATAAAAATGCCTTTTCCTAGAGTATCCGAATTAATAAAAGCGTTAAAAAAAGGATTACTATGGGATAATATTTTCTTTACAAACATTTGGAGATCCTTTATACTTAATGTTTTCCTAATTGAAAACACAACTGAAGATTTCTTATCCCGTCTCATTGCGGATAATAAACAGAGATAAAATAGAAGGGTTTAATAATCGATTAGCTAAGTATTTGTCAAGATGCTTAACAGCTGGGAAAAAAGTTATGACCCCATGATAGGTGTCGGTAAGGAAAAGTGGTCGGATAATAAGGGAGGTGTGGGATGCTTTATTCCACGTTTGTGAACCACATAAAAAATAAAAGCCGAATTTTATTTTTATGGTGCTTATGCTTTGTAATTCCAGGATCCTTTCTCTACAGCAATGAGTTTTCACAAGCCTTACCTATCCAAGTTCAGCTTATCTGCGATCAAACCTCTCTTCAAGCGGAAGTTCCTTTTTGGGTGGGCATTCGCTTGCAGCACCAAGAGGGCTGCCATTCGTACTGGAAAAATCCGGGAGATGCGGGTTTTGCAACTTCGATTGATTGGAGCCTTCCCCCCAATATCCAGGCAGGGGAAACCGAATGGGCTGTTCCCCAAAAATTTCATTTAAATTCAGTCGTGGGATTGGGGTATAAAGGGGATGTTTTACTTTTGACAAAGATGACCCCTACCAAAGATTTTGCTGGGGAAAATATAGAGTTAAAAGCCGCCATCCGTTGGCTTGTTTGTTCTGAGGCAAGCTGTATCCCCGGAGAAACAGAGGCGATTTTAACGTTGCCTGCTTCTCCGAATTCTCAAGATAAAAACTCCAAAGACATGATCGCTGCTGCCCTAGGAAAATTACCCGCAAGCTATCAAGAGATTCGGGCTGTAAGAAAAGATGGTTTAATTGTGTTACACTTATCTGGAGTCGATCACCTCCCTTTCCCTAAACCTACCTTTTTTCCAGAAACAGCAGAATTAGTAGACCTTAAAAAAGAGCCTATCGTCACTACCCCACGTAATTCAGCAGGCGAGTATTTAATCGCGATGGCTGAAGGGGCTGCTGCGAGCGATCGTTTAAAAGGGGTTTTATTATGGCATGATGCTGGGGACCCTGCATCGGTGGCGTTAAAGATCGATCTCCCTATTCATGAGGATGAAAAAGCTTTGATTGGATTTGTGGATCCTCAAGACCTAAAAAAAGCGGTTGTACATGCCGACCAATCCCATGCGGGATTAGCCCTTCCAGCTGCTGAATTTGAAGGGGGATGGGGATTAGCCTTAGTGTTTGCTTTTGTGGGTGGAATGATTTTAAACCTGATGCCATGCGTTCTTCCTGTGATCTCTTTCAAAGTTTTAAGCTTTGTTAAAATGTCGGGGCAAAGTCGCCTGTTAGTATTGAAACATGGCGTTCTGTTTACCCTGGGGGTTTTGGTTTCCTTTTGGGCCTTAGCGATTGCGATGTTAGTTTTGCAAATATATGGAAAATCTGTCGGCTGGGGGTTCCAGCTGCAAGAACCTGTCTTTGTAGTGATATTAGCGACAGGTTTAATGATTTTTGCATTGAGCTTGTTTGGAATCTTTGAATTTGGAACGCTCTTTGCTTCTCTCGCAGGGCAAGCACAAGCAAATCCACGTGCGAAAAAAGAGGGGCTGAGTGCCTCATTTTTTAGTGGAGTCTTGGCCACTGCCGTGGCGACCCCCTGCACAGGCCCGTTTTTAGGTTCAGCTATTGGTTTTGCCGTCACCCTTCCCCCGTTACATGCTCTTTTGGTGTTTACATGCTTAGGTTTAGGAATGGCTTTTCCTTATCTTCTACTGTCTTGTTACCCTCGCCTGCTGGCCTTTTTACCAAAACCAGGGAATTGGATGGTGACATTCAAAGAATTAATGGGATTTATGATGATGGCAACCGTGTTATGGTTGCTATGGGTTTATTCTGCTCAAACAAGCAGCTTGGCACTTTTAATGGTGCTTTTTGCTTTCTTGCTCATCACGGTGGGGTTTTGGGTACATGGACGCTGGGGTACGTTTATCTATTCCAAAAGCACCCGTTTTTTAAGCGGGATGTTTACTTTAATTTGTTTGATGACGGGATGTTATATCCTTTCCCTATCTGCGAACTTGCCGCGCGAATCTATTGCCTCTTCCGCTGAAAAAGGAGGATGGGAAACGTTCTCAGCCGAAAGGGTTGCGGAATTACAGAAACAAGGCGTGCCTGTGTTTATCGATTTTACTGCAAAATGGTGTTTAATTTGCCAAACCAATCACCTCGTTCTTTCGACGGAAAAAGTGGAAAGCAAATTTCAGGAGCTGGGGGTTGTCAAGATGATTGCAGATTGGACAAGTAATGACGAAGAGATTACCAAAGTATTGCGACAGTATGGCCGAAACGGGGTCCCTCTCTATCTCTTATACGGAGCTGCGAAAGAATCTCCCACTATCCTGCCGCAGGTATTGACCCCTGATATTGTGATTGAACACTTAAATGCTATGGAAGGGGGAATAAAAAAATTGGCCTCTTTTAAAGGAGATTCTTTTGCTGAGCCCCATTTCTAACGAGAGCTATTACTTTGATTCTCACGCCCATTTGACCAGTCCAGCAATGGTGTCTATGGTAGATGATGTTTTATCTAGAGCTTCAGAAGCTGGCGTTAAAAAATTGATTAACATTTGTACAGACTCTGCCTCGCTTGAGCAAGGGATTTTATTAGCTAAACGGTATGCTTGGGTATATACCGCTGCCTCAACGCCTCCTCACGATGTGGAAGAGGAAGGAGAAACTTTTTTTCCCATCGTCGAGCAGCATGCTATGGCAGGCCATCTAGTGGCTATCGGAGAAACAGGCTTAGATTATCATTACTATCGCTCTTCTGCTGAAGCTCAAAAATATTATTTGCGAAAGTATTTACAGCTAGCTCGTCAAACGCATTTGCCCGTTGTGATTCATTGTCGCGAGGCTTTTAAGGACTTTTTTAGCATCCTTGATGAAGAATATATAGAGGGTGGAAAACATGGACCAGGGGTTTTGCATTGCTTCACAGGTACTCTCACGGAAGCCAAAGAGGTGGTAGAAAGGGGATGGTATTTATCGTTGAGTGGGATTGCAACCTTTAAAAAAAGTGAAGATCTTCGGCAAGTTGCCAAAATGGTGCCGTTAGAGCAATTATTGATTGAGACAGATTCCCCTTACCTAGCTCCCCAAAGCAAACGTGGGCGGCCTAACGAGCCGGCTTACTTAGCAGAAACGGCCCAAATCCTTGCAGATGTAAAAGACATTTCTATAGATACTTTTCGTCGACAAACCGCACAGAATGCTTGCGTGCTATTTAAACTGAAAGAACCCTCCATTTTCGAAGGGTCTAGATTAGACCTCTTTAAAACTTAGGTGCTTTATTTTTTTAAATAGTAGAGAAGAATGGCGCCTGCTATAGCCACATTTAAAGACTCCATTTTGCCAGACATCGGAATGGTAATATTCTGAGAAAATAAAGGGGAATCAAGAGATGAGGCGCCTCGGGCTTCGTTGCTTAGAACGAGTGCTACTTTTTTGGGAGGGGAAACCTCGTGCATAGGAGTGCCGGAAACATCGGCAACCCAAGGAGAGAGGCGATTTTGGATAAGCACTTCTTCAAGTGCTTGTAGATCCCCCTTTCTATAGGGGAGGCGAAAAGTTGCTCCTCGAGCAGAGCGGATCGCCTTTTCATTAAAAATATCACAACTTTGGTTCACGATAAAAATTCCTTCCCATCCGAATGCTAAAGCGCTTCTAATCAAGGTACCCAAATTTCCCGGATCGTTAATTTGATTGAGAACCAGAAGGGAGCGAATGTTTTTTAAAGGCGAGGGAGAAGGCATTTTGATTTCAGCTAAAATTCCTGGGGAGCGGTGCATTCCAGAGACCTTATCCAAGATGGACTGATCAACTAAAAAGATTTCTTCCGCGCAAATGGAAGAAGGAATGAGGCTCAAATCCGCTGTTAAAAGTCTTTTAACTAGGTGTGTTTGAGCGACCTCCGCAATCACAATGTTTCCTTCCACCACCACACTTTGATGTTCTTGTCTATAGTCACTATTTTGGCGAACTTTCACTAGGTGTTTGACGAGAGGATTATGCAAACTAGAGAGCCTTCGAATATTTGTCATCATACTGGCCATGTAGAGGATTGTTTAAGTAGAAGTAACACGTCCTGAGGATTTTCCAAGTTATTCAAAATGGCAATTTCCTCCGCTTGTTTTAAAAGAAGGCCCATTTGTTTGCTGGGCATAATCCCTTGTTCCCTTAAAAAAGTAGACGAGACAAGGGGGTTTTTATCTCGAATTCTTTCAATATGCTTGCGAAGTTTTTCTTTTTGATGTGCGTGAAAGCTTGCAAGATTGCTCCGCTCCTCTAGAGTGGATCCATTTGCTGTCAACACCTCAAGGCAAATTTGAGCTTCAGGCAAAGCGTAGTAGTGAGCCCATTCCACCAATCGTTCGCTCACATTTTTACTACCTAGCAATGTTTGCCCTTTTAAATAAACTTCAATCAGATGGCAATCTCGGTTACTAGTTTTTAACCCTTTGAAAATATCTAAAAGAGTGGATAAGGGATGCTCAGCAAATAATTGAACGAGATAGAGAACAGTCGGTGTCTCACGCGGGTAGAAGGGGAAATTTTTGACGCGTTGTTTAATATCGTTTAAATGGGTTTTCGCTAGGATAGGAAAAATTTCTGGCAGGAGTTGAAGGCGATGAAGCTCTATTAAAGCATGATCAAAAGAGGGGGAGTGGCTCATTTTACAAAATTCTTGCCAAATCCTTTCCATCGCTACAGAGGGAAAAAGAGTGGGAGCGTTTTCGATAATGGCTTCTTGTGTCTCCACATCAATGGTAAAGCCAAAACGGGAAGCAAAACGAATGGCGCGCACCATGCGCAAGCGGTCCTCAAAAAAACGTTCTTGAGGGTTTCCAATCGTTCTAATAATTCCTTTTTGCAAGTCTGCCACTCCATGCACATAATCAAAAATAGTCTCTTCTAGAGGGTCGTAAAACAACCCATTGATGGTAAAATCGCGTCTTTGGGCGTCTTCTTGAGGAGTAGATAATTGAATTTTTGAAGGTTTACGCCCATCTTCATAGTCAAAATCTTGCCTAAAGGTGGAAACTTCAAACTGATGACCTTCAATTAGGACAATGACGACTCCAAAGGCAAGCCCCACTAGCAGAGTATGGGGAAACAAATCCAAAATCTTTTCCGGAGGAGCATTCGTGGCAATATCAATATCTGCCGAGGGATGGCCCATCAAATAATCACGCACCCATCCTCCTGCAAAATAGGCAATATATCCTGCTTTAACAAGCTTTTTAACGATTTCTGTCGCGTGTATTTGTGCCTCATCCATGCCGCTTAACCAATTTTTAGGCTATTTTACTGAATGACTTGATGGACAACAAGCAAAAAGGTTTACTCACCGCAACTTAGGTTCTGTGCCTGGAGGGTTAGAGGGATTTCAATAAGAATGGTAGGCTACTTTCCTAGAAGCAGCCTGCCATTTAAGTTAAAAGCGATTAAAAATGATTCGCATATAAGCCTTATACAAGTTTGATGCTTTAAAAAGGTTAATCGATCAGCTTAGTAGGGTAGCTGCGAATGATCGTTTTGTTCTGAAGGGGCATTCGCGGGGGGAGATTCTAGAATCTTGATACTTAATATTTTCCATGTCCCCTCTTCGTCAACGAGCTGATACTCCACGTTCAATTGTCGGTTGTCTTGCGAAATCAACACTCCTTTTAAAGTTAGGAGGTTGTTGCCAAAAGTGGATTCATAAAAATTGACCGTTTTATTTTCATAAAAAGAAGGGTAATGCTGAATGAACTCACGAAATTTTTCTAAGCCTATGGTGTTTTGGAATTCTTTAGAAGTAAAGCTATAATAAGCTTCTGTGACTTGATGGGTTCTTAAAGCTTCTAGTTGCTTTTCCACTGTCTCTGTTAATTCCTTAGAAGCCTCATATAAGAAAGCATAAAAAAGAAGAGCAAGACATGCTAAAATAAGGACCCCTTTTTTCCAGCTAAAACTTTTTTTTGGAAGGGGAGGGGGCTGGATAGGGTTTTGCCAATCTGCTTTTTTACCACAGGCAGGACAAAATCGACTGTTATCCTCGAGGAGAGCTCCACAATTTGTACAAAACATAAATCGTTCCACCTTTAGTAAAAGTTTTAAATAGCTAGAGAGCTATGAAATAGTGAATGCGATGAAAAACGGTAGAGGATAAGACCCCTAAGAGGCTTGGTGGGGAGGGCCTATCCTTAAATTTGACAATGAGAATATAGAATAAAAAAATCAAATATTTTTTTAAAAAGAAACCAGAGATTTATGGTAAGAACCGTAATGCTCAAGTAAATAATCGGCTTTTTTGTAATGGGATTTTTTCAATTGTTCATAGACGCGCAAACCTTGGGCATTGGCACCTTGTTGAAAGTAAAGGGCTCCAAGTTTAAATAAAGTGTCTAGATCGTGAGGACAAAGCTTCAAAATGGCCTCATATTCCCGTATCTCTTCCTCAGGCATTCTTAAATCGTGATAACTATATGCTAGCTGAGCATGGATCCAAGGATCGTTGGGCGCATAATCATTGAGGATTTTAAATTCTTCGATGGCCCTTTCAGCTGTTTTACGAAACTGATGAGCAAAAACTTCGCTACTTTTTTGAGGGGGAATCCAACGGTCTTCTGTGGCTCCCTCTGTTTCTTTTGATTGAGCGTACAATCCCGATAACATAACATAGGCGTTTGCCAAAGCTGCATGAACTTCTAGATTAGTAGGTTCAAACCGAACTAAGCGTAGGTATTCTTCTACCGAAGTGTTTAGAAGCAATTCTTTCACCCGATGAATATCTTCCCAATGAAGCTGGCAACTTAATCGCTCGAATGAGGAAGCAAGGGAATTTAAAAAAGAAGGGGGGCGATAAAGGGTATATTCTTTGCCCTCAAGTTTGGCGGCAAATTTACAACAGGCATTGGCTACAGAAACATGATGCTCTGGAACGCCTTCTTTATAGTTGAAAAACTTTTTGCATGCTTTCAAATAACGGTCTTTAGCATCAGTGAGCTGTTCCCGTTTTTTTGTTTGAAAATAGAGTTTTAAAATAAAATAGGTAAAAACAGTCAAGAAAATAAAAGCTAAACTAAAAGCTAAAAACGAGGAATTAATCAAAAAAGCAAAAAAAGAAATTAAAAGCGTGATTTCAGCAAGTATGGAAAATAAGAAAAAGGCGTGAAATAAAATGTGCCTTTTAATTATTTTTTCAATTTGTGGTTCTACATGACTAATCACTTTATTAACTTGTTCATTAAAAAAAACGTGATCTAGCTGAAAGAAACCCTCACTTTCAACTTTTGGAGAGGCCATGACGTAATCCCTGATCGCTCAATACCGATATATCTCAGCTTTATAGTATTATTTCGAAATTTATACAAGAGATTTTTACTTATTTGAAGAATTTGGGAGAGGATAAATGCTTTTATCTTTGTTAAGGGTTAAAATCGGGTACTTAGATTGCTTAAATAAGATTTTAGCGGTTTAGTTTTTATAAAGGAATTAAAAGTGAGGAAATGAATAGTTGCAGAACTAAAAGTATATAGAAAAAGGAGACAATTTTTGAAATTTTAAGCGGCAGCACTCTATGAAGAAAGACCCCTTTTTTGCTCATCTAAAGTATTTTAGCGGATGGTTCGGTTGATCGAACCGCCAGAGGCTTTTTTAGCTCCTCCAAATAGAAAACCAAAAGCCCAACCAAAACAATCCCTGCGGAGGCAAAGAAAGGTAAAGACACGGTTTCTCCTAGGTAAAGCCAGCCAAATAATGCCGTAAAGAAAGGGGTGGTAAATCCAGCGAAGGACATAAAGGTAGGAGAATATTTGCGAAGCAACAATCCATATAAGTTGTAGCAAATCAAATTCGAAACAATGATAAGTAGAATGGTGCATCCCAAGAAGGGGAGAAATTCCGTAAAAGGAGCTGGGTTCCAGCTTTCAACGGTCCAAGAGTGGAGGAGGGCAAAAGAGCCGCCAATCACCATACTGAGCCCATTAGCCATCAGAGGGGAATAGCCCCGATCTGCGACTAGCTGTTTGAGCAAAATCCAGCCATACACGCTCGAAATAGCGGCAACAATCACGGCAATTTCAGCCCAAGATAAAATAAAAAAGTGACCTGTTAATTCTTCCTCTTGAGTAGTGGTTAGAAGAATGGGAATAAAACCGGTAAATCCGATAAGCAGTCCTAGCCATTTTTTTCCTGTCATTCTTTCAGCAAACAGCAGGTAGGACAAAAGAGCCGATACAAAAGGGGAGAGGCTATAGATAAAACAGGTTTTAAAGGAAGTCAAATACTTTAATCCCCAAAATTCTAAAATATTCGTTAAATAAATGCTAAAAAAACCCAGCGCCCCGAATAAGATAAGGTCTTTTTTAGAGATTGAAAATTGATCGCGCGCGCGAAAATATTGATAGCTCAACATTAGGGTGCCGGCACACAGCATGCGTGTACCTACGAAGAAAAAAGGCTGCGCATATTGCAAGCCCATCTTGCAAATAGTAAAGACACTTGCGAAAAGAGCGTAAAGTAGGATAACTACGTACATATTTTTAACCTAACGTATTGAGAGACATCATCAAAGATAAAACCCTAGTATAAACTAAAAGGGGAAAGAAATAAATTAAAATCCTCTCACAGGAAAAAGAGAGGAGCCGCCCAAAAGAGAGGAATTGTGGCGCGGTTTCTTTCTGGTCATCCCCATAACGGTACAGCTCTAGCCTAAAAGTTAGCCCATTTTATCTGCATGTTTTGCCACAGTGGTTTCAATTAAATCTAAATGGGCTTGGGTCCATTGCAATGTTAACCGTATGCCTTCTTCAAAGGTTGTTTGGGTTTTAAATCCTAACTCTTTGAAGGATTTTTCTGGGCATCCAAACCTTCTTCCTGAATTATCCCAAGGCCTTTTAGGCAAATATTGGACAGCTGTTTCATTACCGGTTAGTTTGTTAATCATTTCAGCTACTGCGGAGATTGTGATCTCATGGCCACTTGCCAAATTATATGCTTCGCCTGCTGTTCCGTAAAGAGCGCAATGGATTAAACCCAACGCGATATCTTTAACATAGATAAAATCGCGAGAGGCTTTTCCTTCGTTTTCGAGGGGTAAAGCTTCCTGTTTTAAAGAACGATAGATAAAAGAGGGGATGACATTGCGCCAAATCGTGGCGGGGGTGCCGCGCCATTGACCGGCTCCTAAAATTTCTCGCGGCCCATATACATTTTGAAAACGTGCTCTTACGATAGGGCTTCCATGTTGTTTTGCATAATATTTGGAATAAAATTCTCCAATAATTTTGGAGATAGAATAGGGACTATCCATATCCAAGCTCACCCGATCGATCTCTTTGGAGGCATGGGTTTCTTCAAATGTTTTTTCCGCAATTGTGCATCCTGCCCCTGAATATACGACTTTTTTTAAAAAGTTAAAGTTTTTGATCTTCTCAAAAAGCATGAGCGTAGTGAGAGTGTTATTTTGATGATCGGCTAAGGGGTTATGGATAGAGCTTTGATTGCCATGATAAGTCGCAAGATGAAAAATATAGGTATATTCATCTTGCAACTTCTCTACCACCTCTTTATCGGCAATTGAGCCTTCTGTAAAACTGACACGTGGATCTGAAGGAATATTCACCCTTTCGGCAGATAACAAATTATCTATAATATGCACTTTTACATGTGGAGAAGTGGAAAGAAGTTCATGTGTTAAGTTGCTTCCTACGAATCCTGCCCCTCCTACAATGAGAACTTTTTGATGATTAAAGGCATGCTCAATGTTTTTCATCTGCGGCTAGCCTCTTCTAAGCGAAGATGGGTAAAAGTTTGGGTAATTCCATGGACTTTATACCACTCAACGGCAGCCTTCACACCAATCTGGAGAGGAGTTGTGACTTTCCAATTAAAATCCTGATTCGTTTTAGCTGGGTCAATTAAGATGGTAAACACATCGTCAGGATTGCGTTCCCTAATTTCTACTTCTCGGCCAAGAGTGATGCCAAGTGCGGCTACTGTCTCGTCAAATAGTTCTTTAATGGAATAATCAGAGCCACTGGAAATATGGTAATAGCCTTTTTCCCCTTTCCCATCCAGCGCTTTAAGAACGACTTGTACAAGGTCATCAATGTAAATAAAATCTCGCCGGGTGTTCATCACAAAACAAGCTTTATTCGTCGTTAAACGATGAAAAAAAGTGGGCAAGGGTCCACTTAAATTGCGGGGTCCATAAGCATTCGCTAAGCGAAAAGAGATAAAGTCTAAACCGGAAAGCTCAAGATAATGCTCCCCTGCCGTTTTGCTAATAGCGTAGCTGCTGCCTCTAGAGGAAATCGGGTGGTCAAGTGTAATAGGTTGTTCTAAAGGCTTTAAGCCATAGCATAGCGCTGTTTGAAAATAAATAAATCGGTTCACGCCCGCTTTTTTAGCTGCTTGGGTTACATAAATTGTTCCTAAGATGTTTGTTTGAGCATCTTCTTCCCAATTATCTGGATCTTTGTAGGCCGCAGCTGCATGCACCACTTTATTTGGGGAAAAATTTTCAAAAACCGAATAGACAAAATTTTTGTCGGCAATTGTGCCTTCAAAAACTTGTAAATGGGGGTGGGGTTTCAAATTATCCCGACGTCCAGTTTGATAATTATCGATGACGGCAACCTGATGCCCGGCTTTAAGCAAGTGGTCTGTAAGGTGAGATCCAATAAATCCAGCACCCCCTGTGATGAGAACTTTCATGTATGATTTTCCTTTTTAAAGTAAATTTATAAAGTATGGGTAAAAATTTGCGTATTTTCTTCTGCCTTTTGAGCCATTGTTTTAAATTCGGAAGCTCGATCGTGATAAAGCCTGTGCCAAAGTTCAAGAGAAAGCAATCCCCACATCTTCCTGCCAAATTTAGTTTCGGAGCCTAAATTTTTTAAAATGTTAGCGGAATTGACATAAGGTCGATTTTGCGAAGCTTGGCTAGAGAAGGTATCATAGGCAAAATCTTTTAAATCCTTTTTTAACCATTGGTTAAGAGGAACAGGAAAGCCCATTTTATCTTTGCGTTGAAGAATGGGTTTAGGAAGAACGTGCTGCATGGCGTTAATCAAAACTTTTTTAAGGGTTCCGTCTTTAAACTTAATATTCGAAGGGATAGTGGCGGCAAATTCAATCAAAGGATGGTCAAGAAAAGGGACGCGGGATTCTATACCGTGTGCCATGCTCATGCGATCTTCCACGTGGAGCAAGGCGCGGAGGAGCGTTTTAAAATCAAAATGGGTCATGGAGTCAAAATAGGATTCGTGAGAGACATTTTCTCCGTAGAAAACATTTTGAAATTCTTTAAAGGGGGAATAGGAGGTGAAACACTCCCATCGAATTTCATCTTGTAAAGAAGGAGCTCGATTAATCAGCCTAAAATAACGATTACCCATTTCTTCAAAAAGACCCTCCCTCCAAAATTCTTGTAAAAGAGGTTGGTAATTTTTGAGAGAAACGAGATTAGGAATAATCGATTCGTAAGTGACGATAAAGTTCCCGTTATCTATAGTTCCGTTGATGGCAGCTTTAAGGCATTGTTCAAAATAAGCAATTAAGTAGCGGGTGTATCCACCAAAAATTTCGTCGCCACCTTGGCCACCTAAGACTACCTTGCAATGTTGAGAGGCCAACTTGGCAACATGGTATTGAGGAAAAGAGCCCGGGCCTGCGATCGGATAATCTAGGTGATAAATGACTTGATGGATAGTTTGTAAAAAGTCTTCACTGGTGAGACTCACTTCATGCAATTCAAGGTTATTTTCTTTGGCGAGCAAGCGGGCGTATGGGCTCTCATCATAGTCAGAACCCATGTCAAATTTTCCATTAAAGCCTTTCAAAAGGTTTGCTTGAGAATATTTTGCTGCCACAGCAGAAATGATCCCCGAATCGATCCCGCCGCTGATATAAACGCCAACCGGAACGTCACTTCTGCCATGAAGTTTGACAGAATCTTCGATTAAGTCTTTCAACTTTTCTTCAAAATACTTAGAAGTGTGGTCAAAATCGAGGTCATAATAAACTTCCCAATACTTAGAGAGCATCCGTTTCCCATTTTCCACTGTCAGGGAATAAGCGGGAGGTAGTTCGTAAATATTTTTAAAAAGGGTTTTAGTCCCCAGGGTAAACTGAAACACTAGATAGTCTTGCAAGGCTTCTAAATTGGTTTCAATAGAAGGAAGAAAAGGTAGCAAAGCTTTTGCTTCTGAGGCAAAATATAAGGTTTGGTTGACTTCTGTAAAATAAAAAGGCTTTATGCCAAAACGATCGCGGGCACAAAATAGGCGTTGATTGGTTTCATCCCAAATGGCAAAAGCAAACATTCCTCGCAAATGATTGACACATTCTTTTCCCCATTTTTGATAAGCGGCCAGGATGGTTTCGGTATCGGAATGAGTTTTAAAGGGGTAATCGGCAAGTTCCGCTCTTAGCTCAAGATAATTATAAATTTCTCCATTGTAGCATATCGTGTTTCCATAAACGTCTTTCATGGGTTGTAGGCCCATTTCTATGTCGATAATTTTAAGCCTTCTATGGGCGAAACCAACGAACTGTTTAGGATGTTTCCATATGCCTTCTCCTTCAGGCCCGCGATGCCGTTGTAAAACATTCATCACCTCCAGATGGGCATTGAGAGATCGATATCTATTTTGTTTAATTTGATGGATTCCTGCAATTCCGCACACCCGGCTTTCCTTCGTAATAGAGTTAAAGCTCTAATTAAGCATCTCCTTGTTTGCAAGAAAAAATTTAATTGAGCAAAGAAGGATAACTTACAAAAAGAGAGATAAATAATAAAGAAAGAAAGCTGGATTCTAAAAAGAAATGGCAAGGTTTAGGGTAAAACCCTGCCTGAGTTTTATCTAACGAGGGGGGGGGGTATTTTCGCAGGTTGAGGATGAGGTTGAGCGACTCCTGGTTGGGATTCTCTACCTGCGTAGAGGTAAGAAGAAAGAGGTTGAGCTGCAAGAATACGAGGCTGTTGAACGCCTGAGACTGCTGGGGAGAGGGGTGTTTTTTTATCCGAGGAATCCACGGGATCCTTTAAATTATCCATTTCTTTTATCTTTGAGGAGTCTAAGTGAAAAGCTGCCTGAATTTGCCTAAAAAGCTGCCGCTTATGTTTTTGCATGTCTGCTGTATTCAGCTTGCTAAGAGCTCTGTTGAGCAGGCTATGCAATTCTCTTTTATCTGTTTGGCTTGAGTTAAGAGATTCAATATCCTTAAATATTTGAATAAGAAGGTGATTGAGTTTACTTTCCTCCGCCCCAATTTCTTTCTCATAAACTTTTGCAGTATGGATGTAGGAATCGATATGGGAGGCTAGGGTGTTCATCATCTTCTCCTCGTCTTTTATCTCCATTATACAACAAAAAGAGATAATTTAAATAAATTATTTAATTGAGATTTTAGTTGCGCTTGGTTTTAAGCACTTAAGGTTATTTTTTGAGAGAATATCCTTCTTTTTTGAAAGAAAGGGTTAAAAGCTCATTTTTTAGCTAGCTATATTCTGAAATTCAAAATGCCTGCATTTGGATCAATGTTATAAAGACTTTTTAGCTTGGGTGTATCCATAAAGGCCTTATCGAGCAATCGTATTGGATGCTTCCACAGTTGCATGCCTGCAAAATTTGGTTTCATGGCCAGCAAAAACTAAAGAGGAAATCTGCCTTTTTCACTCGTTTGAACAAGGAGGGGTTAAACAACAACCTTTAGGATCAAAGGTCTCTTTAATCCCTTAGCACCACGTTGTACAACTTATCTGGGAGTTACCTAAAACGTACCCATCAAAACCAGTAAAATAAGCACTTACTAGTCTCCGTTCTCTTATGGAATTTTTGTAAAGAGATAGGGAATCAAGGGGTATGGAGAGTATAATTAGAATAAATCGGCATGTGAACCTGTGCGAGCAAATATAATGTGAGTACCTGTCTTCTTGTAGGCTAGTAGCCCGTCAGGCTCAATATGACATTCCCCTTAGCCAACATAATCGCCCTTCGGCTTATGATTACGGCTTTTGGCGGCAGAGGTTCTTCAAAGGTTAAAAGCCTCATCATCTCTTTAAGTTTATTTATGTCTTTGCCGCGTTTCTTAGCTGTAGAAACTTCCTTCTCAAATAGGCGTAAGTGGACAGGTTTCAGCATCTAGATACCGAGCTTTCTTTGAAAAAGTGGAGCTTCCGCTATAGCTCACGTTCTGCAGGTTATCATCAAACCTGCATGTTTCATAATTAAAAATGTATTAATATTTTAATCCTGTGAAAATCTTAGCTTCATAATCTAGAGAATATGGGGCTGAGTAAGAAACTTTTCTAAATTTGTAGCTACACAGAGCAAATAAGAAAAGAATAGTGCTGTGAATGTAGCTTAAATAGCATCTCTCCCACAATGTTAACCTACAGGCAAACTTTAGAATTAATCCGAACTTCTATTTAAGCTTACCTTAAAACAGGGAAAAAGGGTCTTAACTTATTAAGGAGATAGGAAAAAACAGTTTTTATTTTAAGTTGATCTCGATTGCGGCAACCGTTAAGCTGATTTTAATATTAGCTAGACAATAGGGAATGATTTTATGGATTTGACAAAAGGGGAAGTGCCTTCGTTGGTGCGCAAAATTGCGATTCCGGCAGCGTTAGGCTTTTTCTTTAACACCATGTTTAATGTAGTGGATACCTATTTTGCTGGATGGGTTTCGACCCAGGCTCTGGCAGCGTTATCTTTAAGCTTTCCTGTTTTTTTTATTATCCTAGCCTTTGTGCAAGGCCTTTCGACAGGCTCGGCAGCTTTAATTTCCAATGCTTTAGGATCTAAAAACGAAGTTCAAGCAGAGAGGGTATCGGCGCAAGTGCTAAGCTTTGCTGTGATCTGTTATTTTTTCCTACTAGTGATCGGCTTATCTATCGATTCCACTCTTTTCAGGTTGATGGGAGCTGAGGGGGAATATCTAGAAATGGCTGTGGCTTATATGGACATTATCTTTATCGGCTCATTTTTCTTTATCGTACTTTATGCGGCAAATTCCATCTTATTGGCTAGAGGAAATACCACAGTCTTGCGCAACTATCTCGTATTAGGATCTTTTATTAATGCTGTGCTTGACCCTTGGTTTTTATACGGGGGATATGGAGTGCCCGCCATGGGGCTGAAAGGAATTGCTGTGGCGACAGTGGCGACAATGCTGATCGGCTTTTTTTATGTGCTCTTCGAAGTGATTCGAAGCGGGTATTTGCGTATCTGTTGCTGGAAAGATTTTATCCCTAAACGGGAGATTTTTTACGCCATTACTGAGCAAAGCTTTCCCGCGGCTCTCAACATGATGACAATTGGGATGGGAATTTTCATCATGACCTATTTCATTAAAGACTTTGGCCAGGAGGCGGTTGCTGCCTATGGAATCGGGATTCGGATTGAACAAATTACCTTACTTCCAACGATTGGGCTAACCGTGGCGTCTTTATCGATTGTCGGGCAAAATAATGGAGCAGGTTTTTTCGATCGGATTAAAGAAACGTTGAATGTTTCGGTGAAATATGGAGCCATGATCATCGTTGTAGGCTGTTTGTTGATGAGTTTGTTTCCCCAATACTTGTATAAAATTTTCTCAGAAGATCAAAAAGTGATTGAGATTGGATCGGCTTATCTTCGCATTGCAGCTCTGATGTCAGCTGCATATATGCTTTTGGGAATCAATATTTCAGCCTTACAAGGAATGAAAAAGCCGTTTTTTCCTTTTTTTATGGGATGTTTAAGACAAATTATATTGCCATGCTTAATCTATTATTTGATGACACAAGTATTACATTTAGGTTTATTAAGCCTTTGGTGGAGCTCCTTTACCATTACATGGATAGGGGCGTTTATCACCCTTTTCTACACGCGTTGGGTCATTAAGCAAAAGGCGAGCTTCTAAATGGTTAAAAGCTTGTTCCGAAAAACTGGCAAGTAGGTTTTGAATTTAAAAGCTTTTCCCTCGGCAACCAGAACAATCTGCTTGCAAATTTTTTGCGTGGGTGACGTTAGCCGTGCCTTAAATGACTTCCATCCCGCAAGTTCTCCAAAACCCTTAGTTGTATTTTTATTATATTACTTTCATACATTTTGCCACTCGGGTGGATTTGACGCTAAGGGTATGCGTAGGCTGTGAGCAAAGGGAGAGTATACACACATACTCTCCCCTTTTTGTTTAATAATTGACTTTAATGGAGACAAAACGGGTAAAACCGCCTTGTTTAATTAAGAACAAAATAGGTTTTGAAGGGTCGCTCTCTTTTAGGTTTTGCTGAAATTCTTCAATAGTCGTGACTGGATGTTGATTGACAGCAACCAGGATGGCTCCAGGACGGATGCCCGCGTTGTAAGCAGGGCTGCCGGGGCGAACCTGTGTCACTAAAAGGCCACCTTTCAATCCTGAAATCCCTACTTTGTGCGCAAATTCAGGGGTGAGATTTTCAACTTCCAGCCCAAGCTTGTTATCAGCAGCAATCAATTGAGAAAGATGCTCAGGGTATTTGGCTACCTCAATCGGGATAGCGAGCATTTTGCCTTCTCTCAACACCGTTAAAGTTAGCTTAGAACCAGGCTTCATCAAGAAGATAGCTTTATGCAAAGCTGCAATGTTTGCCACAGGGTGATTATTATACTTTAGAACAATATCTCCTGGGCTCAATCCAGCTTTATCTGCAGGAGAGCCTTTAGTCACCTCAGAAATCAAAGCTCCCTCCACTTTTGATAAACCAAAGGATTGAGCTAAATTTTGGTCAATTTTTTGCAGAGCAACTCCTATAAAGCCTCGGGTGGCAGAGCCGTTGGAAATTAATTGATCCATAATATTTTGGGCGATATTGCTAGGAATGGCAAAGCCAATCCCCGTATAGCCATTTTGATAGTTGACGATGGCCGTATTAATGCCGACCACTTCCCCTTTCATATCTAAAAGAGGCCCACCAGAGTTACCTTGATTGATCGTCGCATCTGTTTGAATGAAGTCTTCTATTGTCGCCAGGTCTAAGTTATCTCTGCCAGTCGCGCTAATGACCCCCACAGTTAAAGAAGCTTGTAGCCCTAGGGGATTTCCAATGGCAATGGCCCATTGGCCGGGTTGCAATTCGTCTGAATTTGCAAGTTTAAGATAAGGCAGATGCTCGGCATCAATTTTTAAGACGGCAATGTCAGTATTTTTATCTTTGCCAATTACTTTTGCAGGAAATTCCCTTCCATCCACAAGCATGACTGTGATCTCTTTTGCGTCTGCCACCACATGCTCATTGGTTAGGATATAGCCATTATCTGAAACAATAAAGCCTGAGGCTTGCCAGGTTTGATCCTGAAAAGGTTTTTTTTCATTTGGTTTAGGTAATCCAAAGAAATGTCGAAAACTTTCGCTAAAAAAATCAGGTTCCTCCCGATCAAAAAATCGGTGGAAAAAAAAGGATGAGGGCGCAGCTTTGACTCGGATGGAGACTACAGCCGGGGTAGCTTTTTTGGCGACATCTACAAAGTCAAGTGCCACGATTTTAGGGGTTTCTTGCTTTGCTCCTGCTATAGGGTTGCAAAAAGCAGGTGTTACAGCGGCTAAAAGCAGACTGCAGAAAATTTTTTTAAAGAATGTAAAAGAAGATTTAAAATTCATAGCGCTATATGCTCCTATTGAGTTTTATTTCTTAGAGAATCATAATTTTATCTGTTGTGGGAAATTCATGCAATGCTCAAACTTGCATAAAACTTACTTATTTAAGGAAATTTTTATGATCAAAATCCGCACGAGTATCGATACGGCCTTCAAAAAAAAGTTGTTGTTTGAAGGGACTGTAATTGCTATGAATGGGGCTTTGGTTTTATTTGCGGGTTTGTTTTTGCCCCCTGGTCAGCTGAGCAAATGGGGAGAGTGGATATTTTTGGTAGGAGTTTCTTTAATAGCTTGGGGGCTGCTCCCTTATCGCAAATTAACTCTTTTAGAGGCTACTCCTAATGAGTTGGGGCTTGAGCAAGATGCGCTTTATTTTAGTCAAAGAGGAAAGCCCGCTTTAGTGATCCCTATGGGAAGCATCGACACACTCTCCTATGGCGTAGAAAATCATCGCCATGGGCTGTATGTTTTTCTGAAGCCATCTTCTCTCCAAAAAATTCCCCTCTTATCAAACCGAGTCGATAAGGAAAGCTGCCAATGGATTGCCGATGGCAAAAAATTTGCTTTCTTTTTTCCCCATTTTAGTCAGCGTTCTTGTGAATACTTGATCGGTGAATTTCAAGAGCTAGGTTTTTTAGAGGTTAGTCATTAAATAACTCTTTGCGATATTCGCACTCATCAGACTCTTCCCCTTAAAGTTTTTTTCGTTTATAATTTTTCTAGTTATAAATCTTTACACCTTCATTTACTTAAACTTATGAAAAACAATATCCTTCTTCAAGTTTTTGGATCTATCTTTTTAGCTGTGATTGCGGGACTTGTGACAGGTCCTGAGCGAGCAATTTTCGGAGTGACTTACCTCCAATTATTTACTTTAATTGGCCAGCTTTTTTTAAATGCCTTGACCCTCGTTGTCGTTCCTCTTGTGGCCTCTTCTATTATCATCGGAACAGCGCGATTAGGTTCAGAAGGCTCTTTTGGTAAATTAGGTGTTAAAACCTTTGGCTATTTCATTGCGACAAGCTTACTAGCCATTGTCACAGGTTGGCTATTGATGATGGCTTTCAACCCCGGAAGCTTGCAAGAAAGTCCTGCAGCTTTAGTATCGGTTGCTGAAAAAGCCCGCCTGGCGGCCTTAGAGCAGCAAACTCAAGGAAATGTTTTTACTACGATTGAGCAAATTCTATTTAAAATTATCCCTTCCAATATCTTAGCGGTGGCCTCTCAAGGCCAAATGTTGGGTTTAATTTTTTTCAGCCTGTTGTTTGGATTTTTTAGCGCTAAAATTGAGCCGGAAGCGGCTAAAATTGTGCAAGGGTTTTGGAGAGGCGTTTTCCAAATCATGATGAAAATGACCCAAATGGTGATGAAAGCATTACCTATCGGGGTGTTTGGATTAGTGGCTAAAGTCGTAGCAAGTACGGGCTTAGATGCTGTAAAACCTGTGAGCTTATTCTTTTTAGTGGTCATTTTGGGATTATTGATTCATGGATTGATGATTCTGCCTCTTATGCTACGCTTTATTGGAGGGGTGAATCCTTTCTTGCATTTCCGCGCGATTGCTCCTGCTCTATTAACAGCCTTTTCCACCAGTTCCACGGCGGCAACTTTGCCGATTACTATCGACTGTGTGGAAAAACGCGCAGGTGTATCCAATCGTATCTGTAGCTTTACCATCCCTTTAGCTAGCTCGGTCAATCTTTCCGGATCTGCTTTATATGTGTGCTGTGCCGTTCTTTTTTCTGCCCAGGTCTATGGAATCCATTTGAGCTTGGTGACACAGTTGTTAGTGGTCTTCATGACATTGTTGACGTCTCTGGGAGTGGCAGGAATTCCTTCTGCTAGCTTAATTTCAGTCTTGATGATTTTGCAAACTCTTGGGCTCCCGGCAGATGCCATTGGGATGATTCTAGCTGTTGAGCGCTTACTCGACATGAGTCGCTCAGTGGTGAACGTATTTGGCAACACTTGTTGCGCCGTGTTGGTCGCGCGCTCCGAAGGGGAAGCGACCGATTTAATTAAGCATTTTAAAACTTCAATTTCAGCGTGACTTCTATGTCCTCTCAAAAAACTGTAGTCGTTGGCATGTCAGGAGGAGTGGATTCTTCCGTCTCTGCGCTTCTTTTGAAGGAACAAGGATACAATGTGATTGGCATGTTTATGAAGAATTGGGAGGAGGTAGATGAAAATGGGGTTTGTCCGGCTTCGCGAGACTTTGAAGATGTGGTGAGAGTATGTGACCAGATTTCAATTCCTTATTACTCTGTGAATTTTGTGAAAGAGTATTGGGAGAATGTATTTTCCCATTTTATCGAAGAACTTAAATTGGGACATACCCCTAATCCCGATATTTTATGTAACCGGGAGATCAAGTTTAAAGTCTTGCTGGATAAAGCGCTTCAGCTGGGGGCCGATTTTCTAGCGACGGGTCACTATTGTCAAAATGCTCTCTCTGGTAGCCTGGCGCAACTGTTAAAGGGGCGGGATCCCGGGAAAGACCAAAGCTATTTTTTGTACGCGATTTCTCAGCGTGCTTTGCATAAAGCTCTTTTTCCTATTGGCGGCTTGCTTAAGAGCGAAGTGCGTGAAATTGCGAGAAGGCATAGGCTTTCTACTTCAGAAAAAAAAGATAGTACGGGCATTTGCTTCATTGGAAAAAGAGATTTTAAGCAGTTCCTAGGGCAATATCTTTCCTTTCAAAAAGGCAATTTTGAAAACGTTAAAGGGGATGTGATCGGGCAACATGATGGGGTTGCCTACTATACTATTGGGCAGCGCAAAGGGTTGGGTATTGGAGGGCAAGGAGAGGCTTGGTTTGTTGTGGGGAAAGATGTTGAGCGGAATGTAGTGGTGATCGATCAAGGCCCTAACCATCCAGCCCTTTATGCAAACACTTTAACGGCTACAGAGTTGCACTGGCACTCTCCAGAGCTGCCTAAAGCTCCCTTTACTTGCCGCGCCAAAATTCGCTATCGCCAGGCCGATCAAGAATGTGTGATTGAAAAAGTGACGGAAGATAGAATTGAAGTCCGCTTTTCTACTCCCCAACGGGCGATTACTCCTCGCCAGTCGATTGTTTTCTATAAGGAGGATGTTTGTCTAGGGGGAGCCCTCATCGAAAGAGCCGGGCCTACTTTGCATGAACTGGGACTGAGTGTGCCTAGCTCTAGCCTGCCTATTTAGATTGGTTTGAAAATCAGGGCACAGCAAGCTGGCTAAAAGCAGTTTGAGAATTTCTTGCATCCGCTTTAAATTTTGAAAGGATTTTAATTCTCCACACCTGCAGACCAAGTATGGAGAATTAAAGTTCGGCTACTCGTCCAATCGAGGGCGCTTTTCTTTTTTTGGCTCAACAGGAGCTTGAGAAGCTTCCTGAGGAGAATGTGCATTTAGGCTTGGTGGAATATCGCTTGGATTATTCTCAAAAGATCTTTTTCTAAAGAATCGTGTTAGCTTTAGACTGGACGTTGCCTTAGGAGAAGCTTGGCCTCTAGGACGCGCATTATTGCTGCTACTCCTAGTGCTAATGCTGGTGCTAGTGCTACTACTGCTGCTGCTGGTGCTGGAATCCCCGTAGTAGCGGCTTAAAAAATCTTCTATCGTTAGGTCTGTTGATGTTTGGTTATTAACGAACCTATATAACTCTCCAAGCTTTTCTTCCGATTGAATAATTAAATAGCCATTTGGAAAATACTCTTTGAGACTCGCTCCAAATTTTTTATCCGTTCCTTTAGCATGGGGGATCGGAATTTCTAAAGGAAACTGGAGTTCTTTTTGTCTTTTGACCCAGGGAGATAAAAGCCAGCTTATCTTTCCAGTAAAATTGTTAAATTCTTTTTTGCCTAAAAATATATTCTTTGGGGCTCTGAACATCTTTAAGGCTTCGTCTCCTATTTTTTTAGCTGTTTCCTTGCGGCATCTTGCTAATTTTCCTTCAGGGGTTTCATTCTTCCAATATCTTAATGGGTCGGGTGTTAGAGCTGCATCTTGACCCTCATATTGCTGCTGAATTTTTTCTTTAATAGAAGCCCATCCTTCAATATGACAGCGCTGTTGGTCTGATGCAGGCGAGGAATATTTTTTAGCACTTCCAGTCAGGTTTGGCCTTTCTCTATTAAAAACGATTTGGGTAATCTTATAATCAGTAAATGTAATTTTAATCGTTGCTTTTCCCAAACCAGGAACGTCGACCGAGTTGGTCGGTCTGTTGAGGATATTCCCTACTACGATTAGCGTCGTAACGTCTGGGATCATCATTAACTCCTGTATCTTAAAGAAATAGTTAGAACAAGGGAACAACCCCCTAAGGGATAATTGGTAGCAAAGACTTTGCTAAATTTTTACCTTAAATAAAATTTATAAATAAAAATTTCAAGGAAAAACAACGTTTTATAGGCGCTACAACTGAACAGATAAGCTCTAACCTGCAAAAGCAAAATTCTTGTAACTACTACCTATCCATAAGGGATTCTAAAAAGGATAAAAGAGTGGTTCACCCTTACCTTTATATAGAGAGGAAAATAGGAAAGAAAACCTATGTAGGAGTGCCAAGCAATGGGTATCCCTGCTTGCGATCTTTGAGACTGCCTATTGTGCTTGTGGACGAAAAAAAAGAGAAATGGCCAACCATTAAAAAATGGCATGGGGTTATCCCCAGATGCCTTGAGCCTACTTGTCAAAAAGGTTAAATCCAATTTTTGCAAAATTTAGCGCTATTTTTTACAAGCAAGCACTTTGAAAAGATTTTGCGGGGAGGAATTTCTCTAACCACATCCTGCCATAAGCTAAATTTGATCAATATAAGGGTAACATTGCAAAAATTTAACTCCTAGCAGTTTTAGAAGCTCTGTATAAGTGACACTCGCAATCCAATGGTCGATAAGAGGAACGCCCCTGAAGGATCCGATGTAAGTGACATTAGAGGTTTGAGAAAGAATCCCTGAAAAATAACCCACAGGATCAAATAAAGAAATCCCGTCCCTTTTGCTCACATAATTGAAAACACTTTCAAATCCATGGCTAGAAAATAGGGAGGGGGAGCCCAACGTAAAAATCCTAAGCATTCTTTTTTCTTCGGGGGTTAATAATTGAGTCGCTGTGTAGGTGTCTGTGCCACCTAAGCTATGAGCATAATGGATGACAAGTCCCCCACTTTCTGTTCCACCCATCTCCTGGATCATTTCTTTCCAGGTGTTTGCTAATTGCCTTACATGGGGAGAAGCGTAGCCTATTTTTGACATAAAAGCTTGTAACAAATCTGAGAACAACCCTTGTGTTGGGCGAAAAACATAATGAATGTTTTCTCCTCCGTGGGTTTCGGAAAACATTTGTAAGGTTACGCTAAAATCTTCAAAGGTATTTAAAATTCCATTGATCATGGTGACCCGTACCCGGTCGCTATTTTCTCGTTGACCATATATGCCTGCCAGGGAGGGGCAAATATGAAAATCGGTAAGATGGAAAAAAGGGCGAACGATGAGGTTTTCCACACATTTTTTTAAACATTGCTTTAAAGAAGAAGAGCCAAAAGGGAGTGCCAGTTGCTGGGTAAAATCCGAAAATGCCTGATAGGCGCTTTTAACAGAGAATAGTCCGTACAAATCCACTTGACTAAGGGGGTGATTGTTTACGTAAGTATAAAAATTAGGAGAATCGGCTCGTAAAGGATCGGGGGTTAACCAACGCCCATTGCGAGGGTCATAAAATCTCCTTCCAAAAAAGAGCAATTGGGTTTCTTCGTCTCGATATTTACTTGAAAATCTCCACGGATTGTTTGCAGGGCTATAGGCAACTTGTTCCCCTAGCTCGTTATAAATAAGCTCTTCTCCAAAAGCAGAATAGCAGTAGCTTTCGATGACTTCTGCTGTTTTGGCATCAACTAAGCAACTGATAGAGCCTCTGTGGTCACAAATGGGGGCATAGACATTTCCCTGAATTTCCATCGCAATAGCGGCTCCAATTTCAGCTCCTATTCCAAGGCCCAAAATCCGCAGTTTTTGAATATTTCCTTCTTTGTCTATTTCTCCAATTTCCCGATCCTCATCGTATAAAAAAAAGCTCTGCTTGTCTGGATACCAACCATTTTTAGAAGGATCAAAAACTTTAACGCTCTTTGATAGGCGACGATTAAAACAATCATAATGATAATGGATTTGCTGTTGCTGGCCTAGATCGACTCGAATCAGGCGATCTAGAGCATCATAGGTGTATGAGACGCGTTGATTATCTAAAGTATGAGCAGTGCAATTTCCATTTTGATCATATTCAAAAGATTCGTCAGCCCCCTTTAACAATTGGAAGAGATCGTCATAAGAATAAGTCACTTGATCTTTTTTTACCCTTTGATACAGCGAGTCGAATAGATAGGAGTGTTCAAAATGGGAGGATTGTTCTTGAATTAATTGGCCTAAGCAATCGTAAGAATAGTCGGCATTAAAGTTGGCATGAGGACAGGTAGTCGTGCAATTTTTAAGGTTACCTCTTGAGTCATAGAGCAGTGTCTCCTTAAAATAAGGAGAGTGAATTTCTTTGCAATCCCCATTCGGGCCGTAGCGATAGTGAATCTTGCCTAATCCTTGAATTAATTCCGAAGTTTCTAATTGCCCTTGTATATCGTACGTATAGGTATGCTGGTAACAAATCCTTCCCTCAGGGGAAATTCTTTGAATTTTTTTAAGGAAGAGAGGGTCGTAGTGGTAACGGATCTCGGAGTGATCGGGAAGCGTAACTTGTGTTTTTCTTCCTTTGGCGTCGTATTGATGAGAGATTTGAAAACCATGCCCTAGTTCTTCGTGGATAAGAAAGCCTAAAGGGGAATATTCCCTTGTGGTCATTTGCTGCAGGCAATGATCTTTAATTTGCAAAAGGCGTCCTATCGTATCATAAACATATGAGTAATCGATCGTTCCATCAGAAGAGAAGAAATGCTCGACTAACCCCCTGGAATTGTAAACGGTCATGAGTTCAACCCCGTTTGGCTTGATTGTCTTGACGCGCCTGTCCTTATCATATAGGTGATAGGTGACCCGTTCACAAGCCAGTCCGCTACCTTCAATATGTTTGATTAAATGATTGCCAGGGGCATATTCCCATTCATGAATAAGGGTATTTTTACCATTTTGTGATTTCTGCCACGCTTTGTTCCCAGCGAGATCATACCGAATTTCTTGTGAGAATAAGAGCTCCCCCTCACGATTTGTTTTTACAATTGAAACGATCCTTCCCAGAGCATCATAGAAGGAAGTTGTTAAATTTTGGTTTTTATCTATTTCTTCGCAGAACAAAACATTTTGACCCAGTGTATTTGTCCACCGTTTTTCATGTTTTAATTGGGCAGCAGAGGGTTTAGATTTGATTTCCTGCAAAACCTTACCTTGCTGGCTTTCTATCAGAGAGCCTGTTTGATAATAGGCTGTTTTTGTATAAAGTTCTTTGTCTGGCCCAACCCATTCTTCTGTAGAGAGAAGTTGATCGTGCATATTATAATGGTGCACTGTATGGAGAGATGAGCCATCCACATGCTGAATTTGTCCAATTTGCTTGCCCGAGGGGCTATGCAAGTAGTCGACCACGATGCCAGGAGGAGTCCTGACAGTTTTTAAGTGGCTTGTTGAGTAAGTCGCTTGGGTGGAGTGTAGGGGGGATCCAAGAGAGTCCAGCAAGGTTGCTTGCGTCACCCTTCCTAAAAAATCTCTCTCATATTCGATTGAACATCCATTTTTCATATGCCATTTTTTCAAGGAACCATCTAAGGCATACTCGAACGCTTCTTCTGAGTGATCAGGGTATTCAATTTTAATGGGCTTTCCCCGAATGTTATAAGTGGTATGAGTTGTTTCCCCTTTGGGATTGGTGATCGAAGCAATTTGATCAAAGAGATTGTAGGTATAGGCTAAAGTGGGATGAACTTTTTCTCCTCTTTCATTGTGGACGGCAGGAGAAATTGTTTGCACCAGGCGGTTGAGCCCATCATATACCAAAGTGGTGGTATTTCCATATCCATCGTCTTCAGCGATTTTATTTCCTTGGGAATCGTAGGAAAACAAGGCGAGTTTTGAAGAAGATGAAGAAGAAAAGATTTCTTGCCGAATGAGGCGGTTTCTATAATCATATTCCTGGAGAATTTCCTCCGATTCTCCCGACGTCCACGTTTTTTTGTTAAAGAGCATGTTGCCATAAATATCGAACTTGTATTCTTGCGTACAGGTTGGAGTGGAGAGATACGTCAGGTTTCCAAAACGATCGTAATCTTGCATCTCAGAATAGCTGAAGTTTTGCTGACCGTCGAAAATGTCCCTGCGGATCAGCTTATGATTAGGAGAGTAAAAATGTTGAATCCGTTTTAGTAGATGCTCTGTTTGATCGCTTAAATGGAAGCTTTTTTCTTCAATGACAGAGGGGAGGCCAGCAAAAGGACCTGTTTGAAATAAATGCGTGTAAGTGATTTGCCTTTCAGAAACGTGATCTAGATCGTTTAAATCGAATGAGCAACCGTCATCCGTGATGGTTTTGATTAACACGCCGTCCGCATTATACTCGTAAAATTCTCGGATTCGAATCCGTTCATGTTCTCGGTAAAACTTGCCTTTGAGCCATTGATTTTCATATACAAAACATACAGAAGAGCCGTTGTCGCTTCTAATTTGGCTCAGGTTTTTGCCTTCATACTCATAATAGGAAGAATAATGCTCAAGGGAAGGATCTTTAGGGATTCCTCCCTCGTCCAAAATAATAGGCAAAGGAGAATGACCTGTTAAGTTGCCATACAAAGTTTCTTGAATTAGGCTGCCTGAGTCGTTGTAGTAAAAACGTTGACATAGCCACACATTTCCTTGGCTATCTTCAATTGCTTTACCCAGGGGGGCATTTACCTTTAGAGTAGGGTCCCAATAATACTTTTCCTTGCGATAAAGGATAGGATCACAAAAGGGGTCTTTCAAATAGGATTCAATAGAGGTGATCTGACCATAAGCGTTATAGTGGTAAACTGTCTTATTGTTTAACGCATCAAAAACTTCCGTTTTTCCTGGAGAATAAAACAAATGAAGGGTTTGCTCAGGAGTTTTATCTGCCCCACTCGGTTGCCATTGCCGTTTGATTTTTCCGCAGCTAAAGTTTCTTAAGGGACCTTCTTTAGAAGGGGTGGTTAAAATTTCTTCCTGATCGTAGTACTCTGTTTGGATGAAATAGCCTTGAGGCCCCTCTTTACGGGTCAGCAATATTTTATTTTCAAGCGGGTGGTCTTGGTAACGGTACTTCCACACAGCCCCTGAGGGAAGCTTTACTTCTTCTAACAAGTGACAAAGCTGATTTTTAGAATTAACATAAGGCGCATAAGAATACTTCAAATTTTGTCCATCATGGCTTTTTACCTCACATTGAAGAGGGTTATCCTCTGAATACTTAAAAGAAATCCAAGGCTTCTCACAACCATTCGTGCAACCTTTTTTACAGATTTTTATCAAACGTCCTTGGCTGTCGTATTCAAGTAGGTCCTCGCAAGGCTTATCCCTTAACAGATTTTGATAAGGGGGATAATTAAATTGCCAGCCATGCTCCCAAGGGTTCATAGCCCGTTCCTGCGGATAGTAAATCCGACTTAAAACTAAAGGTTGAGGTCCTAGTGTAGTGAGATCTGTTTCAGATTCATGCAAGGTGCCTGTGATGACATTAATGGCATGATGGAGGTAGAGATGGCTAAGGCTTTCAGGATCCGATAAAGAGGACTGAAAAGAGAAGAGGGGAAAGCAAAAAATTAAAAATAGAAATAAATATATATTTTTCATAGGGCTAACTAAACAAGTTAAAGGCTAAAGAATATTATTATTTTTATTGGCTTCATAAAGTTTGAGGTACTTATAAAAAGCAGTATTAGCATTGTAGGTGGAAATGACAAAACCTTCGTAGCCACCCATAAATCCTCTTTTTAAAAAATAGCTTTTTATAAAAGCGAAAAAACCATGTAAGATAGCTTTAGTCACAGAGGAAGATTTTTTCCGTTGGTTTTGCTTAGCAAATAAGTCGGAATAAGTTTGCATTTTATTTAAAAAATCTGTGATCGAGCTGTATGAATAATGTTTAAGGGGAGATTTCAAGGGTATTTTGGTCAGATGATCTGTCTTAATCGCTTCATGTACTTGCGCATCTGTGAAACTTGTTTGCTTACGATGGTATAAGCGAAATTGCCGATCCGGGTACCAGCCACACCAGCGAATAAATTTGCCGTTAAAATAATTGTGTCGGGGAAAAGAATAGACACATGTGGGGGAGAGTTCTGTTTGGCGGATTTCCGCGATCATTTCAGGGGTCACAATTTCATCGCTATCGATAGACAAAATCCAGTCATTTTTGGCGAGATTTGAGGCGCGATTGTGAGTAGGGCCAAATCCGCTGAAGGTTCCTTGGTGAATGGAAACATTGGGAAATTGTTTAGCAATTTCTAAAGTTTGATCCGTGGAACCATTATCAAAGATGACAACTTCATGGAATTCTAAAAGAGGCTTTAAAACCTCTCTTAAATGCTTCTCGCTGTTTTTTGTCAGAATAGTTACACTAATCATAGGATTGTTGTTTGATACGGGAAAAAAGCCCCTTATTAGGAAAGGGGCTTTTTTTCCAAAGATTCATTTTCAATTTTTTTTAAAACTTCCCTCGAAAAATCTAAATCGCCTTCTTCGAAGTCTTCCACCACTTTTTGAACAGCTCGATACACGCGATCAAAATGGCCCTCTAATTTAACGGGGCGTTCAATCCAACGGATAATGCCATCGCTATCTATTACAAAAGTGGTGCGTTCTGGAATCCGCACAGCTTGCCCATTTTCGATGGTATCTCGCAAGGTATCAAATTTGTGCGCTAATTCCAAATTGTCATCGCACAGTAAGGTGAAATTGAGTTTGTGTTTGCTGATAAATTTTTGGTGAGATTCCTCGTTATCAGGACTTACACCCACCACTAGCGTGTTGAGTTTATCGAGATCTTCCATTCTGTCTCGAAATTCACACGCTTCTTTGGTGCAGCCTGGCGTATCATCTTTAGGATAAAAATACAAAACAAGGGGGCTGCCAATCAAATCTTCTTCCGTAACTTCAAAGCCTTCTTGATCTTTAGCCTTAAGCCGCGGAAGCCCGTCTCCCACATTAATCTTGTACTGCATGATGTCCTCTTTGGGTTTAAATGAATTGATGCCAAAGATCATAAAAAGAAGCATGTTGGTCGTCAATCTTATTTTTTGTCCCATTAAGACGAGATGATTTAATCATTGTGTTTAATTAATTTTTTCGCATAGCTTTGAGGGGGATGAAGAAGCTGGTAAGGGGGAAGACTTTTTTCCTTTTCTGTTCCAAAAATGCTCGGGTTTATAAGATAACCTCAGAAGCAACAAATTTCCCCTTTTTACTTAGCAAAAGAGTATGCTTAAAAGGCCTAGGGTGCAAGCTCGTTGTTTTTTGGCGAGTGAGTGAAATAAAAAGTATGGTGATTAAAGGATTTGTATGTTTGCACAATCCCCTTTAGATTTTGAAAGAAAAGGGCCCCTATTTATCGATAAACGTTTGAGAAGGAATAGGCGCACACCTGCTATTAGAGCCCTTGTGCAGGAAAACTATCTGCATGCTCAGCAACTTGTTGCTCCCCTCTTTGTATTGGAGGGGACAAAACGGCAAGAACCTATTGCAAGTATGCCAGGAGTTTTTCGCTTATCGATCGATTTGTTAATTGATCAAGCGATTAAACTTTATGAATTAGGAATTCGGGCTGTTGATTTGTTTCCCGTGATTTCAGCTGAAGCCAAAGATTCCCTTGGTTCAGAGGCTATCCGAGAAGGTAATCTTATGCAGAAAGCCGTCTATGCGCTAAAAAAAGCTATCCCCGAACTGTGCGTGATGGTTGACGTGGCATTAGATCCCTATACTGACCATGGCCATGATGGCTTAGTGGATGAAAAAGGGGCGATTTTAAATGATCCCACTTTAGAAGTTCTTGCCAGGATGTCGCTTTTAGCTGCAGATGCCGGAGCGGATGTGATTGCCCCCAGTGATATGATGGATGGAAGAGTCGCCCATATCCGGAAAACGTTGGATGCGCAAGGGCATATAGAAGTGAATATTTTGGCCTATGCTGCTAAGTATGCTTCGGCTTTTTATGGCCCTTTCCGGGAAGCCTTGCAATCAGCTCCCAAATTTGGAGATAAGAAAACCTATCAATTAAATCCTGCCAACTCTCGAGAAGGTCTGAGAGAAAGTTTATGTGATGAAGAAGAAGGCGCTGATTTCTTGTTAGTAAAACCCGCTTTGGCTTATTTAGATGTCCTCTATCGCATTAAAGAGATCACGACTTTGCCGGTTGCAGCTTACCATGTCAGTGGAGAATACGCGATGATTATGGCTGCTGCCGAAAAAGGGTGGATTGATGCCGATCGCGTTTTAACAGAAAGTTTAATTTCGATTAAAAGAGCGGGGGCCGATTTCATTTTAACATATGGC
This sequence comes from Parachlamydia sp. AcF125, assembly GCF_018342475.1. Classification (NCBI taxonomy): domain Bacteria; kingdom Pseudomonadati; phylum Chlamydiota; class Chlamydiia; order Parachlamydiales; family Parachlamydiaceae; genus Parachlamydia; species Parachlamydia sp. AcF125. The sequence continues at coordinate 424,084 of NZ_JAEMUD010000001.1, read as the reverse complement.
GCAGAGCGAATGGCTCAATTGCTGAGGTCGGGATGGAGCTTTTGAGCTAAACAATTTCTACCTAGGTAAAGCAATCAGTCTTTATTTTTATTAGTCTTGCCGGCTTTCTCGAATAGCTTTGAAAAGGGGATCTCCCGTATAAGCAGATACTCCAATGTCTCTTAACCAAGCAGAGAGGCCATAGCCCCACCGTTTACGGTCGCTGTGCGTATAGAGGAGATCTAAGGGTACGGAAACAGCTACCCCCCGATCTTGATAACGAGATCTATTAATGTAATCTTTTGCGTTAGTGCGAGAGTACCAAAAGCAAACTTGCAGTCCACTTTCAAAATAGCGTGTGACTTCTAAACGCGTTCCCCAATCCTTGGCCAAAAACTTTCCCCATTTAAGGTGAAAATCCATATTAAGGGGTTGGCAATCATAATGAAAATTTACAAAGTATTGTTGGCCGAGAAATTTGCGATAGGTAGGGACAAACCCTTCTAATTTTCGAATTTTGTTCGTAAAACCTAGGCCTTGGTAAGTGCGTTTTTTTAATACTGCTCCTTCCACTCCTACTGCCAAAGGGGAGCAAACGGGGTAGAATAAGATTTCCGCAGCGATCCCTCCATAGGCTTCTTCAAACAAGCCTGTAGAGACCCGTGAAAACCACCCTTTCCCCATATTCCAATTTTTTTGAAGGTAAGCTTGATCGAGTGTAATTCCCCTTTGGTGGTAATAACGCACGATATCCGTGCGAACATTGATCAGCTGCGAGGGATTCAGGCGATCTATGTCTTTAACATCCTCTAGATTCGAGGCAAAGGTATATCCTAGTAAAAGGGTGTAGTAGATATCTTTGAAAAGATACCCGTCAAAAGCAAGATGTAAGCCATACAAATATTTAAATTTTCCGGAGGAGCTTCCGAAAAAGGTGTTCATTTTTGGAAAAAGTTCCAAGTTAAATCGATTTCTAGGTTGGTCAAATATTATCCGGCTACAGCTGGGATTAGAAAAACTGACATCCACTACTGGACTCAAAACATTTAACTCTGGAGCTGCGATTTCTTTAGCTCCAAAAGCGTGTAAAAAGCGGCCCGCAAAGCGGTACTCTTGCAAGGGAAGCCCTTCTGCCTCAATGACTACGATAATGTGATCGATGTTAGGCGGGGAAAGATTTGAGAGCAGATGATTTAAGCGTGTACGGATCTCACCTTGCGTTCGGTAAATGCGATTTTCCACATGCATACGCAAAGTTATCTCCCCTTCACAATTAGGCGAAATGTCCATTTTAATTAAATCAAAGCCTTGCTTGCGAAAGGGATAGACCAAATCTTGCACTAAAGCCATTTCAGGGCGTCTCTCCCCCAGAGGCTCAATGTTGCGAGGGGCCTGATAAGGCATAGGGTTATCAATTTTTGGCAAAAATCCTTTAGTGGTTCCCAAATTATAGTTAGCAGCTGCTGAGAAAGCGAATTTGCTTCCTCTCACTTGCCCCACTGACAAATCAATAAAATCTCCCAGCCTGTATTTGATCCCATAATTAAAGGACAATTTTTTATCTCTTCCTTTGGGGTGTTTTTCGATATGGGGATCGCAATAAGGAATCGCATCATATTCAGCGACAAGAGCCAAATTTTTTAAAAGGGGATGGGAATCTTGACGAAAAGGAACCCAATGGATCCCTCCGAACAGACCCCGTATGCGGTGCCAGCCCCATCCTAAGCTGATCTCAAGGTTTTGAGGAAGAAAAACTTGAGTAAAAACAACGTAGCGCGCTTTAAAGGCGCTCGTTCCCATAAAATCTTCTAACCCAACAGCCAGCCCTGGTAAGGTGTAATCGCTCTCTTCTGGCTTTAGGATGGCAAACTTGATATTGGCCCCTTTATCGGAAAGATCCCCAAAGCCATAAGGACTTAAAACAGGGTCCCGAATTCCTCTAAAAACCCGATAATTCCCTGAAATTTCTAACCGTTCTAAAACTTGAAAACGCAGATTATAAGTATGATAAGGTGGAACGTAAGAAAGCCCGGCTCCCATTTCTCCTTCTTGGCCCATACGCGCAGAAGGCATATTAAGATAACCACCTTGAAGCAAGTGGTTATAGTAAACAGGCATGCGATCATGAATACGCCGGTTCCAATAATCCACAATCAAAAGATCCTCGAAAAGATTGCCCGAAGCAGTAGGAGCTGTCCAAGTGGTAGGAAAAGCTGATGAAAACACAAACATTAAGCAAAAAAGGTGAAAGATGTGTTTCATAAGTACAAATTAAGCTTAGGAATTTTGCGATTGAAGAGTATTACATTACCTATAGGAGAAGGAAAAAGCAAGAATTTGCTGCAGCCATGCTAATCGATCTCTTTTCGAGACCTCTTTTTGTTTATCTTTCCTGTTTCTATCCAACTAAAGGAAAATTATTTTTAAAAAGATTTATTTGGGGGAATTTGTTAATTAAACAAATAATTTAAAAATTAAAATTTAATTAAAAAGTTAATATGTTACAATGAATTTAACTAAGCGAAGGTCGAGTGAATAGGCATTTTTGAAATTAAGGTTTAGTTTCTACAGAAATTTCCTCTTTGGGGAGCTATGGAAGACAAAAAATTCAAACGGCTAACGCCAAAAGATGATTTGCTTGTGGGATTCTTGTTTAAAAAATATTTCCTTTCTTTGCAAAAGAAAGAGAAGGATAAAAAACGAAACTATGCTTTTCGTCTAATCAAAGAGGAAAGAAGAATTTGGGGAGCCGTTAAAGCTCTTTTATATCCCATTCCTATCCCTCGATTCGGTTCATTTGAAGAGCATAACCCCCAAACAGGTAAGCGGCTTTTTATTATTGCCGAAGATCTTTTAGCAGGAAAATTTGGCTCTATCGGTGTGGAAGCTGCGCGCTCTATGTCAAATTTAATCTTTCAAGCAAAAACCATGCAAAAGCTTTTGTTAGCCGATTTGATGATCTACCCAGTAGAAAAACAGAAGTGGGCAGAAGTTCTACAACCCCTTGCGCTAGACCAAAATTTTCATCAAACTGCAGAGCAACTTGTTCAGTTAACTGCGGAAGAAAAAGGGAGAGTTGTCTTCTCTTCAGAGCAACTAGATAGCTTGGTAGAGAATCTTATATGGGGGAAAGCAACCTGCTTAGCTGTTGAGCAGTTGTTGCGCAAGTATTTATCCAATCTATTAAGCCCTTCTCATTTAGCTGTAGATTTACTTCTAGAGCATGAAGAACCTATTGAAAAATCGGTCAAAGTAATTGGGCAAATCAAAAATCTAGCAGAAAAGTCTAAGTCCTTAGTAAGTATTGTTAAAAGGTTAATGCAGATCAATCGAGTGGAAAAAGCGCTGGATACTATAAGATCCGTTAACGTAGACAAGGTCACAGCTAAGCCTTTAGTTCAGCTTATTGATCAATTATTAAATCCTAGCCGCTCTCCTGTTGAGAAAATGGTATATGCCAACCAAATTGAGCGCGCCATTGAACTGGCCAAAAGTATCAAAGACGTGGATGAACGGGATAAAATCTTCCAAAAGATTGCCCGCACATTAGCTAAAAAAAATCGACTTCCCACGGCTGAGGAAGTCGTAGAATGTATTTCTAATAAAGAGGGTAGAGAGTACGCCTTAAGCAGTATTGTCAATACGCTTGCTTCCATGCATAAGTATAATCAGGCAAAAGATTTAGCTTTAGAAATTAAAGATCAAGATTTTCGAGAAGATGCTTATAGCTATATTGTTAAGGGTCTATTATTAGATCATCAGATTGATGAGGCGATTGCTTTTGTCGACTCCATCGAGAATTCGATTGAACGATTGAAAGCTGCTAAAATTTTACTTAGCAGCTTTATTTCTCACCATGATGTGGTGAGGTTAGCTCAAATTCGAGAAAAGTTTGAACTTGTTAGGCAACGTTTTAGCTAGAAAGTTCTTTCGCATACTGGCGCAAGCCGTTTTTAATGATTTCGGTCATTTCCATTTTGGAGGGGCATACAAAAGTGGGAAGGGCAAAATCTTCGCTATCCACTTCTAGCAACCCTAGAGCTTCTGCCAAGTCGTAATCTTCTGCCATGACAGCTTTCACTAATTCCATACAGGGAACTTCAAGTGGCATCACCTTGTTATAAAGGGAACTGTCAATAAATGCTCGATGCTCCCCATGTCGATTTGTCGTAAATTCATATTCTCGCTGAGAATTGTCGAAGTGGCCGGAAGCATAAGCTCGGCTAAAAGAGAACTTGTGGGAGCCTAGCCGAAAGAAATGTAAAAATTCTCGCGTGCTATTTTCGGAAATTACAGAAAGAACGTGATGATAGAAACCTAAGAAGTCATTGGCTTCCACTCGTTCTCCCATGAGAGGATCGCCAGAAATCAATCGATTGGAACCTTGGCGAATTTTACCGGCAATTAATCGATCTATAGATTGCCCAGCGCGAATTTTATAATATCCAATCTGGTTTTCAATAACTCCTGGGCCTGCAATGCTAATGACCCTTTCTGTCAAAATTTTACCATACGTTAAAAAATATCCAATAGCAGCTACATCGGCTGCTGTCAATGTCCAGACGGTATCTTCAGGAGAACGAATAGGGTCAATGTGCTGAATATGTAAGGAAACATGACTAACTGGGTGGGGGCCATTTACTGTATGCTTTTCCACATGCTGGGCTTGCAAAAAGGCTTGAGAAGAGGTGTTTTCTCGGTAAACAAGGTGAACTTTTCCTTCAGTCAACTTCGTTAAAGCATTCAGGCCCCTTTGAAAATCTTTTTCATGACCTTGGATTTGCATTTCTGAAGGAGGCGCAAACGGAGCAGATTCTACAGCTTTTACGAAAATAGCCTTAGGAATTTTATGGGGATTGGCCAAAATATTAAAAGGCCTGGAGCGAATACAAGCAAATAAGCCGCCTGCTTTTAAATGCTCGAGGATTTCTTCTCTTGACGCTTTGTCTACATTTAAAGAAGGATAGAGGTGGAATTCTTCATTTTTTTCAATCTCAATCACAATATCCAAAAGGCGACGTTTAAGACCTCTTCGAATTTCTTTAACTACTCCACCGGCCGGGGAAACAAACATGCGCCCTGGAGCCTCTTTATCTTCAGCCAAAGGTTGCCCAATTTTAACTCTTTCGTCCACTTTAGCTAACAGCCTAAATTTGGTTTCTTCGAAAGGCTTTAAATTGAGAGAAATCAAACCAGGGGCATGTACCATGGCCCCTTCTCTCGCTGCTATGAAAGGTTTAATCTCCCCAGAAGGTTTTCCTTTTATTGGAATATCCAGGCCTTTGGTAATGTGTATGTGCGTCATGAATTAACCTCATGGGGGAAAAGTCAATGTTGAGTGAAAGCATGAACTTAATAAAAATAAGAGATTTTCGCAAGGGAGGGATTCAGAAGAAAAAAAAATTTTAAGGGATGGTGATTTCAAGAGAATGCACCTCGCGTGCGAGAAGGATAGTTTTCTTTCTGTTAATTGAGAGAATTTGCTAGGATGCGTAAAAAAAAAGCACCAGGGGTTTGATAATGGGTACGGTTTTTTCTGCTTTGCTAAGTTTGCTTCTTTGGCTTCATCCTGTGCCTCTTGAAGGTCGGGAATCGGAATGGCTTCTGGCGAGCATCACAGGCGCTGTTGCCCTTATCTTTCTTTTGATCTTTTTTCTTTTGTTATCTATGGCTTGGACTCCTTTAGGAAGAGCCGAAGAAAACTTTACTTGGCGCATTTTAGAGCTTTATCAAAAAGACACAAGCAATTTTTTAGTGACTGGGTGGGTCGTTTTCTTTCTGATCGCCTCCTTGGCTGGTGTGTTGAATTTAACATGGCTTCATCAGATTACTTCAGAATATACAGTGGCGATTTGGGTGCTTTTATTTGGTATGACTGTGGATGCGTGCCTTTTTAAGGTCAAAAAAATCTACTCCTACTTGACTCCTTCGGGAGTGATTCAAATGTTTGCCAATCAAGCTAAAAAAAGCATTCAAGATGAAAAAGAGCTGGAGCTTTGCCACTGGATTGAAGCCTTGTCAGAAGTGGCATTTAAATCGCTAGAAAGTTTTAGCACTTCGATTTGCCACGATTCCATTTATGAAATGCAAAGAACGATCCGTTTCTTTTTAGAATCTTCCAAAAGTATCAGCCATCACAGCCAGGATTCTCAATCGCTGGAGATGGGGATTAAAGATAAAGTGGGATACACCTTATTTTATGTATTTCAGAGATTAGAATTAATCCATGAGAAAGCCATTCAATCTAAGCTAGAGATGACTTCGGAGCAGATTTTATCCGCTTTAGGAAAAATCACCTTAGATGGCGCTAAATATGATTTATCTATTGTGAGCTACCCTGTTCACTATCTAGGCAAGCTCGCTTTGCGATCTCAACAAGCGGGAATGGAAGATATTGGGAACAAAGCGAGCTTGATTTTATTAGAAGTGACCAAGTCGATTGTAGCCCAACTCGATTTATCCTACCAAGAGTTACAAGAGCCCTTTTTAGTTATCATTAATAATCTGGAAAAAATTGCTAAAGAAATATTTCGGCAAAATAAGGCTGTCAATTTGAAGTTAGTGGCCCAACCTTTTAAAGACCTTAAAGAGTTTTTGGGAAAAAATCCGAAAACGGCCCATCACCAAGACACCCCTGTTCTTATCGGAGCTTTAGACCGCATTATAGATGAATTTAATACCTTAGAAGTTGTTTTAAAGACGATGCCGCCTATTTCAGAGTTTACTCAAAGCAGCTTATCAACAGAAAGCGGTAGTGGCCAATAATCTGGCAAGGGGGCTTCAAAGGTTAAAGGCGTGTTTAAAGTAGGATGAGAGATGACAAGTTGATAATGGTGAAGGGCGATCACATCCGCTTTTAAGGTGTTGAAATTGCCATAACGGCGATCGCCTACAATGGGGCAGCCGATGTGGCTTAACTGGGCGCGAATTTGGTGATAACGTCCCGTAATCAACTCGATTTTTAAAAGAGAAAGGGAGCCTTGCTGCTGGATCACTTGATAATTCAATCTCGATCGCTTGGCCTCCTCTACGGGGTGATTATAAACTTTTGCATGATGATGATCATGGGTTAAATAATGTTCTAATGAGCCTTTAGAGGGGGAAATGGGCTTATCGATACAGGCTAGATAAGTTTTTTTACATTGTTTTTCGCGCATCTGTTTAGAGAGACGAGATAACGCTTTACTTGTACGAGCAAACAACAAAATGCCGCTGGCAGGTTTATCTAAGCGATGGACAGCATGTAGAAAAATGTTTCCGGTCTTAATTTTTTCTTGTTTAATCCATTGCTTGCATAAACTTTCTAAGCTTTCCGGATTTTGGTCTGTGGGCTGTGTGAGTAGGCCGGCGGGCTTATTCACCACAAGAAGATGATTATCGGCATATAAAATTTCCAGAGGGATCACTTTTGCCTCTTTCTCTGCCTGAGCGCTTCATAGAGAAGAATAGTAGTGGCCATGGCCACATTGAGGGAATCGGCTATCCCATACATGGGAATACGTACTTGAATATCTGCTTGTTCCATCCATTGGGGAGAAAGGCCTAGCTGCTCTGTACCCACGGCGATGGCTAAAGGGCCCGTTAAATCAATGTCTGTAAATTCCTGTTTAGCGTGGGGCGTGGCTGCTAAAATGGAAATATTATTTTTTTTCAGCCATTGAAGCGTTTCTGTACCCTGAGATTCAATCACAGGGACGGTAAACAGTGTTCCTACGCTCGCTCGCACAACATTGGGGTTATGGATGTCTGTGCAAGCATCGCATACGATGAGGGCATCTAACCCCACGGCATCCGCACAGCGCAGAATGGTGCCCAAGTTTCCAGGTTTTTCAATCGCTTCTGCAACAATCAAAAAGGGATTATGCTGGTTTTCGAGTTGTTTCTCTAAATGTCCTAAGGTTAAATGGGATTGAGGGGCGATGGCAACAAGTCCGTCAGGCCGATCCCGGTAGGAAAGTTTGGTAAACACGGCTTCTGTGCAACGGTAAAGCGCAGTTCCTGTTCGAGCAATCTTTTGAATTAAGCTTGCTTCATTAGAACCTAGATAAAGCTCTGGACAAAAGAAAAGAGAGTCTATTTTTCGCCCGCCATTCACCGCGCGCAAAAGCTCCCGATAACCTTCAATTAGAAAAAGATCGGTTTGTTTACGCGCATGCCTTTCGCGCAATTTAACAGCTTGTTTGATTTTGGGATTTTGCAAGCTCGTGATGAGCAAAGGATCTGCTTGGTGAGGCATAATAGGCAAAAGAATCGGGAGGATTTATTCACAATTTAAAAACTTATTTTATAGTAAAATATCATACCGAAATTGAGTCCTTTTATCAAAGGAAATTGTCAAAATTAATAAACCTAGACAAAAGAAGGAGAAGAATGAATAGGGATGCTGTGTCATCCCCTAGCTTCATCGATGGAATCAAGGAGACCACCGAAGCTTTAGAAAAACGTAGGTAGGTGATGACTGTTTTGATGACTGTTTAAAGAGTAGGAATAGGGATAGATTCCAGGTGCCTGGAAGTCACGCAAAATTTTTCGCCTTATTTTAAGATTGAATATGTGATGCATTTGTGATACACTAAAGTTAGCAAAAGGAGGTTATTTATGAGGAATCCAAGAATAAACGTTACTCTGAATCCCAGTGATATAGAAGTGATGCAAATTCTCTGTCAGAAGAAGAAAATGAGTATGTCATCTTTGGCTAAGAAAATAATAGAAGAGTGGCTAGAAGAATATGAAGATATGTTATTGGCAAGGCGAGCAGAAGAAGCCGAAAAACGAGGAGAGGGGAAACCGACACACTCTTTCGAGGAAGTTTGGAATAAATGTTGTATGTAATAGAGTTTACTCACGAGGTATTAGAAGAACAGCTGCCTAAAATCCCTAAGACTATGCGTCAGAGAATATTGAAGGCAATTCAAGAACGGCTGAGTGTTGCTCCGCTAGATTATGGTAAGCCATTACAGTATAACTTAAAGAATCATAGACGCATCAGGGTCGGCGATTATCGTGTTGTCTATCGGGTATATGAAGATAGGATTCTCGTGTTGATAGTGGAGATTGATCATCGGAAGGATGTGTATGAAGTTTAACTCTTGCTAAATGGTCGCGATGGTGAACTAAGCAAAAAAATTTCCAAAAGCAGGGAAGCTTGGTTAAAAATTTTTCCTAGACTTAAAATTTTTAAAATTTAAATTTTTATTCCTTTTAAAATAGCTTGTAGAGCTTCTTACCTCAGGAATAAGAGCAAACTCTGCTTTGTCCACACTTTCTTAAGCAACAAACTTATGTAGCATCTTCGTAATATAATTATTGAGGCTTTCTCCCTGCAGTTGGGCTGCAATAGACAACTTGGCATGCAATTCTGGTGGAATCCTCAGGTTGAATTTTCCTGAGAAAGGTCTATCTGGTTCCTCTCCTCTTTCCTTACAGAAAGCTAAATAATCATCGACTGAGTCTTTAAATGCTTGTTCAATCTCCTCAACAGTTGTGCCTTGAAAAGTGGCAACGTCCTTAATTCCAAGCACTTCTCCGTGAAAAATCTTAGCTTCGTCGTCATATTTAACGTGGCCGGTATAGCCTTTGTACTTCATCATGGTGTTACTCCTGCATTTTCTAAGAAACGGCGCACTGAGACCAAAGCTCCCTTATCAGTTTCCTTTTTGGGATGGGGCCTATGAAAGGTTGCGCGTACTCCATTTAATGCAAACCGTACCTGCGATCCCTCTCCCTCCGTAATTTCGGTATTCAGAGGTCTCATTAAGGACTCAATATCCTTCCAGACAACATTTGATTGGACAGGCTGTTTAAAAATTGCTTCCAACGTGTGCTGATGTTTCTTGTCCATAGCCTTATGGTACCAAAATATAGTATTATACCCAAATTCAAAGAATCATATGAAGAAGCTTTAAAATATTATCAAGCCGCTCATAAAGGATGAAAGAAGTTTTACCGGCAGTGGAAAAATTGATTGTTTCTAGTGTAATCTAAGCTAGGAGGTAGATTGAATTAATCTCAATATTTAAGTTATAGAAAAAACATCTGTAATTATTGTATCCTATAAGATACAACAAGTTAATATAGAAGAGATTGAAATTTGAAATTTGAGATTTGGATTGAGGATATCAAGGAGATCCACACACGGGCTAAAATTTTGACTCAGCTTGATCATTTTGATCATTTAAAGCTCAGAAAATTCGGAAATTGCAAAGCCCTGCAAAAAGGTGTTTGCGAGCTTAGGATTTATTGCCTGCCGGGGGTTAGAATATCTTACGGTAAAGATTGGGAAAAAAACCATTTTGCTTCTTTAAGGGGACAACAAGGGCTCTCAAGAAAGAGACATCGCAAAGGCAAAGGAGTATTTGAAAGATTATCCATCTAGGGAGTTAGGCCATGGCAAGAAGTAAGAATTATCAAAATTTTATTATAGAGCAACTCAAGACTCATGGTGAAGCGGTTGCCTATCTAAATGCTGCCTTGAAAGAAAGCCTTAAAGACGATGAAGAGTCCCAGCGTGTTTTTCTGATTGTTCTCCGCAATGTCGCAGAAGCGTAGGGTTGCTATAGGCGTCTTGGATAAAAAAGTTCACGTCGGCTGTGAGAGCTTCTATAAAATGCTTTTAGTTGCAGTTAATCCTAAATGGTACGCCCTAGTCTCGCTATGTGTGGCAATCGGATTGAATCTTCAAGTTAACTTTAGAAATATGGGCAACTTGTAAAACAAAGCAGAAGCTTCTCCTGTTCCGGTTTTTAATGTGCTTTAGAGGAGCTAGAAAAATTGAGAGGGGGTGATTTTTTTCCTGATCAGTTCTAGGATATGAATAAGCAGGCTAAGGATGATGGCAAATCTCAATTATCGTTATTTTCCCCTTGTCAGGCCCATAGTGCCAAAAGATGCGATAAGCTCCCGGAGTCCTATTTTGAGCATAAGATTCAAAAACATCTTCCCCATTTGGTCCTTCAATTTCGCTATATTTATGCGTATTAAGAGAAGGATGTCTTAAATCTGTTTCCATTAAACCCAATACCTTTGCAACAGCCTTGAAGACTGATTTTTTTGCTTTTTGGTGCATGAGTTCTCGCATCTGCTCTTTTGCGTGGTCGGTAAAAAGCAATTCAAATTTCATCTTCCGCATACTTTGCGAAGGATCCTAGGCTGCTCACCCTTCCCTCTTTGGATTGTTGGATAGACTTCTTCAATCTTTCTTTAAGATGTTTCTGTTTTAGGTCTTCCAATCCCTTCAGCATCATTTCATGCATAAAATCTTTGATAGCTATCCTGGATTGAGCGCAAGCTGTTTTTAGGAGCACATGCTCATCAGCTGGGATATCAAAGCTTAGGCGTACCATATTTTCTCTCATACCTGTCCCCTTGTTTCATTTTCATAATATCAGATAACATACTTATATGTAAACAAAAAAGCATACTTGTATGTTTTTTAAAACCTGCGGTGAATAAATACTTTATTATCAATAAATTAATATGTGGTTTTCCAAACCAAGGGGAGGTAGGATAGCGTAAATAGGATCGACTAGCTAGGATTACAACTAGATATGACTAACAGTAAAATTATCACTTCAACATAAATGTAAGTGTAAGCTAGGAGGTAGATTGAATTAATCTCAATATTTAAAGTTATAGAAAAAACATCTGTAATTATTGTACCTACAAGATACAGCAAGTTAATATGGAAGAGATTGGCGTTTAAGATTTGGATTAAGGATATCAAGGAGATCCACACATGGGCTAAAATTTTGACTCGACTTGATCGTTTAAAGCTTGGGAACTTTGGAGATTGCAAACTCTGCAAGAAGGTGTTTGCGAGCTTAGGATTCATTACGGGCCGAGGATTAGAATATATTACGGTAAGATTGGGAACAAAGTCATTTTGCTTCTTTGCGGTGGCGACAAGAACTCTCAAGAAAGAGACATCGCAAAGGCAAAGGAGTATTTGAAAGATTATCCATCTAGGGAGTTAGGCCATGGCAAGAAGTAAAAATTATCAAGATTTTCTCATAGAGCAACTCAAAGATCATGATGAAGCGATTGCCTATCTAAATGCTGCCTTGGAAGAAAGCCTTAAAGGCGATAAAGAGTCCCAACATGTTTTTCTGATTGCTCTCCGCAATGTCGCAGAAGCGCAGGGTGGTATAGGCGTTTCGGCTAAAAAAGCCCATGTCGGTAGCGAAAGCCTCTATAAAACCCTTTCAGGCACAGGTAAACCTAAATGGCATACGCTTGTCTCTTTGTGCGTTGCTATGGGAATGAATTTGAGATTAACTTAAGAGACTATTTCCTTGCTTGAGATAGCTCATGGTAAAAAGCTTCAAGAAATAAGCAGGTACTTGGAAAAATTACGCCCCTGGCATTATGGGAGAAAGCGTTAACTAAAATACGCTTCTTTCTTTAGTGGTTGGGAGTTGAAAAGAAAATTGGCAGATGTCGAACCATATAAATCCCATCCCAATGAAATAGGTATCCGCTTGAATTTACTAATCAACAATTTTATTACTTTTTAGAGTACTGTAATTGAAAAACGTCATAGCTTTTTTAATTTGGCATACTTTGCCACAAGGGTTCTTTCGCGGCTATCCTTCACAAAAAAAATCTGATAAGTTAGGCCAATTGAACCTTGGTAAGCTTTATGGATTTTTCCTACGCCGAATTCTTGGTGAAAAATGGTGTCACCCGCTTCGAGAAAAACTGGTTCCTCCATAGAGATGGCTGATTCTATCTTTTTATACTCGAGGATTGCCGATCGATAAGGAGCATGCCGTTGACTTAAGTTTATTTTTTCAATCAAAGGAGAGGGGATTTCGCTGAGGAAGCGGCTAGCACGTTGAGAGCGCATGGTTCCCCATAAATGGCGATTGCGCGCAAAAGTGAGATAGAGGTATTCTTTAGCACGTGTCATCCCTACATAGCACAATCGACGCTCTTCCTCGAGGGCATCAAAGTTGCCTTTTGAATTGGCGTGGGGGAATAAATCTTCCTCCATGCCAGCGAGAAAAACAACCATAAATTCTAACCCTTTTCCGTTGTGGATGGTCATTAAATTGACCCGCTTTTTAGAGTGATCGGTTTCTTCGGCTGTTGACTTGAGGGAAAGCTCTTCTAAAAAGGCCGCTAATGAGGGTTCAGGTGTGCAAGCTTCCCATTCATTGGCTTTAGAGATTAACTCTTCTAAGTTGGCTTTCCGATCTTGAAAAGTCTCGGCATCTTCTTTTAGCAACCCGAGGTAGCCGCTTTCCCTAATGGCAGCTTCTACGCTTGCCTGAATAGTGCCATTCTCTGATATCTCTTTTAAACGCCTCACGACTTGCAAATAGCCTTTAAGCCCCTCTTGTTGTTTTTGGTTCAGTTTGAAGGTAAAAGGAAGGGGGCTTTGTTCAATGAGGGCTTCAGCAAAATCTAAAATAGAGAGGCCATTTTTTTGAGCATGAACTCGAATTTTTTCTAAAGTGGTATCGCCGATTCCCCTTCTGGGAAGGTTGATGGTGCGGGCAAAGGAGATATAATCATTGGGTTCATTTGCGATGCGCAGAAAGGCTAAAATGTCTTTGATCTCTTTTCTTTGATAAAATGAAATGCCTCCCACAATTGTGTAGGGAATCTCATTTTGCAGAAATGTATCTTCAAGTACACGCGATTGGAAGTTTGTGCGATAAAAGACGACCATCTCGTTGTAAGGGATGCCTTGCTCGCGATGGCTCTGAATTTTTTCTGCAATAAAGCTTGCTTCAAACCGTTCTGTTTCGGCGGGAAATAATTTGAGCTTTTCTCCAGCACCCCGATCGCTCCACAATGATTTTTCAAGGCGATTTTGATTGTTGTTAATTAAAGCATTCGAAGCTTCTAAAATGTTGCTCCGACTCCGATAATTTTGCTCGAGATGGATCACTTGGGCGCCTGGAAAGTCTTTTTCAAAGTTGAGGATATTATGAATTTTGGCCCCCCGCCAAGAATAAATCGATTGATCGGGATCCCCTACTACAAATAAATTGTGAGTTTTTTCCACCAGATGAGCGACCATTGCATATTGCGCGTCGTTCGTATCCTGATATTCATCAATGAGTAGAAATTGCCACCGATTTTGATAATAGGCCAGCACTTCTGGATGTTCTCGAAAGAGGCGTACGGTTAAAAACAAAAGATCGTCAAAATCGAGCGCATTGTATTCACTCATGCGACTTTGGTAAGCTGCATAAACTTTTTGAAAATAAAGTTCAGCCTTTGATTCCGCATCAAAATCGTTAATTTGTTCCGGCGTTTTCAACGCATTTTTTGCCTGGGAAATTAGATGTTTAAATGTCTTTGGTTCAATTTTTTTATCCGTTATATGCAATTCTTCCATGCAATTTTTGATGACTTTCAAAACGTCTTCTTCGTCGTAAATCACAAAATTGCGGGAATAATGGGGGAATGCGTGAATAGACTCGCGCAAAATGCGCGCACCCAGGCTATGAAAGGTGCTAATTAAAACAGAATGCAACGTGAGCTCTTTTACTCGGTTTTGCATTTCACTGGCAGCTTTATTGGTAAAAGTCACCGCTAAAATTTGGGAAGGGGAAATCCCTTCCTCGATTAAGTGAGCGATTCTTTGGGTGACAACGCGGGTTTTTCCTGATCCAGCTCCCGCAAGGACTAAAAAAGGACCTTCTAAAGCTTGAACTGCGCGAATTTGCTGGGCATTAAGAGTTTGCATACTATCCATCTTTTCATTAAGTCGTTAAACACTAACAACTGAGAAGTAATTTTCGCAGAAAAGGGATATTATTTAAACCTGGAATTCACGCTCCCCTAAATTCCCATAGCGATGGTAATTAATACTAAAAGCCACTTCTCTCACATACTTGATTAGTTCTAAATAGCCTTTGGAGAGAACAGGTGAACTGATTAAAGCAAAATAACTTTTTGATAATTTTTCCAGTAAGAAAGGAGAACATGGCGAAAGGAGCCGGATACGCCCATATTGAATCTCTGAAATTTTTGCGATAAAGTCTTCTTCTGTTTCAATGCTTATATTTAAGGGGGGAGATTGTTGAGCCCAATCGGTTTGGATCAACCTCTCAAGGTGCTTTGGGCCTCCGCTAATTTCTAGAGGGGTGCCACACAGGTGAGCTGCTGCCATGACAAGTAAAATCTCTATATAGTCATCTGAATCCTGAATTCTAAAAAACATTTTAGGATAAGGAGCGTAGTGCAGCAGATTATCTTGGCCGAGAATTTTAGAAGGGTCTTGATCGCGACTAAAATAAGTGTTCCATGCTTGCATATAATCAGCTACAGCTATATTCCAGCGGTTAATTTTCTCTGAAGAAAATCCGTTTTTTTCTAGATGCTCGGCAATTGAGGCCGCAAAAGCAGGTGTTTGACCATGATTTTCTGGCAGGATTTTTTGCTCTGCCAGCATGAATTGAGTCAAAGTATGAGGGCCACCCGCTTTGATGTTGGGTCCAAAGCTGCTTTGCTTGCAACCACCGAATGGTTGCCTTTGTACAAGGGCTCCAGTAATGGTGCGATTGATATAACAATTTCCCGCTTGAATATGTTGCCTCCAATATTTTTGTTCACGCTCATCTAAGGAATGTAGGCCAGCTGTCAATCCATAAGAAGTGCCATTAGCCAGCTCTAAAGCGTGTTGGAGGTTCTCTGCTCGCATAATTCCTAAAACTGGGCCAAAAAGTTCATGGGTATAGGTAAAGCTTCCTTTAGTTACCCCTATTTTAATCCCAGGACTCCAAAGATGGGGATTTGCAGGATCTTGTTTGGGTGAAAGCAGCCATTCTTCTCCCTCTTCAAGGGAAGTGAGCCCTTTTAAAAGGTTTTCATTAGGGGGACGAATTAAAGGATTGATGCGGGTGGAGAGGTTCCACGGCGTGCCCACTGGAAGGCTTTCCACCGCATCGCATAGTTGAGCGCGAAAAAGGGGGTCATCGTAAACTTCTGCTTCCAATATAGCTAAACTACAGGCACTGCATTTTTGTCCAGAATGGGAAAATGCAGAATGAATTAGGTCTTTAATGGCAAGATCTCGATCGGCTAAGCTGGTGATAATCAACGAATTTTTTCCGCCTGTTTCGGCAATTAAATCAAGTCCAGGGCGGAGGGAGAGCAGATGTTTGGCCGTGGCGGTGGCACCTGTTAAGACAACTAGGGAAATGCGCGGGTCTTTTACAAGTTCACTGCCCACGGGGTCATCCTGACAAGGAATAAATTGTAAAACATGCGGATCAATTCCTGCCTCCCACAAAATTTGGGTAAGCGTCCACCCCACTAATACAGCCTCGGGAGCTGGCTTGAAAAGCACGCAATTGCCAGTTGCTAGAGCTGCCACAATCCCTCCAATAGGAATAGAGCAGGGAAAATTCCAAGGGGAAGCCACCAAGACAATTCCTTTGGAAGACCAAGCGATTTCTTTAAAGTGGACTAATTCTTCCGCTTTTCGCCGGTAGTATTCGATAAAATCGATAGCTTCCGATATTTCTGAATCTGCTTCAGCAATCGTTTTACCTGTTTCGGCCATCATGGCGCCAATTAATTTTCCCCGATTCATTCTAAAGGCCTGAGCAGCTTTTGCAAGGCAAAGGGAGCGCTCTTCAATAGAAGTTTCACGCCAACTTGAAGAAGCTTTTAAAGCTGCTTGAATGGCTTGATTAATTTGGGTAGAATCCGCTAAAGAGCAAGTATATAAAGGCTTGTTTGGATGAGAAGGATCTACGCCATGTGCGATCAAAGCAGGGTTTGAGTGATGGATGGCTTCTCCAGCAATCATGAGGGGAATGGGGGCGAAAGAATAATTTTCCCACTCCGCTATAATTGCTTTTGCCCATTTTGAGTTGGGGGGAAGAGCCCAATCAGTATCAGGTTCATTTAAAAAGGGAGAGATAAGGGGCGGTTCTGGAGGAGGGAAAAATCGGTTTTGGGTGCGTTTAGGACTCATGTTAACATTTTGCATGGTATGGCAGGCATAAGAGAAGAGGTTAACTTGCGACTGCCAGTATCTCGTCCCAGGAATCATACTAAAGAGGTAGCGAAGAAAGTTCTCCGAAGCTGTATTTTCATCTAATCGGCGAATAAGGTAAGCCACCGCGTTTTGAAAATGCTCTTTCTCTGCCGCCGGACAATAAAGCAATAGTTCACGGGTGAGCTCTTTTACCACACGGGGCAGGGGTGCTCCCATCCCTTCCAACATTTCAAACTGTACGTAGGGCCATAGCTCTTTTTCTGCAGCTAAGACAATCGCATAACCAATATCAAAAAGGTTGTGGCTGCCAATCCCCATTTGAACGGATTGAGCATGCTCAAGCTGCATTCCGTAAGTGAGCATGCGCTTAAAATTGCTATCTGTTTCTAACTTAGTTTGATAAGTTGCCAAGGGCCATCCATGAAGAGCGGCATCCACTTTTTCGGCGGCTAAGTTAGCTCCTTTCACAATCCGAATTTTAATAGGGGCTCCCCCATTAGCTGTGCGTCTCATTGCCCAAACTGTAAGCTCTTGCTGCAGAAGAAAAGAATCAGGGATATAGCTTTGTAAAACAATTCCCGCTTTATATTTAAAAAATTCAGGTTCCTCTAGGACCCTTTTAAATAATTCTACCGTTAAATATAAATCGCGAAATTCCTCCATATCTAAATTCACTAATTTAGGGGAACGCATCCCATTGGGCCGCACATATTGGAATTGCTGAGCAGCGCGATACAATTTTCTCAGAGCATCGGATAAATGATTGAGAGTGCCTTCACGATCAACAAGGTTAAGCTGACTTGAGAGGGTTGAAACCTTGACAGAGATGGATTCAATCTCTGGCCTTGAAAGGTCTTCCATGTATTTTTCTAAACGCTTTTCAGCTTCTTTTTCACCTAAAATAGCCTCTCCTATTCTATTGAGGTTAATTCGCATTCTCTCATCTCTTCTTTTCCGGATATGTTTTGAGAGCGAATTCCATTCACCTGGAAGGACCAACGGGGTGGTTTCTTTTCTTAGGGTTCTTTTAGTAAGAGGAACGACGAGGCTAGGAATTTTGCTTGCTAACCATTTAAAAGTGTATAGCTGGAATTGTTTATCGTAAGAGAGATAAGAAGGGACCCCATGTTGTTTGAGAAGATAGAGGAGTTGATCGGCTACTCGGCTAGCTTTTGAGCTACGGAAGCACTGATCGGTCATATGCATGGTAAAAAGCTTGCCAGAAGGATCGTTCATCATTCCCGCGAGCTGTGCTTGTACGCGTCTCTCTTTATTGGAAATGGAACGGCGCGCTTCTTTTTGAATTAAGGTGGCTAGCTCGATTGCAAGCTCGCGCCGCTCTTCCACTGTTAGTGATTGGCCTTTAAGGCCTTCAATGATTTTTTTTGATTGTATGATATACCGAGAGCCTTCCATGAATCCCTTCCTTCAGGAGCTAATCTAGAAATGGGAAAATATTGCTAAAATACATTTATCCTAACAGAAATTATCCTTATAACAAAAGTCTTTCGGGAAAAGGTATTCAACTTTCTTTGATAGGTCGAGCTTTAGAACTTTTAATGGAGATTTAGCAGGATTTCAAACTGGATGAAAGCCTTCTTAGCAGGAAATATCCTTCTTTAGTTAACATACAATGGAAGGCCTAAAATCCAGCTCGAGCATACCTTAATCCAATGATACAGGTTATAAAATCCGTCTTTCATCGTTAGCGATGTGCCTTGCGTGTTAGAGGCGGTATTTTGGAATTCTTCTATTCCTTTGCGAAGGCATACGAAGAGGTTTCCTTGGTGCGATGTGACAATCCACCGCCTAGTAGCAATCCCAGGAAATGTAAGGGCCACCTTTCATCCCCCTCTTAAAGTATCCATTTTTTATAAAAAATAGCTTATCAAATTAGCTTAGGGGCTTACTAGCTAATTGCTTGCTTCCTTCATAGCTAAATTTTTTCTGTACTAAAGTTTTTTAATCCCTTCTTGCTATCCAAAAGCAAGCTTCACATTGCCAGGTATATCGCCTGCATGAAATTTAAAGCAATCCTACCTGCTTTTAATTTTATTTTATTAACTTTGGTCATACAACCCAATTTAAGCTAAAAAGCCTGCTAGATTAGTTTGGGAAGAGGAAGAAAGGGGATGTTGCTATATAAAGTTATTAATCATTTTCCTAAACGGAGCGGGGGAATGTCCTTATCTTTTTACCTTCCCATTTTTTTAGAATCCCTATAATATAGACTAAATAACGTAAACTAATGAGGTAATAAGTATTGTTGCTTTTCAATAAACGCAACCGAATAAGATAAGGAGTCTATCATGAAAAAGTTGATTGTGCATTCTCTGCGAGAGTGTATGGCTGTAATTGCACAACTTGACAATCCTGAGGTTCATTTGTTTATTGAAAATGTAGCTCTGACTCTTGCTTCTGCCTTTCAGAAAGGTCAAAAAGTTCTGATTGCCGGAAATGGAGGCAGCCTTTGCGATGCCGTGCATTTTGCTGAAGAACTGACAGGCTATTATAGACAATCAAGGCCCGCCCTTCCTGCCCTTGCCCTTGCGGATTCCGCGCATATCACTTGCGTTGGAAATGACGTCGGATTTGAATCTGTTTTTTCACGCGGAATTGAAGCTTATGGCCAAGCTGGGGATGTGTTTGTGGGTTTAACAACGAGTGGGAATTCACAAAATATTATTCGTGCTTTTGAAGCGGCAAAAATGCGCAATTTAAAAACCGTCGCTTTTCTCGGTAAAGAGGGAGGCCAGCTAAAAGGATTTGCAGACTTGGAAATCATTATCCAGGGTTTCAAGACCTCCGATCGCATTCAAGAAGCCCATATGGCGATTATCCATATTTTGATTGAAATGGTTGAGGAAATCCTTTTTCCCGCTTCTCTCGCATCTCAACACGAATGCAACTGCCTTAGCGACAGCTGAAGTATAATTGTTGTACCCTGCTTCTTTTCCTGTCTATCTTCATGTTTCTTTTGGCATAATTCGAAGCGGGCTGCCATTTTTCTTAATTAAAAAGATGGAATAAAGGAATGTTTGCCTTTTTAGAAACTTATATTATCCAAGTCATCACAGCTCAACGCAAAGGAGGATTTCCTTCTTTTATAAAAGGGGTCTTGTGGATTTTGAGCCGCATTTATCAGGCAATTATCTTTGTAAGAAATTGGGCATATGATCAAGGATTATTCCGCCAATACAATCCTCCGGTGCCGGTGGTGATGAGCATTGGAAATCTTGTAGCAGGAGGAACAGGTAAAACTCCTCTAACTTTAATATTAGCCCAAGAGTTTTGTGCGGCTTATCACACTGTGATCCTATCGCGAGGTTATCGCTCCCAGGCGGAACGTTTATCATCGCCTGTCATTTTAAGCCATGGAGATGGGCATGGTCCTATTTTGCCTGTTAGTTTTTGTGGAGACGAGCCATACATGCTAGCAAAAAATTTGCCCGAGGTAGTGGTGGTGGTGGGAAAAGATCGACGAAAGGGGGCTATTTTAGCCGCCAAAACAGGTGGGCAGCTTCTGTTATTGGACGATGGAATGCAGCATCGACGATTAGCGCGCGATTTTGAAGTCGTTGTGATGGATGGATCCAACCTTTTTGGAGAGGGATACTACTTACCACGCGGGTTTTTACGGGAAAGTTTAAAATCGCTTGCACGTGCAGATATCATTATCCTAAACAACCTGCACTCTGATGAAGCGTATGAGGAGCTAAAAACACAACTTGCTGTTTATACCCCTGCGCCCGTGGTCGCAACGCGAGCGAATGTTTGCGGGGTTTGGTCTTTGGTTGATAACTCTCCAGTTAGTTTAAAGGGGGTAAAAATCGGGGTTTTTTGTGCGATTGCTCATCCCGATTACTTCCTTCAAACTGTTAAAGAACTGGGAGCTGAAGTGGTTGCTTCCCATTTTGAAAGGGACCATTTAGACTTTAAAGCCCAAGAATTAAATAATTTTGCTAAATTATGCAACAACTGCGGAGCTGATTTTTTAGTTTGTACCGAAAAAGATCAAGTAAAGCTGGTAGAGCCGCAAAAACTTTGCCTTCCTGTCGTGTGGGTGCAAATCCAACTTCAAATTGTACAGGGAATTTATGAGTGGAATACTTTTATTGCAGAAGTGAAGAGCGACCTACAGAATCGCATATAAAGTGACACTTGGCAGATCGTGAGGAGAGATTAATGAAGCTATGGTTAAAAATTTTAATAGCCCTTGCTCTAGGTGTGGCAACAGGACTCATTTGGGGCCCTCAGGCCGAGATTCTCAAGCCTATTGGAGGGGTATTTTTAAGTCTCATCAATATGATCATCATGTTATTGGTGCTTGCATCAATGACTGTAGGGATTACGAGTATTCATGATCCAAAAAAATTAGGGCGTGTAGGGCTGAAATCCCTCATGGTGTTTTTATCCACCACGATGGCAGCGATTGTAATGGGCCTTCTCTTTTCCCAGATTTTTCAAGTGGGGGGAGGCCTAAATTTGAAGCAATCAAAGGAAATTGTGCTTGAAACGCCACCCGGTTTAAGCGAAATTCTCCTTTCCATAGTCCCTAGCAATCCTATTCAATCGCTGGTAGAAGGAAACGTTTTACAAGTCATTGTGTTTGCTCTCTTTTTAGGAATTTCTATTAATTTTGCTGGGCAAAAAGGAAAGCCGCTGCTTGAATTTATGGAATCCTTAGCGGATGTGATGTACCGCATGACTTCCATAGTGATGGAGTTTTCTCCAATTGGAGTATTTGCAATCATGGCTTCAGTTGCGGGCTCATTTGGAATTGCCGTATTAATTCCCCTTATTAAGTTTTTGCTGGCTTATTACACGGCTGCCATTGTGCATTGTTTAATTATTTTTTGCTCCATTTTATGGTTTATGGCCAAACTCAGTCCGCTGCCTTTTTTTAAGGGGATGAGCGATGCAATCATGGTGGCTTTTTCCACTTCCAGTAGTTCTGCTTCCCTTCCCGTTTCCATGCATTGCGTGCAAGAAAATTTGGGTGTTTCTAAGAATATTTCCAACTTCGTGCTCCCCCTTGGATCTACTGTAAATATGAATGGGGCCGCGATCTTTCAAGGAATGGCCGCTGTTTTTATTTCCCGTGCCTATGGGATCGATCTGGATTGGCAAAGTTTATTAACGTTAACGGTTACCTCCACTTTGTCTGCTATAGGAGCCGCAGGGATTCCAGGATCAGGCTTTATTATGCTGACCGTGGTGTTTAGCTCGATCGGTTTGCCGATTGAGGGGCTAGCCATTTTGGCAGGCATCGATCGGATGCGTGAAATGGGTTCGACCGTATTAAATATTTTGGGAGATGCTGTTTGCGCTGTATATGTGGCCAAGCGTGAGGGAGAATTGGATGAGCGACAATACTACCATGAAGAACTGGTGGAATTAGAGGGAAGCGATATTTAATTGAGCTTTTATCGGGCCATTTACATACATCCTCTTACTTAGGCCTCCCGCTTGCAAGTGATTATCAAGTATAAATGGATGAGGGGAGGGCCCTTCATTTTTATGTCAGGAGTGTTTCACTAAAACTCCCTGAAGTTCAGACTTCTTTCCTCTCCGAAACGATCGTAAATTTTTGTCTCTTAAAGAAGAACTAACGATTTAGATTATCGATCAAAAAGGATTGTAAAAGTAGGCTACACAAGGGAGTGATTTCGAGCTTAAGTTAACTTTTTGCCCTTTTCTTCGGGGGACTCTTATTTCTCTACCTGAGAGGGAATAGAATTCTATTAAAACTGCTCAAGCAAAGTATATAAAGCTGTAATAAGAAAGGGAGTAATTCCAAGAGCGATAGAAAATGGGCATGAGAATGAGCTTCAAAATTAAAAAAAAACGGTGCTAGCTTCTTTCGATAATACCCAAATTAAGCAATTACTTCTTGGAAGAAATTGAGGCGGGGATTCTGTAAACGTAGATTTTTGTTTGGTAAAGATCATTAGTTGTCCAAACGTCATAAGGTGTCCATCCGGGAATTGCAAACGTATTGCTAATTACGTGGCAGCCTGGTTTTAATTCTTTTTCTAATTTTATCTTAAGTTTTTGCATTGCAGCAGGATAGAGATAACATACCACTAGTGCGGCATTTTCTAATTTTAGAGAGAAAAAATTTTGTCTTAAAAATTGCAGATTGCGCACATGACTAAAATGGTGCCGCACTAAGCAATAAAGATGGGGGAAAAAGGAGACTTCACACCCTATCACGTTGTAAGCAGGGTATTTGCGCGCTAAGGGAAAGGCTAAAGTTCCCCAACCAGCTCCCAATTCGTAAATTGCCCCTTCCATTAAATGCAAAAATGCCATATTTGAAAAAATAGTTTTACTAACAGCTGGGGCAGTCGGCATGGGAGAAATGCCGGTTTTATAAGACCACGCCACGATGGAAATTAAAATCCATGTGGAGAGAATGAAAAAAAAGGAATAAAATAAAATGTCCATATTCACTTAGATAAAGGATTGCGAAATTAGTCTAAAGAAAAAAGCCTTGTTTATTTAACTCAGTCCTAAGACGCTATTCCAAGTTTGCCATTTTACGAAAACCTTATATCAAAATACACGGAGAATTTGTTACATGGCCAAAATCGATGTCAATTCCCCTGAAATTCTTAAGGAAATTCACGACTTGTTGAAATTGTGTGAAGTCAATCCTGAAACTTTTGAATCTAGTCTCATCATCCAACAAATTCAGAATAGCTTAAAACTTTTGAGCGAGGGATTTGATCATGGCAAACTAAAGTTGATTACAAGAACGTTTAAAGAGATGCGGTATGCCTACCGGGTTTTTAATCAATACCCTGGAAGGCGGCGTATTAGCATTTTTGGATCAGCCCGCACTCCTGAGACAAACTGCAATTATCAAATGGCTAAAGCCTTCAGCAATGAGCTTGCAAAGCAAGGTTGGATGTGCATGACAGGGGGCGCTAATGGGATTATGAAAGCAGGTCTCGAGGGTGCTGAAAGAGGCTCATCTTTTGGTTTATCTATCCAATTACCTTTTGAAAGTGGAGTAAATTCAGTCATGGAAGGGGATCCTAAGCTGATCACTTTTCGCTACTTTTTTACGCGCAAATTGATGTTTATGAGCCATTCAGATGCCCTTGCCGCTTTTCCTGGAGGATTTGGAACTCAGGACGAATTATTTGAATGTTTAACACTCATTCAAACGGGGAAAGCGGATATTATTCCCCTTGTTCTGATGGAAGCGCCTGGTGGGAATTATTGGAGCGCATGGGAGGCCTATATCAAAGAGCACCTTTTAGAGCCTTACCTCATCAGCCAAGAAGATACGCGCTTGTATTTTATCACCACTTCCGTCGATGAAGCAGTAGCGCATATCCTCCAGTTTTACAAACGTTACCACTCAAGCCGATACGTCCAAGATTTATTTGTGATTCGTATGTTGGCCCCTCTCTTAGATGAGCAAGTAGAGGAGTTAAATAAGGAATTTGCAATCTTAGTCAAATCGGGAAAAATTGAGCAGAGGGGACCCTTGCCTGAAGAGGGAGAATTTCTCGATTTTCCCCGAATCATTTTTCATCATACAAGACGCGATATGGCAATGGTACGCGCTTTAATTGACAAGATTAACCAATTCTAAGCGACGCTTTTTTACGAGAATTAGATACCTCTTTCCGCTTTTATGTTGGTTGTCACCTCCTAGTAGGCGCTGGCGTAGGATCTAACAAGATTAACTGTCGAATTTTAGCATTAAATTTTGCTAAGTAATGGTTTAATTGCTGCATTGTGCCGAATTTCAGACAGTTTTCTTTGTCTTTTGCTAGTGAAAAGGGGCCCCTAAAATTAGGCTTAAGAGATAAGAGGATAGCGTTAAAGCCGCTTCCCAAAAATAATCCGCATGGGGTGCTGAAAAATAACCAATATGTTAGGGTTACGCTAACTTACTGGTGAAATAATGGGCTTTAGCGTGAATCTCAGCCGAATTAAAATAGCCCCATTCATCCTAAGCAGGTTCAAGGAGCCAAAAAGTTATTAAAAAATTTCAAGAAAAAGTTGCGAAAATAATATTGGCGGAATTTATTGAGAAAAAAGAATTTTTGCTTCAATGCAAAACTGGAGGCGAAAAATGGGAGCCAAGGATAAGAGCCCGAATGAAAAAGGAAACCAGCCTCTTTCACTCTTGCCATATAGAAGCGATTGGAGAATTGACTCAGCCCCTTATCGTCCACTTCATTTTCTTCTTGTTTAGACATTTAACCTAATTTTGTTACTCAAAGGTAAAAATGACAACTTTAATTCATCGATATCCTCAAGGCCCATTAGGATTAGCTTTAGCCGTCTTTGATATGGCTCATTCTTTTCGGGAAGTAGAAAACTTGAAAAAATATGCCAAGTTGCTCGAAAAAAATTTTAAAGAAAATTCGGACAGCTCTCCTTTAGCACGAAAAAAATTTTGCCAAATAGTGTTTAAAAACCAAGCAAAAGGAGCTTCACTAACAGCCCAAAAAATTGTTCAGTCTAAATTTTTTCAAAGTATGCAAACCTCTCATTCTTTTTCACTCTTGCATGAAAAAGTCTTAAATCTAATGGGGCCTGAAATTGTAGGAAATTACCTTAAAGAAAACCCTTTAAAAGAAGATGAAAAACAAGCTTTTCAGGAATGGGTTAATAAGTTTTTGCGATGTTTTACCTCGGAAACATTAATTCGAGACCTTCAAAGCAGCCATATGGCAGAGGAAGAAAAAGCCATTTTAATGGCTAAAATTGCTCGTTTATTGAAGGCGCATGCCAATAGAAATAACCCTTACGATTTTTTTGTCCCCGCGAAAAAATTTGTGAGCTTGATCCATGTAAAAAGTAGAGCAACGGTAGAGTTAAGAAGGGACTACCCACTTTTAATTGCAGCTAACCGATGCGTTTTATTTTGTGCGCTAGACAAACGTGAAAAAGGGGCTGTCGGCAATAAATGGATAAGTTTTTTAGAAAGTAGAGGGCCTAAGCTTTTTCCTTTTATAGTTGAATATGAGGAAGAGTTGGGCTTGGTTAAAGTCTTAGATCTTAATACGCAAAGGGAATTTTTAACACTTCTCAGCTGGGATATTGTGGAGCCTTTCGATGACAATGTTTTCCTGAACGGATTTATGCTAGACGTTTTTGCAAATTTTTTTCTGCAAGATACTTAGCTTCATTAAGGGAAGTATGAGGCAGGCTCCTTTAAAAAAATTATCTAATCAAATAAATATTGACATCATAAAGAAATTGTTGATATGAGGTGAAAATCGCTTGGAAAAAGGCTTTTTCAAGTTTTTTGAAGATGGAGCGATCTTAAACGAGGAGACATCGTGTCAGACTATTTTCCTGTCTACATTTATTTCGGTTTGGTCCTCTTTGTCACCTTATTTACCTTAAGCTTGTCGGCGCTTTTCCCCTCTAAAAAGTCTTCCCCCGTTAAATTTCTTCCCTATGAATCGGGTATTCAAACAGAAACTCACTTATTGCAAGAGCGTTTTCCTCTGCGCCATTACTTGGTTGCGTTGATTTTTCTCGTGCTTGATATCGAAGTTATTTTTCTCTATCCATGGGCTGTGGTAGCCAAGCAAATCGGGCGGTTTGCTTTTTATGAAATGGGTTTTTTTATCATCGTGCTTTTAGTTGGATTCGCCTATGTATGGCGCAAAAAAGGATTGCAATGGCAATAACACAACAAGAATCCATTCCCTTTCTCGTGGCTCCGTTGGAAAAACTCATCCATTGGGCTAGGGCAAATTCCCTATGGCCGGCCCAATTTGGGTTGGCGTGCTGTGCCATTGAAATGATGTCGGCGGCTGCTAGCCGTTATGATATGGCTCGCTTTGGAATGGAAGTTTTTCGCGCTTCTCCCAGACAAAGCGATGTGATGATCGTCGCAGGACGGGTGAGCCAGAAAATGGCACCGGTGCTTAAAACGATATACGAACAAATGCTGGAACCCAAATGGGTCATTGCCATGGGGGATTGTGCGTCCACTGGGGGCGTTTATAATAATTATGCGGTTGTTCCAGGCGTCGATCAAATCGTGCCTGTAGATGTGTACGTGGCAGGCTGTCCTCCGCGTCCAGAGGCGTTAATCGATGGATTGATTCTTTTGCAAAATAAAATTCGGAATGGAAATGAAGTCCGTTGAAGTTGCCCAAAATTTAAAAAGTCACTACCCAGAAGCTGTCTTAGGGCAAAAACAGTTTTTAGGGGAAACAACTATAGAAGTTAAAAAAGAGGCTTTAATAGCGGTTCTAGGTTTACTTAAAAGGGATTTTGAAGTCCTGATGGATTTAACAGCGGTAGATTATGTGAATCCAAGTTCCTACACAAAAGTGGTTTATTGGTTGCATAATCCTAAAAATATGGAAAGGATCCGCATTGTAGTATTTGTAGGGAGAGAAGAATCCCTCCCGTCCGTGACAGGGTTGTGGGAAGGAGCGTCTTGGTATGAAAGAGAGCTATTTGATTTATTTGGAGTGCATTTTGAGGGGCATCCAGATCTTAAGCGAATTCTCATGCCTGATGACTGGAAAGGCCACCCTTTACGGCGAGATTATCCTTTAACGGAACAGCCTGTCCAATTTAAACATGGTGTAGAACCCAAGATACCTTCACAGATTATTTCACATGACAAAAACAAGCAAAAATCTTAATCAGCCCAGCTTATCTGGAGAGATATTAGAGCTTAACTTAGGACCTCAGCATCCCTCCACCCATGGGGTTTTGCGCCTTAAGTTGCATCTAGATGGGGAAATTGTTGTTTCTGCAGAACCTGTCATTGGATATTTGCATACAGGCGTTGAAAAAGAGTGTGAAACGCGTACTTATCCTCAGGTGTTTACGCTTGTCGATCGTCTCGATTATTTATCCGGGCCTGCAGAGGAGCAAGCCTTTGCAAGTGTTGTGGAAAAACTTATGCAAGTTGAAGTTCCTGAGCGCGCGCAAATTATCCGGTTGATAATTCTCGAATTGTCTAGAATTGCCAGCCATTTGATTTGGGTTGGAACCAGCGCCTTAGAGCTCAATATGTCCTCTATTTACATGTATTGTTTTGTAGAGCGAGAAAAAATCCTCGATCTGTTTGAAGAGCTGTCAGGGGCACGCATGTTTCCCTCTTTTTGGAGGATTGGAGGCATTGCGCGAGATCTTAACCCTACTTTTGAAGAACATGTGCGCAAATTCTTAAAGGAATTTCCTAAAACTTGGAAAGATTTAGATAATCTTTTAACCGACAACTATGTCTGGTGTGAGCGGCTGAAAGGGGTAGCCGTAATTGATGAAGAGCTGTGCAAGCAATACATGTGCACGGGCCCCGTCCTTCGGGGAGCCGGGGTTCCTTATGATATTCGAAAAGTTTATCCCTATCTCAATTACGACAGCTATGAGTTTGATATCCCTACGCGACCAGAAGGGGATTCCTATGCCAGATACTTAGTGCGCATGGAAGAGATGTTAGAGAGTGCTAAATTGGTTGAACAGGCGCTCAATCGCCTAAAACCGGGACCTGTGATTACAAGCGATCGGAAGGTTGCGTTGCCTCCTAGGAAAGAGCTTGCTAGGAGTATGGAAGCTGTGATTCACCAATTTAAATTGGTCAGCGAGGGGATTCGTCCCCCTCCTGGAGAGCTTTATCAATGTGTGGAATCGGCAAGAGGAGAGTTAGGCTATTATCTTGTGAGTGACGGAACTCCTCGACCATACCGCGTGAGGGTGCGCTCACCTTCCTTTCCTCATATAGAAGTTTTGCAAAAAGTCTTACCTGGCCATTTTCTATCGGATGTGGTGGTGGCAATTGCCAGTGTGGATCCAATTTTAGGGGATGTAGATCGCTAATGTTAACCGAACAAACAAAAAATTCGATTTTGGAGCTGCAAAAACGTTACCCTAGTAAGCGTTCGGCCTTAATTCCCGCTCTCCATATAGCGCAAGCAGAAATAGGTTACTTGCCGCGTGAAGTGCAAAATGAAGTGGCTGAGCTATTTGACATTGAGCCGAATGAAGTGCATGCAGTGGTCACCTTTTATGACATGTTTTTTGACCAGCCTGTAGGAAAACATGTAATCCATGTTTGCAAAAATCTTTCCTGTATGCTGCGAGGAGCGGATGGGGTGCTAAAAAAAATTTGCCAGAGGCTAAATATAGAATCTCATGGAACTTCAGCTGACCAAGAGTTTACCGTGATTCCTTCAGAATGCTTAGCTGCTTGCGATCGCGCGCCCATGTTACTAGTTGACGATAAAGTCATAGGACCTATTTCAGAAAGCGATATCGACCATATTCTCGAAGAAGCAAAAAAGAGTTCAGGCCATCCTTCACCTGTTCAAATGGCGGAAGGTCCTCATGCCTGAAACGCGTATCCTAATGGCTTATATAAAAGAGCCCAACCAACATCAGATTGAGACATATGAACGAAATGGGGGCTACCAAGCTATTCGAAAGGCGATTCCTCATTTTAAGCCAGAAGGCTTAATCGAATGGGTTAGAGAATCGGGATTGCGAGGAAGGGGAGGTGCTGGCTTTTTGACGGGCGTGAAATGGGGATTTATTCCCCAAGATCCTAACATTCCGAAGTATTTAGTGTGCAATAGCGATGAAAGTGAGCCGGGGACATTTAAAGATCGGTTATTGATAGAAAGGGATCCCCATCAAGTCATCGAAGGGGTTATTTTAGCCAGTTATGCGATTGGGGCAAAATTAGCCTTTATCTATTGTCGAGGCGAATTTTACGAAGGGATTAGAAGGCTAGAAAAAGCGGTCCAAGAAGCTAAAAAAAGAGGATACTTGGGCCCTTCCATTTTAGGTTCACAAAGCTCCCTGGATATCATTATTCATCCAGGAGCGGGTGCCTATATTGCGGGAGAAGAAACTGCTCAGCTTAACTCGTTGGAAGGGTATCGAGCTACCCCTAGACTTAAACCTCCTTTCCCGGCTGCCGCAGGTCTTTATGGAAAGCCGACGATTATCAATAACGTCGAAACGTTATCTAATGTGGTCCATATCGTCAATCGAGGGGTGGAATGGTACCAAAGCATTGGAAAGCCCAAAAATACAGGCACAAAAATTTTTCAAGTGAGCGGACATGTTCAGAATCCTGGTTGTTTTGAATTTCCTTTAGGGGTTTCTTTAAGAGAAGTTTTAGAGGCCGCTGGAAGAATGCTTTCAGGACGTCATTTCAAAGCTTGTTATCCGGGTGGGTCTTCTTGTGCGCTCCTCACGGAGCGGGATTTAGACATTTCCATGGATTTTGAAACATTAGCTGCCAGAAAAACTGCCTTAGGCACCGCTTCCCTGATTGTGATGGATGATACAGCAGATATGGTAAAAGTGGCGCATCGATTGATGCAATTTTATCAAAATGAATCCTGTGGGAAGTGTACTCCTTGCCGGGAAGGCACTCGTTGGGTTGTTCAAATGCTTGAGCGAATAATAGCGGGCAAAGGAACGATTGGGGATTTAAAAAAAATCGAACAAGTTTGCCAGCATATGGAAGTTGAATCTTTTTGTCCCCTGGCAGTAGGGGCTGCTCCTCCTGTGGTGAGTGCTATGCATGCGTTTAAAAGCGAATTTGAGGCTTATATTCGGAGAAACCCTCAAGCCGATCGAGAACCCGAAATGAAAATCGCATACCCTTATAATTATAGGTAGCCTGTGCAAAAGCCTATAGAAACAACGATGATAAATTTAACGATTGATGGGCAAACGGTGAGTGTGCCTAAAGGCACGACTGTCTATAAAGCTATCAAGCAGTTGGGTATTGAAGTTCCCGTTTTTTGTTATCAAGATCGGATGCCTCCTTTTGGAGCGTGTCGAGTGTGTTTGGTGGAAGTGGAAAAAATGGCAAAACTTCAAACTTCCTGTACCTTAGAAGCTACCGAGGGGATGGTAGTGCACACGCAAGCCGATAAAGCTGTGGAGGGGCGCAAATCCATTCTCGAATTTTTATTGATCAACCATCCTCTAGATTGCCCGATTTGTGACAAAGGGGGAGAATGTCCCTTACAAGATCAAACATTGAAGTTTGGGCCAGGGGAAAGCCAGTTTTTTGAAGAAAAGCGCCATTTTAAAAAAGCTTTGCCGCTCGGGCATGTGCTTATGTTGGATCGGGAGAGGTGCATTGCTTGTGCTCGCTGTACACGTTTTGGGGAGGTTATAGCGGGAGATCATGCTCTTCAATTTGTCAATCGAGGTTATCGCACTGAAGTGGGAACGCCGGGTCAGGGGCCGGTCCAGTCAAAATTTATAGGAAATACTATTCAAATCTGCCCTGTAGGGGCTCTAACGAGCCAGGTTTACCGTTTTAGGGCCCGACCATGGGATAACGATTCGACCAATAGCGCTTGCACCCTGTGTCCTGTTGGATGTAGCCTGACAATCGATGCGAGAGATGGGCAAATCATGCGCATACGGTCCCAAGAAAACCTTTCTTTAAATGACATGTGGTTATGCGATAAGGGATGGTTTGGATATGAATTTGCCTCACACCCCCATCGTTTGCAAGCTCCTTTGATTCGCAAGGGCGATAAGCTAGAACCCACCACATGGGATCAGGCGCTCAGCTTAATTGCAGAAAAGCTTAGCCAAGCGAAGCCACAAGGTAAGCTGGCTGCTTGGGGAGGCAATCCTTTGACGCTAGAAGAGAATTATCTCTTGCAAAAACTGATGCGTGAGGGTGCAGGAGTCCATCATCTCGATCACCGTATCGGTATGCCCATTATGCCTAAAGAAGAGGAGGGGGCCTCCCCCGGGATGGAAGGCACGGTTGGAGAGTGTGAAGAATTAGCCTATGCACTCTTGCTTGGGTTTGATTTGACGGAAGAGTTTCCGGTGATATGGTTAAGACTGAAGCAGGCTCTTAATCGTGGAGCCATTGTGCATTATTTTGGGCATTATGCCCCTGAGATTGCCTCTCAACTGCAAAATGTAGTGATTCATCCTCCCGGGGAGGAAGTGGAGATGATTCAACAGGCTAAAATATTCCTTGAAAGAATGGCGGAAAAAGGGCCGGGAGCTATTTTTGTGGGGACCCAATATTTAGCCACACCCCATAGAGCTCAAATAGTCTCTCAGCTCATAAAAATTCGACGGGAAAACCCTTCTTTATCTTTAAATGTGATGGAGGGAAGGGGAAACAGCATGGGAGCGCGGCTAGCCGGCATGCGACCAGATAGAGGTCCTTTTGAAGGGATTGTTGAAAATTCGGGGATGAATGCGATTCAAGTTTTGGAAAAGGCAGCCCAAAGTGGTTGGGATTTTTTGTACGTGGTAGGGGCAGATCCAGCCATTAAATTTCCTTCCACATTGTGGAAAGAATGTCGGGAAAAATTGAATTTTTTAGTCGTTCAAGATTTATTTTTAACCAAAACGGCTTTACAAGCAGATTTGGTACTACCCGCACTCTCATTTGTTGAAAAAAAAGGAAGCTTTATCAATATCGAAGGCCGGGTGCAAAAGCTATCTCCAGGCAAAGAGATCCCTTCCAATTTGTATAGCGATGGGGAGATTTTTATGCTGATCGCTCAGCATTTAGGACAAAAGCTGACAGTGGATATCGGCTTGGAAGATAGTTTAAAAACAAAAATATTATCCTCTTATAGGAACGAGGATTTGCATGGAAGCGAAGTTTCTTTTTTAGGTCCACTGGGTGGAAATTCTTTTTATGCGACCTTCGCCCATGCTCTATTTGATAAAGGAAATCGGATGAAACATAATCCGCATCTCATCCATTTAGCAAAAGAGCCTTTTATTCGGATAAATCCCCTTGAGGGGCAAAGAAGGGGGCTAATGAATGGAGATCAGGTGAAGATTTCTGCGCGGGGAAATACAATCGTAGGGCAACTGAAACTAGATAAAAATGTCGCTCAAAAAACGGTGGTATTGCCGCTTGGATTTCCCCAGCTGCCAGTGCATGAACTGGGTGTGAATTTGTTAAATGGCTTGATTGTAGAAATAAGTAAAGAAGTATTGTGATCATGTGGCTTGATGCTGTTGAAGTTTTAATAAAAGGCTTGATTGTAATTCTGGCTTTGATGGGCGCTGCAGCTTATATGACTTTTCTGGAACGGATCGTATTAGCTCGCCTTCAGTTGCGGATGGGACCCAATCGTCTAGGTCCCTTAGGTTTGTTACAACCGATTGCGGATGGAATCAAATTGCTTTGCAAGGAGAGATTTCAACCGGCAGGGGCTGAGAAATTGACTTACTGGTTTGCGCCGGCCATTTCTCTTTTTACTGCCTTATTTTTATTTGTGTTAATTCCGTTTGGGGGAACGGTCCAATTGTGGGGGAGAGAAATTCATTTACAAATTGCCAATGTGAATGCAGGCATTGTATTTTTACTGGCTTTTTCTTCCTTGGCTGTTTATGGAGTTGTTTTAGCAGGATGGGCCTCTAATAACCGTTATTCCTTATTGGGAGGGTTGCGTGGCACGGCCCAAATGATTAGCTATGAGATCCCCATGGGATTATCTCTTTTGACGGTGGTCTTAGCTGCTGGGACTCTCAATCTTTCTGAGATTGTGGAAGCTCAACGCCATCACTGGTTTTTATGGAGCAATCCGATTAGCTTTTTGATCTACCTGATCACTGGATTTGCTGAAACAAATCGGGCTCCCTTTGATTTGCCTGAAGCAGAACAGGAATTAACGGCGGGTTACCATACTGAATATGGAGGGATGAAATTTGCCATCTTTTTTCTGGGAGAATATATCAATATCTTAGCGGTTTCCTCGATCGCAGTGACCTTATTTCTGGGGGGCTGGCATGGACCGGGAAATATTCCCCTTATTTGGTTTTGCTTAAAAGTGGCTTTCTTTGTCTTCTTATTTATGTGGGTAAGAGCCACATTGCCCCGCTTTCGTTATGACCAACTGATGAGTTTCGGTTGGAAAATATTGATCCCGCTTGCCACTTTAAACTTGCTGGTAACCGCCTATTTTATTTTGGAGTAAAATGAAAGAAACGCTCAAACAAGTTTTAGCCATGCTGCGAGGTTTATTCATTGTGCTTAAGCACATGTTTGTCAAACCCGTCACGCTTTCCTACCCTGAAGAAAAGCGCCAGTTACCGGAGCGCTCGCGAGGACGCCATTACCTCACTAAATGGGAAGATGGGAAAGAACGGTGCGTGGGGTGTGAGTTATGTGCTATCGCCTGTCCCGCGCAAGCTATCTATGTCAAGCCTTCTGAAAATAAGCCTCACCATGAGCATTCGCATGGGGAACGGTATGCAGCCGATTTTCAAATCAATATGCTTCGTTGCATTTTTTGTGGATATTGTGAAGAAGCTTGTCCGACGGGAGCGATTGTGTTAGGAAATCAATATGAGTTGTCTGGATATACGCGCGAATCGCTCATCTATACTAAAGATATGTTGACTGAGAAAAATCCGGGTGATTCAGGCCGCGATCCGAAACGGGAGATTTGAGGGGTTATGTCAGGACTTCCGAACGTTGCTGAATGGGTTTTTGGAGCCATTCTTATTTTATCCTCTCTGGGGGTGATTTTGGCGCGTAAGCCTATCTACGCAAGCCTTTCATTTCTGTTGACCTTATTGGCCCTTGCAGGGTTGTATCAACAACTTTCTGCTCCCTTTATTGCGGTCATGCAGGTTTTAGTGTATGCCGGGGCAATCTTAGTCATCTTCATGTTTGTGATCGTTCTTTTTCAGGACGCCCATGAAAAAATGGAGCGTATTAGAGCAAAAAGTGCCCCCTTTTTGTTATTTGCAGCAGGAGGATTATTTTTATTCACCCTGCTGTTCCTAAGTACGCGCTTTTTTTACCTGACTACCTCCAATGGTCCCCCGGAAGCTGAAGCCTTTGGCTCTGTGGAAACCCTGGGAAAAGCCCTTTATGCCGATTTCTTTTTCCCATTTGAGGCCGTGACTTTACTTTTTTTGATGGCGGTGATTGGGGTTGTGTTTATTGCAAGGAAGGGGGAATGAATGGATATTTTGCTGATTATTTTTATCAGTATGGCCATGTTTTCGATTGGCGTTGTGGGAGTATTGGCTAGGCGCAATGCGCTAATTTTTATTCTCTCTATAGAACTCATGCTTAACGCGGCCAATCTTCTCTTTGTCGCTTTTGCGTATCACTGGGGAAACCAAATTGGCTTAATGTGGGTTTTCTTTGTCTTGGTGGTAGCTGCCGCAGAAGCCGCAGTAGGTTTAGCGATTATGATTCATCTATTTCGCACAAAACAGGGGGTAGATGTGGATCAATTCAATACGTTGAGAGGATAAAATGCCCTATGCCATTTTGATCGGACTTTTTTTACCATTAGTTGGCTTTTTTGTGCTGATGTGTTCCTCTGGCTGCGTGGGGCGCCGTTTGGCAGGGATAATAGCTTGTACGACCCTGTTCATTTCTTTTTTTTGTTTTTCAAGCGCCGTTTACCACTATGTACAAACAGACTTGCAACCTTTTAATATTGAGCTATATCGATGGATCTCTATAGAAAAAGTTCAAGCAGATTTTTCTTTGCACATAGATTCTATCTCCCTCTTAATGACCTTAATTATTACAGGGATAGGGTTTTTAATTCATCTGTACTCGATCGGCTATATGGAGCACGACCACGATTATGCGCGCTATTTTGCCTGCTTAAATCTTTTCGTATTTGCCATGCTGTTGTTAGTTTTGTCGGCAAACCTCCTCCTGTTGTTTATGGGTTGGGAAGGGGTAGGGGTGGCTTCTTACCTTTTGATTGGATTTTGGTATGAAAGCCCTCCAGCTGCTGCTGCGGCCAAAAAAGCCTTTGTGGTGAATAGAATTGGAGATTTAGGTTTATTACTTGGGCTATTATTGACCTTTTATCTTTTTGGAACAAGTGATGTTACGGCAATTTCTAATCGGGTCTCCCAAGGATTTTTGGTAGGAGCCCCCCTTTTATCCGTTTTGACTTTGTTATATTTCGTTGGAGCTATCGGTAAATCGGCTCAACTTCCTTTGCATGTTTGGTTACCGGACGCCATGGAAGGGCCCACGCCTGTTTCGGCTCTCATTCACGCTGCCACGATGGTGACGGCGGGAGTGTACCTCGTCGTGCGACTGAGGCATGTCTTTTTAGCAACCCCCGATACTCTGCATTTAGTGGGGTATGTAGGAGCTACTACTGCCTTATTTGCAGCTTTATGCGCTTTAGCCCAACATGATCTTAAGCGCGTTCTAGCCTACTCTACTGTCAGCCAATTAGGCTATATGTTTTTAGCTTGCGGAACAGGAGCGTTTTATGCAGCGCTGTTTCACTTAACCACGCATGCGTTTGTCAAAGCTCTCCTCTTTCTTTCCGCGGGGAACGTAGTGCATAGGATGCAAGGAAGTACAGATATGCGAAAGATGGGGGGATTATACAAGGTGCTACCTAAAACGGATCTTTTCTTTTTAATAGGCGTATTAGCCTTGTCGGGGATTCCCCCTTTGTCAGCGTTCTTTAGCAAGGACTTAATTTTAGAAAAAGGTTATCTGAGCGGTTTTAAAAAACTATTTTACGTAGGATGGTTGACTTCTCTTTTAACAGCTTTTTACTTAACACGGGCTTATGTCCTGGCCTTCAGGGGAAAAATGTCTGTGGAAGCTAAGGCATTGAAAACGATTAAAGAAGCACCTGCTGTCATGATTTGGCCGGTTGCCTTGCTGGCCTTGCTATCGATATTTGGAGGGTTTTTAGGGTTTGGGGTGGGGGAGCCGGCCCTTTTAGAACATTTCTTGGCAGGGCATGACCCAAGTATGGAAGAGGAAGTATTGCACACAAATCTATTCCGGTCTTTTGAGACATGGTTATCCATTATAGGGGGAATTTTATCAGTGGGTGCAGCTGTCTTTGCTTATACTCGTTATTCAGAGCAGTTAAAAAAAACGCTCCCTTTGTTCAACAAAGCGTTTTATGTCGATACCCTCTATGAAAGAAGCCTGGTCAGACCTTTAAAAGTTTTAGCCCAGTCTACTACCCGTTTTTTTGAACCTCTTGTATTTGGCGGATCGATAAAAATTCTAAGCGGCGGAGTGCAAAGAGGGGCAGGCTATTTACAGAAAATTCAAAGCGGGCAGATCCGTTCCTATGTGGCTTGGATGGTGATAGGAATAGTCATTTTGGTTTTTTACTTAGGATTTTGAAAGATAACATGCAAGCGTTATTGGCGTTATTCTCGATTCCATTTTTGGCTGCAATCTTAATAGTACTGTTGCCAATAGGATATCAAAAATTTTTAAAAAGGGTGGCGTTCCTCTTGGGTTTATTGCCTTTAGGAATGTTACTTTATCATGGGGCACATTTGAATGGCTCTTCTGTTCAGCTTCCCTGGTTGCAGCCCCTTTCGATTGAATTCTATTTACGGGTGGATACGTTGTCGCTGCTCTTTCTTTATTTAACAGCGGTGATTATTCCTGTGGCGATCCTATCGGCTTGGGGCGAACTCCCTTTTCCCAAAATTTTTTATGCCTTGGTTTTAATTTTACAAGGTCTCCTCATCGGATTTTTTACAGCGAGAGATTTAGCTCTTTTTACCATCTTTTGGGAAGCAATGCTTATCCCTCTTTATTTGATGATTAACTTATGGGGAGGGCCGCATGGCCAATCTGCCGCTCTTAGGTTTTTGGTTTACATGATTGCGGGCTCGGCTTTCATGATTTTAGCTGTTTTAGCGCTTTATTTTAGTTCATCTTCAAGTGGCCCTGCGACTTTTAATTTAGATGCTCTGACTAAAATTGCCCCCAATCTTCCTTATGCCTCAGGATTATGTGCCATTTTTCTTTTAGCTTTTTCGGTTAAAACGCCCCTTTTTCCCTTTCATGCTTGGCAGCCGGATGCCTATTGCCAAGCTTCAACTTCAGGCACCATTCTTCTTTCCTCGTTACTTTCAAAAGCAGGGATTTATGGAATTTTGCGAGTAAGTTATGGTTTGTTTCCCACCATCATGCAACAATGGAATCCTTGCTTATTAGGATTGGCGCTTGTCGGAGTAGTTTACGGTGGCTTGGCGGCTTGGCGGCAGCAAGATTTCAAACGTTTAATCGCTTATTCTAGCCTTTCACACGTCAATTTTATTCTAGCTGGGCTTTTTATCTGGAGCTCATCCTCCCAAACTGGAGCGATTTTACAAGCTTTAAACCACGGAGTAACGATTGCGGGGCTTTTTCTGGTCATTGGATGGCTAGAGGAAAGAGTGGGTACAACCTCTATGCGTGAAATCAGCGGATTGGCAAAATATTTTCCCCAGCTTTGTTGGATCACTTTGATGTTTGTTTTAGCGTCCGTTGCTTTACCGGGAACAAATAATTTCATAGGGGAATTGCTTATTCTCTATGGATTGTTTAGCCAAAATGCTGGGTTAGCTGGTTTTTTAAGCTTGGCTATCGTTTTATCGGTAACTTATATGCTCCGTTTTATGCAAAAGGTATACTTTGAAAATCCAACCCCTCTTAAACAAACGGGAAAGGATGTGTCAGGCAAGCAAATGGCAGTAGCTTTTCCTCTTATTGCCTTGATCTTGTGGATTGGTCTTTATCCAGACCCTTTGTTAAAACAAATTGAATCGATTTCACCTATGTCCCTACTCACTAAATCGCAGGAGGCTCCATGAATACGGCGCTGCACTTTGCTGATTTCGCTTCGATCAGCCCCTTGCCGATCTTATTAATAGGAGCACTTTTATTAATTCTTATCGAAAGTTTTTCAGAATCACTATCCAGAAAAGGGGCTTTTGGTTTCTCTATAGCAGTGATCCTAGCAGCCCTTTGGGCTACTTTTAAAGCACCTTTTGAGGGGCATCCCTTGTTGTCCGCTTGGCTGCAGTTTGATGCCATCGGACGCTACTTTACCACCTTATTTTTAGGGATTGGCCTTGGCGTGGCTTGTTTGTCTGCTACTTTTTTTCAACGCGTTGAAAGTTCGAGAGGAGAATTTTACTTTTTGCTGATTTCCTCTCTTTTCGGGTTGGTTTTAATTACAACCGCGGTGGACTTTTTAGTGCTGTTTTTAGGATTAGAAACCCTTTCCATTGCTCTTTATATTTTATGTGGCTATAGGAAGAAATGCTCCCTTTCTCAAGAAGCTTCCCTCAAGTATTTTTTAATGGGGTCGATTGCTGCAGCCGTTCTTCTTTATGGAATAGCTTTGATTTATGGGGCGATAGGGACCACCCATTTTAACGCCTTATTGCCGGGCTATCGAGGATTGCATTCGGTTACGGATAAAACCCTCTTTCTCAGTGGCATCGCTTTGGTGACGATGGGAATTGCCTTTAAGGCTGCTATCGTGCCTTTCCATCTTTGGGCGCCCGATGTCTATGAAGGAGCTTCTACGCCTGTGACAGCCTTTATGGCAGTCGGAACTAAGGCAGGTGCTTTTGCGGCTTTTGTCCGTCTCTTTTTGGGAGTTTTACCCCAATTTGATCCGGTTTGGAACGACGCGATTGTTTGGTTGGCTTATCTCACCTTAATCTATGCGAATTTTTTAGCATTAAAGCAAACGCATTTGCGCCGGTTTTTTGCTTATTCTGGAATTTCGCATGCCGGATTTTTACTCCTTCCTTTAGTAGCAGGAACTTCCGAATCCCTACCAGCCTTGCTATTTTATTTAGCGATTTATGTGATCGCGACTTTGGGTTGTTTTGCGACGCTTGCTTTATTGGATCGGGCTGATGAAGGGTTTGTGGTAAAAGATTTACAAGGGTTATTTAGGCGATCTCCCCTCTTAGCAGGAAGCTTTATCCTTTGTCTTTTAACTCTCGGAGGGATTCCTCCTACCGTGGGATTTTTTGCCAAATTTTATGTCTTTAAAGTGGCCTTTCAGGCCGGTTATCATGGGCTTGTGGCGATAGGACTTTTGACAACCATCTTATCAGCCTACTATTACTTGCGCATTGTTGCTGTGATGCTGGCAGAAGAGCCTTCCGAAAAGGTATCGATCTTTTATTCTTGGCCAGCAGCAGTCGTGGGCGTTCTTTCATGCGCAGCTATCGTAGTTCTTTCTTGCTATCCAACCCCTTTATTGGCTTGGTTGAACTAGGGCATAGCTTTGGGTCGAGAGAGAATTAGAACTTCGCTTATTCCTACACAAACGGGTGGTGATTAGCTCTCCTAATTTTAAGTGATTTCATAAAATTCCGAATTGTTTTCAACGGTAAATATCTTTCCTATGTCCGACCTCAATGACAAGTATAAGCAAAATTGTGCCCTTGATTGTATAAACGACCCGATAATCCCCACATCCTTCGGGGTGGGGATTATGAGCGAGGGATGAAATGTTTTCACGAATAGCCTTTTGGTCTTTTTTGGGGATCTTTTCAAGGCCCTTTAAATAATTTTTGCTAAATAGTATTTTATACTTTTTCTCCTTCATCTCATCCGGCAAAACTGCTCGCTTCCTCAAAGTCTATATTTTTATCTTCATCAATTTCAAAAAGGCACTCTTGAGCTTTTTTAGCCAATAAACGGTCTTCGTACTCTTCTATTTCGCGGATGAGCAAAATAGAGGCAAACTCTTTCGAAGATATCCCCTTTTTAAAGCACAGCATTTTTAAATAAGAGTAGGGTTCTGTTGGAAACTCGAAATTTAAGCGCACGGTATTTTTCATATCTTCTCTCCTAATTATAGAGTAAATGAAAAATTAACTAGGCTTTTAGCTTGAATTTGAGGAGGCTCTCACCTTACACATGAGCAGTTCTTCAAGGAGTTTTTTTGAAAATCTCCTGGATTGGTTTTCACAATTAACCTGTATTTCAAAGCAAGGTGGTTCGATGAGCTCTTGATCTTCAAAAGTTCCAGCTTGTAATAAGCAACTATTGATGCGAAAAGGCAATTCTTTTAAGAGGGAACAATAGGGTGGATAATTTCTCAAAGCTAGTATTTAGCTTTATCGATTTAAGAAAGCCTTCTATACGGCACCTTTTGTGAAAGGCGTCGCAAATCTTGATTGATGGTAGGTTGTGAATAAACATTCTAAAACGTTGGTTTCTAAAGGTAGATGAGCGTCTTTTCTCTTTTTGGGTTTCAAGATAAGCTTTGATAAAAGTGATTAAAATTATTAGGGTAGCACTACGCTGCCAATAAAATGAGTTGACATATATCTTATTTTAAAAAATATTAACAGCCACTTTTTGCTATTAAAATTATAAATTAGACTAAAGGGTAAAAAATCATGACGCCAACTTTTTCTGAATTTTTTAAATCATTTTATTATTCAAATACTTATGTGCCCCCAGTGGATTTGAGTAAGCAAGGAGTATCAAAACACTTGCTAGAAACAGAAAATCCTGAAGCTGCAGCAACAGCCCAGCGGTTAATCTCTAATCCTGAGGTCCAACAGGTTCTTTCTGAGCCCCTAACTTATGATCTGACGGAGAGAGTTCCAAGAAGGAATGCCATGCTTGAACGGCATGAGTTTAAACTTCTGAGCACTAAATCAACTTTACAAGGTCAGCCGCTTCCTTTTTATAGCGTTCTCGAGCATGAGGACCTACCGGGATGGATAATTAAATCAGGGGCTACCAGGGTTCCAAAAGGGCAATTTACGATGGGGCCTTTTAATGATAGAAATGAAATGGCCTTTTTTACCGATGAAGAAAGCCTTTTAAGAATAAAAATGGCCAATCGAATTGCAAAAGTGGCTCAAGAGGCAAATATTCAAGTCGTCCTTCCTAAGAAGAAACTTGTGGCCTATGCAAATTCGGATGGCGTGACAGAACCCACTAGAAAGTATTGCGTAGTTTGTGAAAAAATCGATATTCTAAGTGCTGAAGACACCTTCCTGACTATTAGAGGGATGGATGCAGTGCACCAAAAGGAAATAGCAAGAAAAATATCGATCATTGTTCAAAAAGCTGGGTTTGTAGACGCTTCTTTTGACAATATTCGCCTAACTCCTGATGGGAAAATTGCCTTTATTGATACTGAGCCGGTTGGCCTCATGGTCGCAAAAAAGTCGGGTTTATGGCATAAACTTTTTGGTCCCAAAGGTGCAAGTGTGGAAAAGTGCGCAAGAATCGGTTTGTGGGGTTTAATGAGGCAATCAGCTGAAAGAGGTCCTGATGGAACATCCCTTGGTAGTGCTAAAGCTGGTCTAGAAGAATTTCATAAGCAGGTGAAAAGTGATTATGAGAAAGCGGTAGTCCCAAAGCTTTCTAAATGGAAAATCACAGTGAGTATTTTTAGCTTGGGCTTGATTCCCTTGGTAAATGCTGTGGTTGCTTTAGTGAAAACTCAATTAACAAAACGAGTCTTTAAAAAGCTTCAGTTAATGGATGCAAAGCTGAAGGAAAAGGTACAGAACTACCTAAAGAAAAAAGTACCAGAAGAATCTTCTTTTTTGAACTTAAACTGTGTTTTTACAAAAAAACAGCAGGAAATTTCGCCTAAGATACAGGAAGCAATGCAAACATTGCAAAATGAAGATTTTGTCAAAGACCATCAGAAAAGACACGAAACAATAGCAAAACAATTTTTTGCCTATATTGAAGGTACGCCATATAAAGAGACAGAGGCCTGTTAAGCTAACAGCATGCCAGTGTTTTAGCCCATCATGCATTTTCACGATGGGCTTTTTTATCTGAACTGCTTGCACAGCCCAAATTAACCCATAGAGGAAAAGGTTCTCTCCGAGTTT
Source organism: Parachlamydia sp. AcF125 (assembly GCF_018342475.1). Lineage (NCBI taxonomy): Bacteria > Pseudomonadati > Chlamydiota > Chlamydiia > Parachlamydiales > Parachlamydiaceae > Parachlamydia > Parachlamydia sp. AcF125. The sequence continues at coordinate 381,555 of NZ_JAEMUD010000001.1, read as the reverse complement.
TATTGGAGAGCTATTGTCAAATAGTGTGGATGAGCGTTCCCCAATTTCTTGAAATTTCTATGCTATCTGTTCTTTTGCTTTGGCTTTTTCATCAACTTTAAACTTGGTTGTATTGTTAATCTTTTCTGCCCATTTATACCCTCTAGGTTTTCTTCCACGCTTTTCAGCTTTCAGCTGTTATTGTTAGCTTGTATACCTTAGTAAGCGCGCAAATCCTAGATCTGCATCCTTTATGTGTTTTGTACAATGTCTGATTGTGGCAAAGGTTGGCTCTCTAGAAGATTAGTTGTGCGCATATGCCCCAGTACATAGCTGAGAAATCATACAAGGCCATTAAAGCTTCTTCGTACGTTTCTTTAAAACCTTTTTTGTATTTAAATTTATTTCTGGATCATACGTGCTAAAAGTTAAAATTCCTTTAGAAATTTCTGCTACCCCAATTATTGGATCATTAACTCGTTCTCCATGTTTGCCATAGTTAAAAACTATAATTTGAATGTTTTGAAGGGGAAAGGATTTTTTTTATGAGAAGATGGAAATGCAACGATTAACTTGAGAACGACGAGGCTGAATGGTTATGGGGAAGCCTGCTAGAATTCTAAAAGGGCAGCAGCTTAGCATCGCTAATACTTTTGCTTATATCAAAGAAGTACAAGCTACACTAAAAAGCTAGACAGGGGGACTTTTATTTTGTTAAACTTGCGTGCTATGGATGAACATTTTTAAGGAAAGTTTTTATGGCATATGTGAGCACAAACGAGTTTAAGCAAGGGCTTAAAGTGGAAGTAGAAGGACAACCTTATACAATCGTGGCAAATGAATTTGTTAAGCCCGGCAAAGGCCAAGCCTTTAATCGCGTTAAACTTAAGCATTTAATGACAGGGCGCGTGATCGAGCGCACGGTTAAATCGGGAGATAAATTTGAGCTTGCTGACGTGGTAGAATCTGAAATGCGCATGCTCTACAAAGAGTCTGATGGCGTTGTTTTCATGGATGATAAAACGTTTGAACAAATTAAGATTTCTAACCAAAACATTGGCGAGACAATGGATTGGCTGATGGAAGATATTGTTTATGAGATTATTTTCTATAAAGGAGAGCCCGTCACGGTAGAGCCTCCCACTTTCATGGAAATGGAAATTGTGGAAACTTCACCGGGTGTGCGCGGTGATACTTCAGGCAGAGTTTTAAAACCAGCTGTAACAGCAAGCGGAGCCAAAGTACAAGTCCCCATTTTCATCGAGCAAGGTGAAATTGTGAAAATTGACACCCGCACTGGCGAGTATGTTTCTCGGGCATCTTCTTAGACGAGTGCCATGCATAAACTTGCCCTTCTCAAAGACCGCGCTCAAATGTTAGCAAAAGCGCGCCATTTTTTCTCTCAGCGAGGAATTCTAGAAGTTGATTGCCCCATGATTAGTCGATATGCTGCTGTGGATGAGCATATCGACTTAATTCCTGTGCAATATATGGGAACAGATCGCAGATATTTACACTCCTCTCCAGAATATGGGATGAAGCGCTTAATGGTGGAGGGGATGGGGGATATTTACCAGCTTTCGCATGTTTTCCGCGATGGAGAGTATGGACGTAAACATAATCCAGAATTCATGATGGCCGAATGGTACCGTTTAGGCTTTTCTTTCGATCAAATGATCGTCGAGACGGTTGATTTTATCCGTCTTTTTCTAGGGGACATTCCCTTTACTTCGATGACCTATCGAGAAGTTTTTCAACATTTTGCCAGCTTCGATTACCTGCAAGTCACGACAGAAGAATTGCGCCAATATATCCAGGATGCAGGCATTGATCACATCCATTCTATAGCAGGTGAAGATAAAGATGGATTGCTCAATATTATTCTTGGCTTAGTGGTAGAGCCTCAGCTAGGACGCAATGGCTTATTTGTGCTTTCCCATTATCCCGCCTCGCAAGCAGCTTTAGCCCAAACAGTGAGATATGGCGATGAGCACGTTGCAGAGCGGTTTGAGGTGTATTTTGAAGGCGTAGAGCTTGCGAATGGCTACCATGAGTTAGCAAATGCTCAAGAGCAAAAAAAACGGTTGATGGAAGCCAATACACATCGTGAAAAGCTCTTAGGAAAAGAATCTTTGCCTATTGATGAGCATTTTTTAGCTGCCTTAGAAAAAGGCTTGCCCGAGTGTTGTGGAGTAGCGGTTGGCTTTGATCGACTGATGATGTTGAGGCATCGATGCCTCTCCCTTGCTGAAGTTATTCCTTTTGATTGGAACTTAGCTTAGTTTTAGGCGCGGCTCCTCCCTCTTCCAAATGAAATTTATGCAAGAAGCGGTGAAAAAGGGGCGCAAATATAAGACTTAGAGCAAAAATGAAGGTTAAGCCACTATAAAGGGCATAAAAACCCGCAAATAATTTTCCGCCTGCTGTTTGGAGGGAGCCTAATGGCCCCATTCCTGATAAGATCATGGAGGCATTTGCAAAAGCGTCGATCCACGGCATCTTTTCAAAGTGGCGATAGCCCAGCATCCCTATCATTAAAGAGAAGCCAATAAAACTCATGGCCCATCCAAGGTTACGCAGTAGACGTCGATAAAAGGCTCTAGGGGGTAAAAGAGGAGAATTGGCACGTTCGTACATAAAAATCTTTAAAAAGCGCTTTGACTTCCCGAGGCTCTGACAATCACGCGTGCCAGCTGGTTGGGGATATAAGGATATGGCAAAATTTCTAAATCCACGACTTTAATGGTTTTAAAATCGGCTCCTTTTTGGATGGCTAGCTGAATGGCCTGTTGCCGCAAAGCTTCCAGCGTTTTCTCCCTTTCGGACAATGAAACCACGGTATCAACTGTGGCAGAAATTTCAGCCAATGCTGCTCCAAAGGCGTTAGCCACATTGGCATAAGGAGGAATAACGCAGCGTCCACCTAAAAGATTTTTAGGAAGTAGAGAAGCTCCTCCTCCAATCATGACGATAGGGAGGGAACGTTCTTCTGGGCTGATAGTGGAAATGAGGTCATAAATTTTTCTTAAGGCTTCATCCATCACTAATTTACACCCCCGGTGAGAGAGAGTCACATTTTTAGGGCGTGCGCCCGGAATCTCTAAATGGCCAAGTGCTAAAGCGATATCTGTTAATGTCAGTTGCTTTCCCCCAAATGAGACTGATTCAATAAAGGTACGGTTGCCACAGCTTTTAGAATCAAGTTCGAACTTGTTGCGCTCAATCCTCACCTGGCTTCCCCCTCCTAAGGCGATGGAGCACACATCAGGAATAGAGAAATTCAAACTAATTCCCCCAATTTTTGAATTATTTAAGCATTGTCTTGGAATCCCCCGGCGAATCACCCCAATATCAGTAGAAGTTCCCCCAATGTCAATCACAATGGCATCTTCAAGTTGGGCAAGTCTTGCCCCACCAATGAATGAATTTGTCGGGCCGGCAGAAATGGTTAAGACGGGATATTCAATGGCATGGGCTAAATCCAAAATGCTACCATTATTTTGAGTGACCCAAATAGGACAAGCAATGCCTAAATCGCTGCATGTAGCCACCAGATTTTTAAAAACGTTAGACATGACAGATTTCAAAGCCGCATTCAAAATAGTGGAATTCTCTCGTTCAATGAACCCCGCTCCGCCAATCTGATGAGACAAGGAAATAGGAATTTTTCCTTTGGTCACTTCTTGGCTAATCTCTTTAGCTAGCAACTCGTGACAGGGATTGAGCGAGGCAAAGACCCCCACAATCGCCAAGCTTTCCATTTTTTGTTTTTGAAGGTTTTCGACAGCTTTACGAATTTGAGGAGGGTTAATAGGGGTAATAAGGTCTCCATGGCATTCAAAACCTCCATCCACTGTTTCGGTTCCAACATAGAGGGTATCGCGCAAATCTTTAGGCCAAGAAAAGCAAGAAGGGAGGGATTGGGGGTGATGGCCCGCAATGCGGATGACGCCTACTCGGCTCAGATTATGTCTTTGGTGGATCGCATTAACGGCTTGCGTGGTTCCCAAAAAAATCCCTGAAATCTCTTCTCCCTTAATTTTGGTGTCTTGCATGATTTGCTTAAGCCCCGTCCGAATGCCATCATTGACTTCATGGGTTGTGGCAACCTTGGTGTAAGCGGCGATTTTTGTTTCAGAATTGACAAGCACCACATCTGTATTTGTTCCACCTATGTCAATCCCGATTTTGTATCTTTGTTTTTTCATAGAAATTTTCTCAAGTTAATGACAAGACTTTTTGTCTACTTTTTTGAATAGGTAAATAATCTGTTTCATAGCCAAAATAACGGGGTCCTACTACGGCGAGGCCTTGCTTAGTTGTCCAAATGGAAGGGGAGGGGAGGACTATGAGATCGACTTTTAATCCAAACCGAAGCGATTCGCTTGTAATAGGCTCTCCCGTTTCTTGCTCCATGAGCATAATAATATCGGGGGTGGTAGCTAGAATTTTGCCATTGCATTTAGCGAGCAAATATTCATTTTGGAAACAGATTTCCAGCCGGTCATTTTTATTTTGAATGGCGACGCTACCTTTTAGAAATCCTTTAGAAATGGTCCGGTCAATATCGGTAATTTTGCCTGTACCGATACAAAGGCCTTTACACAAATTCAAAACAGCTTCTAACGGATCTGTTCCTTTGGCTTTGGCCTCACGATGGGCTTTTCCAATGGAAAGAGCCCGCGACATGCTTTTATGAATGACACATTTTTCTGCTTCTTGGGCTGTCATGGGTCGATCGGCAAAAAGTCCCCAAGATCCCATGGAAATAGTGATCTGGCGGGCAATTTTCTCCAGTGTTAAAGAATTTTGAGCATTGATGATGACTGAATTGCCCAGGCAATCGGAAATAAAGGCTGGAGCCGGAGGAAGTCCTAATAAGCGGTTTGAGCACATTTGAACTTCGGGAAAAGCTCTTCCCATAAGATCTGCATCTAAGACAGGAAGGCCTAGCTGGTTCCCAATCATGACAGGCACAAAAGCATTGCTCCCCGCGGCTTCGCATGGCATGAGCACTGTTACCTTTCTACCTGTCGCGGTTTCTACATCACGAATAAGAGAGACATACTCACGTCCTGTAGGGAATTTTTCTGTCTCAACCAAAGGAGCTCCAATCATTCCCAGGGGAAGAATAAAATCGTCTGGTTTTAGCTCAGAGGTTTTAATAATTGAAACAGGTCCCAATTTTTCCATCAGGTAGTTTGCCATCATGTAAAAGTAGGCGGGATCTCCCCCGCCGCCAGATCCTAAAATAGCACTCCCGATGGCGAGATCGTCGAGTTGATCAACTGTAAGCTTTTTCATGCTGCTTTCCGCTTAATAAAATTAAAAATGTTCCTAAATGGGCTGCAATAGCTGCATCGATAGCTGAAACAGAGGAGATCGCAAAGCCATTCATGCTTAAGATACCGGCTACAGTGCCGATAAACCAAGCTGCAAAATGCCACGGGTAATCTTTAGAGGTAATAGCTTGTCCGGAAATTAACAAGATCAGATAGCGCGTAATAATGACAGCACCCATGCTTGTCACCACCACTCCCATCACTTCTAAAACAAGGTTTAAATGAGTAAGCAAATCAAAATTGGCTAGTAAAGTTCCAAGCAAGCCCACTATTAATATCGTGCTGTTAAAGGGATAATCAAGTTTTGGAAAAATAGAGCGAGCGCTAGTGGAGCCTGAATAGAGATTCATATTATTGGTGGTCCATCCAGCTAAAATGAGAAATAGGGATACCCAGAGATTCCACACAGGCCCATTGTATCTTTTAAGAACATCGATAATGGTTCCTGTTTTGCCTGCGGCTAGGTAGACGCCGATGATTTCCAACATTGGCATGGTAAGGACAAAAATAATCAGGATGCTAATCATTCCATCTTTTGAGGAGCGAGCGTGGCGCATAAAGGTGGGGAGGTCGATCACATACACAATCGCCATACCCATAACGGTAGAGATGGCGGCAAAAGTAAAAGGAAGATGGTTGGTTTGGGTTGTGTCTGCCTCAGCTGTAAACCAAGCATATCCCAAGGTTAAAAGAAGTAAAGGCATGCTGATATTGCTGATAATTTCCATGGCTCGAATTCCATAAAAAACAACAAAAGTGATTAAGAGCCCAAAAATTGTATTTGCCATAAATTCAAGGAGACGATTTTCAGGAGAAATACCAAAAATATCGAGGAAGCTTAAACTCATCACTTTCAGTTGAACAGAAAACCATACTAAAGAGGAAATAGACATGGTCAAGGCAAAAAAAGAAACCCCTTTTTTACCGAAATATTCAATCGCATTTTCCATCGTGGTTTTTCGATTATTGCAGGTCATATGAGTAATGACGACAGCCATCAGCAAAAGGATAGCATTGCCTAAAAGAATTCCACCAATAGCGGAAGCAAAGCCATATTGTTGATTTAAAGTGTGACCTATCATAATCATCGGGAGGCATACCACGCCTCCAATTTGGATACTAGATAATTTCCACCAGTTTTGTTGTTCGATCATAATCCGCCTATTTTTTTAAAGGGTTTACTTTGATTAACGTATTCAGAACATTCCTGCTGAGTTGTTTGAATTTCTTTACAGCAAAATTTTGCTTTAGGTCGTTAAAGTTCATTTCAAAAGACAACAAATGATTAAAATTTTTAATAAAAAACTGTATGGCAGTAAATCAGATTGAGTCTTACTAGTCAATTAAAAATAAGAGAAATTTTTGAAGGAGGGTTTAGAAAAAGGAAATTAAAATGATTTAAGAACCTTATTAAAAATAAAAATTTAATTATTTTTCTGCTTAATTGCGGTTTAAGATTGACTCTCATCGGACGATAAAAGTAGTATGGGGGCTTATATCTTTTACTATCCACTACAATGAGCATTTTCAAGATGAACAATTCTTTCAAAAATGTTCCCGTATTTATCCTTTGCGGAGGTTTGGGAACCCGCATAAAAGAAGAAACTGAATTCAGGCCCAAACCCATGGTTCCCATTGGAAACTATCCCATTTTATGGCATATCATGCACACCTATAGCTGCCATGGATTTAAAAAATTTATTTTATGCGCGGGATTTAAATCGGAAGTGATTAAATCCTATTTTTTGAATTATGCCTCGATGAACAGCGATTTTACTGTCGATTTAAAATCAAATCACCTGACTGTTCACTCTATAGATCACGAAGAAGATTGGGAAGTAACGGTTGCCTATACTGGCGAGAAGACCATGACAGGTGGGCGCGTGGCTATAGCCGCTGAAAAATATTTGTTAGATGCCGAACATGCGGCAGTAACTTATGGAGACGCTTTGACAGATGCGAATCTAAGAATGGAATATGAGTTTCATTGTTCACATGGGAATATTGGAACAGTTTTAGGAGTTAATCCTCCTTCTCGATTTGGCGAAATTCGCTTAAATGGAGACAATGTGGCTGAATTTTCTGAAAAACCGGAATTTAAAGAAAAGTGGATTAACGGAGGCTTTTTTTTCTTTAAAAAGGAATTTTTTAGCCGTTATTTGAACAAAGATGAAACCTGTGTGCTAGAAAGGCAACCGCTTGTCGATCTCGCTAAGGATGGGGAATTAAACATGTATCGGCATCGCGGATTTTGGGCATGCATGGATACGCAGCGGGAGCGGGATTATTTGAATGAGCTTTGGGCTTCTGGGCATGCTCCCTGGATTCGCACGCTTCCCTTTGTGGAGAGGGGCACAGTTTCCAATCGGGTATTAAAGGATAAAGTGCAATGATCGATGACTTTAAAAACACACTTAGAGGCCTACCCGTTCTAGTGACAGGACATACCGGCTTTAAAGGTTCTTGGCTTTCCATTTGGTTGCAAGCATTAGGGGCAAAAGTGATCGGGTATAGTTTACCTGCGCCTACCCAGCCAAGTCATTTTTCAGTGACAAATTTAGGTCAAAAAATCGTGCATGTGACAGGAGATGTCTGCAATTACGAAAAAATTTACGACACGATTCAGGAGCATCAACCCCTCTTTGTATTCCATTTAGCGGCGCAATCGCTTGTTTTAAAATCTTATGCAGATCCCAAAGAGACATTCGATGTGAATGTGGGGGGAACTGTCAATGTATTGGAAGCAGTGCGAAAAAGTGATTGTGTGAAAGGGTGCTTAGTGATCACGACCGATAAATGTTATGAAAACAAAGAATGGGTTTGGGGATATCGGGAAAATGATCGATTAGGAGGAAAAGATCCTTATAGCGCAAGTAAAGCAATGGCTGAGCTTGCCACACAAGCTTACCGCTCCTCCTTTTTCGAGTCCTCTAAAGCGATCGCCTCTGCCAGAGCGGGAAATGTGATTGGGGGAGGCGATTTTTCAGATTTCCGCCTTGTGCCAGATTGCATGAAAGCTCTGATGAATAAGAAATTAATTGAAGTCAGAAACCCTTACAGCGTGCGTCCATGGCTACATGTTTTAGATGCTCTGAGTGGATATTTATGTCTTGCTCAAAATTTATTGACACAGGGACAAGCCTTTGCTGAAGCATGGAATTTCGGCCCATTAGAACAGCAGGGGGTTTCCGTAGAAGCGCTTGTGCAAAAAGCTGTTGACTATTGGGGAGAAGGGGGATGGATCAATTTGGAAGCGCCTAATCAAAAAAAGGAAATGAATCTTTTGCGCCTTAACTGGGAGCACGCCGCACACCGCTTAAAATGGAGTCCTGTGTATGGTTGGCAAGAGGCATTAAAAGATACAGTCAATTGGTTTAAATCTTTCCAAAAATTTTCCCTGGAAGGGGAGTATGAAAAGATCTTTCAGTTGACCCTGGAGCATATCCAAGAATATTGCTTGCAAGCCCAAAAGCGCAAATTAGGGTGGGCGGAATCCAAAAATCAGCAAGCTGTGGAGGAATAGTGGAATTTATACCCACACCCCTGGAAGGGGCTTTTATGATTGATTTAAATAAATTCGGAGATGAGCGGGGATTTTTTGCTCGCCTTTTTTGCCAAAAAGAATTTGCTCGGCATGGTTTAGAGTCGGGTATTGTGCAGGTGAATAATTCTTTCAGTGCTAAAAAAGGAACCTTGCGAGGCTTGCATTATCAACTTGCTCCTTATGAGGAAACAAAGCTGGTGCGCTGCATTCAAGGAGCCCTATACGATGTGATCGTGGATTTGCGCGTTGATTCGCCAACTTTTAAAAAAGCTTTTGGAGCCGTATTGTCTTCTGAAAATCGCTTAATGATGTATGTGCCAAAAGGATTTGCCCATGGTTTTATGACGCTAGAGCCCGATTCAGAAATCATGTATTTTGTTTCTCAATTTTATTCCCAAGAGTATGAAAGAGGTGTGCGGTGGGATGATCCAGCCTTTGCGATTGGTTGGCCTGCAGCGCCCGCCCTTATTTCAGAGCGGGATAAGAACCATCCAGACTTTGATTTGAGTGAGCATTTAAATAAGGTGGCCAGGTAGAATGAGAATCCTTTTTACGGGAGCTAGCTCGTTTTCAGGCATGTGGATTGTAAAACAACTTGTCGCACAAGGGCACCGGGTAACAGCCATTTTTAAACGGCCTCTAGCTGATTATTTTGGAATAAGAGGACAACGAGTTCAGGCGGTTCTTCCGATTTGTAATCCAGTTTTTAATTGCACTTTTGGTAGTCAAAAGTTTTTAGAACAGATTGAAAATGAAAGTTCCTGGGATCTATTTTGCCACCATGCAGCAGACGTGACAAATTATAAAAGTCCCGAGTTTGATGTGGGAAAAGCGGTAGCCAATAACGTTTTTCATCTCAAGCATGTCTTGGAAGCGTTTTCGCGAAAACACTGCAAACGTGTATTATTGACAGGCACTGTTTTTGAACAGAATGAGGGGGAAGGGGTACACCCTTTAAAAGCTTTTTCCCCCTATGGGTTATCAAAAGGTGTCACTTCTGACATTTTTCGATTTTATACCGAACAATTAAGCATGAAATTAGGAAAATTTGTCATTCCTAATCCTTTTGGTCCCTACGAAGAGGTGCGTTTTACCACCTATCTCATCCAAAAATGGTTTAAAAAAGAGGTGGCCATGGTAAGCCATCCTGCCTATATCCGCGATAATATCCATGTATCCTTGCTTGCCAAAGCTTATGCTCAGTTTGCCGAAAATCTTAGCGATGAAGCTGGATTTGAAAAGTTCAATCCGAGTGGGTATGTGGAAAGCCAAGGGGATTTTACTAGCCGTTTTGCGGCTGAATTACGTTCTCGTTTAGGCTTACCTTGTGAATATGAATTGCTTATGCAGACAGATTTTCGTGAGCCAAAAGAGCGCTATAATACAGGTTTGCTTCATGATTTGGAATGGAGTGAACAAAAAGCTTGGGATGAGTTGGCCTCTTTTTATCAACAGACATATGGAGAATCCCACGCATGACCGAGTCTATAGGTGTAGTATTGATCACCCATTGTGCGAAAAAGCATTTACCCTTTTGTTTGCCACCTCTCTTAAATTCATCCTTGAAACCTCGTATCCTTGTGGTGAATTCCTCTTCTTACGATGGAACTGTTGAGCTAGCGCAATCGCTGGGCGCAGAAACTTTGGTGATTAAACGCGCTTTGTTTAATCACGGGTCTACCAGGGAATTGGCTCGGAAGTATCTCAATACCGACATTGTGGTGATGATGACACCCGATGCGTATCTGACACATCCGCAAGGGTTAGAATATTTGCTAGAGCCTATTTTTCAAAGAAAAGCGTCCATTACCTATGCCCGCCAAATCGCCCATACAGGCGCGGACTTTTTTGAAGCCTTTCCCCGAGAATTTAACTACCCTGCACAAAGCCATCTAAGAGGGATTGAGGATGCTGCCCAATTTGGAGCTTATATTTTTTTCTGCTCAAATTCCTGTGCGGCTTATCGCAACCAAGCCTTAGATGAAATAGGGGGATTTCCTGCAGTTCTCTTAGGAGAAGATACGGCTGTTGTGGCGCAATTATTAAGAAAAGGGCATCGCATTGCTTATGTGGCAGAAGCGGTTGTCCATCACTCCCATCGCTACTCCTTGAAGCAAGAATTTGAACGTCATTTTGACACCGGACTCGCGAGGAAAAAGCTTCAAGCCTTATTACAAGGAGGGGGCTTAGATAGCGATAGAGGGAAAAGATACGCTCAAGAAATGTTTAAAAGGCTTTTAAAAAATCAGCCTTTGATGATCCCTTATGCCATTTTGCATATTCTTGCTAAATGGATGGGGTATAAAATCGGCAGAATGAGTTGCCGCGCTCCTTTATGGTTAAAAAAGAAATTAAGCAGCCAAGATTTTTATTGGGTTTCCCAAGATTTCACTCAAGGCTGCTCAAATTAGACTTAGTCAGCTAGACATTTCCCGGAAAATTTTCTGCAAGTGACTATGGGCATAAGCAGCGGTTTTATCGGGAAATCCTGCTAAAATGTGTTTTTGAAAGAGCATTTGCATTTTTTCCACCCCTTGTTCAGCAAACCATTCTCTTAAAATTTTCTGTTTTTCTTCCGAATAAGAGGATTCTCCATTCAGAAATTCAATTTTGACGATTTTTTTGAGAAGGTCCTTTGGGACAGGACGGGATTGATCATAATATCCTAGACCTAAGCGATATAAATTATTTTTTTCGTTTTTCTCATCCCTTACGTCATCTTGGCTCAGGATGACAGCCTGGCCTTCGATCACTTGGACATAGTGAAAAGGGACACGGTGATTGCCTAATAATTTGAAATCTTTTATGGCCGGATGAACTTCATACCACTCAATTGCATTGATGGAAATGCTGATTCCCTCAAATGCCTCGGCATAGTCTTTCAAAATGGGATCATAAGGGCAATAATCTTTCATTTCAAAATAAGGTGCCATATAAGGCCGAGGGATTGGCGTCCTGCTACTTAAAACATCGCCTGGGATAGCCGAAAAATGCAATTCGAGCATTTTAAGGGGAAATATGCCTAAGAAGCTTTCAATACGGCCAAGCTGAATATTTTCCCTTTCCTTCTGTGCTTGAACTTCTAGTTCGTTTTCTATTTCGGTTTCTTGTTCTCGTTCTGCGGTTTGATCAGAATCAATCGAGCGAATGGGCACTAAAACTTTAGCAGCAAGCGAGTGTTGATGCTTTTTACAAATTTGCTTAATGCTAGTTTCGATGACTTCGCAGGAAAGTCCCTTTTGCTCGAGGAAAGGAAAATTTGAAAAGAGAGTTTGAATTTTTTCTAAGTAATCTCTTTCAACTGTTTGACGAACCAAAGTGCTATCTTCTTCTCTACTGATTGTTCCATATAGGTTTTTTGGAGGAGCATTGTCTTCTTGAATCCATGTTTTTTGCAGGTAATTAAAAAGCAGCTTTTTTTCTTCCTCGGAATAGGTCATATCGATCAAAGCATCTAGCAGAATACTTTGGAAAGCCTGCTCTAACTCTTGCCTCAGGGCCTTAAAATTATCGTTTCCTTGCTGTTTAGCTTGGTTAAGGATGGTAAAGCGCAATATATCGCAAAAGGTTGGTTTATGTGCAATCTGGAGCTTTTGCTGAATAATGGATTCCACTTCTTCGGTTAAAACAAATTTTACCCGTTGGGCTTTATTTTCAAGCCCGCGTAAGCGCCAAGCAGCTTGTAAAAGATCGCGCAGCAACATATTTTGATCGAGGGTCACAATCCCAATAGCCCCCATTTTTTGGGGGACATCCGCTCCTGTCGTATGGCTTTGGTCGAGGAAGGTTTGCCTTTTATCTAGGGAGGTTTTTGATTCGTTTAAAGGAATCTCCCGTTCCCCATCAGTTTCTACTTGCTCATTTTTTCGGTTGTAAAACACGACCGGGTTTCCATTTTTCCGGGCAAGCGTTTTAGCAATCGCCGCATTTCCCCCTTCTTTAAAATAGCCTCCCGCATCGCTCATTAAATCAAATTTGATTTTTTGCCGTTCAAGTTCAGCAAGCATTTCAGCGGTTGAGCCCTCTTTGATCACATACACTTCGTTTAAGCTATGCTGATGAAGAAGTTTGATGGTTTTAATGTCGGTGCCCACTTCGGCTTCCGGATTAAGCTTAGAATGCATGCTTTGGCTATTCCAAAGCGTGCCCGTGAAGCCAGAGAGATTCTTTTTAAATAGTCCAATTAAATTGTGGGGATTGCAGCTGATTTTGTGGCTAAAGATTTCCAGCTGAGGCAAGATGGCATGCATCACAAAAGTATTTTTTTGCGGGATGCTGGCATTCACATGCTGGGTGAGCTGCTGGATATGCAGTTGATTGAGATTAAATAAGGGAGTCGTTAAAGGGCCTCTAATCTTGCAAAACGTTTTCCAGGCGTCTGTCTTTTCAAGAGTTAAGTGAGGACTATCCTTCATCTCATGCATAGCTTTGATTTGAAGCCGTTCAATCTCTTGCATGATAATGGCCTCGCTCACATTTTCTTTGGCATAGTATTGAAAAGTGTAGTTCATGGTGATGAACGGATTGGCAAACTGGGAGCCTTTACTTGGCGTATTAGCTGCACTATAAGGGATGGCAATACTACTTTGGCTTTCAAGATCTAAACCGTATTTTTTATTAATCCCTTTACTTAAGGTATGTGGCAGGAAGCTAGAGACCTCTTCGGCTGCGAGGGCTAGAATATTTTTCACATCGTCTTGCTGAGCATCGTAAAAATTTTGCGCCGAAAAAATATGGGAAGGTTCGCGACATAAATACGCCAGCACTAGGTTCTTTTGGGTGCGATCAAGCGATTTTAAGAAATTCTGTATGTTATGCGTGGTAGAATTTGTGTCAAAGAGGGTGTTTTCCAAACGTTCTACAAATTTTTCCGCGAGCAGCGCTTTGATCTTTTGGTGATACAGCTCTTCTGTAAAAATAGGCGCTTGTGAGTCTGGCTGTGGATCGCTATCTAACTGGCCGAGGGCTTTGAGCTCGGGATCGGTGAAAAGCAATTCCAATAAAAGCGAAATGGTGACGATGGCATCTTTATTGTGAGCTTGTTTTTCCCCTATGCTGAAACACACTTCATGTAAGACGTTTAAAACAGTATCGGCTTCGTCTATCAAGGGATGGGAGTTTGTTGCTAATAGGGAGAGAATCTCGGCCATGATTTTTAATTCCTCAGGAAATTCCCCTTTGGGAATAAAATAGTGGCACCGTTCCATAAATTTTAAAATAAAACATTCCAAGCTTTTGCTTGTCATAATCAGACATTCTCGCTCTTTTTGAACCCTTCTTAAATCGTCTAGAATAGTTTGCAGAGAATGCACTGAGAAGGTGGTGCTGCGATCGAAATGCAAAGCTCTTAAGGGCATGGCGAAGGTCTCGCTGAGGATGGTTTGGGTATCAGTGGCTACGCTTTTGAAAAGAGGAGTGGGGACGATCAGGGTGGATAAGGTGTTTCTGTCGGCGCGCAACAAGCTTAATAGAGGAAGTAGCACTTTGGATTTGCCAGAGCCCATAATCATTTCCATGATGGGGTTTAGATCCCCTGCTTCTAAAAACTTAGCGAGCTTTTGCACCTGGGCTTGGCGCAAGCAAATATTGGCGTAATATTCAAATACCAAATAGGCTGGGTGAGCGTTAGGGTTGTATTGCCTAGTTTCAAGCAAAGCTGTGGCAAGCTGCTGAGTCAGTTCTTTTTTTTCCTCGGAAGGCTTGCAAGCTTTGGCCTGCTTGAGAAGTGCGCTTGCCCGCTGTCTTTGCTGCTCTTTGGTTTGAATGGCGAGGTATTCCCCTACTAATTTAAATAAGGTTTCAATCACCTGCGCATCAAGGCCGGGATTTTTTTTGAGCAGACTAGCGGTATCCTTTCTTCCAAAACAAACCATCAGCTCATCTAAAGTTAATGCTTTTTGTTCTCCTGCTAAGAGCAAGTGCTGCTCTAAAACCTTCTGAAAGGCATTAGATGAACGTGTATTGGCAATTTCGGCTATTTTAACTTTTAGTCGCTGTAGCTGCTCTTTTGCTTCTGCTTTTCCGCGATTTAAAATTTGCTCAATGGATTTAATCCCTTTTTTATCCAACGTATATTGAAAGGGCTGCTCAGGTTTAAATTGCTTGAGCTCTTGGCTAAGTTGAGCGAATTTTTGGTGATAGAGCGGTTCTGGGCTACTGGGGTGAAGAGCCTCAGCTTCTAACCAATTTTTTAGATTTTGATCCCCTGTTTCTTGAATTTTAGCTTGTTTGAAACATTTTTCCCTTTCACATTCTGTTTTAAACAAGGGCAGCTTTGGAACTGCATAAGTGGGGTGAATAGCGCTGATTTTCTCAAGTTCAACATCTAGCTTAAAATCGGGAGGAGTTAGATGGGGAATATCTGGGGGACATTCTTTCGCTATTTCAGAGTTTAAAGCATCTTTTGCAAGTTGATCGGCAGTTTCAAGCATCGATTGCCACCATGCTTGCGTTTTTTCAAACGGGGTAAATTTTTCAGCAAAATTGATCACACATTCAATCAGGGCTTTCCAATTTGTCTTTTCATTTTTGTAAAATTGCAAGGCCACTTTTAGCCACTTTTTTTCTTGCAGCGAGCCATTTCGCGCCATTTCGTAAATTTGGTTAAAGCTAGATTGGATATAAACATTTATCTGCGTGATTAAGGCTGTTTGAATATCAAAAGTTTTGTGTTCTTTAGAAAATTTTGAGGAAAACATTCTCTTAAAAGAATGTGGGGAACAAAAGCTATTTTTAGGGTTTTCTTTTGGCGGAATAACGTAAGTTTGAGCGTAGGCTGAATCAAGCTCGTTTAAGCGCACAAATTGCAGGGGATCATAATTTTGCTTGAGCAAATACTTAAGCACAAAAAGCTCCTCGTATCGGTTAAGTTTAAGCTCTGTGGCGTGATGGTATTTCATCAAGTAAGTGTTATAGCAGGCAGGGAAGGAGCTAAGAGCATTTTTTGTAACAGGTTGATTGTGATCAGCGCCATTTTTAATGAGTAAATAGTGCGCATAGAGGCGCAAGGCAACTGCATTGCCATCCATATCGCCAATCAGATCGCCTAAGGTGGTTAAATGCAGAAGCAGTTCTTTTTCTTCTTCGGTATAAGCACTTAATTTTGTCCCGTATTTCTTCAAGTACTTAGCGGCCGTCGCATATTCTCCCACGCCAGCCAGCACATAGGCTAGAAAAAAATTCGCTTTTTTGGAGAGCGCTTTTAGTTCTCCCTCCTTATTCACATCGTAGGTAAAAAACTTTTGCCCCGAAGGAAGTGCGTTCGAAATATTTTGTTCCAAACTGTATTTAGGCTTAAGGGATTCTAGTTTATCATCTTCCTGTTTCTTAAAAAAATGGTAAGGAATTACAACTTTTCTTGCTCCCTGAGCATTTTTCAGGATTAAAGCATTTTTATAGGCACCAAGAAAGGGGCTGTATTGTTTTTTAGCGAGATAAAAGCCTTGCTCTTTAAATAGGCTACAAACAAGTTTACCTGTTTTAAGATAGCGCTCAAAATTTAAGCCAAAACGAGGTAATTCGATTTGGGTGCAAATATTTTTAGAATACCATTTTTTTGAATACCATTCCTGGATATAGTCTTTATTTTCAAAATGTCTAACCCGGTCGGAAGGAGAATGTAGAGCTGTTTTCTGTTCGAGATTAAAAATTCTGTTTATACAGTCGTTTGATAGGTGAGCTTGGTAGGTTGTTTTGCCTGTTTGAGGATGAACCAAATCTAGCTGAGAAGAGTCTGAAAGGGGTAGCCAGTGCTGAAAATTTCGAGCTAAATGGTGGCTAAAAAAGGAGGATTTTCCGTTTTCATCCCTTAAGCTTTCTTGAGGGATAAAGCGATACCATTTTTGATGGCGCTGTTGTTCTATAATGAGCTGCCGGTTTTGTAATCGAATGAAAGTTGGGTTTCCATTAGTTAAATGCAATTCATAAATTCCATTGGCTCGTTGGATTCCCCTTTTGACTGATCCAAATAGCTGCCTAAAATGCACATGTTCTCTAATTTCAATGGGAAGAATAAGCTCTTCATTTTTTATATAAAAACGGGAAATAAGAGGATGATATAGGATTCTTGTACCATCATTCGATTCAAAGTAAGGAAATTCGCCCGGTTGTCGTATTGCATTCCAATTGTTTATTTCTTCCATGCCTAGAACTTCTTTTAAAAGAATGGAGAGGAAGGCGGAAATTTCCTTTTTTTCCTTTTTCAGGAAAAATTCTTTGATAGAATAAGCGTGAATATGAATGGCACTTAAAACATTTTTATCCGTTTCCGGGCACATCCATTTCACAGGGACAGGATAGCGTTGAAGATAGCAAGATCCTATAAGTAAATCTTTAATTGATTGTTGGTCTAAATCTTGTTTTCTTGACAACAGAGACACAATTTCGGCATGGATCACGCTCTTTTCTTCCACCGATAAGTTTTCATGGCGTAGAAGGCTTTTTAAGTCATCGAATGTGTCAGCATAGAGGGGATGCTCATAACCAAAAATGGGATCATCTCTCAGATAATCTTGGCATAAACGGCGCATTTTTAATATAAATACAGCTGTTTGAATAGCATTTTTATCACAGGCAGATTGGTAGTTACGCCTTAAAAAATTTCCAAGCAGGCCAACAAATCCCTGAAGTTGTATTTCCTTGGCTAGCAGCTTTCCCTGGAAGAAAAAAATTTCTAAAAGAACTTGGTAATCGGGATCGTGTAGTTTGCTAGGATTTTTTTCAAAATAGGCTAACGTTTCGGAAATTTGGAGATGTGGATGAATATGGATATGGCGGAGCATTTTGTACAACTCATCCGAAACCCCCTCAAAATGTTTATTCACATGATCGCTCAGTAATTCTGATTCCTTGGAATATTTCCGAGTTAAAAAAGAGTCGGTAATTTTTTTTAATTCAGGGTTTTGGATCGGTCTTACTAAATTTTCAAAATACTCTTTATTTTTTTGAAAATTTGGCTCCTGAAATTTATCTTCAGAAATGCCTTTTATTGAAAACTTAACGATTGATTCGTGTGAAGAATGTGTTAAATCAAATGAGATAGAGCAATCTAGCTTATCTGTAGGAGGATTGATAGCCTCTCCGTGACTTAGATAAAGAAAATATAAATGGGTATTTCTAAAGCTTTTGAACCACTCAGGAAGCTTATCGCTGGCATAAATGCATGCAGCTTGCCCTATTTCATTTAAACAGAGAAACTGAGCATTTTCTTTAGCTAGCTCTTTTGAGATTTCTGGGAAAAGCTTGGGCAATTGATTTGTAAAAGCGCCGTTTGGATAAAAATCGAGCCTCATCTTCCCCCAACAGTGTTCAACGGCGGAGGAATCAAAAAAACTTAACGTATTGTAAAATTCTCGCTGCAATTCGAAGTCGAGAATTTTAAAGAAAAATGGTTGTAGCAAAGAGTCTTTTGGAGAGGAAGAACGTAAACAGCCTAAATCTAAATTTCCCTCAAATCCTATCAGACGTTTTTGCATGTATAAAATTTTTAGCAAAACATTCAAGCGTTCTGGATGAATTCGTTCAGGGTTGGGTACCCGAAAACACGTTTCAAAGAAAGTTTCGGAAATTTTGCCCAAATGCGTGAGGAGCTGTTTGTATTCAGTCTCAGTGAGCTGGTAAGTGTCTAATACAGGTATTTTTGAAAAAAAATGGATAAGGGCATGGTGCAAAGCCAGATATTCTTGTCTACCTTTAGCCTCCTCAGCCAGTTGGATAAGCACGGGGAGCGAACGAGTTAAATCTTTTGAATCCAGTTGATTAACGGCATGAAATACAAAGGAGTAAGATTGGGAGACTGGCTTATTTTGCTCATTCGCTAACAGATGTAAAGGAGTACTTAAGTCCTTCGGAAGATGAACACTTCTTATTTCAAAACCTGGATTATCATTTGCAGAAGCTGTTTGAGAGCACAAGGCCTGATCTCTTTTGCCCTTCAGGAAATGGGAAATTTTTGTCAATTTGGCGGCCGAACTCAGGGCATATTGCTCGTCTAAAATAGAGTTTTTTAGGTTTTTTGCAATTCTTTTGCTTAAATTCGTTTGCGATTTTTCTAATAAGCGCCAGTTTGCATTTGTCAAAGCTCTATCTTGCACTTGGCTGATATAATCGCACAGACTTTGCATCCGTAGATCGCAAATGAATTGTTTGTAAGCCTTCTTAGGCATGCATGTGGATAGAAAAACCAGGGGTGAGCGCATGCTGCAAACGCCGGCACGCTGGGGCGTTTTAAGCAAATCTAAGGCAGGAGGGTTCTCCGGATAATTCATTTTATCTGGCTTTAATAAAGATATGATCCCGGTATAAATATCTTCAGTGCCATATTTTGTTTTTTGGCTTTCATCTTCCGGAAGAAGAGCATAAGTTAAAAGCTCGTAGAGAGCTTGTAAAGTGTGGGGATCGGTGAGAGCTTCTTTCGAAACTCCCACAAAATCGACATAAGGTAGAGTTTTAACTTTATTTCCGACAAGCGCACGAAAATGCTTCTCAGAGCCGGCTCCTAGGTTAAAGACTCTCACGGTTGCTTGTTGATAAGAGGTGGGAATAATTTCATAGCACATCGCATGGCCAGCAGGTAAACCCGTCCATCCGCCCGGGAGCAATAAGCGTTTTTGATGTTCAAAGGCGGTCGTGATTTTGGCTAAGCTATGCTTTTTAAAATCGCGGGCCAGTTCGACCGCATCGGCAAGCTGGCGCAAATGATCCTCTGTTAAACCGTAGCAGGGTAGCCCTTGCGATTGGCGCTTTGTGAAAAAAAGCTGCAAATAGCTGAGCGTGGTTTGGAGGGTAGAACCCTCAAGAGAATTGTTATTTGCCCCAAAAGCATTGCCGTGAATATGAAAAAGTTCTCGCGCAGTAATGGTTGGCATTTTTTTTATGCGCGGAAATTTGAGCGTTGTTCCGCCTGCCTCATTAGCTTGGCTGGCTTGCAGCAAAGAAAGATTAAGACCCTTTAATTTGAGCTGCTTATCTTTTTTTAAAAGCGAAAGTTTTTGAAAAATTGCTTCGACTTTTTTTATTTTTTCAGGGGTTTTTTCTGCCGCTTTGGCCTTATAAGAGTAATACCTTACAATTTTGAGGGCGCTTTGGTTGTTATGCCACTCTCGATAAAGGATTAAATAAAAAATACGCTTAAGGTAAAGGGAAATAGTTGAACAAGTTTGGACTATTGGACGAATCCAAAAGTTTTTGTTTTTGACAGTTGGAGCGATGCAATTTAACGAAGCATTCAGGTGATCTTTTTTGCGCGAGACCGATTTCATAAAAAGCCTTAATTTATAACAAAAAAAAAGAAAAATTATAACTTTTATTTTTTTTATTTAAAAGTAAGAAAAATCTAATCCGGAAAGCAGCCAGTTAGAATAGATTTTCGAATAAAATAAAAAAGCCTTAATTCCTCACATCTGTTTGGTTAAGGGATTAAGGAGTGAATAGGGTATAGAGGGGCTCTAATCATCGAAATATAGGGCATTTAAGGGTTAATTAAACGGATGGTAAGGCATTTCTTAACCTTCATTTTGAACCGTAAAATATATAAAAAAATTTTGCAATTTTTTAGCAGAATTGTTATTCATATTCGTTAAGGCCGATATTGATCTCAAGGGGAAGTATGCCCACCCATTTTATTTTCGCAGGCATTATTGTCATGCTTCTTTTAGTTTATCTGATTTATACCGTGTTACACCCTGAAAAATTTTGAAAAGGTAGCAGGCATGTCGTCTTTGGATGGGATACAAATTCTCGTATTTATAGCGCTCCTTCTTCTCGTTACTCCTTTACTCGGGCACTATATCGCGGATATTTTTTCCGATAAAAAAACGGTAGTGAAGCGTTATTTGGGATGGCTGGAAAAAAGCTGTTATTGGGCGGCTGGGGTGGATCCTCAACTTGAAATGACCTGGAAAGAATATGCTAAAGCCCTAGGGATGTTTAATTTATGGGGTTTTTTATTTCTTTTTTTTCTTTTGCTTATGCAAGGCTTTCTTCCATTCAATCCCCAACATTTTTCAGGCATATCAGGTGATCTGGCTTATAATATAGCCATAAGCTTCGTCACGAATACCAATTGGCAATCTTATGCAGGAGAAACCACGTTAGGCTACTTGGCTCAAATGTTGGGGTTAACCACTCAAAATTTTTTAAGCGCTGCCACCGGAATGGCCACATTGCTTGTGTTGATGCGAGGAATGACTCGCCAAGGGGAGAAAACAGTCGGAAATTTCTGGCGCGATCTTGTTCGAACGATTGTCTATTTATTGTTGCCCTTTTCTATCCTCTTTGCCATTTTTCTTGTGAATGAAGGGGTTGTGCAAACGCTCTCTCCTTATGTGGAAACAATTGGATTGGAGGGAAATAAGCAGATGATCCCTCTGGGTCCTGTTGCTTCGCAAGTGGCTATAAAGCAGCTGGGAACCAATGGGGGAGGATTTTTTAACGCCAATAGTGCCCATCCCTATGAAAATCCTTCGGCATTCACCAACTTTTTGGAAATGTTTGCCTTATTGATCATTCCAGCTGCTACAGTTTATGCTTATGGCCTCATGATTAGTTCTAAAAAGCATGCCTGGATCTTATATGCGCTGATGTTGACATTATGGATGGGGAGTCTTGGCGTGTCTATTTATGCAGAAAATTTAGCAAACCCCCTTTTGAATAGCTTACCTTATTTGGAAGGCAAAGAAACCCGTTTCGGGCTTGCAAATAGTCTTTTATGGAGCGTAACCACCACGGGAACATCCAACGGCTCTGTTAATGCCATGCTTTCAAGCCTTTCTCCAATGGCCGGAGGGAGCGCCTTGTTCAACCTTATGCTAGGAGAACTTATTTTTGGAGGAATCGGGGTGGGTTTATGCGCACTGCTGATGTATACCCTCTTAACGATTTTTCTCTCGGGCTTGATGGTAGGAAGGACGCCCGCATACTTAGGCAAAAAAATTGAGGCAAGAGAAGTAAAATGGGTGATGCTTTCTGTCCTGACGCCAAGTGCTTTGATTTTACTCGGTTCGGGGATTACAAGCATTTTACCTACAGCTTTGAGCAGCATTTCAAATCAGGGACCGCATGGGCTTTCTGAAATTTTATATGCTTTTTCTTCGGCTGCAGGAAACAATGGGAGTGCTTTTGCCGGCCTAAATGCAAATACTCCCTATTATAATTTAATGCTGGGAACGGTCATGTTGATTTGCCGAGGCTCAACCCTCTTACCCAGCCTAGCGATTGGGGGGTTGTTAGCAGAAAAAAAAGCCATTCCTCCGTCAATGGGGACTTTCTCGGTTGAGTCTTTATTATTTGCTATCCTTTTGGGAGGCATAATTTTGATTATAGGAGGGCTCACATTTTTTCCTGCTCTTACCTTAGGGCCCCTCGCAGAGCACCTTTTAATGCTACAAAAAATGTCATTTTGAGGAAGTATGCCACCAAAAAAAGGAAATATTTTAGATGCAAAGGGGGTATTTAAGGCCTTAAAAGAAGCGGTATGTATGCTTACCCCACAAGCGCAAATTAAAAATCCCGTCATGTTTGTGACGTACGTAGCAGCCTTTGCAACTTTTTTGTATGTTTTATCGCAACTCTTTTATGGAAACTTAACGGGATTTGACTTCCAAATCACCCTTTGGCTGTGGCTCACTTTATTTTTTGCAAATTTCTCCCAGGCCATTGCAGAAAGCCGGGGAAAAGCTCAAGCAAACAGTTTAAGAAAAGCTAAAACCGAGATCTTTGCCAAACAAGATTGCAATGGTATAGCAATTAAGGTTCCTTGTAACCAGTTGAAAAAAGGGGACATGGTGATTTGCGAGGCGGGCGATCTTATCCCTGCAGATGGAGAAGTCATTGAGGGGGTTGCCACTGTGGATGAATCTGCTATTACGGGGGAATCCGCTCCAGTTATTCGAGAGAGCGGAGGGGACCGAAGTGCTGTGACAGCGGGAACAAAAGTTTTAAGTGATCGTTTAAAAATTAAGGTCGTTTCAGATGCGGGACAGAGTTTTTTAGATAAAATGATCCATCTTATCGAAGGCGCCAAAAGACAAAAAACCCCCAACGAAGTGGCTTTAAGTATTGTTTTGTCTGGCTTAACCTTTGTCTTTCTATTGGCGACATGCTCCTTGAAAATGTTTGGGGACTACAGTAGCTATGCAGCAAAGCAAGACCTTTCCCAAATTTTAACTATCCCTGTTTTAGCCGCATTACTTGTATGCCTAATTCCCACAACTATTAGCGCTCTTTTAAATGCTGTAGGAATTGCGGGAATTGATCGGCTTATTAGACGAAACGTCATCGCTTTAAGCGGACGCTCCGTGGAAGCTGCGGGAGATATCGATCTGTTGATTTTAGATAAAACAGGCACAATCACCATCGGAAATAGAATGGCTGTAGCTTTTTTACCTGCTACAGACATGGAGGAGAAAGAATTTGCCAAAATTGCACAGCTAGCCTCTTTATCTGACGAGACCCCAGAAGGGCGCTCTATCGTAATCTTGGCAAAAAATCAATTTAGTCTGAGAGGAGAAACCGTTGAAGCAGGAGCCTCAACTTTCATTCCCTTTTCTGCCAAAACCCGGATGAGTGGAATCGACTTTAAAGATAACGAAGGGAAAGTACTTCGTTCAATCAGAAAAGGTTCTGTAGAAGCAATTAAGAAGCACGTTTTGAGTTTAGGTGGAAAATATACTCCTCACTTAGATGCTGGGATCCAATCGATCGCCCATAAAGGTGGGACTCCTTTATTAGTAAGCGATCAAGATAAAATTGCAGGAATTGTTCACTTGAAGGATGTCATCAAAGGTGGAATTAAAGAACGGTTTGCAGAAATGCGTAAAATGGGCGTTCGCACTGTAATGGTAACCGGCGATAATCCCATGACGGCTGCTGCTATTGCGGCAGAAGCAGGTGTAGATGAATATATCGCTGACGCCACTCCCGAAATGAAGCTAGCCAAAATTAAGGCAGAGCAAGCAGGGGGAAGGCTGGTGGCTATGACCGGTGATGGAACAAACGATGCACCTGCATTGGCCCAGGCTGATGTGGCCGTAGCGATGAATACAGGCACGCAGGCATCGCGAGAAGCGGGAAATATGATTGACTTGGATAGCAATCCAACTAAGTTGATAGAAATTATTGAAATTGGCAAGCAGATGCTGATGACGAGAGGGGCTTTGACCACGTTTAGCATAGCCAACGATGTGGCCAAATATTTTGCCATTATCCCCGCGATATTCGGGGTTTTATATGCGGCTGCTCCAAATCAAAAAGGCCCTTTGTCGATCCTAAATTTCATGCATTTACAATCCCCTCATAGTGCAATCTTGAGCGCCTTAATCTTTAATACTTTAGTGATTGTGGCCTTGATCCCCCTAGCGTTGCGAGGTGTTAAATATACCGCTCAATCTGCTCATGATTTATTGAGAAATAATCTTTTAATCTATGGACTTGGGGGAATGATCGTTCCTTTCCTTGGAATCAAGCTGATTGATTTGGCGATTACTTTTTTAGGATGGGTATGAATCTCTTTGTTCAAGCTTTTCGGATGCTCATTTGGATGCTTTTGGTTTTAGGAATCCTCTATCCTTTAATGATTACAGTCATTGCTCAAGTGGGGATGCAAGACAAAGCAAACGGAGGAATCATCAGAGAGGAAGGTAAAGCTTTAGGCGCCCTCCTCATTGCACAAAAATTTGAAAGTGAGCGTTATTTTTGGCCGCGTCCTTCTGCTGTCGACTATAATCCCCTTTCGTCAGGAGGCAGTCAGTTAGGTCCTACTAGTAAAATTCTTGTTAAAACGATCGAAGAAAGAAGAAGCAAAATGGCCAGTGCCCACCAAGTGGATACCTCCCAAGTACCCGCAGAATTGCTATTCACTTCGGGAAGTGGAATAGATCCCCACATCAGCCTGGATGTTGCTCGATTTCAAATCCCCCGAGTGGCGAAAGCAAGAGGATTAGCTGAAAACAGCCTGATTCAATTGCTTCAAGAACTTACCATCCCACCCCGCTTTTTCATTTTAGGAGAACCTCATGTCAATGTCCTTCTCCTTAATCAGGCTTTGGATGTATTGGATGAGAGGTAGGAAGCACGATGAGTGAGCAAGAGCAGCGCCCCCCTCCAGAAGATTTTTTAAAGATAGCAGAAGCGCAAGAGAGCAAAGATAAAGGCCAACTAAAAATATTCTTGGGCATGGCTGCTGGGGTAGGAAAAACTTATACGATGCTTAAAGAAGCTCATGCGCTCCAAAGAGAAGGGGCGCATGTTGTCATTGGGAGCGTAGATACACATGGGAGGAGCGAGACCTCTGCCTTGGTATTAGGCTTGAAAAAGATCCCAGCAAAAATGATTGCTTATAGAAATCGAGAATTTCAGGAATTGGATCTGGATGCTATCCTGCATTTAAGACCAGAGGTGGTACTTGTCGATGAGCTTGCTCATACCAACACTCCAGGTTTAAGGCATCCTAAAAGGTGGCAAGACGTGCTCGAAATATTAGAGCATGGAATGGATGTTTATACCACTTTAAATGTGCAGCATATCGAGAGTTTAAAAGAGGTGGTTCTGGGAATTACGGGAATTGCGGTTCAAGAAACTGTTCCAGATTCGATCATTGAAAAAGCCACTTCTGTTCACCTTGTGGATTTAACCCCAGATGAATTGCTGCAACGCTTAAAAGAAGGGAAGATTTACCTTCAAGATCAAACCAAGCTCGCAGTTCAAAATTTTTTTAAAAAAGACAAGCTTACCGCATTGCGGGAAATTGTTCTCAGATATGTGGCAAATAAGGTCGATCGAGATTTACAGCACATGGAGCCCAGCAGTGAACGGCGTGTCCCTTGGCGTGCAAGAGAAAAATTTCTGGTGGCAGTTAGTCCAAGCCCTTACTCTCAAAAAGTTATTCGCCGAGCATGCCGTATGGCAGTCCATTTTGATGCCCCCTGGATTGCCTTATATGTAAATGATAATCGGATTTTAGATGAGCAAGCTATCCAGCAATTGACCTACAATTTGCAGTTAGCCCGCAATCTAGGCGCAGAGGTGGTGACAATAAAAAATCCCAGTCTTTCAGAAGCCATTCAAAGCATTGTTAGGCAAAGAGGCGTTACGCAAATTCTTTTGGGACACTCCTTGGAAAAAAAGCTCTTTGGTACAGCTACTTATTTTTCTCTGCCTGACCTTTTAGCAGCCGAATGTCCAGAAGTAGATATCCATATTTTAAGGAAAGATAAGGATGCCTCGTACTCAAAAAAAATCAGCTTTTTCCCCTTTTTTAAAGTTCCTTGGATGAGTTATATCTGGGTATTTGGCTTGGCGGGCTTATTAAATTTAGCCAATTTTTTCCTCGTTCCCTTTATTGGATATGAAACAGTAGGAATTATTTACTTATTAGGAATTTTGCTTTTAAGTTTATTTTTCACTAAAGGGCCCGTCATTTTTGCTTCCCTTCTATTTGCCGTATATTGGAATGCTTTTTTTATTCCTCCCCTGTTTGTTTTCGAAATGAGTAAAAAAGAAGACATGGCCTTAGTTGCTTTGTATGTGATTACAGCGATATCGACAGGAGTTTTAGTCGATCGGGCCAGGGCTCACAAAGAAATGCTTCAAAAAAATGAAGCGATGACCCGTTTATTGTATGATGTGGTAAAAAAAATGGGGAGTGGACCTACCACTCAAGAGATCTTTAACTCAGTTAAAGAAGAATTAGAGCGGTTTTTTAAGGGGAAATTTGAGATCTTAGTTAAGCAATTGGGAAACGGGTTAAAACTCGATCCTTCAAATCAGCTATTAGTTAACGAGTTAGAAAAGAATACAGCTAGATGGGTATTCGAAAATGGCAAAGAAGCTGGTTGGTCTACCGAAACGCTGCCTTCTGCCAGAAATCTTTATTTTCCTCTTAAAGGATTACATCGTATGGTGGGAGTGCTTGTTTTCAAATCTGAGACCCAAAAAAATTTGTCTCTTGAGGAGAAAAATTTTATTTATACTATCATCGGACAATTAACCGCTTATTTAGAGCGCACTTTTTCGGAAGAAGAAGTTAAGCAGCACGAACAGCTGAAGTTAATCGAAAAAATTCACAAGACAATTTTAGAAAAAATTTCCTGTGAATTTAGCATTCCGATAGCCCGCATTCAAGCTTCCGCTCAAATGCTAAAAACTCGAAATCCAGTAAGCAAAGAAATTCACCAAATTGATGAGGCAGCCGAAACTCTTTCTAAGAGATTAACCCACATTTTAGCCATGGTAAAGCTTAGTGAGGGGATCGTCACTTTAAATTTAAGCTTACAAGATATCAAAGAATTAATTCACGAATGCTGTTTCAATGTGAAAAAAGGGCAAAAAGGGCACACCTTGAATATTTATATTGAAGATCACTTGCCTTTAATTTCCCTCGATGTTTGTTTGGTAGAAATATTGCTCTATCACTTACTTCTCAACGCATTTGAATATTCTCCCTCAGGCTCAACGGTTAAAGTCGAAGCGAAAAAGTCTGATTCCTATATTGTCATTTCAGTTGCAGATGAGGGTAAAGGAATCCCCGACGATCAACTCGAAACGATCTTCGAGAAATTTTTCCGTTTGCCTGAAGAAACTGGCTCTGGTATGGGGTTAGGGCTAGCCATTGCTAAAACGATTGCTGAGGCGCATAAAGGAAAGCTAAAAGTAGAAAATTTGCCCGCCAGAGGAGCAAAATTCTCTCTCTATCTCCCTGTAAAAATTTAATTTAATAAATTAAGAGACAAAAAAGAAGGATTTGCTTATGTAAAAAAAATAAATCGTTTTTTTCATAGGATAGGCACCTTGGACCGAAAACTCATGCAACTTTTAACCAGTATACTTTTTTGCTGGGCCTTTTTGTGCGGTTGTTCAAACCGCTCTCCCTCTGCTAAAAAAATTGAAATCGGCGATGCTCCTTTGATAAAAGCAGTTAAAGATGTGGAAGACCTCCCTTTGTTTGAAAAAGCTGAATGGGTTCCCCAAGACTGGTGGACCCTTTTTCAAGATGAGCAACTCAACGGCTTAATGGAAAAAGCTTTAAGTCACAATCAAACGTTACAATCTGCAAAATCGCGGGTTTATTCAGCGCTCTATCGTTCAGAGGCTCAACGCTCCTCTCTTTATCCGAATGTTTACCATGAAGCGGATGTTCAACGGCGAAAATTAAGTAAAAACTCTTTAATTCCATCGGAAGCCTCTTCCTCACCTGTGGGAGGAACTCCGCTGTTGCCAGTAAAAATTCCTTTTTATTTTACCCAATACGATTTTAATTTCTTTTTAACATTTGATTTTGACATTTGGGAAAAACGCAGAAATACCTATCGAGCCGCTCTTGGCGAATTACAGGCAACTTTAGCCGACAAGATTTTTACTGAATTAACTGTGAGTATTTCGCTTGCTCAATCTTATTTCCAGCTTCAAATTGATCGTTATCGGCAAGAGCTAGCTCAAAAACTTGTCGACCTGCAGGAAAAAAATCGGGGATTAATCCAACAGCGTATTGAGCATCATTTGGATAGTGATCTAAACCTTTTTCAAGCAGAAGGCCTTTTAACGGCAGCCAAGCAAACTTTGTCTGAACGGATACAAACTGCCTGCCAGGATGAGCTACAAGTGCTAGGTTTTATAGGCGGAGAATTCGATACCTCCATCGATTCTATTCTGATTGAAAATAAAGCGTTGCCTACCATTCCTTTACCACATGTTTTGCCGTTGCATTTAATTGCCCATCGTCCAGATATTGTGGCCCAACTTTGGATGATTGAATCTGCGGGTAGGCAAATCCAAGTTGCACAGGCAGGATTTTATCCCGATTTCAATTTAGCCACTCTTCTGGGCTTTCAGACCACCCATTTGAGAAAATTGCTTGAAGCCAGGAGTTCAGTTTATGAGGTTGAACCAGCCTACAGTTTGCCTATTTTCGATGGAGGCTTATTGACTGCCAATCTGCGAGGAAGTGAAGCCAATTATGATCTAGCCATTTATGAATATAATCAAAGAGTGATTAATGCTGTTCAAGAAGTGCTGGAGGCCCTGGTGATTGTCAAGCAAAGTTATATGCGTTTGCAGGAGGCTAGGCGAGATGTCCAACTTCAACAACAGGCGCTCGAGCTTGTTACCCAAAGGAGCAAAAATCATTTAAGCTCACTTCTAGACGTGCATTTAAGCGAAGAAACTTATCTTACAGCCTTAGATAATGAAGCTGTATCTCTTAATAACACCCTGTCCGCCATACTTAATTTAATAAAAGCATTAGGGGGCGGTTATGATACCTGTGAAGAGAAAACGCCATGACAAAATCAAAACAAACTCTTGCTGAAAAAAAACTCGGGCCTTCCAAAGAAGCTTTAACTCCATCGGATGAAAGCCGCAAGCCATTAACTGAGAGTGCAAACTCCAAAAAAAAACCGCTCATCCTTTTGACAAGCGCGATTTTACTGATTGCTTTGTGTTGGCTATTGTTATGGTTATTTCATTTCCGTTTTTATCAATCGACAGATGATGCGTATGTGAATGGAAATCTGGTCAAGGTAACTCCTGCGATTTCAGGAACTCCGATTGCCTTTTTTGCAGATGATACAGATTTAGTAGAGGCGGGGCAACTATTAGTCTTGTTAGATCCAACTCTTTACAAAATTCAATATGAGCAAGAACTAGCTAAGTTATCTTCCGCAGCCCTGCAAGTGATGCAAATGTATGATACAGTAAAGGTTTGCCAATCTACTGTAGAAAATAAAAAGGTTCAACTACAGCGGGCCCAGTATGACTTTTTGAATAGAAAAAACCTGGTGGATCTTAAAGCTGTTACCAATGAGGATTACGTACATTCGCGGGATGCATTTATGACAGCCAAACTGGACTACCAACAAGCTCTTGATCAATTGCAAGTGGCCCTTGATGCTGCAGGGAATACTCCCAGGGAAGAGCACCCTATTCTCTTGGCGCAAAAAAAAGCGGTAAGACAGGCCTATTATCATTTAAAACACTGCTCAATTTATGCGCCCTGCCGAGGACATATCGCTAAACGAACAGTGGAGGTTGGACAAACGGTGACACCTCAAAGCAATTTAATGGCAATCATTCCGCAAGATTATATGTGGGTAGATGCCAACTTCAAAGAAACAGAGCTTACCCATATGCGAGTAGGGCAGCCAGCGACTGTGACCTTTGATATTTATGGGAAAGGTGTCGAATTTGAGGGGAAAGTCTTAGGCATAGGATCAGGTACAGGAAGTGTTTTTTCCTTAATACCCCCTCAAAATGCCACAGGGAACTGGATCAAGATTGTCCAAAGACTTCCTGTGAGAATTGGATTAGACGTTGAGAAAATGAAGAAATTTCCTTTGCGATTAGGGCTTTCAGCTTTCGTGACGGTGGATATTGCAAATACTTCTTTACCCATGCTTGTAGAGGAAATTAAAGCTCAGCCGGTTGGTGTTACAGGTGTTTTTGAACTTGACTTTACGGAATTAAATGCTCGCATGGATGAAATGATTCACTCCATTTTTACAACTGTTTCCCAAGTCGATTGCCATGAAGGATAATTTACTGACAGGCTCTAGGCTATTATTGTTAAATATTGCCTTAGGGTTGGGCACGTTTATCCAGATTCTAGATACCTCCATTGCAAACGTCGCTATTCCTTATATTGCAGGTTCTTTAGCCGTGAGTGCAAATCAAGGTACCTGGGTGATTACTTCCTTTGCTGCCAGCAATGCGATTGTGCTTCCTTTGACAGGATGGCTATCCGATTATTTTGGAAAAGTGAAGCTCTTCGTTTATTCGGTATTTTTATTTAGCCTAACCTCTTTTTTGTGCGGATTGGCCACAGATTTGACCCTTTTAGTTTTTTTTAGAGTCCTACAAGGAGCTGTCGCAGGATCTTTAATCCCTTTATCACAGAGTTTGATCGTGACAAACAATCCTCCTGAAAAGCGGGGGGCAGCCCTAGGATTTTGGTCCATGATTGTGGTTGTAGCGCCCGTGGTGGGACCTATTTTGGGGGGATACTTGACCGAAGAATACTCATGGCCGTGGATTTTTTATATCAATGTTCCCATTGGGATTTTTTCAGGCGTCATGGTAGCCCTTTTATTAAGCGATCGTGAGAGTGAAATTGTGCGCAATCCGATCGATTGGACCGGCCTTTTTCTTCTGAGTATTGGGGTCGCTTGTTTGCAAGTGATGCTAGACAAGGGAGAAGATTTAGATTGGTTTGATTCCCATGTGATTTGCATATTGGGAATTGTATCCCTCATTGCTATCTCCTATTTTATTGTTTGGACATTCTATCAACCCTATCCTATTGTCAGCTTTAAATTTTTCGCTTACCGCAATTTTACATTAGGCACAATCATTACAACTCTTGGCTATTTGGCTTTTTTTGCAAGTACTGTGGTGGTTCCTTTGTGGCTGCAAACGGCGCAAGGTTACACGGCTTACCGTGCAGGACTTGCCGTTGCTCCGATTGGCATTTTTCCTGTTCTCTTAAGCTTTTTTATAGGTCAATACCTACACAGCTTAGATTTGAGGTTATGGACAGCGTTATGTTTCGCCCTTTTTTCTCTGGGCTTTTTTATCCAAGCCCATTTTATTTCAGGAATAAGCATTCAACATATTATGTTCGTGAGATTGATCCAAGGGATTGGATTAGCGTTATTTTTCATTCCTTTAGTCCAATTATCGCTAGGAAATATTCCCAATGAAGAATACGCCCGAGCTTCTGGGCTGTTTAATTTTATTCGTATTTTAGTGGGAAGCGGCTTTGGGACTTCCTTATCGGTGGCTTTGTGGGATCGACTTGAAATCTTTCACCATGGTCGCTTAACGGAATTGGCCACTTCTTATCACCCCGCAATAGCCCAGCTTTATGAGCAGCTTCCACATGTTTCTACAGCTTTCACAAGAAGTGTGATTGATCAAGCCTTGGATAGGCAAATTGCCCAGCAGTCTCACATGCTTGCGACCAATGATTTGTCTTGGATTGTGGCTTGGACGTTTATCTGCATGGTCCCTATACTTTTATTTTGCAAGCCGGTACATAAGCGTTCAACCGATGCTTCCCAATCTGTTCAGCATTAATCCCTTCCCTCTCCTTCGAAAATAAGTTCTCCTAGTATACGCGTTTTATTTTAGGTGAGCGAGGTGCCAGGGAATCTGAAAGAATGAAGAGCCTAGGCGATGAAAAATTTTGTCGTCTAACGGGCATTAAGCCATAGGCTTTCTATAAGGGGTCAACGTTTAACTTCATCTATTAATTCTAGAACACATGCGAGAATAGAGGAGCTATTTTCATGTAAGCCAAACTGGGGTGTGAGTGAAAGCAATTTCTACAAAGCAGCCAAATGGGTTGAAGATATTTTGGTTAAACATCTAGATTGAGCTTTACCAGTCCGTAGGGCGTTACTAAAAGAGGTTTCATGTTTACTTGTTTGGCCCACAGGTACCTTATCCAGATTGATGTAGCTGCCAATCTTTTGCCTGGATTTTGGCAAGGATGCGACTAAATGTGGAACTAGCTGAGTGAATTTCGAAAGGGCGCCTATTCAATTATAAATTTTTGAATCGGAGATTCAAGCGCTCCTTGTTTCCCTAGCTCTTATTCAACCTCTTTTAGGTTTAGAAGCAGATCTAATGAAGCTAAAACACTCTATCTTGTTGTTTTTGCACCATTCTTGTATGCTTACTCATTCACTCTTATCTTTCATTTTAGGAATCTGTATGTCCCAAGAAAAAACAGCGATTAGTCCCACACGCGAAGAAAATTATCCAGAATGGTATCAACAAGTAGTAAAAGCCGCCGATTTAGCTGAAAATTCACCAGTTAGAGGCTGTATGGTAATCAAACCGTGGGGCTATGGAATTTGGGAGAATATGCAAAAACACCTCGATCAAAGGATCAAAAATACGGGGCATGAAAATGCTTATTTCCCTTTGTTTATCCCGTTGAGTTTTTTGGAGAAAGAAGCAGCGCATGTTGAGGGATTTGCCAAAGAATGCGCCGTGGTGACTCATCATCGCCTAGAAGAAAAAAATGGGCGTCTTGTTCCGACGGGCGAACTAGAAGAACCTTTAATCGTCCGACCAACCTCAGAGACTATCATTGGAGAATCTTTTTCCCGTTGGGTGGAATCTTATCGCGATTTACCTCTCTTAATTAATCAATGGGCTAATGTGGTTCGTTGGGAGATGCGGCCCCGCATATTTTTGCGTACAGCCGAATTTTTATGGCAAGAAGGGCACACGGTGCATGCTTCTGCCGAGGAAGCATTCGAGGAAACCTTGAAAATGCTCGAAGTTTACCGCGATTTTGTAGAAAATGTTTTGGCGATTCCCGTTATCGTAGGCGAAAAATCTCCGGGGGAAAGATTTCCTGGGGCCGTCAGCACCTATACGATTGAAATAATGGTCCAGGATCGAAAAGCTTTGCAAGGGGGAACTTCCCACTTTTTAGGACAAAATTTTGCTAAAGCTTCCAATATTCGTTTCAGTAATAAAGAAGGGGAGATGGAGTATGGCTATACGACTTCTTGGGGGATTACCACACGCTTGATCGGTGCTTTGATTATGACGCATGGGGATGACGATGGCGTTCGGCTTCCTCCCAAAATTGCTCATCGACAAGCGGTTATTTTGCCCATTATGCCAAAGCCGGAGCACGAAAAAGCTGTTTTGGAGCATGCAGAGAAAGTCGCTGCGACATTGCGTGCTTCCACCTTTAACAATCAGCCGATTTCTGTGCATGTGGATAAAAGAGATTTACGGGGCGGTGAAAAAAATTGGGAATGGATTAAGAAAGGAATCCCCATTCGGATCGAAATTGGACCGAGAGATGTGGAAAATCAAGTGGTGACCCTTTGTCGAAGGGATCAGCCTCACAAAAACAAAATCACGATTCCTTTAGCAGAATTAGGGGAAAGGTTACCCCTCATTTTAGAAGAAATACAAAACAACTACTTTTTACAAGCTTTGCAGTTCAGAGACTCCCATATTCGAAAAGATCTGCATACTCTTGAAGAGCTAAGGCAATTTTTTACTCCAAAAAATCAAGAAAAGCCAGAAATTCATGGAGGGTTTGTTTTGGCTAAATGGTGTGGAGATCCAGAAACAGAAAAAATGCTCGATGAGTTGAAAGTCACGATTCGTTGCTTGCCTTTAGCCCAATCCAATACAGAAGGCCTCTGCATTTTGACTGGAAAAAAAGCCAAGTTAGATGTGATTTTAGCAAAATCGTATTAAAGCTATCTGACAAACACCCAATGGGCCCCTACCGCAAGATCAGCATAACGTTTTTGTTGTTGTTGAGGATTGCGGATATTTTGAAGATCTGTTTGAAGCTTTGCTGAGAGCTTTGCCTTTTCCTCTTGGATTTGATTCCAATTTTCGGGAGTAAAGTGCTCTTTTGTGTGCAAAAATTGGGTTAATTGATCGTCCGTAACTTTAAGTTCTTCCTGGATAAGAGTTTGCACTTCCCGGTCAATCGCCTCAATGCGAATAGAAAGCTCTTCAATTTTAAAAGAGTTTTTTTGGATTGCTTTTTCCAAAGACTCGATTTGAGATGAAAGATCTTCCGAGCTTTTTTGAGTTTTATTTTTAAAAAGGTCTTGATTAAATAACATAAACTTTCTCCTTTTTATCGTTAATTTTAAAGGAGATGCTCTTTTCAAGCAAAAAAAAAGTATAAGGAAAATAATATGACTCTCTATTTTGCTTTAATAATGGGAGCATTTGCCATTTTAGCTTGTTTTTTTTTCGGTAGGTCTAAAAGAAAAAAAAGGAACCCTGACATATTAGATAGAGAAGAAAAATTTTCCCTTTTGCTAGACCAATCTATCGAGAGAGTTTTTGCCCGTTTTTTAGAAGAAATTCCTATGGCTAAAATGTTTTTAAAAGGGGAAACGGCTGAAAATCTTAAAAAAACAGCTAAAAAAGAATTGGAACCGTTGTGGAAAGAAATTCAAGCCTTGGCTATGTCGGATAAAAGCAAACCCTTTAAGTCTAAATATTCCTTTTGGCTAGTTGGATCCCTTTTAGGGGGTGGGCTCATTTTGGCTCTTTTCTCCTATACTCAGCTCCATTTTTAAAAAGGAAGCTTATTCCGAGCAAAAGCTCCTAAGTTTGCATTGTCTATAGGACTTTTCGATTTTTCCCTGAAACTCTTAGCCCGCCCCTTTTGTTTATCCGCTAAGCGTTCTTCATTACAAAGCAATTTTCTGTTAGATTTCAATTTTAATTCGTGATCGCAACTTTCCAAAGGTTCTTTTAAATGAAAGGATTTATCTCCTATTTTGTGAAAGGAGGAAAAACCATCTCGTTTTAGGGGATGCCCAATTTGAGATAGGAGGGTGGTTTGATAAATTTTAACGTGCTTATCAAAACTCCAGCAATAAGGTTAAAGTTAGAAATTAACGATAAAAAATAAGAATGACACTGATCCAAGCAACAGGGACTTTTCTTGCGATTTTTCTCTTGGAAATACCCTATCTTAAACTCGGGCTGTCATTAAAAAAGTTGGGTAGGCTAAAGCTGAGAAGTAATAAAGAAAAAAATTGCATTAGAGAATAGTGCAAAATATCCTAGCGTTCTTTATGGAAAATAAAAAAAACAGCTATAAAAAAAGCACCCAGAAGGTGCTTCTCCTCTTTCGATCCATAGCTTTAATTTTATACGCCAAGAGTACTTGGTATCCTCGATGGCTTACATCCGCTCAACCGTTTGAACCCCTAAGATAGATAGCCCTTGTTTCATGGTCCTTGCAACGGCTTCACATATCTGTAAACGGGAATTTTGCTGAGGGGAGCCTTCTACGCGGCAGTCTCTAAAGAAGGCATTAAATTTCTCGGCTAAGCCGTAGAGGTATTCTGTTAATCGGTTCGGTAGCAGGTCCGAAGCGACCTGATTGAGGGCTTCTTCAAATTGGGCAAGATGAACAGCTAAGGCTATTTCAGAAGGATGCTCAAGGACAATAGGAGCTTTGATCTCTTCAATTTTAAGGGAAGGATCGATTTTACGCTTGATCCCGGCTACCCGTACGTAAGCATACATTAAAAATGCCGCTGTATTGCCTTCAAAGCGTAGCATTCTCTCGTAGCTAAAGGTATAGTCGCCCGTTCTGTGGCAGGCCAGATCCGCATATTTAATGGCAGCGATTCCCAACGTTTTTGCCAGGGCTTCTCTTTCTTCCTTTGCCATCTCTGGTGAGCGCTCTAAAAGCAACTGATCTGCATGCTTAACGGCGGCGAGCAGCAAATCGATTAAACGTTCCGTTTCGCCTGAGCGGGTGCGGAATTTTTTTCCATCGGGTCCTAAAACTAAACCAAAAGGGACGTGGTCGACGCGTGTTTTAGAACGGTCTAAGTAATGCGCTTTTTCCGCTGCTTGGAAGATCATTTGAAAATGGAGAGATTGTCCCGCATCTGTCACAATGATAATTCTATCAGCTTTTTCTTCTAGGGTTCGCTGGCGTATCGCAGCCATATCTGTCGTGTCGTAATTATAGCCCCCATCAGATTTTTGCACCATTAAAGGTAAGGCAGCTCCTTCACGATTTTGAAAGCCTTCCAGGAAGATACATTTGGCTCCGTCGGAGATTGTGACGAGCCCTTTAGCCTCTAGATCAGCTACAGTATCAGCTAACATCGGATTATAAAAAGATTCCCCTCGCTCAATAATTTTTACATCGAGCAGGTCGTAAATTTCTTGATAAGCTTTTCGGGAAATATCGCAGATGATCTCCCAAGCTTTAAGAGCAGCTGGATCTCCCCCTTGTAAGGCGACCACCTCAAGTTGAGCCTTTTTTTTAAATTCAGCGTTGTTGTCAAAACGTTCTTTAGATTTTTTATACCATTCAACCAGATGTTGCAGGTCTGTTTTTTCTGTTCCATCTAAGACATGGGGAGTTTCTTGCTTCATGTAAGCAATCAGCATTCCGAAGGCCGTTCCCCAATCTCCAATATGGTTTAAGCGTAAAACATCATGCCCGAGAAATTCAAACAAGCGGGCTAAGCAATCTCCAATGATGGTAGAACGGAGATGGCCGACGTGCAGCTCTTTAGCGGTATTGGGAGAGGAAAATTCGACAATAACTTTCTGTTTATGTATAGGCAGCTGGATATCTAGGTGAGAATGAGAAAGAATGCGGTGTAATTTTTGCGATAAATAAGCAGGATCAAGGGTGATATTGATAAAGCCTGGCCCTGCAATCTCCATTTTTTCAATTAGGCGTCTCGCACTGGTGTTGGGATCGACATGCTCTAGAATGCGTGTGGCAATATCCCTGGGTTTGGCTCCTAATATTTTGGCCAGTTTCATGGCCGAATTGCATTGATAATGTCCAAACTGCGCTTGCGTGCTTTGGGAGATTTCTAAGGGAAGAGGAACATGGGGATCCCAATCTGAAAAAGCAGAAAGGATAGCGGTTTCAAATTTTTCGGTTAAAAGGTGTAATAAGGTTGGCATACGGCTCAGGCTATTGTGTTATGAATGTTTTAGGGGGTTTCCCAGCTCTGGATAACAGTGCGTATATCTAGGGCTAGCTCTTTTGGGAGGGAGGGGTTGCTTAAAAGCTCTTTAAATCCCTTTTGTTGAGCAGGATCTTTAAGACCTTCACAGGCTAAAATAAGATAGGGGGCTAAGGATAGATTGGAGAGAATTCCTTTCTCCTGTAACATGCTTAAGCAGGTTTGTACAACTTCTTCGTCGTCTTTAAAAGAGACAAGCGCAATCGCTGCACGCTCCGTATCATGAGTTAAAGGACGCCCTTTAAGCACGCGCATTAAAAATTCTTTGGCGGGCTCGCCAATACTTTTTAAAGCTTTTAGGGTCATTTCCTCATCAAAAACATCCATTTCTCCAATCGATTCAAATAAAGAGATAATGGCACGTTTGTCGCCAATTAATCCTAAGCACTTGGTAGCTAAGGCAGGGGCAAGCCCGTATCCTGGAAACAGAGGATCGTGAAAATTTTCCGCGCGTAGCAAGTCGATGAGATAAGGAACGATCGCTTGCTTTTCCTCCACGACTGCTTGGATATCTTGCTCTTCTGATTCTCTTTCAGACAGAATTAAATCGGCAATTAAGCGTGGGATTTTGTTGACAGGGGAGTCAGCCCCGTACAAAGAACGTAGCTTTTTGTAAAGCTCTCTGGATTGTGCCACTTTCTCCATTTCAGGGCCTGTCAATAAAAGGGCAGCCAAATTTTGTTGCATCTGAGCCTCAAGAGTGGCTAAACGGTGGATGTCTTCTAAAGAAAAATCTGGGGAGATTCCTTTTCCCTCTTTTTCATAATAATCGATCATCGTCGGGAAGTGGCCGCCAAAGTGGCACTCTCGATGCATCAAAATTAAATGGTCAATGGCATTTGTTAAAGAGTGCCCTTCGTCGAATAAATCGTTTTGTGAATGATATGTCATACCTTTAACTATGAATGTGAATGGATTCTTGGGCTTTTTGAAGAACAACATTGGCATTATAGCTTGAACGGACGAAAGGGCCACAATACATGTAGGGGATCCCGATCGAAAGGCCAAATTGTTCGTATTGTTTAAATTGGTCAGGAGTTACAAAAGCTTTGACTCGCAGTTTTTGAGGATGGGGCTGAAGATACTGTCCGATGGTAATAATGGCACATCCTGCCTGTTGCAAGTCTTGAATAGTCGCTTGCACTTGTTCTTGAGTTTCTCCAAGCCCCACCATTAAACCGGATTTAATTAGGGTGTGAGAGTTGGTTAAATGCTTTTTCACATAGCTTAAAAATGAAAGTGTTCGATCGTAAGTGGCTTGATGCCTTACACGTGGGGTTAATTCTCGAACAGTTTCAATGTTATGATTAAAAATATCTGGTTTCGCAGCGAGTATGAGGTCCCAAGCGTAGGGGTTTCCAGAAAAATCAGAGGTCAGCACTTCGATAGTAGACATGGGATTTTGCTGTCGCACTTCTTTCACCACAGCCGCTAAGTGGGCTGCCCCCCCATCAGGCAAGTCGTCCCTCGCAACCATGGTGATGACCACATGTTTAAGGCCCAATTGTTTAACAGAGTCGGCAACCCGCTGAGGCTCATTTAAATCGATTGCTTGGGGAGTTTTTGAAAAATCGATGCTGCAAAAGCCACAGTTGCGTGTGCATTCTTTTCCTAAGATAAGAAAAGTCGCTGTTTTTTTTGACCAGCACTCGAGAAGATTGGGGCACTTAGCTTCTTCACAAACGGTATGCAGCCGATTTTCAGAAACAATTTTCCCCGTTTGGCGTAATTCAGCTCCTTTAGGAAGTTGACGGTGCAGCCAAGAGGGAAAGCGGCCAAGGCCAACCACACGCGAAGGGTCTGGAATTTCAGGATTGGCAGGCAAAACATTTAACTTGGAGGACTTAGGCTGAGAAAAGAGTTCAAATTTATCTGGCGTCATGAAGAAGTCCTGCTTTTTTCTTAGGAGGCAAATGCAACGGGGTTTCATTCGCTAGTAAGGCGGCTTCTAGCCAAGCTTCTGCAACGGTGGGGTGTGCATGAATGGTGTCAGCAACAGATTCAATCGTCAATTCATTTGCGATAGCCACACCCATTTCAGCAACTAACGTGGAGGCCTCGTGGCCGACCACTTGGGCGCCCAAAATTTGCCCTGTTTTTTTATCTGTCACCAGTTGGGCAAACCCTTCCGTTTGGATGGCTGCTTGCGCTTTGCCAAGGGCTCCAAAGGGAAAGGCGGACAATGTCGCAGCATAACCAGCTTCTAGGGCTTCTTCTAAGGACAAGCCCACCATTCCGATTTCAGGCTGGGTAAAAATGACCGAAGGAATAGCATTGTAATGCATAGTCGCCTTGACTCCAGAGGCGTTATTCCCCGCAACTAGTCCTTGGTGAGAGGCCACATGGGCTAACCACCATTTGGAAGCAATATCACCTACAGCGTAAATGCCCGCAATGTTTGTTTCCATGTGTTCATCGACTTTGATTAAACCATTCTCTTGCACATAGACGCCAGTTTTTTCTAGGCCTATTGCAGATGTATTCAACTGGCGGCCTACCGCCACAAGGGCAATGTCTGCCGCAATCGTTTTGTTGCCTGCAAGGCTAACATTAAGGCCAGCTTCAGTATAGTCAATCGATTGAACTTTGGCATTTGCTTCAATCGTAATGCCTTGCTTCTGAAAGGCTTTTGACAAAAAGCTAGAAACCGTTTCATTTTCCATGGGAAGAATGCGAGGCATCATTTCGACCAAAATCACCTCCACCCCAAGCGCAGCGTATAAAGAGGCAAATTCGCATCCAATCGTTCCCCCTCCAATGATCGCAATTTTTTTTGGCAAGGTGGTTAATTCCAATAAAGAGGTGGAATCATGCACTCGTTTGTAATCGAAGGGGAAAGCGGGAATTGAGCGGGGTTCTGAACCTGTGGCGATAATGGTTTTATCTGCGTAAATTTCTAGATTGTCTTGCCCTGTAATCTTGATGGTTCTTTCGGAGGTGAATTTTCCATACCCTCGCAAAAGGGTAATTTTATTGGAGGTAATCAATTCTTCCAGATTGTTGCGGACTTTTTCTACTACCGCGTCTTTCCTTTGAACCATTTTTGCATAGTCAAAAGAAATGGAGCCTACTGAAATTCCAAATTTCTCTGCTTCTTTAATTTTGCGCAATATTTCTGCATTGGCAATCAAAGCTTTAGAAGGTATGCAACCTCTATTTAAGCAAGTCCCTCCAAGTTGACGGGCCTCAATCAAGGCTACCTTCATCCCATTTTGGACAGCTTTTATTGCAGCCGGGTAGCCTCCAGGGCCTCCTCCAATAACTGCTACGTCAAATTTTTTTTGAGTATCAAACATACTCCCCTCGGCTTGCAGAATATTCAAAATATTAATAACTCGCTCATTTAAAACGAGGACATTTCTTTATGAGAAGATACACTAAAATGAATTCTTAATAAAGGGTTTACAGTTCATTTTCTTCCCTGAAATCTTCTGGGTTTTGGGTGGGGCGCTTTGTTAAGAGGTTCAATTTTAAACCAAAGTTGCCGCGGCAGCGCCATCCGATATAGAAATCACTGTGATAGTTAGAAAAGTAGCATAATCGCAAAGAAAGAAAGGGTTTCCCTCCATGAAGTCCTGCAAAAAAGCTCGTTCCTTCATCCGCAAATACTGTTGCGGCTTCTTCTGAATAATTTCCTATCGACATTCCTTTTTTCGTCAATTTTAAAAGCGTCCACTCACTATTTTTGCGCTGCGCAGAGCCTATCACATAAAAGCAAAAATTATGCAGGGGGTTCCTAAGCCCCCAGGAAATGGCTTTTGTTACTGAAATAGGTTGTTCAGGGTGATAATCAGCTGTTTTTTCTTCTCCGAAAATTCCATCGTCATCGTTGCCCAATAATGTCCAGGTGATCCAATGCCCTATATCATAGGCTTTAATTTGACTGCGGTGGCGAGGGATATAGCGATAAAGCCAATGGGATAAAGCAGCTTGTTTCTGCGGAGAAGGGGTTGCATCTTGAAGGGAGGATGTGGTATTTATAGTAGGACAAACGCAGGGAGAAGCTAGAAAACTGCTCGTTGGGATTTTATAAGGAGCACATCCTTCAAATAGCAAAAATAAAATGAACCAGAACCGCGTCATAGTCATAAGGTGCAGCTAATTTTCCTGTATAAAAATTTGCGGAAGCTTTGATAGCCAAAGCTTTTTAAATGATTACTTCACTATATCTAAGAAGAAAATATGAATGCAACAGACAAAAAACGACTCTGTTGGAACTGTGAAGCAAGGGTTCCTTTTTCTGAAGAAAACTGTTCTTACTGCGGAGTTTATCTCTCACCCATGGGATTGCCCGGTTTGACCACAGAAGATGAAATTCCAGCCCCTCTTTATAAGCCTGGAGAAGACGCTACGGTTCCCAAATCTCCTTACGAAGAGATTTTCGAAGAGCAAAGCGAAGAGCAAAAGGAGCCATCTATCATCCTTCAAAAGGTTCCTGAATTAATTTATGAACCCCTCAAAACAGTCGCTATTCCGATGGGGCTACTCTTAGGAGGTTCTGTTTTTTTTCTGTTTGGGATGATTCTATTTCTATTTGCCTCTGACAGCCTTTTTACTTTGCAATGGAATGGGGCTTATTGGTTTATGTATGTGCTGATTTCACTTCCGATGCTTTTTTTCGGTTGGAAAAGAATCCAAAGTATCGATCCCTAAGTAACCCTTGCCTGTTTGTTGAATTGAGGGCTTTAAAAAAGCTAATGTAGGGTGCAAAAATCTTGCTCCCTTTACCCCTCTATAAAACCCTTTCTTTTCCTTTTCTCCGTCTTTTTAAGGCCGGTTCATTTTCTTCTGAGGCCTCTTGTGAAAGTTGGGCTGTAGCAGCTCCTGGATAGCCCTCCCTTTCTTCTGAAACTGGGGGAGGAGCAAAAGGAATAGCGGATAATTTATGCATAAGCTTTGTGACAAATCCAAAAGACAGGGAATTTTGCGCTATAAATTTTAAAAAAGAGGCCCGATGGGAATTTTTTTCCAAGGCAACGTGAAAGTGAATAATACAATCCTCAAGCATTTCAGAGGCAATTATAAAACATAAATCACTGAAAATGATGTGAGCAGCCCGCTCGCCTAAAAATGTGCTTAATTGAAGGGCCTCATTTTTTGGAAATTCTGAAAATTTAATCTCTTCATAAAAATTTAAAATAATTTTATGAATATCTTCCCGAGTTTTTGCTAAATAGTTTTCTGCTACTGCCTCTAGCTTGCTTGCTATCGGTATGGAAGTTCCATATATAGCTAAACTTTCTGCCCTTTCTAGATATAAAGCTTTGTTTGAGACGGATTGCCTGAATCTTTTTAAGTTTTCTTTGAGCATAAAGGTAAAAAAAGCAGCAGAATTAAGAGTAAAACCAGCAATTTTTTCCGCTTTTTTTGGATGGGTTTCAAGTTCTCGACGGTATTGAGACCACTTTTTAAGGTTTTTAACAGTAAATTTATTTAATGCTTGGAAAGATTTTTTGGGGATTTGAACGGTGGGCATTTGCTCCAATAGGGCAATGGCTTGGTTCAAAGGGGCGACTGTAGAGGAAAAGGCTGCAGATGTTTCAATAAAATCAATGACCTCATCCCCTTTTCCAAAAAGCAACTTAGCAGCAAATATAGAAGGTTTAAAACTATTTTTAATGTGCTGTTGTGTTTTATTATGCGTTTTAATATCCAAAATTTTGGAAAAAGATTCAACAAATTGCAAGGTTACTTGAAGGCTTTCGTCAGGAGGAGGAGCTACAATCAGATCTTCTAGAAAAT
This sequence comes from Parachlamydia sp. AcF125, assembly GCF_018342475.1. Classification (NCBI taxonomy): domain Bacteria; kingdom Pseudomonadati; phylum Chlamydiota; class Chlamydiia; order Parachlamydiales; family Parachlamydiaceae; genus Parachlamydia; species Parachlamydia sp. AcF125. The sequence goes on along the minus strand of NZ_JAEMUD010000001.1, from coordinate 338,449 downwards.
CAGGAAGGTTGAAAGGAAAGCATTCCAAATCATGGGATTCAGCAAAGGGCTGAAAAAAAGCATATCCAGCCTTAAGCTTGAAATCAAAACTTTGACGATCAGCAACATCAATCAGACCCTCGTAAAATTTTTTGATAGATGCAGGCTCCTGTAATCCTTGAAGATGTTCGAGTAAATCAGAAATCGATTGGATGGAATCTGTGACATTTATATGCTTAAAAATCGTTTTGAGAAAAAGCGGGTATGCGTGGATTTCGAATGCTCTTGCTAGTTTTAAGGCTAAACTAAGTCCTTGCGGCTTGATTTGCAATATTGATTTTATTAAAGCTTTTCGAAATAATTTTTTGTCCTCTGCTGCCATATTTTCTTCTTCATTTTGAAGAATGCATACAGCCGAAACCGCCTTATTCTGCTGCAAAAGCCCTATAATTTTTTTATTAAGCGCGACATCCCGACTACTAGCAGAACTCCCCTCTAAACCGGTAGGGGAAGGAGGAGATTTCTCTTTAAATTTCTCTTGGATGGATTGAACAAAATCAGGGCAAGAGCTTTCGTAAAAAAGTTTTAATCTGCCAGCAAAAGAAAAGAGATAACTGGAGGTATCAGGCTCAACAAATTGAAGAAAACCTTCCCGAAATTTTTGATGTTCTTGAGAAAGGGTTTTCTCATACCCTCTGGTTGTTTTTAATCTAAAAAGAAAGAAAGCTTCAAAAATTGAAGAAGACTTTTTATCGAACAAAAGATCGGGATTCCCTCCTTTTTCGGATAGCCACTCTGACAATTTAACTCGTAAAAGAATAAGTTTTTTAAATGCAGCAAAACACTCTGATAAGTTTGGTGAGAGATAAAAATTAGAAAGAAAGATGGTGTGAATAATATATGAAGTTGCATCAAGGGATTGAGCTGTGAGAGAGAAAATGCCAGGAGGGGTTGGGATGAGTGAATATTGAGATAAATGGTGATGATTTTCGATGTCATGGATACACTCATAAAAGAGTTTTACCAGCTCGATTAATTGAGTGGGGGAGATATTTTTGACAACTTCTTGAAAAGCGAGGGTAGCGACGACGCTTTCCTGAAGCATAAAATTTAAATTCTGCGGAGTTGTATTCGGATCGTCTGGGGGTAAATCCAAGATTATATCTGCATAGAATTGAGTATTTCGATGAAGTTTTTGCAGATTGACAGTTGTTTTGATCACTTCAAACAGACATTTAGCTTGTTGAACTGTGGTGATATATTTTGCGACGTCTAAAAGGGCATAAAAAGCAGCTGCATTTATTTCATTTGCAAAACCTTCCCTTTCTCTTCCTTCTCCAGGGGGCGGGTCATAAATTTCAGGTATGATCGTTTGTAAAGAAGAAATAACTTTAAAAAAATTGGGGCTTTCTTTTTCTGCGTCGAGCAAAACTTCGTATACTAAAGGAATAATTTCTCTATTGCTTTTTTCCCCATAAATGAACCAATCGAATATTTCGGTTATATTCAGTTCTTTAGGGTCGTTTAAAGTGTAAATAAATAAATGTAAGTGTTTTTTAGCTTCTTCAAAATTCCCTGTTTCACAAGACGTGCAGATCATTTTAAAGCAAATGAATTTTTGTATGTTTAAATCTAAATAGCCTTCTACTTTTTTTAGCTCTTCGTTCATGACCTCCCCTGGAATAGGGATAAGTTTAAAATATTTTCGTAAATGCATTTGCAAATCATCCAAACAGAAAAAACAAGCAAATTTGTAGAGCTTGAGTAAAAGTTCAAAAGAGAGGGTGTTAAATACGTCGTAGGATTTGAATAATAGTTTTTCGGATTCTTTATCCTCTGCTAATTTCATTTTTTGCTCAAAGTACGTACATATAAATAGAATAGTCTCGGCATCAAAGGGAATAGTTATTTTATCTACATAGGATCCTGTAGAAATATCGTAGCTGGCTTCATTAAGCGTTCCTATCCTTTTAAGAAGTTCAAGAGGAATGCTTAATTCTTGCTTATCGGAAGTTAAAACTTGGATTTTTACTTCCTTGTCAGAAAATGGACGATATTCAGAAAAAGAGCTTTGTAAAGCAGAAGGGTTTAAAGGCTGCATAATAAAATTCCTTAAAAAGGTTGAGGTATGCTATTAAACTAGAATAAAAAAGGCTCTTTAAAAACACTTTGTACAATTAGGGATTTAGATGCTAGACATAACTACTAAACCACAGTACTTTAAAGAAGATTTATTTGTGAGATCTCCTTGTAAAATTTATCTGGGAGAAAATCCTTTCCGAAAACTTATCCCGCACACTGAACCAACAAAAAAGCAAATGTTGGATTATCTAAAAAGAAAATATACTTACGTCGTTTGTTTATTGGAAACGCCGACTATCTATCAAATGTATAACCAACACGGGATTAAAGCTGAGCATTTTCCTATTCCGCGCTTAGAAGTTCCCGATGAAGACCCCTTGCGAGAATTGATTGATCGCATTTATCAAATGGCTTTATTAAATCCACAAGCTAAAATTCTCATTCACAGCGAAGAGGGAAAAGAAAGAGCTGTTACTGTGGCGGCTTGCGTTTATAAAACTTTTGCCAAGTGTAACAGAGAAAATGTGATCTCAGAGATCAATAGAATTTTCCCAGGCTTAAGAAGAGTAAAGAGACAGCAAGAATTTATCAAAAATTACCAGCCTATCAAAGCAGATGAAAATACGGCAAAAGAAGATATAGAGGATTTCGACTTGAAAAGAGGATATGAAAGAGATTGATCCCTGGTGTTAGGAAAGGTTTAATATTTAATTTTTTAGTGTATAGTGTGTAAAAAGATGATTTAATCTCTTTACATATTGTAAATGTTTGTATTAGTGTAGTTTCTTTCTAAAAAAATGTTCCTTTAGGAGGGGAGCGCTATGCAATTAAGCTGTACAAATTTACTGCCACATGAAACGTTTATATTTACAAGAAGCTCGATAAAAAAAGCCGATAATTCCGGCAAAAAAATTCGAGAAAAAATTGCCAAAGTATACTTATTTTTTAGGGAGCATTTTGGGTTAAATGCTGAGTTTAACCAGCCAAATATTTCAGTTGAGCCAGTGGGGAATTCCTTGTGGAGCTGTAAAATAAGTGGGGAGGGGAAACATTGCACATGGAATCTGAGGCAGGATTCTGTTAGGTTAGAAGAAATTGCACTTGCCTACTTAAGGGCAAGTTTGCCTTCTTCAAATTTAATAGGGGAGGTAGGAGCTTTAAGCCGAGCCATGCCTATTATTCTGGGAATTGTTTTTAAAAGAAGCTTAGGAGAACCAAATTGGCTAATTGGCGGCAATGATTTAAGCCAATCGATTGATATGCAATCTTCAAAAAGCGAACCGGCGACAATTCAAGGTAGCAGAGTTTTGAGCCATGCATTTTATCAAGTAGTCAAAAGATCGGGTGAAAAGCATTTGATGTGTATCTCTCAGTTATTTTGGAAAATTTTCTTAGAAGGGCTTAATGGAGGGGATTTTAAGACATTTGCCTGCCTTACCGTTACCTTTGCTCGTATGAACTATCCTGAAATTTCGCCGGCAGTTCTTCAGAGGAGCTGGCTAGAAGTGGGAGTTTTAAAGCCAATTCCCTCGCAAAAGCCAACTCCCTCGCATTAAATTAAATGGCTCACAACTAGTGAGCCATCTTAACTCTTGCCTAAGAGCTCAATTCCTCGAAAGACAATGATAAATCCTTTTTCCAGGCGATCAAGACCGAAGTGTTCATTGGGCGCATGGATTTGATCATCGGGGAGTCCTAATCCTAAAAGCAAAATTTCACTCTCACTTGCTTCGGCAAGCTTTGTCACGACAGGGATAGATCCCCCGCTGAAGATATATTGACAAGGTGCCTCAAAAACTTCTTCATAGGCTTTTGAGAAAGCTTTAAGAATTTTTGATTGCTGATTTGCTCTGACAGCATTTCCTCCCCCTTCGTGAAGATGCACGTGTACGCGAATCCCTTGGGGGGCATTTTCTTCAAAATAACGGGCCACAAGCTGACCGATTTTTTGAGGGTCTTGATTAGGCACTAAACGACAAGAAACTTTAGCATAAGCTTTAGCGGGAATCACAGTTTTAAAGCCTTCTCCACTATAGCCTCCGCAAATGCCATTAATCTCTATGGTAGGTCTTATCCACGCGCGTTCTAAAGGCGTAAAGGCCTTCTCTCCCCCTGTGGCTTCTGCCCCAAATAAGCGCTTGTATTCTTCTGCATGAAAATTCAAAGCAAGATCGGAACGCTCATTTGCTGATAGGCTCCCAACATCTTCGTAAAAATGGGGGACCTGAATTTTTCCATTTTCGTCGCGCAGTTTGGCGATCATTTCCGATAAGGCATGAAGGGGATTATAGGCGATTCCCCCGTGAGATCCAGAGTGTAAATCGAAAGAAGATCCGCTGACTTCTACATCCATGGTCACTATTCCCCGAATGCCTAATGTCACAGCAGGTTCTGTAGGGTGGTTGATCCCCATGTCCACAACCGCTAAATAATCTGCTTTTAATTCCTGTTTTTTTTGAGGAAGAATTTTGGCAAGGGAAATGCTCCCCATTTCTTCTTCTCCCTCAATACAGAGTTTAATATTGATAGGAAATTGTCCTTCTTTTTCCCACATGGCTTTTAAGGCTTGCAAGACGTAAAAACATTGTCCTTTGTTATCTTGGGCCCCTCTTGCGAAAATTTCTTGTCCCCGTTGTTCTGGTTCAAAAGGGGGGGACTCCCATAATTCAAGAGGGTCGATGGGTTGTACATCGTAATGATTGTAAATCAGGAGAGTTGGTTTTGACGGGCCGGCGTTTAAATTTGTAGCAAAAAGGATCGGATGTCCATCAGTTTTCCAAATCTCCGTTTGAAATCCTAGGGTTTGAATGTAATTTTTCAACCACTCCACGCATGCGTGCATAGAGTCCCGAAATTCAGGTTCTGAACTAATGCTTTGAAAGCGTAGAAAGGTAAAAAATTCGTCTAAGATGCGCGGTTTGTTTTCGCTAAAATAGTTTTTTAGGTTTGTAAGATGTTCTTGAACCATTTAAATGCCCTTTTTAGATATTTTAATCGTCTTCATTTTTCTTTCATATTCTTGCTGGAGTTGTTGAATGGCTTCTTGATTGATGGAGGGGTTTTGCAAAAGAAGATTTGTAAAGGAGAAGAGTTGTGTAAGAAACTGCTGCTTAAAATCTTTGGAAGGCATTTGTTGCCAAATTTGGGTCAGGAGGATAGAGCTGGCATAAACCTCTCCAGCCTTGTACAGTCGTTGGGAAGCAATCAGATTAATTTCTTCGACCGTCCTCCCCCTATCAAAAGATTCAAATGCCTCTTCCAAGGTTTTTTGTAGGATTGCCGAATGGCTTGTTAACCGGTAGTCATGTTGATATTTTCGCGCTAGATTATACCTAAGCGAAGCATTCCAGGAATGATTGAAAGAATGTGAGAGATGAGAGAAAGTTTGTTGGATTTTAGAAAATGGAGATAGATGAGGTAACCAAGGGGAAAGAAGCAGGCACGCCCCCACAAAAAGGGCCATAAAGTAAGCAAATAGAATCTTTTTCACTTTGCGGTTGTGGCTCTCAATAAGAGAGGGGAACTGAATCGTTTGGTGAAGAAAGTTTATTCTCTGTTGAATGCTGTAATGGTGCCAGCTAGGATGCTCATGTGTATGGCCGGTGGCTACGCCTAATTCATCTAAAGCTTTAATCATATGCTCGGGAGGAACCCCTAGAGCATAGACATGCAAATCTGCTTGTCTCTCAAATAAACGGGAAAAAAAACCAAATACATAACGAAGGTAAAGAATAAGAGAAGTTCCGTAGAAAAGAAAAAAAAGGAGGGGAACAATCAGCTGCCAATTGAGGTTGGGGTTCAAAAGGATTTCTAAGTTCAAGGTATTTTCAATCGTTTGAGCAAATAAAAGGGAAAGAATGCCTGTCAAAACCATGAAACCAAATAAAACAAAAGGGTAAATCAGCAAATGCTTGCGGTAGCTATGCCCAATTTCATGGGCAAGGATCGCTTCAATTGCCTCAGCAGAGAGCGTATGGAGCAGCTTTTTTGTAAATAAGACGTAGCGGAAAGGTGGGATTACACCAATGATTGCAGCGGTTAGTGATTGATTCATGACCGTCCATACTTTAAGCTTGGGGTGTTTAAAGCCTGCTCGTTCACAAATTTTTTGTAATTTTTGTTGAAAGGGAGAATCTTTTAGAGGTTGACATTGCCAAATCCATTGAATAAGGGGGGGGAAGAAAATTAGCAAAAGCATCATGAATCCCAAACTGAATCCGAATAGGATAAGCGTATCAGTCAAGGTGGACATTTCTTGGAGTTTGCTAAGATCGAAAAAAGGGTGGAATTGAAAAATGTCCGTTAAAACTGTTAATAAAAGAAAGGGAAGAGCAAAAGGCAAGATAAAACGCACCTGCGAAGAGGCATACGAATGGGCTTTTTCTTGTGGTGCAGCAAACCTTTTTGGTTTAGAGGCTGTATAGTGAAAGGTCCATATTCCAAAAAAGAATAAGGTAACGGAAAAGAGAGTTTGAAAGGTAGCCGAAAAATGGCAAGAAGATGAAAAGAAAATTTGATCCCCACCTAGAAAAAAATGGTAGAGGATTAAAAATGCCAGCAATTCTACATTCGCTAAACCTAGCATTAAACTTCTATTTTTTTGTAAACCCTTTCTAAACGAGATATTTTGCAAACAAATTAAGCCGATCAGCACAGCATAAAGACTCATGGAAATTAAAAAGGCTACTCCTGGATCGAGAGTGACAGTTTCTCCATGGGGAGAAAGGCTAATTGCTAATAAGACAAGGATGAGATAGAAAATACTCGAAAACACGTCAATTCCTCAATTTGCTAAAATATATTAGCTTAAGGGAATAAAGTGATTAAAATCACGGCGCATTTTCTTCAAATTTTAATCTTTTCTGGCGACTTTCCTTAAGTCGTTTCAAAAATGTCCGTTCTTTGCAAAATGGCAGCTCATCAGACGGATCAAGCAAAGCAATTTCCTGGATTTCAAAAGCTTGCTCTATTTCAGCGGGAAGATCCTTTGCAAGCTTTTTTTTTGAAAGGTCTTTCCCCTCGGCTGGTTGTAAGAGGGGGATCGAATCGATCTTAAAGGAACTGCTTTGAACAGGTAATTCTTTTTCTGCCACTTTCATAGGAACATGACGTTCGAAAGGCCCACTGAAGTAACCGATGATTGCAATGAAAGCCAGTAGGAGAGGAAATTGCCAATATTTGTAGAGGGCCATATACTTCCCAATTTTGTACTAAACCTAGAGATGATTAAAGCATAAGAAAATGTTAAATTCGAGCGAAAAAAATTAAGGGACCGGAATTTTTTCAAGAATACGGTCGATTATTTCATCTGGAGAGATGCTTTCCGCTTCTGCTTCGTAAGTTCTTCGCAAGCGATGGCGTAAAATAGCATGGGCTATCTGCTTGATATCATGCGGGACTACAAAAGCTCGGCCTGCTAAAAAAGCTTGAGCTTTACCTGCTAAGGTTAAAGCAATACTTGCTCGGGGAGAAGCGCCCGAGAGCAAAAGGTGATCAAGGGAAATTTCATAGGCTTTAGGATTTCTTGTGGCAAAGATGATATTTAAAATGTAGTGGACAATTTTTTCATCTACATAAATCTGGTTGACGAGTTGCCGTGCCGCCAAAATCTCTTCTCTAGATAAAATTGGGTTTGGAGTTAATCGTTTTCCAAAGGTAGTCATTCGTTCAATAATCATCTTTTCTTCTTCAAGGGTGGGGTACTCCACTTGAATTTTCATCATAAAGCGATCTGTTTGAGCCTCTGGGAGTCCATAGGTGCCTTCTTGTTCGATGGGATTTTGAGTGGCTAACACCAAAAAAGGGGAGCCAGTGGCGAAAGTTTTTCCAGAAATGGTAGCCTGCCTTTCTTGCATCACTTCTAAGAGAGCGGATTGAACTTTAGCGGGGGCTCGGTTGATTTCGTCTGCAATCAGAATATTGGTAAAAATCGGACCTTGATTAACGTGAAAAGAATGATCTTTAGGATTGTAAATCGAGGTTCCAATTAAGTCTGCTGGAAGAAGATCGGGAGTGAACTGTATCCGCTTGCAATCGCATTGGATCGTTTTAGCTAGCGTTGTAATTGCCAGTGTTTTTGCTAATCCGGGGAGACCTTCTAACAAAACATGGCCGTCAGCTAATAAAGCCACTAAAAGCCGGTCAACCATTTCTTTTTGCCCAACAATGACTTTACTTATTTCCTGTTTTGCTAACTGAAACTTTTGCAAGATTGGCTGAATAGCAGAATCTAGATCACTCATGAGATCATTTCCTTGCTTCTAGGTTATAAAACAACATAAAAGCAAGGAAAAGACTTAAAAGCCACTGGATTTTGAAGGCGATATCCTATCTCCTACTAGAATTCCCAGTGATAAAGAAGGGCAACAAAAAGCCCACTGTAGAAGGCGGTGGAGGAGAAGGAGGGGGAACCTTTGTTTCGTTAAGCTTTTCGATTGCTGTTAAAACAAGGTGTCTTACAAACTCGAAGATGGTGGAGGCCCACTCAACAAGCGTTTTAAATGCATCTGGAAAGTATAGCCAAATGAGATAAAACAAAATTCCAAAAAAAATAAAATTGAAGACGAATCTCATGTTAGCACCCCATTTTTTACCGTACCAAAGTTTCATTGTATTAAAAAATTCAAATAAAATTTAGATCTTAATCTTAACATTTAAGCTAATGTAATTTCTTTTGCCAGATAAACATCTTGAATGAGGTTAAGCAGCTTGACTCCTTCATTCATAGGCTTTTGGAAAGACTTTCTCCCGCTGATTAATCCGATTCCTCCCGCTCTTTTGTTAATAATGGCGGTTTTTAAAGCGTCTTTAAGATCGTTTTTGCCAGAAGCTCCTCCTGAGTTAATTAAGCCTGCGCGCCCACTAAACCCATTCAGGACCTGGTAACGACAAAGATCAATCGGATGATCTTCACAAAGCTTATCATACATGTGTTCAGAATATTTGCCATATCCTTTTGTCACGCGGTTGATGGCTGGGTAACCGCCATTTATCACCGGCAGCTTTTGTTTAACGATATCAGCTTCGATGGTGGCTCCTAAATAATTTGCCTGTCCTGTTAAATCCGCGCTTTCGTGGTAATCCACTCCATCCATTTTAAAAGCTGGGTTTCTCAAATAGCACCACAATATAGTGGCCATTCCAAGCTCATGTGCCAGATGAAAAGCCTCGCTGACTTCTTGAATTTGCCGATGGCTTTCTGGTGAGCCAAAATAAATGGTTGCTCCTACCGCAGCTGCCCCCATTTCATAGGCTTGCTGAACATTCGCAAATAAAATCTGGTCGAAAGAATTGGGATAGGATAAAAGTTCGTTGTGGTTAATTTTTAAAATGAAAGGGATTTTATGAGCATATTTACGGGCTACGCTTCCTAAAGTTCCAAGGGTTGAAGCGACGGCATTACAGCCCCCTTCAATCGCCAGTCTCACAATATTCTCAGGATCAAAATAAAGGGGATTGGGGGCAAAAGAAGCGCCTGCAGAATGTTCAACCCCTTGATCTACGGGCAAGATAGAGAGATATCCCGTTCCGCCTAAGCGTCCATGGTTGAAAATGGATTGTAAATTGCGCAAAACAGGGATAGATCGATTGCTGATCCCAAAAATGCGCTCTACCCAATCAGAACCGGGTTTGTGAATGGCATCCTGGGTCACCGCTTTGCAGCTATAGTTGAGTAAAAAAGGGGCTTCATCGCCCAGAAGTTCTTCGACAGTGTTTAAAAAAGATCCTTTTTGAGCTGCTAATGTTGGCATAGAATCTCTCCCCTAAGTTAAGTGTTTAACAAATTAATTTATCTCCAAAACGACAGAATGCTTCCGCTAATCACTAGGAAAAGTAAAACCAGCGAAATATGGATTAAATAAACTTTTATAGGTTTTTTTTCCCAAAGGACATTTGAAAAGAGAGTGGGGACAATAAAACCAAGCCAAATTAAAAAGCCTAAGCAAGCTCCTTGTGTAAGGGTATAAGAATTTGTCAAAACGACAAATTGCGATAAAATATAGGACATTAAGAGTGCCATCAAGAAAGCACTTAAAGATTCAATCCAGGGAGTGCGAATTTGTTCGGGGACGAGATTCATTTCTTTCAACCAGATAGTTCCAAATAGCCAGGGAGAATACCAAAGCATTCCTAAAGCTATATAGATGCAGGCAGTGACGAAGATCGGGACAAAGTGAACTGCTGAAAGTGAAATCATATGAGGGCTCCTTTAGTTTAAAGTAAAAATACATATGACTATAAGAAGTTGGGAATAAAACGGCAATCCCTCCCTTAATGATTTTGACATTGAATCTTATGGGCTGAATCCGTTATGATTGTTTGAAAAACTATCAAAACATTTTGGTTTTAAAAGCCTTGCAATTAAAAAAATATGGATTTTATTCACGAATCTTATCAGGCAGGTGATACAATTGCCGCCATTGCAACTCCACCGGGAGAAGGGGGAGTGGCGATTATTCGAATCTCTGGCAACTATGCGATTGAAGTGGCAAGCCGTTGTTTTTCACGCCCTGTAGAAAGTCTTCCTACTCATACTGTCCATTATGGCAAAATCAAAAATAAGGAAGGGGAATGGATTGATCATGTGCTTTTATTACCCATGCACGCCCCCCGTTCCTATACAGGTGAACATACCGTTGAAATCCATTGCCATGGAGGCAGCCTAATTGCGCGCCGTGTTTTGCAAACGGTTTTAGAAGCAGGCGCACGCGCTGCTCGTCCAGGAGAGTTTACCTTTAAAGCTTTTATGAATGGCAAGCTAGACCTAGCACAAGCGGAAGCTGTGCAAGAATTGATTGGAGCAAAAAATGAAAAAGCTCTACAAGCTGCTGGAAGCCATCTGCAGGGTGCTTTAACGCGCAAAATCTCCACTTTTCAGAAAAGCTTGAGCGACATCGCAGCAATCCTAGAAGCTTGGGTTGATTTTCCTGAAGAAGGGTTAGAATTTGCCAGTATGGAAGAGATTCAAGCCACTCTTAAGCAAGCTACGGATGCCATGCAAAGTCTTGCCTCTACTTTTCATAATGGAAAAATCCTTCGAGAGGGGGTTTCCCTGTGCTTAATCGGCTGCCCAAATGTGGGAAAATCGTCTTTAATGAATGCCTTGCTTGGAAAAGATCGTGCGATTGTCTCTGCAATTGCCGGGACAACCCGAGATGTTTTAGAAGATCATTTAAAATTAAATGGCTTAAATTTTCGGCTTCTTGACACAGCGGGTATTCGCGATTCGGCAGAAATCGTGGAAGCTGAGGGGATCCGACGTTCTCGTCAAGCAATGCAAGAAGCGGATTTAATTCTTTTTGTGCTGGATGCAAGTCAAGGGTTGCAGCCGGATGACCATCTATTAATGCAACAAATTCCACCTGAAAAAACCATTGGTGTATGGAATAAAATTGACATCAAGCAAACTGAACTTCCTCCCCTTCCTTTTCCAACTGTGCAAGCTTCTGCACAAGAACGACAAGGACTGGAAGTTTTGCAAGCCACGATCGATGAAGTGATTTGGAAAAATGGGATGCCTGATCAGCAAGAGGTGGTTATCACGAGCATGCGACACCTCGAAGCTTTAAAAGGAGCGATTGCCTTTGCGCAAAATGTGTATGATGGATTATCTCATAATCTTTCCCCCGAATTTTTATGTGTAGACATGCGCTTGTGTTTGCGCGAATTGGGAAAAATTATAGGAACAAACGTGACGGAAGATATTCTTTCTTCTATCTTTTCAAAATTTTGCATTGGGAAATGAAAAGTGGATAAAAAAGCATGCGCTAGGCGAATCGGTGAGATTTTAAACGCATATTTTCCCTCCCCTGCTGTGCCACTTAAACATCAAGACCCCTACACTTTATTGATAGCTGTTTTGCTGTCAGCTCAATGTACCGATGCGCGAGTCAATTCCATTACGCCACATTTGTTTGCCTTAGCGCATACGCCCGAGCAAATGGTGCAGTTATCAGTGGCAAAAATTCAAGAGACCATTCGCCCTTGCGGGTTATCTTTAACTAAAGCCAAAGCAATTTGGGAATTATCAAAAATCTTGATCGAGAAACACCAAGGGATCGTTCCTGCTAGCTTTGAGGAATTAGAAGAGCTGCCTGGCGTGGGTCATAAAACAGCTTCCGTAGTTATGGCTCAAGCTTTTAATATTCCTGCCTTTCCCGTAGATACCCATATTTTGCGATGTGCTAAACGGTGGGGATTAAGCATGGGAAAAACCCCAGCCCACGTCGAAAAAGATCTCAAAGAACTTTTTCCTAAAACAGATTGGATCAAAGTCCATTTGCAAATCATTTATTTTGCGCGGAAATTTTGCCAAGCGCGGCAGCATGTTCACGATGTTTGTCCGATTTGTTCCACGCTTTCCTTAACAAACTAGCTATCCATAAAGTTCTTTTTACTTGATCTTCGAGAGGATGATGCGCTAGTCTGCTTTAAATTTGGGACCGATGTTTGTGAAATAAGAAGCACCCATTGCGGAAATTTTAGGGGAGGTCGTGCAAGTGAAAGAGCGTGGAAAAGTAGGGAAAATTTTTGGAACAGATGGTGTACGAGGCAAGGCAAACCGCTTTCCTATGACAGTCGAAATCGCTTTAGCCCTAGGGCGGGCAGCTGGGAAAATTTTCCGGTCCCATGACGGCAAACATCGGGTGGTGATTGGAAAGGATACTCGCTTGTCATGCTACATGTTCGAAAATGCCTTAATTTCTGGTTTGTGCTCAATGGGTGTGGATACGTTAATGGTCGGTCCTCTTCCCACTCCTGGAGTGGCCTTTATCACGCGCGCTTATCGCGCAGATGCTGGGATTGTCATTTCAGCTTCACACAATGCCTATTATGATAATGGAATCAAGTTTTTCTCTTCTGAAGGCTTTAAATTGCCGGACACCTGGGAAAAACAAATGGAAGAACTTGTCGCAGCTAATAACTTTGATGACAGCTTGCCTGCCGATAATGATATTGGAAAAAACTTCAAAGTGACGGATGCAGACGGGCGATATATTGAGTTTGCTAAAGCGACCTTTCCACGCCGCTTGTCTTTAAAAAATTTAACAATTGCTTTAGATTGTGCCAATGGGGCCGGCTATAAGGTTGCTCCCTTGATTTTTAAGGAATTAGATGCCAAGGTCTTTGTCTATGGAAATACGCCTGATGGTTTAAACATTAATTTGCAATGCGGCTCTCTCTATCCTGAAACCATTCAGAAGGCTGTCATTGAACATCGAGCAGACGTAGGGATTGCTTTAGATGGGGATGCAGACCGTGTGATTATGGTGGACGAGAATGCTCAGATTATTGATGGGGACACGATCTTAGCTATTTGTGCCAAAGATATGCAACGGACAGGGATGCTTCGAGGCAACAAAGTGGTCTCTACTGTGATGAGTAATTTTGGTCTTGTAAAAGCGATGGAAGAACTAGGGATTGAAGTGATTCAATCGCAAGTGGGCGATCGTTATGTGATTCAAGATATGTTGGAGCACGATGCGAACCTAGGAGGCGAGCAAAGCGGCCATTTAATTTTTCTCGATCATAATACCACTGGAGATGGATTAGTATGCGCTTTGCAGGTGATGCGCATTATGATTGAGACCGATTCTAAATTATCTGATTTAGCAGCTATTGTAAAAAAATATCCTCAAGTTTGTCTAAACGTCAAAGTAAATGCTAAACCCTTGCTTGAAACTTTACCAAGTGTGACCCAAAAGGTTACTGAGGTAGAAGAAATTTTAGGAAATTCTGGTCGAGTACTTGTGCGTTACTCGGGGACAGAAAATATTTGCCGCGTGATGGTAGAGGGGCCGAAATTGCAGCAAGTTCAGCAATTGGCAAATCACATCGCAGATGAGGTCAGAAAACAAATTGGAACTCTGGAAAAATAGGGAGAAGGGATGTGCGGGATTATTGGGTATATAGGGCTTAAAAATCCGATTGAGATTGTTTTAGATGGTTTAAAAAGGCTCGAATATCGAGGATACGATTCGGCTGGGATCGCAGGGATTTATCAGGGGGAAATTGCATTTTGCAAAGAAGTAGGCAAAATCGCAGCTCTAGAAAAAGAAATCAAAGAAGCGCAAATGTGCGTGGAGAGTATGGCGATTGGGCAAACGCGCTGGGCCACTCATGGAAAGCCTAATAAAACTAATGCTCATCCTCATTTTAATGAAGAGCAAACTTTAGCCATTGTACACAATGGGATTATCGAGAATCACGACGCTTTGCGGCGTGAATTGAAAGCAGAGGGTATTCAATTTTCTTCGGAGACCGACACTGAAGTTGTAGCCCATCTCATAGGGAAGTTTTACCAGGGCGATTTAGTAGAGGCTGTTAAAAAAACACTCCCTTTCTTAAAAGGAACATTTGCGATCGCCTTAATTCACCGAGATTTTCCCGATCAAATTGTCGCCATTGCGCATGAATCCCCCTTGGTTATCGGAGTGGGGGAAGGAGAAGCCTTTGTCTCTTCAGATCCGCATGCTTTTGCTGCCCACACCCGAGAAGTGGCTTTTTTGCTGACGGGTGAGATAGCAGTTGTTAAAGCAGATAAATTAGAAGTGTTTGATGTGGCAAAAGGAGAGATCGAAAAGAAGCTAGAGAAAATGCATGCTCTTTTAGAAAGTGCCTCCAAGGGGGATTATGAGCACTACACCTTAAAAGAGATTTTCGAACAACCTCAAACCATTCGCAACGCCCTTTCAGGCCGTTTTATTCAAGATTACGGAACGGCCTTATTTGAAGGAATCAATTTTGAAGTGAATGAGTTGCTAGAGGTGGAAAGAATTTTAATTCTCGCCTGCGGCACCTCATGGCATGCGGGTTATCTGGCTGCTTACATGCTAGAAGATCGCGCTCGTATCCCTGTGCAAGTTGAAATCTCTTCTGAATTTCGGTATAAAAATCCCGTGGTCCCCGCGGGGACGTTAGCCATTGCGATTAGTCAATCGGGAGAAACTGCCGATACCTTAGCAGCTGTGCGAGAGCTAAAGACAAAGGGAGTGAAGGTTTTGGCAATTTGCAATGTGGAAGGGTCTCATTTAGCCCGAGAAGCTGATGCGAGCATCTTTTTGAGAGCTGGCCAAGAAATCGGGGTTTGTTCCACTAAAGCCTTTACCAGCCAAGTGGTCGTACTAGCGCTCTTTACCTTATTAATGGCCCGTATGCGGCACATGGATAAAAAAGAGGGGCAATCCTTCTTAGAAGCTTTGCAAAAGCTGCCGGATCAAGTGCAAAAAGTTTTAAATCAAAGCCACAAAATTCAAGAAATTGCCAAGAAATATGCTCACTATGACAATTTCTTTTACTTAGGAAGAAGTTACATGTATCCGGCAAGCTTGGAAGGTGCATTAAAACTTAAAGAAATTTCATATATTAATGCCAACGGTTACCCTGCAGGAGAAATGAAGCATGGACCGATTGCCTTAATCAATGAAAATTGCCCAACAGTTGCCTTATGCGGTAACAAGTCTACCTTTGAAAAACTCTTAAGCAACTTGATGGAAATTAAAGCTCGCAGCGGCAAGGTGATTGCCATTGCAGAAACTTGTGAGAAAGGGCTCGAAGGAATTGCCGATGATATTATCTACATTCCACAAACTATCGATGAGGTTTCGGGTGTTCTGACAACGGTAGTCTCGCAGTTGTTAGCTTACTACATCGCAAAGGAGCGAGGGGCAGAAATTGACCAGCCTCGCAACTTAGCAAAATCCGTCACGGTCGAATAGAAAAATAGCGCCTTTAAAGGCACTGTTTAAGCGATGTCGCCTATCTTATTTGCGGGCTGTTTAGGCTGCCCGCCTAATCGTTAAAGTCTAAAATTTGGAAAATCACAAAGTTAGGCTTTCTCTTTTGAACTAAAGCTTTGTTATTACTTAGACCAATTGCACATGCGGTAAATGAACTTTTTTTCCATAGTCTGCCTAAATTTTTTGTAGCAGACTAAATTTACAGCCCCTATGTGTTAAAGGGCAAGTTTACCATAGACGCTTTATCCTCTCTTCTCATTTACGCGACAACACTCACTGGGGACATATTCGTACAACTAATCCTATAGAATCGACTTTTGCTACCATCAGACATCGGACAAAGCAAACAAAAGGATGTGGATCTAGAATTTGTACGCTTAACATGGTATATAAGCTAGCTATAACAGCTGAAAAACATTGGAGAAGACTTAGAGGGCATGAATTAATAGAAAAGGTTGCCAAGGGAGCCAAGTTTAAAGTTGGCTAAGAAATCAAAGAAAAAAGAAGACGTAGCCTAGAAATTTCAATAAGTTAGAGCTCCTTCGAAATTAAATTCTTTTGATATATTCGCCTTATTTTAGGTGAGTGAGGTGCGATGACATCTGAAATAATAAAGAACTTAGATGATGAAAAATTTCGTCGCCTAATGGGTGTTAAACGATCTCGATCGATTGCTTAGAGGGTGTATAAATCATTTTTCCAGTTTTCTGTGTTATAATGTGTTGAGAAGATATTTTCTGTTCCATAAATTGTAGTGGCTTCAATTGTGGTTTGAGAAAAAGAGTTGGGCTTTCTTTTGGGTATAGGTAATTGGGTGCGAATGGTGAGCCATATTCCATCTTTTCTGGGACAAATTTTGGGTTTTAAATGAGAGGTTAATTTCCCACTCTCAAAAGTAAAGTAACGATCGCTTAAATCCTCTTTGCGATCAGAACAATCCACAGCTTTTTTAAAAAATTCAAAAATTTCTTGGCTTTTGTAATACCCGCTATGATCCTTAACAATTGACGTAGTATTAATTAAGTACACATTGTGGGCGATGGGTTTTTTGAGAATTTCTTCACCGGGGCTTCCGACTGTTTGTGTAGGATTAAACAAGTGAAGCCATGGCAAAATTGCATCGTTGCATGAATAAAAAATATAAATTTTGCTCGCATTGGTCAATGCTTGTTGCAAATGGGTGCATTTATGGCCGTCACAATCGAAAATACTTGTCTCATTAATCGCTCCTCCAAGCAAGAAAAGATTATTAATTTTGGGGCTTTGACTTTGATTTAATGCATTCATGGCAACTATAGTCCCCATGCTATGAGCAGCAATGTCTAGGCGTTGAGCTAATGGTTGTATGCGACGCAAAATGTTGGATAGATAGGCTCTAGCGGCGCGCAATCCTCTCTTTTTCGCTTTGCTGTATTGATAAAATTTAGCACCAGCAGGATATAAATAACCGATTACTATATCATAACTTTTGTTAACTTCATAGGCAACTTGTTCTAATGTGTCAACTGCTCCTTCGTATGTGACAGTGAATCCATGGATAAGAATAAGAATTTTACGTTTCTTAAATTTTTCAGCATTATGATCAATAAATTGCTCAAAATCTTCTTCCGCTTTTTCTCGCGAAGAGAAAAAAACACGCGCAATTTTAGTTGACATGGAAAATTCATAACGGTCTATAAAATTTTTGCGATTGCTAATCAAATAGAGTTGTTGTTCGTCGTCATCATTGCTAGCCAAAGAAACGGAAGAAGATAAAGAAAATGAAGAAGAGGAAGAGGATAAAGAAGAGTTAGGAAGCATAGGAATTACCTAAACTATTTATTTTTATTCGTGCTATAGATATGAGTAGCTATCTTGTCAAATTAAAAAATGGCAAGTTGCTTTACATGAGTGGGAAAAAGTTTACTACAGGTTAGCTTAAATGTAAAAGCTTAAAGCACCTGGAAGCTTTAGCAAGCAAGAGGGAGAAAGATAGATATTTTAGAAGCGTGGTATTGCTTGTTAACAGACGAGCAAGACCAGAAAAAGTTAGAAAGGCCGCCATGAATGATGTGTAAAATAGTAGAGGAAGTACCATCCGTAGATGCAAAAGAAGCCAAAACTTGTTTGATAAGGATAGAAAATAGTTGGCCATACAAAACTTTTGATAATTTCTCAAGAGATATTGTTAAATGTTGCGGAGGAGCGTTTCCCCAATTTAGAGTCTGTCAATTTTTCTGTGTAAATCGCTTCAGCTATTTGCTAAACCTAGCCTGTCTCCATACGCTAATGCTAGATGCGAAATGACTGCTTTCCATTCCCGAAGGGGCATCGTCCATTTTTTTGAAATGTCTCGCGCTACTAAAAAGAGCATTTTAAATAAAGCCTCATCCGTTGGAAAAATAGCTTTGTTCTTAGCAACCTTTCTAAATTGTGTATGAAGCGATTATACCGCTATTAACTCAATGGACTATCCAAGGCTTGGCTGCTAATGGGTAGCTGCCCTCTCATTTACCTTATAGCCCCTCAAGATTTTGCTCGGCTAATTCCAACGTGTTTGCTCCATAAATTGCCTTCAAGGCAGCCATAAATTCCTTGGCATATTTTGTAGGAATATATTTTATCGAAAATGACGTAGGCGATGAGAACGGCTATTTCATCGTAGTGGATTATTTAATAAAATATTGGTTGTTTTAACGCATCGACCTTTGGCATTCGAGAAATGCTAACAGATCATTTCATTTTTAACTATGTAAGGTTTCTCTTCGATTATACCATAATTCCTCTTTTTGCTTGTTCGTGTTTATGTACGTCTGCTTGGACATATTACTATAAGTCTTCTGAAACGCACTGATTGCGATTTAAATATGTGGTGATTTCATCACCACTGAATTGTGCATCCAAAAGATTTGCAATTCCGATGTCTGCCGCATGTTGGTTGTAGTTAATTAGATAATCGGTATAGCTGCCTAGAATATCTTGAGTTATTTTTTCGTTTTTAGGAAAGAAATTTGCCTATTCAAAACGCTCTTTTCACTCCTTTGCTGTGTGAGATACGTTAGCTGTTCTACTTATGCTAAGTCTTTTAAGTTTGAAAAGGGCTGTCGTAAGATGGGGTTTTCCCTTCTCGCTCTTTATTGCTTCATTTAAGGCCTCAATTTCAACGGTGTTTTTACCGGGCATACGTTCAAGCTCTTACCTGGCTTTAGGGATTAGTTCTTCTGAATTGCTAATCGCTTGAAGGTCCCCTTGTTTCGTCGATCTTCTCCATGCAATAAGTTGGTTTAGTGTTGCCTCATATTTTCTGGCAATTTGGGAAGTAGGATGTCTGATTCGGTATGTTTCTCAGATAATTAATTCTTTCTTCTAAAGACCAATGTCATCTTCTTTCTACCGAAATGATAAGTTTACTGTGAATCATAAATCTAGCTGTACTTTTATCTTTTAAGGAGCACGCTAGGTGGTTCTGATTAGGCAGAGAGCGCTACAAGAGAGGGGGGGGGTATAGGGGAATTGCCTATAAACCTTCCTTTGCGATTGACATTTAACTTTTTTTAGTGTAAATTATTTTTTGACAATAAAAATTGGATAACCACAATGTACCTAAATGTTAGCTTGCTATTAAAAGCAGACCGCATAGCTGATTATGTCCCAGCATTAAGTACAATCACTAATTCGGTTAATTTATTCCAAAAGTGTGTGTTGCTTCCAATGAAGCAAAAGGCAAACGTTTCAAAAAACCATTACTACGCCTATTTACAGCAAAAAAGCTTTTCTCGCTGTGTTGTGCTCCTAATCCCGGTATTAGGAAATATTATTATAGGAATTTATGACTTTGCTAAGAGAAAACATATCTATAAGGATGCTGTGTTTGCGGCTACTCAGCCAGTTCCTCCTTCTGCTCCCCAATCTTCCCAAAATTGCAATTCTCCTAAACCTGTCAGCTGCGAGCATCGTTTTACAGAGTCCTTTATGGTCCTTTATCCTCATTTGTCAACCCAGCTTGGACCGGTCCATCCCCAGGCTATTGCTAAAAATACTCAGTTAGTAGGGGCAAATTCTCAACTGCATATACAGGCTAGCTCGGTTATTCACTATCATGGGATGCATACCTCTCGCTTGCCTGAAGCAAAGCTTCATGAAAAGCTAAAGGCTTTGCTGCAACTGAACTGTCCTGGCTGTATAAAAGATTTAATTGCACAAGGGGGTAAATTTTTAGAAGAAGCAAATGAGGAAATTTCGTTGCATGGGGTCTTTTATCTCGCCACGGCTTATGAATTATATCATACTCTTAACATACAGGAATATAAGTTTAATCGGCGAGCACTAGATGAATACTTGGATAGCTTAGAGGAAAGGTTAGAAAATGAAGAAAACTTATTGCACTATTTCGCTGCCCATGAAAATAGAAGCATTTTTATCTACCTCTTTGCCGAAAGGCCAAATATACAATCGCACCTTGACGTCTTAGCAGGAAAGGCAACTAAAGAAACACCTTTACATATGGCTATCAGGGTAGGGTCTATACCTATCGTGCAATTTTTCTTTGATCAAGGGGCGGATTTCAAAAAGCTTGATAGCAATCAAAATAATACTCTGCATCATGCTTGTCAGTCTCAAAAAGATTGCGTCGATATCGTTAAGTTTTTGCTACAATATGATCCTACCCTTAGGGAAGCTAAAAATAGGGATGGGCAGACGCCTTTACACTTAGCTGCATTTACAGGCAGTGAGAAGAGCTTTGCATGCTTGTTAGACCAAACTACCGATCAACTTCAGTTGGATCAGCAAGATAAAAAGGGAAATACTCCTTTACATTTAGCGATCCTGGGATGGAGGGAATCTTCTAATAAAGGCAAAGACTCCTATTGCAAAATCGTCGAAACCTTAGTGAAAAAAGGAGCTAGCCTAAATGCCTTAAATCAGGAGAAAAAAACGGCTTTAACACTTGCTTTTGAAAACGCAGCCATTATGCAAGCTTTGGTTCAGGCAAAACTAAGTCCACAAATGCTGGTTAGCTCCCTTCAAAGCTCTTACCTTTCTCAAAAAGAAATTTCCATTGTTAGGATCAAGGTAGAGCAAGAGTGGGAATTTAAAATTCCTTTGGAAGAAATCTATGTGCGTTTAGCGATCATTGAGAGTAAGGAGAGAAAAGCACGTGACCAAGCACTTGATAAACATTCTGATTACCTACAAGATGGTCGCATCCAAACTTATGAAACTATCTTTGAGCCTAAGCAGAACATCGAACTTGAAAAGCTTTTCGAACACGAAAGCCTTGCAAAAAGAGATTATAAAAGAATTTACCTCCAAGGAGCTGCAGGAAGTGGCAAAAGCACCTTATGCCATTATATCGCTTATCGCTGGGCAAAAGGGGATCTTTGGAAAGGGCTCTTTTCTTACCTCTTTTGGATTCCCTTAAGAAATCTTACGTTAGAAAAATATCCCGCAGATAAAGAGTATACTCCAGCTGATCTGATAGCTAGAGAATATGCAGGCAAAATCGATCGTCAAGTGATCGAAGCTTGCATAGACAGTTCTGCCTTGCGAGAAGAAACCCTGCTTATTTTAGATGGGTATGACGAACTCTCCTCTAAGGCTCAAGGAAACAGCAGTCTTGCTAAAGCCCTTAAGGGGCTAAAAAAGCTATTTCCCCATATCCTGATCACCTCAAGGCCTGGAAGCTGCTCTTTTAACCGCTCTTGTGAGCTAGAGCTTTTAGGCTTCGATAAAGAAGAGATTAAGCGTTATATCGACAGATTTTTTAAACACATTCAAGCCGAAGAGAAAAAACAGGAGCTTAACCGTCTATTAAATACGTCTTCCCTGGTGCTAAGTCTGGCGCAAATTCCTATTAACTTAACCCTTTTGTGCTGCCTTTTTAGCGAAGACCCTGAAGTTTTTGATGCCAATCAGCCCATTACAATGACTGCTATTTATGAGCGGATGGTTAACTGGATGTATAAATGGTTTCTTCTAAGAAGGATTGACCTGAGTCAATCTAAACAAACCAAGGAGAAAATTCTTGAAGAGAAAAACCTACGCCATAATTTAGAAGTGGCCAAAGTTACCGCTGCTTTTGAAGACATGGCTTTTTTTGCCATGGAAAAAGATACCCTTTATTTAAGCAGGGAAGTGATCGACGAATTTAGAGGGGATGGTATCACCTCTAACGAGCTTACTGATTGTGGGCTGCTTCGCATCCCTGAAGCTGAAGAAAAAGGGTATTTTATTCACTTAACTTTCCAAGAATTTCTAGCCGCTTCAAAAATTGCCAATCAATATCTCAAAGGAGAAAGACAGGCATGTCGAAACTTTGTGCGGCAGTATAAGTTTGAACCTCGTTATGGCCTAGTGCTGCGTATGATTGCTGGTTATCTTTCCCTCGCTACATCACGCAATCCACGCTATTCGGATTCGGGTGCACTCCAATCCTTTTTCGATGACCTTTTTGCTGAACCTCAAGACCTAGCTGTCAGAAGTGAGCTCAATTTGATTGCCGAGTGCTTTGAAGAGTGCCAAGATCCTACAGTAGTGAAGCAATATGAAGGCTTTATTGAGCTTGTGAAAGACTATATGGCATATCTTTTTTCGCTAGATTTAAATTTTGAACATCTGCTTAAGAATAAAAAAATCTTCAATCATCCTAGTGTAATAGCTTTCATCGAAGGATTGCTATCCAGCCCAAATACCAGAAAAGAAATGCTAATAAAGTTACTAGAAGTTATAGAAACAGGGCAAAGGTTAGCTTCAGGCGTTCTTAAATCTATTATTGAAACTCTTAAGAATCCTTATAATGTTGGTACTGCCGAAGATGCCTTGGCTGTCCTAAAAGCGGTGGCAGAGCAAGGAGACGAGCTTCCTAAAGAAGCAGTAGATATTCTAATCCACCTCCTCCAGGAGGGCAATCTTGATGCCGAATTTGCTGCTGCCGGCATTTTAATAGCTCTGGTACAACAAAAAGGAAAGCTTCATGAGGAGGTATTAGCTGCTCTTATTCAAATCTTTAAGGAGGGCCATTCTGATGCCAAACGTTCTGCTGCCTACGTTTTAAGAACACTGGCAGAACAGGGAAGTAAGCTTCCTGAGGAGGTATTAGCTGCTCTTATTCAAATCTTTAAGGAGGGCGATCCTGGTGCCAAAAGCTCTGTTGCCGACGTTTTAAGAGCCGTGGCAGAACAGGGAAGTAGGCTTCCAGAGAAGGCATTAGATGCTCTTATTCAAATCCTTGAGGAGGGCGATTCTGATGCCAAATGTTCTGCTGCCGATGTTTTAAGAGCCGTGGCAGAACAGGGAAGTAGGCTTCCAGAGAAGGCATTAGATGCTCTTATTCAAATCCTTGAGGAGGGCGATTCTGATGCCAAATGTTCTGCTGCCGATGTTTTAAGAGCCGTGGCAGAACAGGGAAGTAGGCTTCCAGAGAAGGCATTAGATGCTCTTATTCAAATCCTTGAGGAGGGCGATTTTGATGCCAAACGTTTTACTGCTGACATTCTAAGAACACTGATAAAACAGGGAAGTAAGCTTCCTGAAGAGGCATTAGGTGCTCTTATCCAAATTCTCCAGGAGGGCGATTCTGCTGCCAAACTTTCTGCTACCCTCGTTCTAGCAATAAGCCAGCATTCTGAGGGGATTTTAGATGCTCTTATCCAAATCCTCAAGGAGGGCGATTATGGGGAGCAAGTTTTTGTTGCCGGCGTTTTAAGAGCACTGGTACAACAGGGAAATAAGCTTCCTGAAGAGGTATTAGATGCTCTTGTCCAAATTCTCCAGGAGGGCGATCCTTGTGGGCGAGGTTTTGCTGCTAACGTTCTAAGAACATTGGCAGAACAAGCAAGCCAGCTTCCTGAGAAAGTATTAGGTGCTCTTATCCAAATCCTGAAGGAGGGCGATTCTGATGGGCTAAATTTTTTTGCTAACATTCAAGATTTTGCTGCTGACATTCTAAGAACACTGAGTAAGCTTCCTGAAGAGGCATTAGGTGCTCTTGTCCAAATCCTCAAGGAGGGCAATTCTAGTGCCAAACGTTCTGCTGCTGAGGTTTTAAGAGCGCTGGCACAGCAAGGAAGTAAGCTTCCTGAAGAGGCATTAGATGCTTTTGTCCAAATTCTCCAGGAGGGCGATTCTGCTGCCAAATATTTTGCTGTTGACGTTCTAAGAGCACAGGTAGAACAGGTAAGCCAGCTTCCTGAAGAGGCATTAGGTGCTCTTGTCCAAATCCTCAAGGAGGGCAATTCTAGTGCCAAACGTTCTGCTGCCGTCGTTTTAAGAACACTGGTACAACAGGGAAATAAGCTTCTTGAAGAGGTATTAGATGCTCTTGTCCAAATTCTCCAGGAAGGCGATCCTTATGGGCGAGCTTTTGCTGCTGACGTTCTACGAACATTGATAGAACAGGGAAGCAGGCTTCCTGAGGAGGTATTAGCTGCTCTTATCCAAATTCTCAGGGAGGGTGATTCTGAGGGACGAATTGTTGCTGCCGGCGTTTTAAGAACATTGATACAACAGGGAAATAAGCTTCCTGAAGAGGTATTAGGTGCTCTTATCCAAATCTTTAAGGAGGACGATTCTGCTGCCAAAGGTTCTGCTGCCTACGTTTTAGGAACACTGGCTGAACAGGGAAGTAAGCTTCCTGAAGAGGCATTAGGTGCTCTTGTCCAAATCCTCAAGGAGGGCAATTCTAGTGCCAAACGTTCTGCTGCCGTTGTTTTAAGAACATTGGTAAAACAGGGAAATAAGCTTCCTGAAGAGGCATTAGAGGCTCTTATCCAAATCCTCAAGGAGGGCGATTTTGGTGCCAAATACTCTGCTGCCGGCGTTTTAAGAACATTAACAAAGCAGGGAAGCAAGCTTTCTGAGGAGGCATTAAGTGCTCTTGTCCAAATCCTCAAGGAGGGCGATGATGATGCTAAAAGCTCTGTTGCTGACGTTCTAAGAACACTAGCAGAACAGGCAAGCCAGCTCCCTGAGCAGGTATTGGCTGCTCTTGTCCAAATCCTCAAGGAAGGCGATTCTGATGACCGAGGGTTTGTTCATGACATTCTAAGGAATGTCAATAAAAATGCTTTATTAAAAATGGGTATTGAAGCACTTCCTTTAGTTGCTAAAGTTTGTTTCTTTACTGAAAACAGCTTTCCAGTGAAAGATCAAAAATTCCAAATTTGCGATAAAAAGACAATTTATTCCTCCCGTGATAAATTAAAGCTTAGCTATGAGGAAATAAAGGAAAAACTCCCTTCAGAAATAAGGGCATGGCGGGAACGACTAGACAGCCTCAGTCCTACCGAAAGTTCTCAAAGCCCTTCAGATGAAATTTCATGTTAAAAGGGATTGCTTCCCCGGCTCCTAAAACACTGACAAAATAGCTGTGTCTTTTAATAAGTTAAAACTTATTGTTGCTGTAGTACCTAGATTGTTTTCTCAATTTCTTTTGTTGAACTTTTTTGCCTTTATTCCCTCTTTTTACCTAGCTTCGCATCACCCCTATTGGGTATGCCGAAAAGCCAGGCAAAGACATCTTAAGCAAATCTTACAAAATTTAAAGAAGAGATTTGAGGAGTAGAATTTTATTGGGCAGGAGAAAAGGGGCTAAATTCTGCTTCCTTATCCACAAAATCTTTCTCTTCGAAACGCACAGGGGTGTAGTTGGCAAATTGGGCAATTTCTTTGCGGAAGGTTAAATTTACACTCCCTACGCCGCCATGGCGGTTTTTAGCGACAATCACTTCAGCCATTCCTGGCTTATCCAAAGGATCATAGTATTCTCTTCTGAGCAAGAACATAATGATATCAGAATCTTGTTCAATACTCCCACTCTCGCGCAAGTCACTCATCATCGGGCGGTGTCCCGTGCGCTCTTCCACTTTTCTGGAAAGTTGAGATAAACAGAGGACTGGAATGTTTAACTCTCTGGCTAAGTTTTTGAGCATACGAGAGATCTCAGAAATTTCGTTTTGTCGATTTTCTCCGCCCCGGGAAGAACCTGAGCCTGAGATTAATTGAAGGTAGTCGATCACTAAAAATCCAATCCCATAAGTTTCTTTCATGCGACGGGCTCTGGCTCTAAGATCGGTAATTTTTAGGCCTGGCTGGTCGTCGATGACCATCAGGTGGTTTTGCATATTATTGACGGCAGCCACAACACGTTGGTATTCAATCCCATTTAAAGCCCCCGTTTTAATTTTGTCCGATTCCACTTCTGATTGGGAGCACACAATCCGATGGACGAGCTGCTCTGCACTCATCTCCAAGGAGAAAATCCCCACGGGGATATTGTTTTTGAAACATATATTTTCGGCGATATTGATGGCAAAAGCCGTTTTACCCATCGCGGGTCTGGCAGCTAGAATCATTAAGTTTGAATTGTTCAAACCGTTGAGCATTTTATCGAGGTCTGTGTAATGGGAAGGTGTACCTGTAATCCCCGAATCTTCGGGTCCACGTTGATGATAAAGTTCTTGCCGCTGTTGAAGCTCTTTAAGAAAAGGAACTTGAGATTCTGATTTAACGCCGGATAGGATCTGCCCGATCAAAACACCGTGGGAGGAGGAGGCTGATTGGCTGATCTGGAAAAAAAGCTGCTGGGCTTCGTCTAGTGCTTCGGAGACATCGGCAGGCTCTTCAAGGGCTCGTTTTTCCACATGTTGTGCGGCATGAATCATGCTTCGCAGCATGGCTTTGTTACGCACAAGCTCGCAATACTCTTCGATATGTGCCGAGGTCCCTGCAAACTGAGCGAGAGTCGTCACATAGGCAACCCCTCCTACTGCTTTAAGCTTGTCTTGCCGTTTGAGCTCTTCGCAGACAAGATGAACATCGGCAGGCTTATCATTTTTGTAAGCCTCTTTAAGGGTTTGAAAGATGAGTTTATGCTCAGTATAATAAAAATCGGCATCATCCAATGCATCAGCTGCTACGTTAAGCGCGTTGATGCTGGTTAACATGCAACCCAGAACCATCATCTCTGATTCTTTTGAATTGGGCGCAATTTTGACTTTTATAGGGGCCTCGGACATCTCAATTCTCTCTTTATAGTTCTTTAAAGGGGTTAAGGTGCTACATGAGATTTCTAGCAGGAATTCCTTTGGTAACCTTGCGGCCTGAAGGGGGCTTATAAACTGCTATGGCTTACTCCTTTGTATGAAGAATAGGGGAGTCTTTTTTCTTTTCGACCAATTTGCCATGGACAAAAGTTTGCAAAACTTTTGTTAGACCCCGATCATCATATTTATTAAATTTGCCATGCTTTTCCCCATGCAAGTATTCCCCTTCAAAAACGAGGATCCCTTCCTGATTCCATTCTTGGCAAGTCCCATGTAATTTCCCCTCTTTATAAGGATAGATGGCTGATTTTTGCCCATTAGGGAAGAAAGCCTTTTCTTCACCTTCTTTTTTATCCTGAATAAAGAGGGCCTGTTTTTTTATCGCCCCATTGCTGTAATACTCATAGGCCATCCCATTTTGATGATCCTCTTTAAATTCTGCCGAGATATGAATTCGCCCATCTGGGGCATAGACTCCCGCAATTCCATTTTTTAGCCCATTTTTATAAAAAGTGCTGGATACTTTTGTGCCAACTTCGTTGAATTCGGCTACTTCTCCTTCCAAAACACCCTCCACAAAGTTCGCTTCGAGGGCTTTCACTCGGCCAAGCTGTGGATGGGGCGGGTAGAAAGCTTGATGTAAGCCATGTAAACGATTATTTTTATAATGGTAAATAAATTCTCGCCCATCTACTTTAAGCGCAAAATATAGACCCTCTAGATCCCCATATTGATAATAGGCTTCTTCTAAGGTGCGCCCTTTGGGGGAACACATCAGTTTCTTGCCATGCAACACCCCATTGTCATACGCCATTTGGCCCATTTTAGATCCGTCTGAATAGTATTGAGTTTGCACTCCATGTAGCTTGCCGTTTTGATAATGTCTTTCAGAAGAAATTTGGGGGACGCTTTTACCTTCTACTAAAGGGTAGTATTCGTAATGGGATCCAGTCGGTTGATTAAGGGCAAAATGTTTTTCAAATTGAAGGGAGCCTTCCTTATACCAACCTAGAAAATCTCCTTCTAAAGTTCCGTTAGACCAGGAAATTTGTGTGGCGATTTGCCCGTTAGGATAAAAAGATTCTTCCACTCCATCCCTTTTGCCATTTTGATAGAATGTTTTGTATTGGAGTTGGCCGGTATCAAACCATCTGCGCATTTCTCCATGTGGAATATCCTGGTGAAAGGATGCTTGATAGATCAAATTTCCTGCTGCATTCCATTCTTGCTGAACTCCTTCTTTATGTCCTTCCGCATCATATGAAAGGAGGAGCCTAGGGGTTGCAGAAGAGAACCATTCCTTTAGAACATGAATAGGTTTATTGTCATGGAAAGTGGCTTCGATCGCTTTATTCCCATTTTCATACCACTTTTGGAAGGGACCCTGTTTTTGCCCTTTGCTAAATTTGGCGCGCATAAGCGGTTGAGTATTTTCGTAAAACTCCTCATAAGAGCCGTGGCGGTATCCATTCTGATAATGGGCGCGAACCTTGAGATTTCCCGAGGCGTAGTACTCTTCTTGGGGACCATCCAGCTCTCCCTGCTTGTAAAGATAGCCTAGTTTAAGTTGCCCATTTGGATACCATTCTCGGTATTCACCCACTAAGTTAGAGCCCACTATCTGATAAGTCCTAAGCTTGTTCCCCTTTTCATCCCACTCAACAATCGGTTCTGCTAAAATGCCGGGAGCTTTATAGGTGGCTAAAAAAGCCATTTTATCATTGGAATGTTTTTTAAGATGTTTTCCAATAGGTAATCCATTTTTATAGTTCGCTTCTTCTTTAAGCTCCCCGGTGTCAGCAAAAAGCTGCTCTACCCCTTCTTTTTTGCCTAAAGAATAAAAAACGCGCGATTGAATTTGGCCGTTGGGATAATAAGCGATAAATTCCCCATGAGGAATTCCGTGTTGGAAGTTTTGGATAGTATGAATCGTGTTGTCCGAATAAAAGGTTTTTTTAGCAGGTTCATTCCCTTGATTGCATAATAAGCCTTTGGAATAGTAGGCTCTTGCTTTTATATTTCCCTCTTCGTCCCATTCTGTGGATTCTTTATCGAGGAGACCGTCTGTATAGTAAGAACTGGCTGCCAACGTTTCATTAAAATGGTAAACTTTTTGTTCACCGGATAAACACCCGTTTTTATAGGTGCCCCCTTCTTTAATTTTTCCTTTGGAATCATAAACCCGATAGGGGCCGTTTAAGACGCCTTTGCTATAGAAACATTCGTAAATAGGTCGTCCTTCTTCCTGATAATTTTTGGCAATTCCTTCTCTTTTTCCTTCATGAAAAGTTTCAATTTTTTCAATAAAGCCTTCAGGTCCATAGGTGAAGCAAAGGCCATGCGGCACAACTGTGGTGGCAAATTCTGCGATAGAAGGGTGCCCTGGAGGGAGAACCATGAGATCTGCTTCCAGCCAAACATTTCCTGCCAGCGTATAGCGAATTTCTTTTAAGGGGATATCGAAGTTTTGCTTGGGATCAAAATCGTAAAAGAGGATGGCTAGGGGAGCTCCGGAATCGTACGTTTCGGTAACAACCCATCTCCAATGGGGTTGCCTTTTCTTAATTTCATGAATAGCAGAACCTTCGCTACAGGCGCAGGTATTTAGGCAAACGGTGAAAAAGAGAGAAAAAAAGAAAAGCTTCCAAGTAAACCTCATGAAGGATCCTCAATTATAATGATATTTTAAGAAGCGTATTCAATAGCTTGCTCAGGGGACATTTTTTGATCCGAAGAAAGCATCAGGGCATTTAAAAATGCGGGTAAACATAATAAAGCAATCACAGCTAAAGCCTTAGCCGTGGCATCTTCCTCAAAGTATCCTGCTAAAAGCCCTCCGCCACCTGGTCCAATACTTTCCGATAAACAAAACGCAAGTCCCATCATAATGGCGCTGATAAGGCCTGGATGGGAAGGCATTAAACGGTGCCCCAGGGAAACAGAGAGCGGATTGATAATTCCGAATGCTGCTCCCATAAAAAACAATAAGGGTAAAACAAAAAAGGGAGGAAGTAAAGGGGTAAAATAGAATAGATAAAAAAGAAAGGCTCCACACATAATGGCGGTTAAAATCACAGCTTGAGCTGAGTATTTATCGGCCAAATATCCGCTTGGAATCATCATTAAGGCGCCACCCAACACAAAAAAGAAATGACCGCCTCCCATGCTGATCCATTCGGTATAACCTCTTGCAGCCAATGTGTCGGGTAAAAGAAAGATAATCCCCCAAAAAATAGAGCTGATGCAGACTTGGCAAAAATAAAGAGAGACAAGCTCGCGCGATGAAAGAAATTTTCGCACGCCCTCCCAGTTCACCGAATGTTTGTTATTTGCCGCTAAAGTAGGGGGAGCTGCGAAAGGAAAAAACGCAATTAAACAGATAAGAAGAGCAAGGGGCATAAATAAATAAGCTGTATTTCCTTCAAAAGCGTGGTAGCAAGAGGAAAATACCAATTGGCTTGCTGCCAATCCGATGGCTCCTCCTGAAGCGAAAATCGCCACAAATAAACTTTTGCGTTTATCTGTCAACATTCCCGTGTGGCTCGCGGCGGCCGGGTGAAAAGCTCCCGATCCTAAACAGGTTAGTAAATAGAGAAGAAAAAGGAGAAAGTGTCCTTCTACATGCGGAAAAAATAGGCTGGCGGCCGTGCAAAGTAATCCGCTACAAATTAATAACTTGCGGTATCCCTTATCGCTTAGCATGCCAAAAAAGATCTGCATCCCTTCCCCAATAAAGGCGCAAGCTGCCGTAATAAAACCCGCTACCGCTAAGTCCATTTGGACAATCGTTTTGTAAATAGGCCAAATCCCAATCATCGTATCGACAAGAAGATGGGATAACCAAAGGAATCCAACTGTTCCATAAAGGTGTATTTTTTTCGGGGCAAAAAAAGGCATAAAGTATAAAAGGTGAGTCGTTTTTGAATTTTCTAGCGCACCTACTATACCAAAAAAAGTGTGTTTTCGAAAAGAATATTTTAATCTATGGAAAGTTTGCCCGGGGGAGGGAAAGAGAGCTTAAGCAAATGAGCATAAGGAAATTGAACCTCCTCCTGAATTGATTTTTATTAGAAGGGGGTTCAAATTCTTAGGCTAAATTAGGTTTTAGAGGAGTTGGTCAACGCTCCTTTTAAGGCAACCACAATGGCCCCTCCTAGAAAGATCCCTGGTGCAGCGACAAAAAAGGCGAAGATTGTTCCTGCTAGGATTAGACTGCTGGCAGCCCCGTATTCCTCGATTTCTTGCTTAATCGACTTGAGAAAGGTTGAAATCTCCTCCGCATAGTAGGCACCCGCAACCAAGCCAACAAGAATGCCCCCATAAAATGAATCAAAAAAACTCCAAATAATCCCGCTTAATAGGAGAACATAGGCGGCTGTATCCCGGGTATTTTTCTTTGCAAACCCAAACACGGAATCTAATTTATTTTTTTCATGGTTGGGTAGCTCTTTTGGTTCTTTTTCGGGTTCTTGAGAAGTTGGATCGGGGGGAGTTTCAGGAGACATATATCCTCTCTTGTTAAATTTAAATTTGATATATAAATGAAACGCCGAATGTAGGCAATCTTTATTTGACAGAATCTTTAATTCTGTTGCATTAATGTTACTGATGTTTCAATATGAAGGGGTATAGCTTTCTCCCTGAGAAATGTCTATAGCAATTGTAAAAAGATTTAAGCCAATAAATGCCTGCAGGCATTACATAAAAGGTTAAGTTAGAGGCATGATTAAGCAGTGGATCTCATGGATTAACTTGGCTTTGATTGGATTTGGAATATTTTTGATTCTTCTTTCACTTTGGTTTTTATTTTCGCGTCCTTCCCACATCCCCTTCGTAGAAGTGCAAGAGCCAAAGACAACATTGCCAAAAAGAACATTTACTTCATCCGAGCAGGCCTATGCGGATGTAGAGAACCATTTGCTGCGTTTGAACTTTATTCCCATGACTATTCAATTGCCGGATCTAAAGCGCTTTCTCATTTATTATGGTAAAAATGGAAGACCTGATGCTCAAAAGGAGACCCTTTTACATTTTGGATGGAATGGAAGCAAAGAAACAGCGGCAATCGAGGCGGATCAAAAGCTTTTCCTAGTTTATGATCGCGCCACTTCTCCTGGAAAATACACTTTTAGTCCCCATAACGCCCCCACTCCTTTATGGATTGAAGCGCGAGACAACGGAGATGAGGCTGTTATTCGAGTCGGGATGGTGGATGACAAAGGAACGCTTGTGCGTGAACCTGCGCCTAACTTACAATTTTCATTAAAAAGTCGCGAGTTCGCTCGTACACTTGGAAAGTGGGAAATTGGAAATCAAAGAGTAGATGGCACGTTGTTAGCCCGTCAAAAAGCCCGCTGGTTTGGAAAGGATAAATTTTTTGAAAGGCATGGTGGCGAAGAATACCAAGATTTCATGGGAAAAGAGCGTATTGATTTTGGTGAACCCCCCGCCGGTTATTCGATTTATGCAAAGGTGGGGGATATCTTTATTTGGGATAGCGCTAGCAACCGATGGAAAGCAGTAAAACCGGGAAAAGATTCTTTAGGGCATCCTTTATTGGTCGTTAAGCAAGTTGATGATCGTTTAATGAAGCTGGAAGTATGGGATGCTGAAGGAAAAGGCGTTCTTCCTTTGAATCTTTTAAAATCCACCGAACCAAGAGGGGGAGCCCAAAATTTTGAAAAAAAATTTAAATTTTTAGGTGCGCGGACACGTTCCCAGTTTGTTTTTGAAATTGACGGGGAGAGATTTTTATTAAGCCCCTATGACTGGCTATTGCAAACAGATGGGGTCTGGAAAAAGTTAACCACAGCACAAGAAATTGATGATTATGTTGATCGGAAAACAATAGGTCCGCTATTTGTATTCGATGGCCTCAAAAAAACGGGCGATCAACAAGCCTTAATGGGAGCCGTATTTAACTCGACTAGAAGTGATTTTCAACCCGTAGAACTTTTCATCCAACAAACAGGTGGAAGTTGTGCAAAAGAGGATGCCCATAAGCTTAAAGATGAAGCGCCTCCAAAAAATATAAAGCCTCGAAGGCCTGCCGAAAAGAGACACCCAGGCATAAAAACAGAAGAAAATGAGACCCCAAGTTCATCTGCAGAATAAGCGGAAGATCTCATACTTAAGATAAATGGTGAAATGTGAAATTCAATACCTATACTCAACTTTTTATTCTATTTGCCTTACTTTTTAATGCGGTTGCATTGCAAGGACAAACCATCGCTGAAAAAAAACAGGGGATCATAAGTGAAGGGGATCTCACTCCACGCATGCAAAAGTTTTTAGGGGAGGTGAATAAAGAGCTCATCGAATGGCATAAACTTTTAGACAGTTATTATGCTGAGGTCTACCGTTTGTACGAAGAAGGGGCTCCTGAGCAAAGTTTTAAAGCATTATTGGGAGAAATCAACTCTATAAAAGCTAACATTCGCGATCTGGAAAATAGTTGGCGGGAATTAGCTTCGGTTAGTGAAGAAACCGAAGGATATGCGCTTTGGCATCATCCGGAGGCTACGGTAGGGCAGTTGGTCATGGATTATGGATCGCCAGACTATGTGTATTTAATGACACCCGACATCGCTTCCTTAAAATTGAGTGTCAATTCCAACCTTCCGGTTCCCCGCTCATCCTGGGGAGAAATGTTAGAATTGATTCTGAATTACAACGGATTAGGTTCCAAAATTTTGAACCCTTATCTGCGCCAGCTTGTTGTAATAAAAGACGATCACTCTAATTTGCAACTGATCACTCGAGATCGCTTTGAGCTAGAATTTGTTCCAACTTGTGCGCGTGTTTGCTTTGTATTGTCACCTCAACCTTCAGAAGTTAAACGGATGTGGTACTTTTTGGATAAATTTACCAATCCCCACAATACGACTTTGCAAATGGTGGGTCGAGATATTTTGATCATTGCTCAAGTATCTGAAGTACAGGAACTTTTAAAGATTTACGATTTCGTGCTGGCAAATCGAGGAGATAAAGAATACAAAGTTGTGCCTTTATATGGGGTGGAAGCCGAAGAAATAGCTAAAATTATTGGAACAATTTTTGATCAACTCGTGGAAACCACCAAAACAACCCCAAAGCCTTCTCTATCGGGAAAAGGCCCCTTAATTAAGCAAAATCCGGAGCCCATAGATGCGAGTGGAGGCTCAAACGGGTTGAAAGTCATTCCCCTTTCCCAAATTGCTCAAGCTGTTTTTTTGGTGGGAACGAAAGAAGAAATTCAAAAAGCAGAGTCCATCATTAAAGAGGTTGAAAGCCAAGTTGGGGAATCCCGTACAAAAACGATTTTTTGGTATACAACCAAGCATTCGGATCCACATGAACTTGCAGATGTTTTGCAAAGGGTTTATGAACTCATGGTGCAAACCGGCACAGGATACGAGGAGCGGACGTCGCCAGAAGAAGTTGCTTCACAGGCCGCTGCGACGGCAGCTCCACTTGGAGCAACGACGCCACCCTTATATGATGGGTCCTCACCCTTAGCACCCAAGCCTTTAGTGCCCAAATTATATGATTATGGGTATTTTCTCGATGATACTTATCTGGTAGAGCCTAATCCGACGCGCCGGCGATGGGAAAAAGAGCGAGAAAACAAAGGAAACAATACCCACCATAATTTTATTGTAGACGATAAAACTGGAGCAATCGTCATGGTGGTTGAGGCGGACATTTTGCCGAAATTAAAAGATTTGCTCAAAAAGCTCGATGTGCCCAAAAAGATGGTCCAAATTGAGGTGCTCTTATTTGAAAAGAGATTGAATCGAGATAACCAATTTGGGCTAAACCTGTTGCGCACAGGAAATACAGCCACAAATACGCATTCCACTTCTCTTCAATGGAATAACACTTCTCCGGTTGGCACAAGCGTGAGCCACCCTGAAAATGTAGGCGTTTTCGAATATTTGGTTAGCCGTGCCAAAACAGCAAGCGGAATTCCTGCTTATGATTTTGCTTATCGGTTCTTACTCTCCCAAGATGATATTCAAATCAATGCCAGTCCTTCTGTAGTGGCGATCAACCAAACCCCTGCAACGATCGAGATCGCCGAGGAAATTTCAGTTAGTACGGGGATTTTTGAAATTCCAACGGAAGGATCCGTTACTTTAAAAGATTCTTTTGCTAGAGCAAGGTATGGGATTAAAATTGAAATTGTGCCTACTATCCACGTCCGGGAAGAAACAAATAATCCGGATGATCCAGTAGATTATGTTACGTTAGAAACCGATATCCTATTTGAAACAATCAATCCATCGACTGTAAGCCGACCCGATGTGACACGCAGGCATATCACTAATCAGGTGCGCATTCCTGATCAACAAACGGTAATCATTGGGGGATTAAGGCGCAAAAATCTGAATGATTCCAAAGAAGCAATTCCTTTTTTAGGAGAGATTCCGGGGATTGGCAAATTATTTAGCATCACGCAGCTGTCAGACTCTGCCACTGAAATGTTTATCTTTATTACCCCTAAAATTATCACCGAGGCTGCCGAAGATTTTGAGCGAATTCGTTGCGAAGAAATGCAGCGGCGTCCAGGAGATGTGCCTGGATTTTTATGCCGCCTTATCAGTGCACAAGAAGCTGAGAAAAATCGAGTCTTTCAAGGATACTTAACGATGTTATTTGGAAGGGCTCCTGAGCGTTATATGCAGGATGGTATTCCTCGTGGTGAATATGATGGAAGATAACAAGGAAAAGTTTGACACTCCGAAAAAAGCGGCGTGGAAAGTCGCTCCTCAATCAGGCAAGGACCCTAATTTGGAATTGGCAGAGCAATTTAAGCTTCCCATTTACCCGGAACTTTCCCACCTTAAGCTATCTAGAGAATACTATAAAAAAGTTCCTTATTCTTTTGCTAAAAAAAATTTCGTTATTCCTATCCAAGAAGAAAAAGATGCGATATTGGTGGCAGTCGCGGATCCTTTAAATTTAGAACCTTTAGAAGAGCTGCGTTTGATGTTAAATGTGAATGTCAAACCGGTTTACAGCCCAAAAGATGTCATATTAGCTGCCATCAATGAATGTTATAACCAAGAATTTGGGGCGGCTTCACAGCTGATTGCTAATCTTGCCGATCAATCGGAAGATGGAAGGGGAGACGGGG
Source organism: Parachlamydia sp. AcF125 (assembly GCF_018342475.1). Lineage (NCBI taxonomy): Bacteria > Pseudomonadati > Chlamydiota > Chlamydiia > Parachlamydiales > Parachlamydiaceae > Parachlamydia > Parachlamydia sp. AcF125. The sequence continues at coordinate 302,510 of NZ_JAEMUD010000001.1, read as the reverse complement.
AAGTTGAAGTGTATGACTTGCTCGACGATTCTCAAATGCAAGCCCCCATTGTGAAACTTTTAAATTTGATCCTCACCGAAGCGATTCAGCAAGGAGCTTCCGATATCCATTTTGAACCGCTTGAAGATGGCCTACGCGTGCGTTATCGGATCGATGGGATTTTACAAAACCGGCACTCGCCAGCGATTGAATTTCAAGCTCAACTTTTGACGCGTATCAAAGTGATGGCTAAATTGGATATTGCTGAACACCGTCTTCCGCAGGATGGGCGTATTAAACTGCGGATGGGAAGGAGAGAAATCGATTTTCGCGTGAGTACAGTTCCGATTGCAGGTGGAGAGCGCATTGTCTTGCGTATTCTTGATAAGGGGAATGTGATTTTAGGCTTAGATAAATTAGGAATGCTTCCTGTCGTCCTTGAGGAGTTTAAACGCTTAATTGCTTTGCCCGAAGGAATTGTTTTAGTCACAGGCCCAACGGGAAGTGGAAAAACCACTACCTTATACAGCGCCATTTTTGAGATGTATAGCGAAGAAACAAACATTATGACGATTGAGGATCCTGTTGAATATAATTTAAAAGGGATTGCTCAGATTGGCGTGCGTCATAAAATTAAATTGGATTTTGCCACAGGATTAAGGCACATTTTACGCCAAGATCCCGATATTATCATGATCGGGGAAATCCGAGATTTAGAAACGGCGGAGATTGCCATTCAAGCCTCTTTAACGGGGCATCTGGTGCTCAGCACTTTGCATACGAATGACGCCCCCTCCTCTATTACGCGCCTGGTCGATATGGGAATCGAGCCTTATCTGCTCTCTTCTACCGTGGTGGGGGTATGCGCCCAACGTTTAGTTCGCCGAATTTGTCCAGCGTGCAAAACTTCTTACAAGCCCACCGATAGAGAACTTGCCAGTCTTGGTTTGCAAAGAGACGATTTGACGGATGGCAATTTGTTCATAGGAGAAGGCTGCTCTGTTTGCTATGGAACGGGATATCGAGGTCGGCATGGGCTCTATGAGCTTATGTCTGTAAATAATGCGATTAAAAAGCAAATTGTTAAAAGTGCAGATGCGGTTGAAATGCGCGATGTGGCTCTCAATACAGGCATGATTGGGCTGTTGAATCATGGAGCCGAATTAGCTAAAAACGGAGTGACGACGAGTGCTGAAGTTTTACGAGCGGCGCGTGGATTGGAAGATTAGGAGTTTAAGCCATGCCCATGTATCAGTATCAAGCGTATAATGCTGCGGGGAAAAAAAAGAACGGCTATGTTGAAGCCCATAATGAGAAAGAAGCCAAAAGTAAGCTGCGTGATCAAGCCTTAATGATTGTGAAGCTTTCCTTAAAGGAAGCGGGATCATCAAGTAAACGGTTAAAAGGAGACGAACTTTTAGCTTTTACCTTTCAGCTTTCACAACTCCTTGGAGCAGGTGTTCCCCTGTATGAAGCTTTGATTGCAATCGAAGAGCACTATAGGAGCGAAGCTTTTCATTCTATTATTTTAAGTTTATGTGACCAAATTAAAGCTGGAACGCCCCTTTCTGAAGCGATGGAAAACTATCCAGATAGTTTCAATCGACTTTATTGTTCCATGGTACGGGCAGGAGAGTCTGTAGGGGCGCTTGATCTTGTACTCGAAAAACTTAGCTTTTTATTGAATAAACAGCAAAAATTGCGCAAAGAAATTGCCACAGCCATGATTTATCCGACTGTATTGGGATGTTTTGCGCTTTTGGTGATTTGCCTACTCTTAGGTTTTGTGGTTCCCTCCATCGAGGGGATCTTTGCTGACAAAAAACTCAATGGTTTTACCCATGCTGTTCTATCAGTTAGCCATTTTTTTCGAGATTACTGGTGGATTTATCTTCCCTTGTTGCTATTAATGATTTTTTTAATGGTGATTAAGCTGAAGGCCCCTTCTGGTAAAGCTTGGCTTGAGAGGCAGCTATTAACGCTGCCGGGAATAAAGAATTTAGTCATTCAAGCTGCCGTAGCCCGCTTTTGTCGTACCATGGCGACTCTCCAAAATGGGGGCGTTACCATGATAGACTCTCTACGTATTGCACGCGAAACGATGCGCAATGCGGTGCTTGAAGAAGAAATCAAGCGTGCTGAAACAAAAATAATTGAGGGAAGCTCTTTGAGTACCCAATTAATGCAATCTAAATATTTTCCGCATATGGTCTCTCGCATGCTAGCAGTGGGTGAAGATTCAGGGAGTAGTGTGATTATGATGAATAAAATCGCAGATATGTATGAAGAAGAGCTAGAAAAGACGCTATCTCGGGTAATGGCACTTGCTCAACCGATCATTTTAATTATAATGGGAACGGTCATAGGAACCGTCATGATGGCGGTGCTGTTGCCATTGACTGATGTAAGTTCATTTTCGATGTAACCTAAGGTGGTAAATATGAATTGTATAGTGAAAAATAAAAGACATGTCACTCTAATCGAGATGATGATTGTGATGTTCTTGATTGCTTTAATCACAGGAGTAGTAGCCTATAATTACCGAGGGGCTCTTGATGAGGGCAAAGTATTTAAAACAAAAGCGGGTATTGAAAGGCTGGAAACGGTTTTAAATCTTCAGGTTTCTGAAAATCCTAGGCTGCTCGATAATATTGAAACCAATTGGCAAGGCATTGTCGCAAAATCCCCCCTGGTGCAAAATCCAGCTGCTTTAACAAGGGACGGATGGGGAGAAGAATATAAGGTGAATGTGGAAAATGGGGTCATCAAGGTGCGCTCTGAGAAATTAGATCAGTATCACAAAACCTCTAAGTAGCCCAGCCAAGCATGCGCTTATCTGACAACTGCATGAAACGATTATCATATTTTACATTAGTTGAAGTGCTAATCGTTTTGGCAATTCTAAGTATTGTGACGGTAGCCATTGGAATTAATATTAACAAAGCTCTCGAAGAACAACGGTTTCGAACCGAAGTTGAGACAATTGTCAATGAATTACGCATCGCGCAAGATTTAATGCTCATTTTACAGGCGGACGTCACCGTCAAATTTTTGCAGGGGAATGATGGAATTACTTTTACTTTAGAGACAGAGAGTCAAGCCACCAGAAATTGGATGAATGAAATCCTTCGCGTAAAGCCTGTATTCAAAACCATACGTGGGATAAGCTTTAAAGATGAACTTGATCTCCCTGTTACTGAAGGTGCGATTAGCCTTCATTTTTTATCGAAAGGAACGATTATGAGTCGCGGCATTTTACGCCTTTCTAATTCATCGGATGCTGTAAATGTTCCCTCATGGGCTCAGGTGAGGGTTATTAACTTGTATGGATATCCGCATCCGATTGCCAGCTCTGCACCTTCATCCCATGACCCTATTTTTTTGCCGAATGAAGATAAAGCTATCGAAACGACAATCACTAGTCTGACAAGGCAAGAAATCGCGCAATTTAAGGAACAGAAAGAAGAGGAAGGAAGCACGGATGAAGAGCCATCAAACTAAAAAGGGGCGTAAACTGTGTTACAAAGTGTAAAAAGGCGTCATTTTTTACTCTTAGAAGTTTTGATTGCTTTTGCTTTGGTTGTGTTGTGTGTATTTCCTTTGATAGCGCCCCATTCCGCCATGTTGAGAAATCAAACCTCCTTTATTCGGAAAGTTGAATTAGACCATCTCGTTAATTTACTCTTTGGTCATCTTGTTGAGCAGCTGTATGCCAATAAAATCCCTTGGCAAGATCTGGAAAATGAAACCATTTTTCCTATCACTGAAGAATTATTAAAAGAGGCTGGTTTTACTGCTGAGCTGCCTTTTGAAGGGACATACACGTTTGTTGAAAAACAACGCAAGCCCAAAAAAGAGGATAATAAGTTTAATGAGTATGTGCTTTATATTTTCGAACTGAAGTTTGCTTTTCACCCCAAGGGAGAAAAGCCTACTCAAGATGAGCAAATTTACGCCTATCCATTCTTTTTAGCTCGAAATCTTACGGGAATGTCCCCTTTGCCTAAGGAGTAAAGATGTCTCGCAAGACTCAAATTCACCGAAAGTCTTTTGCTACCTTATTGGAAGTGTTGATCGCCTTAATTTTGACCGCTTTGATCCTGACAACCTTGAGTTTTTTCTATCAGCAAATCGATGCGATGAATCGTGCCTCTGAAAGATTGCAAGTGGAAAGCTTTTTTAAAAGGTTTTTACAATATCGGTTAACTCAAGTGTTACCCAAAAGCTTTTCATCAGGCGGGAATAAACGCAGTGCTTTTTATTTTTACACTACCTCATTTGCAGAAGGGGTATTTAAATCGGGAACGCAAAGTTTGGTCTTTGGCTTTGACAATGGTGTCAATTTGGATCCTGCCTTCGCCTCAGACGTATTAGGAAGGCTGTATGTGGATGGGGAAGGAAGATTGTGCTTAGGAATGTGGCCCTCTCCTGCTCGCTGGGAAGAAGAGGAATTCCCTCCCATGAAAAAGGAGGTGCTCTTTGAAAATGTGGCCATGTTAAAATTTCAATTCTTTATCCCGCCCGATAAGGGAACGTTAAAAGATGTAAAGGAAAAACCGGTTTCCCCAGATGGAAGAGTAAACATTCACCCTAGTCCTCCAGGAGCCTGGGTGGATGATTGGTTGCAAGAATACGACCAGCTTCCCGCCATTGTACGCCTTATCATGACCCTTGAAGGAGACAGGGAGCCTTTAGTTTATAGCTTCCCTTTACCAAATAGTAAAAATCCCCTCATTTATGATCATTAGGAAGAATTTTGAATATTTTACTCTTTGTGACAAGCCTTTTAATGCTTATGACTTTAATGACTTATGCGCGCTTAGAAAGTTATCGCAGCTTTGCAATTATTCAGTCTCAATTTGAATTTTATATGAAAAATTTAGAGCGTGAGGAGTATAAAAAGAGCGCTAAAAAATGGTATGAGGAGCATGTCGCCACAACTAAAGAACAAACCGAGGAAAACAAACAAAAAAAAAGCCGAGCAAGTTCCACGCTTCCGATTGCCTTATTTTTAAATAGAGAGGAACGAGAAAAAAAACAAGAACTGCATACTCAATTTGCTCTTATGGCTAAAAATCTGCTTTTCGCTCTATATGGCCACACTAAATTTTTCAAAGAAGCCTTGGAAGAAGATAGACGTTTTCTTGATCAATTATTAAAAGCCATTAGTCAATCTGTTGAAGATTTGCCAAGTAACCAGAAGATTAAAAATGCGGGTGATTTATCCACCCTTCCTTTAAAAGATCCCCACCTGCATGACATTTTTTATTTAATGTTAAAAGGGGGGACGGAGATTCCCGCAGAAGAAAAAGGAACCGTAGAGGTCAATGTTAGTTACCCCCCACTAGCTAAGTACCTCACTTTAAGTAATAAAACCCAAATTCGAGTTTTTCTCGCCTCAAAACCTCTCTTGATGGCTATTTTTGGTGAACCCACGCTCGTTGAGGAAATTTTGCGAAAGCGCGTGGAATTATACAAAGAGGTTAAAGCAGAGGATGGAATGAAAGTAGAGGAAGCCACGCAAATTTTCAAAGACTTATTCGAGAATAGGCGGCTTGGTGAAATCATATCGGAGGTCTTAGATTTCACCGTCTCTAAAAAGGATCCCCAACCTTATGAATAATAATCAGAAGTTAAATTTTGCCAAAAGAGAGTGAAATTTTCCTTCACTGCTTTTGAAAGAGGGCATTTTTATGAGTTTCCACCGCTTCCTCTAATTTGGCATGAATCCATTTCAGATTGCTTTGAAGGCATGTCTTAATTTCTACAGGGAGGTTTGGGTTGGAGAGAATAAGGTAGGAGGCTAATAAGGATTCTTGGTACCTTTCTGTCCAGTAAGCACAAAGGGAATATTCTAAAAGTAGACCATAGTTATACATCCACCGCTCGACAAAAAGGCTATCGGGTGGAGGACGGAGATGAAGGCCCAAGCAGGCAATTTGATAACCTTCAGGGTATTTTTCATTTCGCCGATAATAGCTTGCTAAACGGTATAAAGGTTCAAGGCGCGTAGGTCGATAAAAATAAGCATTTAGATAACCGTTTGTGACTATGTCAGGTTCTTTATTTAAAAGCTCTTGCAAGAGAGCAATCTGCAATTTAGACCAAAAAATTTCTTGATCCCATCCTCCCATCTTGATCCGTTGCTCGTAATAGGCAATCGCTTTTTCGTATTCCTTTGCATCTTTATAGGATTGGGCGAGATAAAAGACATAGCGGCTATTGTGGGGGTCTTCGGCTAAAGCGCTTTCTAAAATCTGCGCATCTTTTAAAAATTTTTGAGGGTCTTGGGAGCGAAAACCATCTGTATGCACAAAATTGGTTAATCCTTGCATTGTTTCGGAAGCGGAGGCTTGAGGGCATTCGACAGTTTCGTGTAAAACTCCTACCCATTTCCACTTTAGATGGTTATTAATGAGCTGAACTCGGGCGTAATGGGTGCCTGAATATTCAGTTGTGACGTAGTAAAAATCTTTATCGAGATGAGGAAATTTAAAATCGGGCGCATACAATAAAACTTCATCTGCATCGATGAATAAGAGATAGTCCCCCTTGCTTTGCGCAAGCTCAAGGGCCTCTGTGCGGTTATGCCCAAAGTTTTTCCAAGGGCGTTCGTGTAACTCTCCAGGAATATCCTTCATGAATGCTTGAATCATTTCTTGGGTGCCATCCGTTGAGCCCGTATCTACAATCACCCAGTAATCGATAAGGGGTTTTACAGAGGCAAGACAGCGTTGAATGACCGCGCTTTCATTCTTAACGATCATATTTAAACAGACGGTTTTCTTTTCATAAGAATCTGCGCTTACAAAAAAGTGCAAACTAAGAAAAACCAATAAAAAATAACTCCAGGATTTCGCAAACATTTTAAGCTCCTATCAAACGTGATGGGCTAAGTTTAAGGAGGATTTTGTATTTGTTAGCCTTCCACTGCTTTTAACTTAAGAGGGCAGCCCTTAAAATAGCAATTTGCTATTTTTTGCAAAGAAATTTTGCTATGCGTGCTAAAGTCTCTTCTCAAATTTCCTTACACGTCTCCACAGAAGTTGCCTTAAGGAGCCTGTTTTTAAATGTAGGCTTTTGCAGGAAAGGTGGCAATAAACCTAATGCCTCGAATTTTGGCTGATCATTTGTAGCGTATCGCTTATATAAGGCGGCCTAGCTGCAGCAATTTTTAGCTAGCTATGCCTTTTCCATGCTTCGTATGAGCAGGGCGTTTTAATAGGACTAAAGCTGCCTGGTAAGAAGCAGTTCGGACTAAAGGCGCCTTTAAGTATTTTGCTACGGGGAGAGGTGGCAAGCAAAATTGGAAATCGATCCTCTTTTAAGTATGTAAAGAGTGCGGGGCTTGAAAAGGGTAAAAAAGAAAGGCTGCAAAAAGAAAAATTAGCTGCTTAGGGTTTGCTAAAATCCCTCCTTAGCAAAAAAAATTTACCATAAAGCATTAAAAAATTCGGTGGCCACATTCTTATAGTTGGCAAAAGGTAGGGTGCGGCAAATTCTGCCTCGATCCCATAAGAGAACTTCCAAGGCAGATAGTGAAAAAGAGAAGATTTTCAAAGAGAATCGCCTGCTGGTGTCAAACTAAATACAAAGTATTTTAGGGTTTCAATGCTCTCTCAGTGATTTTGAACTCGAATGGAATAGGGTTGTCGTAATCCTTCAAATCCTTTGCTTCGGGCGAGAGAGCAGCTGTATAAAGGTCTATTATCCCATCTTTCTAAATATCGCTATTGCCACCGCACTGCAGATGACGCATAGACTAGCAATAGATAATGAGTTGTTTAGGACTTGCTCAGAAGATGGGCTAGATAAGGCTAACTTTTCATCAGAAGAAGAAGGAAAGGCGTTTTCTACCGCTTTCTTGGTTTGTTGCAACACGGACCACCTATAATTTGGCAAAGCTTTATATTTCCTCAGGTGCGTATGTTTTTCAAGCACTTCTTCTTTGCTAAAATAATCTTGAATTTTATTTTCAATTACTCCTACTAAGCTATTAATTAATAAGTTTTTTTCTTCCAGAGTGTGGATTTCTGAAATTCCTAAACGCTGGGCTTGTTCTTTCACAGCTTCTTCTTTAAGCGAAGGACCCACAATTTTGCGAAAAACTTCTCCTTTTAATCCATCAACTCCCATTTCTTCCTCCTGATCATTTATTTAGTGAATTAACTCAAGCCTGTAGCGCTAATCATAAACTAATTTTATTTAAAAGTAAATAAATAAATCAAACTAGTCAGGAGGAAGGAGGCTTGGGGATTTCATAAGAAACTGGCAGACGTTTTTAAAATAAACCTCTTTTAAAATTCACGAGTTAGTTCCAAATAGTAAATAAATCCCTGCAGTCAAATTGAACCGAAGAAAAAACTTTTAGGTAACTAAACATATTCCAAGCCATTCTTCCAGAGCGCTTTACAGTCTGGTAAAGCAAATCAGGCTATTTGATTAATGAGCCTTTAGCCCATTTGGCTGTTTTGGAGGGACCCGTATTCTCCCCCTCCAACTTTGGCTTATATAAAAATAGGTGCTAACTTCTCGCCTACGCGAGAGGTAAAGTGAATGCTTGCTCTGGCATTTTATTTTCTAAAGTTAATCAGTTTAAACTCATTTTAATTTTCAAATTTCGAGCTTACAAAAAGAAATAGTAAAATCTAGCTTATTTAAATAAATATTTTAAAAAATCTTTTTTAGGGTTATTATTAAAATAAAAATTAAGCTTTTTCTCAGGAGCAAAAATGTCTATAAATAATATAAGCAATCACGTGTTTAATTCTACCGTTAGCAGAATCGATCATTTTCCTTCAATTGCCACTCCTGGGGAAAGGGTAATAGAAAAGGTGAGAACAGTTTCTAAAGCGGTTTTTTCGGAAGCAAGAAAGCTTCCTAGCGAGCACCCCAAAGTTTTTTTCGCTTCGCTTTCCATTTCTGCAGCACTCCTTTTAGGAGGAGCTGTTTATGCTCTTTACCGCTCCAGAAAACACAATCAGCCTTTGCCACAGCCTAAGCTTTTCTTTTCTGAGAAAGAGATTGCAATAACTCAAGCCTATATAAAGGATAAAAAGTTCAGTGAAGCAGAAAAATATGTGGAGAAGATTGTTGATACTTTTCTTTCGTCCAACGAAATTGTCAAACAATTAGGGGAAGAAAGCAGGGAAAGCTTTAGTGCTCATTTGGCTAAGAGAATATACGACGTAGCTAGCATACCAGGAGCCTCAAAAAGCTCGCAGATTAAAATGGTGGAAAATATCCTCTCTAATTTCTCCTCTTTTCTTGGTCAAATAAAAAGAAGAGCCGAGACCGATAGTAGAAAGGGAAAATTAGCGTATTTAGGAGTAGAAGGAAACGCGAGACTTACAGAAATGGTGGCTTTAGGAAAGGAGACTCACTGCAAGGGAAAAATTCCTTTTAAGTTAATTTTTAGCAATGACGAAGAGCGTGTAGAGCTTGTTTATAAACCTCGCTCTATGTTAGCCGAGCTATTAGTATGTGATGAGCAGAGGGGGCTATTAAAAAATTTTGGGTTTGGGACTTATAAAGTCCTGGATTATGAAGAGGAGGGGGAAGGATCAGATCGTTTCTATGGCTATTGCGACCTTCTTAAAAATGAACGCGAAGATAATACCCTTGATAGTCGAGAGGAACTACACGATTACTTTACAAAGCTATGCATGCTAGATAAAATTGCTGAACATTTAGGAATTTCTGATTTGCATTATCAAAACATCCTAGTTTCTAATAAGTCCCCTTATTTAATTGATTTAGAAGTATTTTTAATTCCTAACTTTGAGACAGCAACAAGCTGTATTTTTTCAAAAGAGGACGGCGCAGCGTATTATTTTGATGCTTCTGATGGGGAAGAACCTTCTCTTCAGGGGTTAAATCGTCTTTGGTTCACTGCTAATTACCAAGAAGAAGTGTTTAAAGGGCAAAGTAGGGGCCAGCTAAATTATAGGATTACAGAAGAACACTTAAGGCTTGCAGGAATTAATGTGGACACTTTAGCAGAAACAATAGATATGCCTGAAGCGTGTGTAGGGGAAGATTATGAGGAAAGAATAGAAGAGATTCGTCAAAGCCTAGAACAAGGAAGAGGGCGGTTTGTTTTAATGAAGACGAGCGAATTATTAGGCGCTTATAGGGTGATTGATCCCTCTCAAGAGGAAGCAGTGGAAATTTTTTTAGATGATATAAAAAAGGAGGTTGAGAAATTGCACTTCACTTTTCATAGCGATAATGTAGACCAAATAAAAGCACAAATTAGAGAAGATTTTTTTAATCGGGACATCCCCGTTTTTTACTATGATAGCCAAACGTCTTGCCTTTATTATCAAGATGTTATAATTGGAAGGCCAAGCGATAGTTAGGGTTTAACCCGTGAGGAACTCTGTGTTAAGGTTCAATATAGCCAACTTGATTTAGGCAACGTTTATTCCATATAAATGAGTTTTAAAGTAGGAAAGAAAGGTCTTTTTTTGGATAAGCTCGAGCAGACTAAGCCCGTCTTTTGCACTTGCTGCATTGACCAAGCCTCCTAACAGATTTCCCTCCCCTACAACTTTGGCTTATATAAAAATAGATTTTATTTTCTCGCAGGTACTCTAGTATTCTAAGCCCTGCATTTTCCAGGCTAAGCTTTTTTTCTTCCGCTTTTTATAAAATTGGCCTAAATGTTCACCCTCCTCTTAAGGAGAGATTGCTTAACACTCGCTAGATGACTAAATTTTTACTCATCTAGGTCCCTTTCCTATTTCCAATTTTTTGGACCTAGCTCACCTAAATCAAGCGAACCTACTATTGAGTTCCTATTTCAGGGGATTTTAGTTGCTGAGCTTTTGGAAAAAATTTTGCACTTGTTTTAATAGTAAGCCTTAAAAGCAATTGCACTTTGCTCGTTTTTGCGAGAAAATCTGCTTCTGTATGCCCAAGTTACTTTCAATCTCCGCCCCCAAACAACTAAAATTTAGGTTAAGAGGTTTTTTAAAGTTAGGCTTTTGCGGCAAAGATGGCAACAAAAAATAAGGGGGCTTTTAGCTATGCATTTTCAACGCCTGTGGGGAGAGGGGAGTGGAGGTTTGGCAAAAAGGATAGCCGGTGCTGGCTTGTTAGCCGTTTCTTCAATATCCTAGCGACAAAGCGGCAGAAGTTGGGAGGGGTGGATTTTTTACCTTTACCGCACAAGAGGGGTGTTAACTCAATTAGCGGAAAAGAAATTTTCTGAGAGGACTTCTTCTTGTTACTCTCAACAGGAGACTCTCACGAAATTTTTAATGCCGCCTAAAATATTTTGGGCGTCTGATGGAAGGAACTGAGTAATCTCTAGGTACCTTCAATTTTAGGCGAGGGATCTGTCATGTAAAGCCATTATTCCATCTTACTAAATATAGCCATAGCTACCGCACTGCAAAGGAGAAGGGCACCCCCAATAGGGTATAATTTATCTAACGTTTGTTTGGAAGAGGTGTTAGAGAGAAGGTTTTCATCGGCAGAATAAGGATAAATGGTTTCCACGGCTTTTTCTGTTTGTTCCAGCACGCACCACTTATAAGGAGAGGAAGAGTTATAGTATTGAAGATGTTTATATTTCTCAAAAACCTCTTTTTTCTTAAGGTAATCGGAAATTTTAGCTAGAATTTCTTGCGCTAAGCTATTAATTAATAAATTTTTTTCTTCTAGAGACTTGATCTCTGAAATTCCTAAAGATGTTGCTTTTTCTTTTACAGTTTTTTCTTCAAGATAAGGACCAACAATTTCACGGAAAATTTCTGCTTTTAACAAATCAACACCCATTTTTGCCTCCTCTTTGTTTAATTAATTAGCTTGATTCTGTGGGAGTAAATTGTAATTTAAATTTAATTTAAATGCAAATAAACATAATAAGAGCCTATCCCGATATTCGATTGATCCAAAATAGGATAAGGCCAAAACTTAAAAAGCCCTTCCAATATTTCAGTCTTCTTTCCCAACGGACAACCAGCCTTCTAAATTTCCTTTGGAGCCAAGCTATCGCTCTTTCGACTTGCCAACGCTTTCTTAACACCCATGAAGCGATCTTTTTCCAGCTTTCCTGCTTTCCTATCTTCCTATACGGAATCAAGGGATAGATTTTTCTTTTAAGCAGCTTTTCTCTTAGCTCCCTAGAATCATACCCTTTATCTGCTTCAAAAATGGGGAATAAGCCCATTTCTTTAGAGAATGTAGCCACCAGGCCATCCACTGAATCAAGTAACTTTTCTACTTGCTGTCTCTCATCTCCCTTAGCACCGGTTATTTCAAATGCCACCTAACTTCCTTCGTTATCTACTAATAGGTGGGTTGTGACTCCTTTTCCCTTGTAGCCATAGTCAACCAGCTCACCTCCTCCCTTCTTCCTTCTCCGCTGAAAAAAAAACATCCGCAGCAAGGCGATCCCAATCTAGCATTCCTTCTAAATGGGCAATTTCAAGCAGAGCTGATAAAATTTTATTAAGGGTGCCATCTTTTTGCCAAAGTCCTAACCATCTATGAGAAGCAGATCTTGATCCCCATTGTTCTCCAATGGGAACATCAGCCCAACGGCCCCCATTAATCAAAATCCAAAAAATTGTATTGCAGACTTTCTTCCAAGGAGTATGCGGCTTGCCCGCGTAAACTTTTTCCTTAGGCATAAAGGGTTCTAAAATCTCCCATTGAGCATCTGTCAATCCTTCAAATCTTCCTGCCATGTTGTGTCTCCTTTCTTTATCAGAAAGATATCTTAAACGGCGGTCTAATTTTTTTGAATATCGGGATAGGCTCAAGATCCAGAACCAATTAACCGAAGTAAATTCAAAAATTGGCAGCAGGAGCTCCAATTGACCTGAATTTATCTCTGAAAATATGCAACGATGTTTTGATATAAGGATAAGTATGCTCTTGCAAATGGGCTTCAAGCTGTCGAGACTGTTTATGGGAAAGCTTTTCCAAAGAACCGCCATTCTGAGGTTTTAACTTTTTAGAAATTTTATATTTTTCAATATGATTTCGGATGGCTTCATCGGAGAGCAATAAAGCTTCAGCGATTTGTGGGAAAGACCACCCCTTATCGTGAAGCAGTACGGCTTTGATACTATCGCAAACGTGCTTATCACGTTCTTTTTTATGCTGAGCACGTAGCCGTTGTCTCTCTTCATCTGTTAAAAAGTTCATGTGCCTAATTTTGAATGCAATGAAAATTTTTTGAAAGAAAAATTTCATTCACAAATGTTATATTTTGATTTTGAGAGACTGTTGCTAGACTAGCATAAATTACTTAATCTCTTAAACATTATTCTACAAATTCTCAAATAGATTATATCCAAGCTTGTATCCGTGATTAACCCTTAATCCTTGGCTAGCTGTCGAAATTTTCCTAGCCAAGCAAAAGTTCTTTCAACAATCCATCTGAGGAAAATCGTGGGGCAGGCTCCTCCATTGGCATCCCGCGCGACAAATCGCTCAGGTAGCTAAGTCGTTTCTTATTTTTCATAGTATTGCTCCTTGTGAGAACAATTAGAACAATTACTATATATCAATTAAAATTTTCATAGACGGTTTTTAAGAGCTCCACAGAAGGGAAAGCCTCCCTAGAAAGTCGTTTATATATCAGTAGCCTATGTGAGTGCTTCTGAATTGCTTAAGATAACTAGAGAGCATTGGGGTGTTGGAGATACCTGCAAGGAATGGTTGATACTCATTTTAAAGAAGAGGTAGGGCAGGTGCGCAAAAATTCGAACTTGCAATAAGAAATAATTGTAAAATCTATTAATTATAAATAAATATTTTAAAATATAGTTTTTAAAATTATAATTAAAATAAAATTTAGTAAATTACATAAGGAGTCAAAAAATGCCTAGAGACATCCCAGGCAATTTGCCTATAAACAACTCAAGCCCTCTCTCTTTTAGTTCTCCCGTTGCAATAACCCCTCATTTTTCTCTGATTACACTTCCTAGGCAAGCAATTATAGAAAAGGTAAAAGTTGTTTCTACCGTTGTTTTTTCGAAAGCCCAAAATATTCCTAGGGAGCATCCCAAAATTTTTCTCGCTTCGCTTACTGCCACAGGTTTATTGGGAGGGGCTTATATTTTTTATCTCTACAGGAAACAAAATCAGCCTTTATTTCCTGCAAAAGAACTTGCAAAAATTCAAGCCTACATCAACTCTGGACAAGACAGAGAAGCGAAAATGTATGTGGAAAAAAAAGTTCACGCTTTTCTCTTGTCAAATAGGATTGTCGCCCAGTTAGGGGAAAAAAGCAAGAATAGCCTTAAAGCTCATTTGTCCGAAAAAATATACGAGGTAAGTAGTATGGAAGGAGCGTTAGAAAGCTCTCAGATTAAAATGATTGAAAGCATCCTCTCTAACTTCTCATCCTTGATTAGTCAAATAAAAAAAAGAGTAGATATCGATAGTAGACAGGAAAAATTGGAGTATTTAGGAATAGCAGGAGGCGAGACGCTTAGAGAAATGGTGGCTTTAGGAAAGGAGACTCACTGCAAAGGAAAAATTCCTTTTAAGTTAATTTTTAGCAATGGTCAAGAGCTTATTTATAAACCTCGCTCTATGTTACCCGAGCGATTATTGTGTGATAAGAGGGAAGGATTATTAAAAAATTTTGGGTTTGGGACTTATAAAGTGCTTGATTGTGAAGATGAGGAGGGGGGACCTGACTGTTTCTATGGCTATTGCGAAGTTCTTGAAAATGTACCCGACAATAATACCATTGATAGTCGGGAAGAGCTACTTATTTACTTTAAAAAATTATGTGTGTTAGAAAAAATTGCTGAAAGGTTAGGGCTCTCTGACTTGCATTATCTAAACATTATAACTTCTAATAAATCTCCTCATTTAATTGATGCAGAAGTATTTTTAATTCCTGATTTCGAGAAAGCTGGAAGCGGCATTTTCTCACCAGCTGATGGAGCAGCGTTTCATTTTGATGTTTCTCATGGGAGAAATCCTTCTTGGAGAGGATTAAATCGCCTTGTGTTTACTGATAGTTATCGAAAAGAAATTTTAGAAAAAGCAGAGAGGGACGAGCTTTCCCAGAAAGAAGATAGGGACGAGCTTGCCCGGCTTTTTGACTACGAGATTACAGAGGAACACTTAAAGCTCGCAGAGATTGATGTAGAAGACTTATTAGGAAGAATAGATATATCTGAAGAATGTGAAGAGGGGGTGTATGAGGAAAGAATAGAAGAAATTCGTCAAACTTTAGAAGAAAAAAGAGGGCGGTTTATTTTATTGAGAACGACCTCTTTAACAACTCTTTCTCCCCGGGTTGATCCCGCTCAAGAAAATACAATGAAAGCTTTTTTAGACGCTATGAAAGACGCGGTCGAAAAACAGCAATTCACTTTTCATGACGATAACTTAGATCAAATAAGAGAACAAGCTAGGGTAGATTTTTTTAATAGAGACATCCCCGTTTTTTACTATGATAGCCAAACGTCTTGCCTTTATTATCAGGATGTCTTGATTGGAAGTCGAAGCTTGCAGGAGTCAACTAGTGCGTAAAGCTCGGGGAGTAAGAAGTCAATTAAGGTTCAATATAGCCAACTCGATTTAGGCAACGTTTATCCCATTTATTGAGCAAGGCTTCGGTTGGATAATGAAAATCTTGTGAAAGTTCGAAGGCTTCTCGAGGAGCCGGTAGCCCCGTAATTTTTTCCAAAATTTTTCTATCTTGAGCAAGCAGCGCAGCTCGAACGGTTTCAGGGCTTGCTTCTCCCTTGTCGTTTTTTAAAGGAGCAAAGCAATCTTCCCGCCTATATAGGAGGCCCTTAACTCGGGAAGTTTCAGGCAAAAGATCAAAAATGAAGGTTTCAAACTTCCAAGCATTCTGAAAAGTAGGAAGAGACTTTTCCCCACTCGTGTTCAAGCACTTGGCAGGTTTCCAATTCACATGTAAAGGCAACGTTTTGCCTGTGTCGACGTATTTTTTAATAAAATCCATTGAGAAGCAAAATAGGCTGATATTGGCACAAGGGTGTTTTAACTGCCCATTTGGCAGGCGAGCTTCCCTTTCATGAGGGGGAACTTCCGTATATTCAATCACTTCCGTTTTCCCTTCTTTTTTGACAATGATTCCCACTTTTTCTTGAGTATTCAGACGAGGAATGCACTTAATGGAGATTTCTAGATTTTGGTCGGCATGAAAACCGACCAGCTCTGCATCGAAGGGGTCTGCCAAAGGGTTATCAATTAAAATATAGTTCACCCACTGCACTTCTTGATTGTGCCATTTTTCCCAAATTCCACTTTTATAGAAATGAACTAAAGACATGCCGTTACCATCTGGGCCAAAAGCAATCCGGTCGATTTCTTCTAGAAAAAGAGATCCTCTATCGTCTAAAAAAGGAAGCATTCCTTGAGAGAAAAAAGAGAGCTGATCTGCTGAAAGGCCAAAATAGTGGTGACGGTCAAAAAAATGGAGGGTTTCTTGGTGGTTAAGTGGCGAAGTCATAATAGCTAGAGGAAGAGCTGTTCCCCCTTGCTTGCTAGCGGCTAAAGTTTTTTCCGCAAATAGCTGAAATAGGCTTTTACGTTGAATAAGGGAAATAGGGAATATCCCTTTCGGCCCATCTATCTTTAGGCGTGTCCCTTGCCCTCCAGCGACAATCAGGCATCCTACTTTCCCCTCAGCAATTAGAGCTTGCCCTTCTGCTTTTAAGAGAGGATTGCCTGCTTCTTGATAGTCATGAAAAGAAGAGAGGGGGGTAGAATGGCTTTGGGGAGGGTTTTGAATAGCTTTTTTTTGTTGGTGAAAAACAGCGATATCGATTGCTTCAATCTGCTTCGCAAGTATTTTTTTAGAATCTTCAGAAAGGTTGTTCCAATTTTTTAATAAATGCTGCTGCTCTATTAAAGTTAATTTTTCCATTATCGATGGATTTTTCATAATCGGAAGTTAAAGGCCATCCCTGAAAATAGAATAAAAGCATCCATACAGTTCACGCGAGTTTGGCTCGTTGTATTTAGGGGTGAAGGGTTTAATAAAATTGCTAGAATAGGGAGCGCAAAGTTTTTCTGCAAAGACAAAAAGTTTGGGGAAATATTTTTTCAATAGGGGCACATTAAGTGTTTTGCCATTTTATTTGAATCCTTTTGCTTGAACTTTATTTTAAAGTTTTTAGGTAATTAACCGTAAGAAAGTTGCCTGCTCGGATGGAAAGGGGCGGATGGAAAGGGATGATTGAGTTTGAATTCAAAGGAAATATCGATTATAGCTATGAATGAAGTGATTTATTAATTTGGGAGGGCTTATGAAAAAATTTCTATGTGGATTTTTTTTATTGTTGATCACAGCATCTCTACAAAGCGATGAATCAAACGATAGCAAAGTAGGTTGTAAAGAGGAAGAGGAATTGCAAGCTGCTTCCCCTTGTTATCCTGCTAGAGTTTACGCCCTGCGACGCTATGAGTCTGAAGGGGAGGTTCGTCCTACAGATACTTCTTGGGCCGGTAAAAGAGAAGACGATTTTTACGATAGTCTGACTCACTGAAAAGGCTTTCTAAAATAAATTTTTTGCCTATTTTCCCCCTGTGTCGTGTAACTGAAGGTTGCTTTATTTCTTTTTTTTTATTAATCTTATTCAGTAAATCATCGATTGATTAAAAAAGAGAAGAGAATGAAAGCATTCAAGCAGGCCCAATCCTGGGAACTGGACATTGTGGATTTTTCAAAAAAGGGGAATGGAAAGGGGATTTTAAAAAATGAGGAACAGAACAATCTTTCCCTTGAAGTGCCTTTTTCTATTCCCGGCGATCGAATTAAAGCATTAGTTCAGTTTAAAAGGAGAGCGAAAAAGCAACTGGGCAAGCTTGAAGAGGTGCTCAAACCGTCTCCTTCTCGCATTCCTGCCAAATGTAGCCACTTTGGGACCTGCGGAGGATGCCGATGGCAGCAATTAGAGTACGAAAAGCAGCTGCAAATTAAAGAGCAAAACATTCGGACCTTATTTGCCCCTTTTCTAACCCCCCATGTTCAATTTTTGCCGATTGTTCCCTGCCAGAATCCATGGCAATTTCGCAATAAAATGGAATTTTCCTTCTCCACTGATTTGTCTCAAAATAAATATTTGGGATTAATCATGGATTCAAGCCGAGGAAAAGTTTTTAATCTAACTGAATGTCACTTAACTCACAGCTGGTTTGTGGAGGCTTTAAAAGCTGTTAGAGAATGGTGGGAATCGTCCAAGCTAGATGCTTATCATCATTATCGTAATACAGGATCCCTCAGAACTTTAACCCTTCGAGAAGGGCAAAGAACAGGGGATCGAATGATCATTTTGACAGTGTCAGGTAATGCTGATTATGCCTTGCATAAAAGCGATTTAGAATTTTTTGTGGCTATTCTTCGCCAACGCCTTGAGCCAGAACGTCCAGAATGCCATTTAAGTATCTTCTTACGCATTCAGCAAATTGCAAAAGGGATGGCGACCCAATTTTACGAAATGGTGCTCTATGGTCCCGATCACATCCGCGAAATACTTTACATTCAAAGCCATTCAAAAGAGCAGCCTATCCCTTTAGAATTTAATATAAGCCCGTCCGCCTTTTTTCAACCGAACACACGTCAAGCAGAGCAACTTTATTCGCTGGCTCTCCAATTATCCTCTATTTCTAGCCCCCTTACGATATACGATTTATATTGTGGAACTGGAACATTCAGTATATGTTTATCAAAGCTTGCAAAAACTGTGGTCGGCGTTGAGATTTGCCCAGAAGCTGTATTAGATGCGCAGTCAAACGCAGCTAAAAATGGTTGTACAAATGTATATTTTTTATGCGGAGCTGTGCATGAGCAGCTACACAAAATTGCAGAAAAAAACCTTTTTCCTATGCCCGATTTAGTAGTGGTTGATCCCCCACGGGCTGGGTTAGATCCGCACGCTTTGCAGCAACTAATCCAGTTAAATCCTAAAAAGATTTTGTATGTATCTTGCAATCCGATAACGCAAGCTGATAATATTTCGAATTTAATTTCTCAAGGGTATCGTCTTGAGATCGTACAGCCTGTGGATCAATTTCCTCATACAATCCACATCGAAAATATTGCTATATTAACAAAAGATGAAAAATAGAAATCTATTCATAAAAAGAAGAAGTATAAAATAAATCCCTGATTCTATGGAAAAGTTAAATTTCACTCTTAAAGCCAAATTTGGAAGGGTTCACAAATCGCAAAGAAATTTCTTTTTTAGTAGACAAAGCATAAGATATACTTCTTTTTATGAAGAGAGCTTAAGCAGAGAATTAGGAAACCATTATGTCATCACTTAAATTTACTGTTCATAAAACTGAAGCTAATTGCCAAGCGCGCCTGGGGTTGCTAAAGACGGCTCATGGGGATATTGAAACACCCGTCTTTATGCCTGTAGGAACTCGAGCAGCCGTCAAAACATTGACCAACCAGCAACTCATCGATATTGGAGCGCAGATCATTTTAGGAAATACTTACCATTTGATGCTTCGACCTAACCTGGATATCATGTCAAAAGCCGGGGGATTGCACCGTTTTATGAATTGGGATCGCCCCATTTTAACTGATTCAGGTGGATTTCAGGTTTTTTCATTGGCCAGTTTGAATCAGGTAGCGAATGAAGGAGTTTATTTTCAGTCTCATATTGATGGCTCGCAGCTTTTTTTAGGGCCGACTGAAAGTATGCAAATTCAAAGGGTGCTCGGGGCCGATATCGTGATGACCTTTGACCAATGCTCTCCCTATCCTTGTGAAAGAAGCAAGATGGAGCAGGCTTTAGATCGTACCCACCTTTGGGCAAAAGTATGCCGCGATTTTGAGCTGCAACCTTACCAAAATCTTTTCGGAATCGTTCAAGGTGGCGTATATCCTGATTTGCGTCGACAGTCCGCCGAAATGTTAAGCAGCTTAAACTGTGAAGGCTATGCAATTGGGGGATTGGCTGTGGGAGAGCCTAGCGATATTATGAATGCGATGATTGAGCATACGGTGCCTTGCTTGCCAAGCCATAAACCTCGCTATTTGATGGGGGTGGGTACGCCTCGCAATATTATTGAAGCGGTTATGCGAGGCGTGGATATGTTTGACTGTGTGATGCCCACGCGGAATGCGCGCAATGGGACAGCCTTTACATGGTCAGGTAAACTCACTATAAAAGCTGGACGCTACGCGGATGATTTTACCCCTTTGGACCCAGAGATTGATTGCTATACTTCGCAATTTTCCAAAGCCTACATCCGCCACTTGTTAAATGTGGATGAGATTACAGGATTAACACTTGTTTCCATGCAAAATTTAGCCTTTTATCTTGATTTCATGGCTAAATTGCGGCAAGCTATTCGAAATGATACTTTAAATGAATATTACCAAAAAATTTGCGCCATTTACCCTAATTAAAGCGCGTTTACCCGCAAGGAATGCATTTCATGAAAAAGACCCTTTATTTTTTAATCATGGCTCAATTGATGATCGTGGAAAGTGGGCTGTTTGCGGCTAATGAAGAAGATCTTCCTCCTTCGAGAGATCAAAGTTTTTGGCAAACGCTTGTCATGATAGGTGTCTTGCTTGCGTGCTTTTACCTCATTTTATGGCGGCCAGAGCAAAAACGGAGAAAAGCTCTGGAAGAGCAGCGCAATGCCTTAAAAAAAGGAGATCGCGTTGTGGCTATGGGGATTGTGGGGACAATTGACAAAATTCTCGAGCAGACGGTGATTCTTCGAATGGTGGACGGTTCAAAAATTGAAGTTATCAAAGCAGGGATTACAGAAGTTCTTTCTGCAACACCTGTTGAAGAGCTCAAGGATGAAAAGAGCGACTAAATAACCTAGAGCTTGAGCTTTTTCTTCCTGATTTTTAGCCGCTTTTAAAGTAAGCGGCTGGCTATTTTCTTCGAAAAAATCGTGCCGGTGAGGACGAAACATTCTGGAGATAGACGAGCAAATACCCAAAATTTAGATCAAATATGTTTTAGAGTGGCTGTAATCAACGTGGCCAAATCAATGTCAGGGGAATATTCTTTCAAAGTTTTTTGGATAGCTTGCTTAGCTACAGCCTGATTATAACCTAAATGGATAAGAGCGTTGAGAGCATCTACAATTGTCTGACTTTTTTCTGAAAGAGGGGAAGCTGCCACTGCTTCCACAGCTGGATGAACCCCCGTTTTAGTAAGTTTATCTTTCAATTCGACGATTAAGCGTTCTGCTGTTTTTTTACCTACGCCAGGTACTTTAGAAAGGGCAGTTATGTCGTGGCTATAGATAGCTGCGCTCAATTGAGTAGAGGAGAGGTATCCAATTAAGGCAACAGCCGTTTTGGGTCCTATGCCTGAAACAGTGAGTAGAGTTTCAAATAGTTCTCGCTCTTCAGCTGAGAAAAAACCAAATAACGTGTGAGATTGTTCGCGAATTACAAAGGAAATATAGAGTTTCACACTTTGTCCGATTGCCGCTAATTTACCAAAAGTGCTAGTTGGAATAAAAATCTTATAACCGATACCTCCCGCTTCAATCACAACAGAGGTAGGGGAAGCAGCAATTAAAACTCCCTTTAAATAGTCATACATGGTGAGTCCTTAAATCAAAGCTCAGAAAAGGCCTGTTTATTTTTATGAGAATACATATAGCATAAGGTTAAAGCCAAAGCATCGGCAGCATCTGGAGGAGGCATTTGATTCAAACGAAATTGGTTTTGAATCATGGCTTGAACTTGGTGTTTGCTTGCATGGCCATATCCTACAGCAGCTAATTTAACTTGAGTAGGAGGATATTCGTAAATAGGAATCTGATATTTTTTGGCTGCGATGATGATAGCACCCCGAGCCATTCCTAGCTTAATTCCACTTTGGGGATTTGCTTTACTTGCAAATTGCGTCTCTACTACAAGGGCATCTATTGCATGCTTTTCTAACAAATGCGCGATACCCTCGTAGATAATGAAGTAACGATCGCTAAGTTTAAGAGAGGCTGGTGGGCGTATGCATCCATAATCAAGAGCAGAAAAATTAAATCCGTCGAAAGAAACGATTCCATATCCTGTGATTCTTGTCCCTGGATCAATTCCAAGAATAGTTTTTAAAGTCTTAGTCAAAAAAAGTATCTCTAGGTTTGGAAAATGCGTAATCTTTCAAATCAAAAAGTGAAGGTTCACTTATTTGCTTTGGCTCATGGTTAAACGATAAGGAAACATTCTTTTCTGTTTCTGTCGGGGGTAATAAAGGAGAGCCAATTAAGGCTTCCAAATTTTTTAAAATGGTTTGCATTTGATTGTGCTTTATCTCAACCGTTTTAAGCTCTTCATTCCGTATCTCTGCTTTTTGCCATTTTTCATGCATTTCAAGGTATTGTTGCTCCCATTGTTTGGCTCGTTTTTCTAGTTGAGCCTCGACTTGTTTAGACGCATCGATTTTCTGTTGAAGCTCCACGATTTTTTCCTCATCATGCCGATGAGTATTTTCCATTCCTTGAAGGTTTAATTTTTGCTCTTCATAGCTTTCTTGATACAAAGCAATTTCTCTTACCTTTTTAGCGAGATGAAGTTCAGCTGATTGCAAGCTTGCTTCAAGTTCTTGAATTTGGGCTTGTAAAGTCACTAGAATCTGGTCGTGTTTTTGTTTTTCTTCTGTATGGGCATTAAGGGACTGCTGGATCTCTTTAAGCTTGATTTCTTTTTCTTTGAGCAGCTCTTGAGATTGTGCTAGCTGAGAGCTTATGGCAAGGTGAGCAAGTGCCGCTTGGTCTGTATGGGATTGTAATTGTTCCACTTCTTCTTTTAATTGAGTAAATTTTGTCAAAATCTCATGACTTTGGGCTTTCACCTGATGGGAAAGTTGGGTTTCTTTTTGCAAAGCAGCCTCCAGCTCAGTTTTCACATGCTGCAGTCCGGCCGCCTCCTCTCGAAGTGAGCGTTCACGATCTTTATAGGTGTCTAGTTCTTGTTGGATTTCTTGAAGTTTTCTTTCGGCCTCATAGACATGATTTTTGAGTGCGGAAAATTGATCGCTTAGAGCAGCAACTTCTTCTAAAGCTTCCGTTTTAGCCTGCTGTTCCTCGGCTAATAGAGACTTAACATGCTCTTTTTCAGAAGTAGTTTCTAAAAGCAAGTCTTGAGATTTTTGATAATCTTCTTTAAGCTGGCGGGCCTCTAAGTTAGCTTCTTCCAATCTTTCCCTAAGAAAATGGATCACTCTGTCCAACTGCTCGGCATGCTTATGACTTTCTGATAAACGTTTCTCCAACATTTTTTTATCGTCATTCTGGCTATTTATTTTTTGCATCTGCTTAAGCTGGCTATTTTCCTCTTGGAGTAAAGCAAAACTGTCGTCATAGTGCTCAAGCTGCTGAAGAGCTAGATCAAGTTTTCTTTGGATTTCGTGTTGTTCACTTTGATGTTTTTCAATGAGCTGTTGAATTGAAAGTAAATTTTTTAGCTTAATTTCATTATTTTCTTCAGTTAATTCGGCCTGTGCTTGCAAGTGAGGGGACTCTTGCGCAAGGTCGTAAACCTGGGGGCTTGGCTGGGAAAAATCTTCCAAGACACTTTGTACTTCTTCTTCTGTATGGTTTTTTTTATTCAACTCTACACTCCAATGTAACAACGTCGCTTTGTGGAAAGATAAGGATTTGCCCATAGAAGATCAATCGAAAAGGACCAGAAAGGGGAGTTGTTCAATTTAGCAAATTTTGTTAAACTTATCTTTTTTCATGATTCGGAAAACGTTATGTCTAATATTGAATCACAATGGCCTTCTGAAAATCCACGAAATATTATTGTTCGGATGCCAAATTGGCTAGGCGATCTTGTTATGGCCACTCCTATTTTAGCTGATTTGCGACATAAATGGCCAGATAGCAAAATTACCGCGATGTGTCAATCTAACGTAGCGCCTCTTCTGAAAAGTGACCCTTATATTGATGAAGTTTTTAGCTACCATCGACCCAGTGGATGGATCCACCGCGGCCAACATCTGGCAATTATAGAAAAGTTGCGGCGGGGAGAGTACGATTTAGGTATTTTGCTGACAAATTCTTTTTCTTCTGCTTGGTGGTTTTGGCGTGGAAATGTGCAAAACCGGATCGGGTATGCAGCAAATTTTCGCCGTTTTTTAATGCAAAAAGCTTTGTCATTTCCAGCTAATCGAGAATCCCAGCATCTCACCCTTACTTATAAAATGCTATTGCAATCAGTAGGCATTTCGGTTTCTGATACAGTTCCTAAGCTTTATGTAACAGAAAATGAACAAAATACTGCTTTTGACATGCTGTTGCGAAATGGGGTCGACCCTTCCCGCCAGACTTTGATTGGAATTAATCCTGGAGCCGCTTATGGCTCTGCGAAATGTTGGTTACCAGAGCGTTTTGAAGAAGTCACAAAACGTTTGCTTGAAGACCCTAAAGTTGCCATTGTATACTTTGGCGATCAGGCAGGGGCTCCTCTCGTCAATCGCATTTGCCAGAACTTTCCTGAGCGTGTTTTAAATTTAGCAGGAAAGACGTCTATTCGAGAGCTGATGGCTCTCATGCAAAAATGTGCCGTGATTTTAACCAATGACAGTGGTCCGATGCATGTAGCTGCGGCTTTAGGAGTGCCTTTAGTGGCTTTATTTGGATCTACAAATCCACTTAAAACAGGACCATTGCCAAAAGGAAAAGTGATTCAGCATTCAGTGGAATGTTCCCCCTGTTACAAACGGGTTTGTCCCATCGACTTTCGTTGCATGAAGAAGATTGAAGTGGATGAAGTCTACCAAGCTATTCGGCAGCAACTCCTCCATAGGGAATGAACTTTTGTATGTTATCAAGGCATTTCGATCACCTCTCTCTTCGAAGATGGTTTTTAGAGTACAAAAGAGACCTCCCCTGGAGAAATAGGATGGATCCTTACGCGATCTGGGTCTCAGAAGTGATGCTGCAGCAGACGCAGGTATCGGTTGTAATCCCTTATTTCGAGCGGTGGATGACGCTATTTCCCACAATTGGAGCGTTAGCCGAAGCTTCCTTAGATCGTGTGATTAAAGCTTGGGAGGGGCTAGGGTATTATTCTCGAGCGCGCCATTTGCATGAAGCAGCCCAATTTGTCTTACTCCATTGGAATGGTCAGCTGCCTGAGCAAGAAGAAGAGTTAAAAAAAATCAAAGGACTGGGACCCTATACAAGAGGGGCAATTCTTAGCTTTGCTTTTCATCAAAAAAGTGCAGCAGTAGATGGAAATGTGATGCGTGTGCTGACACGTTACTTTAATCTTTCTGATGACGTTAGTAAACCTAAAACGGTTCAAATGCTCCGCCAGTTGGTTTTGTCTATTCTTCCCGATGAAGGGCATTGGGTGATAAACGAAGCTTTAATTGAACTTGGAGCGACAGTGTGTAAAAAAAAGGCAGAATGCCAAAAATGTCCTCTGCAGTCTTCTTGTTTAGCTTATCGGCATGGAACCGTTGCTGAACGTCCCGTCAAGTCTTCCAAAATCCAGGTTATAAAGCTTTTCCGAGCTGTCCCCATCATCCAATATGAAAAAAAGCTGCTTGTTAAGAGGGGAGAGAAGGGTAAAATTATGGGCGATTTATATGAATTTCCTTACTTTGAAGTCAATAAAGAGGGAATTCAGATTCAAGAGTTTAAGGACAAGATCTATGGCAGCTTAAAGCTGTCTGTCAAGCATCAAGCTTCTATAAAAATGATCACGCATGGGTTTACTAAATACCATGTGACGCTATTTCCAGAAGTTTTTCAATCCTTAGTCGAGCCGAAGGTGGAGGGGTATGAGTGGCTGGAGATTGTGGAGCTAAAAAAATTAGCGTTCTCTTCAGGGCACAGGAAAATTTTAAACTTAATAACCTGAACGGAGAGATTTATGTTTAATTTTCAGCCCTTTAACCTAGCTGGCCGGCTATCTTCTGAGAAAAATGCCAAACTCGTTCTGAATTTCTACAAACAAACCCAAGTCTAGTGAATAAGTCGCCTTAGCACTTTAGCATTTGCCGCCTCGCACCTTATCCCTCCCTCTTTTTCTTTGGCGTCCCCACCGGTTGTGCTCTTATTAGTCAAATCAAGGGTTATTTTGAGTTTTTTTTGTTAACTAGTTTTTTTACTTTTTTGGGTAAAGTTGGATTTTCCTGTCTTTTAATTTATGGGGATAGCTAATAGCTATCTCTTTTTCTGTTGATAGAAAATTAGATTAGTTTTCAGCACGATGTTTTGCAATTAAGCCTGCTACTTCATAAAATGGCATGTCTTTTCTAAAGAGGGCATTAATAAACATTCTAAACCTTATTTTTCGCTATTTCAAATAAAACAGATAATTGACGATGAAAAATATTTGGAAATCCTTCGAGAGTATTAAGATTAAAATCCTTAGATCACCTCATTGTATAATGAGATTATAACTTTTAAATTAATTTGTAACTAATTTACATCTATTATCCCAATAATCTTCGCCGTAATTAATAGTTAGTTGGGTATTGGGAAGGATGGATGTTTGAGTTAAAAAAACTAAATGGAGTAAGCGCCGATCCATGACCCATAGAGGTGTTAAATTAGGTGTGTCGCTGTGATTGACAAATCGGAGTAAATTGCCCCCCTTAGAGGCATCAATTACGGTGTAATTCCATGAGAAAAAGCGAGTTGGGTAATGGACGCAGTAACCATTTGGATTGGGTTGCTTGCGACAAAGTGTTCGAATCATGCCTGTATATTCACCGAGCACCGTTTGGTCTGGCAAAGCCTGGGTCGTGTAAACCCCATATCCAATACGTGCATCCACCCATTTAATGATGAGAGAAGAAGGAGCTTTAAGGCATACCTGGGTTTGGAAAGGATGATGAATGGATTGAGCATTTTTTTTAAGGAGAGGGGCTAAAAGTAAGGGATAACTCTTGAGGTTTTCTTGCAAATGCGCATAGTTTTGAAACCTCAGGCTGGAAAAATAGGAAATGTGAAACTGTTTTTCAAATTCGGCAGGGGTGAGCTTTACAGAATGGGCGCTATTTTTTGAGAAGATTTTAATTCTCTCCTGTTGATGTCCTGATAGCAGCCGTTCACCTTCCTGAAAACCAAGCAACTGGCAAAGCTCTAATGGCGTGAAACCTGAAACATCTCGTTCCATTTGGCCTTTAGGATGAGACGCAATCAACCGCTGCAGAGAACAGATATCTCTTTCAATAACGGCTTGGCAAAAAGAAGGGGTGGTTGAAGGCATTTTATTAGCTAGCTAGGGGTTAAAAGGGAAAAAACAGGCTCCCTCTCATTTTTAATCATGGCTCATTTTCGATTTATCTAGCGCCGCCTCTTCTACTCGTAAGTTTGTCAGTTGGCTTTTAAAGGACATGGGCGGCTTTAGTTGTCGTTAGGATCTTCTCTCCAGTGTGTGTTTTGCTTCATTCTTCTTCAATCCCTGTTCCACTTCCCTCAGGACGCCTCTCTCATACCCTCTTGTCGATTTCTTCCATTCCTCTGCAGACATAGAGGCACTCTTTTCTTTGAATGTTTTAATTGCAGATTCAACTTCGCATTTAACTAGGTAGCTTTTTTTAAAAGAGTAAGGCTTTAGTTTGGGAAATATATACCTGAGAGGTTTGGGACCGAAATATTTTTGATGAAGCTGTTTCCACAGTACTTCTTCTTGTCCTATTCTTTTCCATTGCCTGCATACTAGCTCAGCTGTGGTAAGGTGGATGGGAGAAAGAAAAGAGAAAATGTGTAGGATTACTTCATCGGGCAACTTATTTATGGGGGCCGATTGAATGGTACTGCCGGGTAAAAAGCCCCAATGCATCCAACTGAATGGATTAAAGAAGGAAAAATAGATACACATGCTCACTTTTCTTTTAAAAATAATGAGAAATACAATTAAAGATATAATGTGCAATTATTTGTTTTTTTGCTACTACCCCTAAAGGGCCCTATGTGTTTTGTTCTACACTCTTAATTAAAATAAGTTTTTAATGGTTGATTTCCCGGTCTTCGATAAGAAAAAGGCGTTTTCTAGTAAATGTTCCTTTCATTTCCTTCTTTGGCGCAGGCGAGGTGCCAACACTTTCTTTACCAGAAAAAACTAATTTCTTTAAGACTTTTTATAAATTATAAGGGTTTTCTCCCTACCTGTTTTTTTATTTCATTCTTCTTCCCTTCCTTCTCTCTGGGCTACCATCATTCATGAAGTTACTCTCCACTCGCCTATGGGGAGGAGGCGAGAGGGGGGGCAGAAAGAAAGATCAGGGGATTAGGCGGTGATATTGATGCAAGGAAATAAGAGAAGAGGGTGTATAAGGGGATTTTTCACGCCCTGTTACAACAGCACGAAATAAGGACAAGCACGAGCAGTTGCCTTTTAGTAGATGAAATGATTGAACGATTGGTAATGAAGGTTTTAAGTTGATTAACTTATTTAAAGGTCGAAGTCGTAGCAAGAACCTAGCCGAGAGAGCTAGAATAAAATTAAAGACATTCTGGTATAGCAGCCAATGAGAAATGTCTTACAAATCTATAGGAGCAAGTTAAGCATAAAGGCCTGTTTCAATCGTAAGCTGGCAAAAGGAAGGAAAATTTAAAGCCCATTGATTAGTTAATCAGAAGTTAAAAAAAGGGAGGCAACAGCCTCCCTACCATTTTAAATATCGCTCATTGTCGATTTATCTAGCGCCGGCTCTTCTAGTAGGAAGTTTTGCGGTTGGTCTTTTAAAAGACATAGGGCGGGCTTTAGTTGCTGTTTTTTTAGCTTTTGCCGCTGCAGGTTTTGGCTGAGCTTTAATTGCTTTTGCTTTAGAAGCTTTTGCTGTAGTTTTTGCTGTAGTTTTTGCTGCAGGTTTAGAAGCTTTTGGCTTTGCTGCTTTAGCTGCAGGTTTTTTTGCACGGCCTTTTGTGCCTTTTTCAGATTGAATCGATTCTTTACGATACAACTTGGCAACTTTCTCTAGTTTTACTGTTCCTGTACGGACACGCTGGGAAGCTGCTTTGTTGCCGGCATCCGCTTTTTCAAGATCTTCAGCGATTTGTACAAGCAGATGCTTCATATTTTTTGTTGTCTCTTTCAACGCCATGCGGATTCTCCTCCTTAAATTTAGAGTTCATGACAATTAACTGAATATTTACTTTTGGATATATTGTGCAACATTTTTTTTACGAAGGCAAAAATTTTGATGCAAAAAACCTGAAAAGGGATCTCTCTTTTATTCTTATTCTTCCAAACATGGATTTAAGAATAGGTTCAAAGTCATTTCCTATCATAGTCAAAAAGGCTAAGAAACATCTTGGAAAAGAATAGTTACTTATCCTGCCCTGCCTAAAAAGATAGACTGTTTACCGAAAAGGCGATGATTCAGAAAATCTTATGAGGTTATTGCTTGAGGCAAAAACGATCTTTAAGAAGGCTGTCTAGAACCCTTTTCTCCTTCAAATTAGCGAATTTGAAGATTAAAATCCAATTTTCTTCTCTATTTTTACATCATTTATCGGCAAGGAAGCTTTATTCAGAGGTAAGTAGCGCGTGTTTTCTGAATAAATATTGGCAGTTGGGAGATGTTTTTTTTATCCGTTCATTTCGTTCTTTTCTTATTCTGAAGCCCTTTTTTCCAGCTTTAATAATGTGAGAAGGCAACATCGCTTTGCAACCCAATCAAGAGTTATATGGCATGCTCAGTTTGCAAGCGAGCTATCCTCAAGCTAGCAGAGGCAACTAGTAGATGGATATTTCGAAGTGCCATTTGTTAAGCAGGCGACCATTCTTTACCAACATATTGGAAAAAAATAAGAGCTTCGTTTTGGATTTTTAAAAACACCGAGAAAATACACTCCTCCAGGTTGCCCTGTGTGATGATAAGAAGAAGAATTTTCGGCAATTGCGAAAGTTGTGGAAGGATAGCAACCTATCTGAGATGCTTTTCTTTTTTATATGCTTGGCAGTTCTTATAGGCATTTAAGAAATTATGAAAAAGCAAAGGCCTTTCTACGTACGCATCTGGAACTAGCACTGGAAGAAAAAAGGTATTTATTGAAAAAGCTCCCTTTAAGTGAACACTTATTTACTTGTTAGGGGAGTATTAAAATCAGGCGGAGAAGCATTTTCAAATGGGTTTATAGCTAAGAATACCGGAGTTAAAGATAGCTTCGTTTGAACCTAATTTGCATAGCTTGGGCTTATGCAGGGTTTTTCTGGGGTTAGATTTAGTTCCTGATTTAAAAACCATACGCATTTTGCAATTAGAGGCTTTTGGCTTGCTTGAGAAGCGTTTTTTCTTAAGCCTATTTATAAGCAAGCCATTAGCTATTTTTAGAATGTCCTCTTAGCAGAAAAGCATCGCATAAGCTAGTATTAGGAATCTTTATATCCCTTTTATTCATAATCCTTAGAAAGGCAAAATTCTTATTTCAGCAGTTAGACGAGCTTTCTAAAGAAGGCTATGCTTATTTGTCATGAAGGCTTTATTGTTTGATAAAAGCCCCTTTCTTATTAAGGCTTTTCGCCTCTTAGATGCACAAATTAGGCCGTGTTGCATAAATATCCTATGGATAAGGCTTAAGCATCTGGCATGTGGAGAAATTTATGGAAAAAAGAAATAGGATAAGGCAGGCTTGCAGGTCAACTAAAACCTGGTAGGCCCATCCCATGCATCGGTAGGATATACAAACCTAAAATCTCCCATTCAACCCTGAAGCTTTTTGGTTGTCACAAGAGGCTTAAGCAGCCATAGCACGCCCCTGATCATCCTTATAAAAGGGCAATCTTAAATATATGCATGAAACTATCTTTTGTGTTTTTGCTAATCAGAAAGGATGCCTGCTTACGATCACAAGGCTGGATGGGTTTAGGGATTAGTTCAGACTTGCCAACTAGCAAAAGCTCTAAGAAAGGCCCTTAAGAAATTAAATCATGGCCGTCCTTTTGCGAGATTATATCCGGTTCAGCAAGATTCAAAGTATACAGTGAATGGAAGGTATGCTGGCATGACGTGCCAAAATGCATAACCTGGAGAAAGCTGCCTATTCGAGTGGGTCCTGATATTGGCAAAGAGTTCGTGTTACAGTAGGCCGACAAGGGGAGTGGTTCAGGAGAGAGTGAGACTAGCAAGAATCTGATTAAGAAGGTTCGGAACAAAGGATGAGAGGATTTGAAGATAAGGCTTATATAAGGAAGTGAATCTTAGTAAGAGATTGAAAAGGCCGGAGCAGAGCCACTTCCTTTCCCGTCAAAGGATATCATCCTGCATAAGGATGCAACTGGTGCGGCTATAATGAAGGGGATCGAGGCCATAAAAGAGATTAAGAAATTAGGCGGCAAGGAAAGCTGCCTTTAAGCTTTTTAACACCTGAGGACCTTTGCCGGTGAGCCAGCAAGTGCGCCATTTGAGGCTTGCTCAAACTTGTATAAATAGAAGGCAAGCTTGCTTGGCAGATCAGCATGTGAAGAGAATGGGAGCAAAATTGCATACAGGTGTCAACCTTAGGGGATGAAAAAGGGTCTAGTCTCATGATAAGGGCGTGTAAAAGGGTGCTAATAGAGAAAAATGCTTTGAAAGCGAATCCTGCTATTTCGTCTATCTAAATCAGATAGACAAAAGAATAATGGCAATTACTGAATGTCCATGGGTGAAAAAGGAAGAAGTGAGCAAGAAAAATAGGAAAGAATCAACCAATGGCCTATAATTTAATGATAAAAAATAAGAGTTTAAAAACGAGATAATCTTTTTTTATTTTAGCGATGACAAAACTTAAAATGTGGAATGAAAAAGCTTCCTTTAAAGAAGCTGAGCAAGAATGGGATCAAGGAGCTATCAAGGCATCTCAGGAATATCCTATTCAAGGTTTAAAGCAATTGCCCTCCATGGTAGGGATTACTCCGGATACAGCTAAATGGCTCAAATGGAAAAGCCTCTATTGGATGATGAAGCACGACCGCGATAGGAAAATTCTACGCAGTTTTTTGCGTCATCCTTTAAAATATGGGTGGAACTATTTAAAATCTTTGTTAAAAGATAAACCTTACAAGCGAGAGAATGATTTTTTCTTGTATGGGATCCAATCATTAGAAGATTTTGCTCAACTATTAAAGCAAGAACGTACTTTATTAGTGGTAGGTTTTTCTTACTGCCATAAGCCTTTTGAATGTCCATCAGGTCGTTTCTCCGCGGATTGTCAACATGATCCCTCCCATCCAGTCTGCCGGCAATGTTTTATTGGAAAAGTGATGAATGCGCTTCCCGATCAAAATACAATAGGAGTGGCCATTCCCACTATTCATTCTATTGGAGGGAAAATCTTTGAGCTAATCGAAAAGTATCCTGATAAACAGCTCATTTTTATGATTACTGCCTGTGAGATGACTCTTCAAATGTTTGGAGATTGGGGCAATATGGTAGGCATTCAAGGAATTGGGGTGCGTTTAGATGGAAGAATTTGCAATACCATGAAGGCTTTTAAACTTTCTGAGGAAGGGATTAAGCCGGGGTTGACCGTGGTTTTAGAGGATACCAAAGCCCAGATGATGCGATGGGTTGCCCAACGAAGAGAAGCCGAACTTGACCCTTAAGGTCAAGCTCGGTCAATCAAAAGGCTAACTAGGCTTTTTCTTTGAAAAAGCCTCTTTAAGGGTTTTTACGGCATTTTGAATGGCTTCATCCGTAGGAGGCGAGGCATTTTCAGCCCACTCCACTAACTTTTGTCTTCGGTTTTCTGTCAATTCCTTCTGAAATTTTTTATCTTGCAAGGTTTCTACTATCCATTGAGGAGTTTGGCTGATTGTTTGTAGATAGCTTTTTCCCTTCTCATCTCTAAAATCTAAGCACGCTAAAATAAAGGTTCTCAACAAGTGTTTATTTTGCTCTGGTGCAATTGAGCTTAAGGATGTTTGGTTAAAAGTTCCCTTCGCATGATAATACTTCAGTATTTTGCGCATGTAAAGGACTTGGTCTTGGGTTTTTAACACTAAAGCCCCTTGAGCGAGATTAAGAAAGGCTTGATCAGAATGAGAGTTAAAAACAAGCGCTTTAATGAATTTTTTTAAGTTTTTAGCTTCTAGGAGAGTTTCGAAAATAAACTGAATCCACGCTGAGGAGGGGGAATTTGGTGTGTCAAAATGAAGCACATCGTATTTTCCCAAATCTTCAACATTTCTCTTTTCAAATTTTTCCTTAAAATTTTTCCTGTCAGTTCTTGTTAAACTTTTCTTCTTTGCAAGCAAGAAAGCAAATTCTCCCCTTAGGGCTTTTTGAATTTTTAGTTCCGCTTCCTGTAGTTGAGGTTGCTTGCTAGCCAAAGTTTCAGTTTTCAACGATTCGTTTGGCAATAATGGGCGAGGAGGAAGAGGTGGAGCTGTTTCCGACATTTGGAACGATGGTTTAGGAATTGGGGTTCTTTCTTTAGTAGGTTTAACAACTGGCTCTGTAGTCGCTTCTTGACTTTCAGTGCTTGGAGAAACAGAGACCGCTGCTTTCTCTTCTTTATTTGCTAGATTTACGGCTGGTTGAACCGGTTGGAGAACTTCTTTTAGCTGAGCAGCCCGGGACGGCGTTGAGGTACCTTCTAGAGCAGGGGCAGTTGTTATTTGCTCGGAGGTTCCTTCAGCTGGAGAAGATTCTTCTATGCGTATGCTCGTTGGTTGTTCTTGCATCGTCATTGAGGAAGCTTTTTTGGCAGATTGATTTGCGCTTAGAGGAGTTTGTGCTTTAGCCTCAAAAGAGGATGTTATGTCTTTTACAGTTGGCTTTTTTGCACTTGGTTGAGCTTCTTCTGACTGAATAGTCTCAGCTTGTGCGGAAGGTTTTTCTTTTGCTGGTAAATCCATTCTTTCACTAGATTCCCCCTTGGTCGGTTGCACTATTTCGACAGTAGCGGAGGTTTTAGCTGCGGCCATAGGCTGAGGTGCAGCTATGGTTGGCTGGGCCTCTGCTGTAGTTGAGGCCGGCTCCTGTAGCGAGGTTGGAAGGCCTTTTTTACTGTTTTCAGACTTGGCAGTAAGCGTTTGCAAGGGCGTATAGGTAGAGGAGGGGCTTTCAGGTGTTTTTTGAGAATTCGTAGTGGTGCGTGGCTCAGATTGTTGCGTTTTTTTGGGCTCTTGAACAGCAATTTGCGGTTCTTCAGCTTTCTTTTCTTTTTTTTGAGTTTTCTCTTCCTTATCGTGAGGGGGCTGTGGATTTACAGAAGAGGGAAAACTTTTGGGGCTTTCAGGAGAAAGATTGTTGAGGCCTTCACTCTCCTTTTTGATTTTATTGTATAAGCCGTAGGAGGTTATAAAGCCGTAGCCAGAGAGTAAATTAGCAATAGCTGAAAAAAAACTTCTAAACCAGGATCTCTTCTTTACCTGCAATCGCTGGGCTACAGCTGCAAGCTCTTTACGTTGCTCCAAAGGAAGTGAGGAATTATTGATATGCTTGCGCAAGGAATAAAGTTGATAGATAGTTGAAACAAGTTTAGCTTTTTTAAATTTTGGATCTTTCGGGTCTTTGTTAATAACTTCAAAAGTTTTTCCTCGATAAACAAGCACTTTATCGGAAGAAGAGGTCCTTTCATGAGAGGAGCTATTTTTGCTGATCTCTAAAAAATACTTAGCGTCAATCGGGGTAGTATTAGCCATATTTAAATCCTCATAGGTATTCAAACTTTTAATCATTTTTACTTTAAGACGGTAATCATCTTAACACAATT
Source organism: Parachlamydia sp. AcF125 (assembly GCF_018342475.1). Classification (NCBI taxonomy): domain Bacteria; kingdom Pseudomonadati; phylum Chlamydiota; class Chlamydiia; order Parachlamydiales; family Parachlamydiaceae; genus Parachlamydia; species Parachlamydia sp. AcF125. Next base: position 267,926 of record NZ_JAEMUD010000001.1, on the reverse strand, counting down.
ACTTATTTAATTTTATAGATTTTTGATAGTCTCTAAAGAGACCAAGAAAGGAGCTATTTAAAGAATCGCGGCTCCTTTAGTTGGTTAACCGCGAACCACCTTTATGTATTTTTTTCTGTAAAGTAATGATGCCATTTGCGAAAAGGCTTATGGGGATTTTGATGGTGATAAGGGCGCACTCTGGGAGCATTTTTGCATGGTTCTTTGCAACAGCCTGCTAATTGATGCAGGCAATCTGCACAGCAAATAAATAAATGGTTGCAGTCCATATTGGCACAATTGTAATAGGAGTCTGCAGCAGTGCCACAATGGTGACATTTTCCTATGACTTCTGCTTCCTCTTCACTTATAGGGACTGTCATCCGATCATCAAACACAAACAATTTTCCTTTCCAATGAGAAGAGCCTTCTTGAAGCCCATAATTAATCACTCCTCCATGTAGCTGGTATACTTTTTCAAAGCCTTTTTCCTTAAGAATGGAAGAATAAAGCTCACATCGTATTCCCCCTGTGCAATACATCATCACAGGCGTTTTTTGAGGGTCGACTTGTTCTTTTAAACGATCGGAATAGTTCTCGAATTCCCGGAATGTCTCACAGGGGGGAAGCTCTGCATTTTCAAAATGGCCCACTTTCCATTCATAATCATTGCGCACATCGATCAAAATTTTACGTTCTGGATTTTCTAGCATTTCACGCCACTTTCGAGGGGAAACATGTTCTCCTTGCAAAGCGAGATTAACAGCTTTGTCATATGCCACAAGATTTTTGCGGTATTTAACGCTCTTTCGAGGGAAAACGTGTTCATGGTGGGTGTGGAGCTTAAACTCTACCGTGGCAAAATGGGGTTTTGCATGCAGCCAATTCATATAGGCTTCGGCATCTTTTTCCGAGGCACTCATCTGTCCATTGATCCCTTGTTCTGAGAGATAAATACGGGAGGAAACATCTCTATCCTGAAAAAATTTTTGATGGGATAAAACTTCTTCTCGAGGATTTTCTAAGGGGGTAAAATGGTAATAAGCTAAAACATAATAAGGCATGGGCAATGTCATAAGGTTTAATTAAAAATTAAAAACACATATTTTGGAAGGGCTTTTTGATTGTCAGTTGTTTTAATCTAACTGACAAACTATTTTCTCTGGGAAAACTTAGCCTTAATAGCAAAATTACACGGAGTTTTCACGCCTCTCTCCAGGAGAAAACCAAAGTCTCGATCAGTATAAATGAAAGTTTTCTTTTTTGCTACTCATTCACATCATGCCACCTTTTCTCAAACCAAACAGACCAAGGCGTTTCAAAATGATAGCAACCTTTGCAGTATTCATAAAACATCCGAATAAACTGAGCCCTTTGTTCTGCATGTTCGTGCTTCCAAAAATGGTCGGAAGGCAGTGAAAAAAGGTTAATGCCGCCGAGCGCTTCATGCCTTTCAATAATATGCTCTAGCGATACTTTGGTCGCATTTTTGATAATGTCATACATCACTAAAAAAGTAGTTGTTCTTCCTTGTCCTGCTGAACAGTGAAAATGCAGCCAAGTATCAGGAGGGAGGGTTCGTGTGAATGCCACAAATTGATCGATAATTTCATCTGTGGGGCGGCAATGGTCAGTCACAGGAAGGCGCAAATAACCAATGTTAAGTGAGCTGGCGAGTTCTTTCTCGGAAAAGACCTGGCGTGGAAAAAGGAGGATTGGATAGGTTTTTTGTTTATAAGCAATCAGAAAAGATTTTTTTCCATGTATAGAAAGCTTTTCTAGTTGATCATGTTCGATCTGAGCTAATGTTTTCCCCCGATTGCTCCACCCCCTTGTTCCATACCAGCTGACCGCATCTCCGTTAATAAATCCATGGGACTCTTCTCGTAAATCAATGAGAGTGACTTTATTGGTTGGCAGGACAGAGAGAATTTTGCTTAGAGAAGCTGGGCAAAATTGAGCGCTTGCTGATGCATTCAAATCGGCTAGATGATTGGAATTTATGGAAGAGGACAACTTCTGGTGGCAAATACGAAAATTGCGAGGCAAGTCAGGGCGATTAGACATATTGACTAGCAAAAGAGAGGCTGTGGATTTCCCAATAAGAGGATAAATAAGAAAGAAGAAAATAAAAATCACTATTGTGACATAAAAAACTTTAAGCATGCGTGTCCAAAGTCTAATAACATGTTAGAAAAGAGATCATTATTTTCTAGCATTTAGATTAATGCTAGCACCCCATGATGACCCATATTTACGTTCTATAAAAATCTAACAAGCTAACTTAAAGATTTAATAAAGATGAAAGCTACATTTCAAAAAAAACTTCTTTTAAGGCTCTTTGATGAAGCTTGCTAATTTTTTAAAGGGCTCAAAAGATTCAAAAGAGCCCCCACAGAAACTGTTGAGTTTAAGCGAGAGGAGTAAAAGAACAGAAACGCCAATCTATCTTTCACCTCCCTTGAGGAGCAGCCTAAGGAGCGACCTGCTGCTTTCTTTTAGGAGAGGTTTAAATGGGTTTAATTTAGGAGCTAAAACATCCTCAATTTCGTCAGCCTGTAGGCTTGTGCAAAAGGATTCCAGCTTTTAAGCCTACCTCTTCTCCCTGAAAATCCCCGCTTCGCCCTCCTACCTAACGTAGCGTAGATATCCTTGATGCTTTGGCAGGCTTGTGTTTTTCATGGATAGGGGTTTTATCCTCATGTTGGCGTAAACAGCTAGCTGCCTTAGAGGGATGTTTAGCAGTAAGAGTTGCGTGTAAGTTAGGTTTATTGATAGGTTTAGCTTTATTTAGGGATGTTTATGCTGTCTCCTAGAAGAGGAAATCCATGGAAGAAAAGGAACAGATATGCGACAATAGGAAATAAGTAAAAGACGCGCCGACTTATTCGGATTTTCTCATTCACTAAAATAAGAGGAAAATATGGCTGAGCAATTAAAATATTTGAACGATAAAAATTTTCGAGAAACGATTGCTAAGGGAGTGACCTTAGTGGATTTTTATGCAGATTGGTGTGGCCCTTGCCGTATGATTGCCCCAGTCATTGAGCAGCTTGCTGCAGAGATGGATGGAAAAGCTACAATTGCGAAGCTGGATATTGAAAGTGCCCAAGAGACGACCGCTCAGTTTCAAGTGACCTCAATTCCTACCATCATTCTCTTTAAAGATGGGGAGGAAGTTCGCCGAATTGTAGGTTTAAAAGACATCGATGCATTGAGGCAGTTAATTACAGCTGCATTGTAACAAATTCGCCTCTTTTGAATGGATTATCTCAAAAGAGGTTATTCTTTTTTAAAGCCTTGTTGTCGCCACGCTTCATACACTCCAATCCCCACCGAGGTAGCTAAATTTAAGCACCGCACTCCCGAAATCATGGGAATTTTTACACACCGTTCCGGCCATTTTTGGGTAATAGAGGAGGGAAGGCCATGGGTTTCTGCGCCAAAGATTAGAAGATCTTGAAAATGGTAGCTGACTTCTGTATAGGGTATTCGGGCATGACTAGAAAAAAAATAGAAATTCTGTTTGGTTTGAGCGAGCAATTCTTCGAGGTTATCCAAAATTTGGACATTTACCCCTTCCCAATAATCCAACCCGGCCCGTTTTAGCCAACGATCAGTCACCGAGAAACCGAGAGGAGCAATCAAGATCAGATTTTTTCCTGTTACGGCACAAGTGCGGACAATATTACCCGTATTTTGGGGAATCTGAGGCTGGTAGAGAACAACAGTCACGAAAGGAAACCTTGAAAAGTGCAAGGCCGCTATCTATTCACAGCTGCCTTGCAAAATAAGTAAAATTTAACGAGAAGTTTTTTGGGAATTTTCCTCAGAAAAATCAGGCAAAGGCTTCGATTTATCTTCGGCGCTATTATCTGCTTTAATCACCTCTACATCAAAGATGAGGAGAGAATTTGGAGGAAGGTGCCCTGAGGTGCCATAACCTAAATCAGGGTGTACAAAAAGTTTGCGTTTTTCCCCTTCTTTCATTCCTAAAATCCCTTTGCTAAAGCCTGGGATTGTTTGATCTAAAGGCACTGTGACAGGGCCTCCCGTATCATCAGAGCTTCCAAAAACTGAGCCGTCTAGATATTTCCCGGTATATTTAACAAGAGGGGATGCGTGTTCTGTCACGGCTGGTTCATGTCCAACCTCTACGATGACGTACTGGAGTTTGCCTGGCTCGATTTCAACAAGTTTCGGTGTCTTGAGATTATCTTTTAAAAACTGGTTGGCTGCCTTTAAGTTTTCATTGGCAAGCTCTGTAAAAGCCCTAGCTTGTAGCTGAGTCATCATGGTTTCGTATTCTTGATCGGTCAACGGAGAAGGCTTGTTGGCAGCTCCCTCCCTCATCCCTTTGATGATGCTTTCAAGATCGAATTTAATACCTGGTGCATTCAAATTACGTCCAATAAAGTTACCGAAAGCTTCAGAAAGTTTTACGATGTCAATTTCTTGAGGAGCTGTTTGGGCAGGTTTATTAGGTTCCTGTTGGGTTGTTGCTTGATCGGCAGAAAAAAGAGCGCTAGCTTGAAAAAGTAGGGTTGATAGAGTAACAAGAGCCCATATGCGACTTTTCGTAATCATAAATAAATTTCTCCTCTTAATTGGAAATAAAATCAAACCTGTACTTTAGGGGATTGGCTAAATTCTGTCAAAAAAATCAACATTGCTTTTCCGCCTCTACAGAAATTCTTAATTCATGCAGCTGCTTTTTTGGGACACCAGAAGGGCACTCAAGCATAAGATCACTGCCTTTTTGGGTTTTTGGAAAAGCAATCACATCCCGTATATTATCTGTATCGGTGAGTAACATGATTAAACGATCTAATCCAAGCGCCAGCCCTAAGTGAGGGGGTGTTCCAAAACTCAAAGCTTCCAGAAAAAATCCAAATTTGTGCTTAAGCTCTTCTGGAGTAAATTTGAGCTTTTCAAAGATTTTCTGCTGAAGCTCGCTGTTGTGGATACGCTGAGAGCCTCCTCCAATTTCATATCCATTTAAAACCAGGTCATAACCTGACGAACGCATTTGTAAAGGATTCGTATCTAGCAAATGTAAATCTTCAGGAAGGGGAGAAGTGAAAGGGTGATGTTCGCTTTCCAAGCGTTGCTCATCTGGATTCCATTTAAATAAGGGAAAATCTCTCACCCACAGGAAGCGGTAAGTATGAGGAGGAATCAAATGGCGGTCCTTTGCAAGGCGTCGGCGCAAATGATCGAGAGCTTGGTTAACGTTCGACTTTTGGTCTGCCACCATGAAAATTAAATCCCCATTTTCCACTTGGAGACGTTCGATAAGCTGTTGCTGTTGCTCAGGTGAGAAAAATTTCACAATATTAGAAGCCAAGGCGCCTTCTTGCATTTTCATCCAAGCTAGGCCATTGATTTCAAATCGACTTACAAATTCTGTGTAAGTTTCAATGCCTTTACGCGTGATATCTGAGCCACCTTTGACGCAAAGGCCTTTGACTGTTCCCCCTTCGCGAAGCTGGTCTAGAAAGATAGAAAAGGTGGAGTTTGCCACAATATCGTCAAGGGTGGAAAGGGGCATTTCAAAACGTGTATCCGGCCTATCACAGCCATATTTTTCCATACACACTGTGTGGGAAAGCGTTTCAAAAGAGGAAGGGATTTCAATTGAGCAACATTCTTTAAATAACATTTGGACAAGCCCTTCAACAAGGGGAATCAGCACGCCGGGAGTAGCGAAGCTCATTTCAAGATCAATTTGCGTAAATTCAGGCTGCCTATCAGCACGCAGGTCTTCGTCTCGGAAGCAAGTTGCAATTTGAAAGTACCGGTCCATGCCTGCGACCATTAACAATTGTTTAAAGATCTGCGGAGATTGGGGTAGGGCATAGAAATTTCCAGGGTGAATGCGGGAGGGGACGAGGTAATCTCTTGCCCCTTCTGGAGTGGATTTTCCCAAGATAGGGGTGGAAATTTCAACAAACCCTTTTTGGCTAAGATAGTTGCGCGTAGCCAACATGGCTTTATGCCTAGTAATTAATTTTTCTGCTACATCTCCTTTGCGAATATCTAAATAGCGATATTTTAAGCGCAGCTCTTCATGTACTTCAACCGATGCGTCACAGATAGAAAAAGGAGGCGTCTTAGCGGGAGATAAAACCTCGATATGCTCAACAACCACTTCAATGTCTCCCGTTGCTAATTTAGGATTTTTCATTTCAGCGGTACGTTCGATAACATGTCCTTGAATAGCGATAACCCATTCTGAGCGTAATTTTTCACTGGTGCTGTGGGCGGCTGCATTAGCCTTAGGATCGAATACAAGTTGGGTTAAGCCATAGCGATCGCGAAGATCGATAAAGATGAGCCCTCCATGATCTCGATAGCGGTGAACCCATCCTGATAAGATGACAGAGGTGCCAGTATCTGCTTGGCGCAATGCTCCGCAGGTGTGAGTTCTAACAAAGTTAAACATATTTCTCCTGAAAAACGGCGAGCAATTCCCTTATTCAATAATGCCTTGAATCTCTTCCATGGCATTTTGAAGTTGCTGAGTGAGGTTTTTCGTTTGTTCAATGGATTGGGAAATTTTTTTGAAAAAGAACTCTGCTTCTCCTGGCTCTTTAAAGGGCTCATGCATTTCGTTCCACATTTTTAAAAGGTCGGAAGTGTTGGTCTCGATTTCTAGAATACGGTTCAGATGAAATAGAGGAGCCACATAAGATTGGCCAGTCGCCATCTCCTTGAGTTGGACTTCTTTCTTTTGAAGCTCTTGATCACCTACCACCGCTACAAAACGAGCGCCAAGTTGGTTAGCAAGCTGCATGGCTTTTCCAATTTTTTTTCTGGAAAAATCCATTTGAGTGGAGATCCCTTTTTGACGCAGTTCATGTGCAAGGGTAAAGCATATCCTTTCAGCTTCTTTACCCAAGGGAATTAAGAATAAGGCAGGTTGATAGGAGGGGGGAAGGGGGATTTCTTGTTTTAACATCGTTTGAATGATTCGCTCGATCCCTGTCCCAAAGCCAAGGGCGGGAAGATCTGGCCCTCCCATTGTTTTAATCAACCCATCGTAACGGCCGCCACCGCCTACGCTATTTTGGGCTCCCAGCTGCCCTGAAACAATTTCGAAAACTGTCCTGTTGTAATAATCAAGGCCTCTAACAAGGTTGTGATTAACTTCAAAAGGGACATTTAACAGGGTGAGAAGCTGTTTAACAGTTTCGAAATGGTCACGTGAGGGGCCATCTAAAAAATCGAGAATAGAGGGTGCTGAGGCCACAATTTTTTGATCATTCGGATCTTTCGAATCTAAAATACGTAAAGGGTTGGCTTCAAAACGTGTTTTGCTATCAGCAGAAAGCTCGTCAAAATGCTCTTTTAGATAGCTTTTTAAAGCCTCTTTATAGGAAATGCGAGTTGCTGGAGTTCCAATAGAGTTAATATAAACTCGCAAATTGGAAAGCCCTAGACGGGTATAGAGGGTATAAAGGAGGTCGATCACTTCTGCATCTTGTTCAGGAGCCTCACAACCGATCACTTCAACTCCAAACTGGTGGTGTTGCCGATAGCGGCCTGCTTGCGAGCGTTCATAGCGGAACATGGGCCCGATGTAAAAAAGTTTGTGCGTGCGGGATTCTTGATGGATGCTATTTTCGACAAAAGCTCTAACGACAGGAGCGGTACCTTCAGGCCGTAACGAGATCGACCTTCCCCCTCTATCTTCAAAGGTATACATCTCCTTTGAAACCACATCGGTACTTTCTCCAACGCCTCTTTTAAATAATTCGGTGCGTTCAAAGATGGGGGTGCGAACCTCCTCAAATCCGTATTCGGCAGCCAGTTTACGAATAACCGATTCGGCAAATGTCCACAAATGAGAGAGCTGCCAAGTCTCTTCTGTGCCGCGGGGAAGTATATCGAAAACGCCTGGAGGCTTAGAAATATCCATAAATCATCCTTTTTTACTCAGTCATGCAAGTATATGTGGTTGGAAAAAAAGAGTCAAAACAAAGGCGAGTAGGGGAATTAAAAATTCTTCTTTTTTAAAAATTGCGCTAAAAAAGTTTTAAATCGTTTAAATACAACGGCTTAATGATAGAAAATTCTGCAAAGAGGGGAGATAGAAAAGGGGGGAATTTGAAAAGTAGGGAAATAAAAAAAGGAGGAGGGGCGTCCTCCTTAAAATTATTCGAAACCCACTGCTTCTGGCGTCTTTGCTTTGAAGAGGGATTTGCGTCGCAGGCACCAGCCATATGTGGTTGAAAGAACTAAGCAAGCGGACAAGAAAACAGCCCCTGCTAGCCAGCCCCATCGCACCCCCTTATCTATATTAAATCCATCAAATTCTTGAAGCAAGTTGCCCACTAAAATGCAAGCTAGCACACAGGGGGCAAAGTAGCGCAGCATATAGGCGTATATCGTCAATTGGGAGCCTTTATACCATAGGGGATTTTCTCGGATGGTTTTTGATCGATATTGGAAGGTGGCAATTAAGGCCAATCCACCAATTAACATATTAATCCCTAATACCATAGGCGCAAGCGCGTTAATAATATGAGATCCATTGCCCATGCAGAATATCACTCCAAATAGGCCTAAAATAGCGGTGGTCATCGTTACGGCTTTTTTGCGAGTAAAGGCGAATTCTACTTCAACGTTTCCGGCAATGCTTTCTACGATAGAGAACACACCTGTAATCCCTGCGATAAAAATGCAGGCAAAGAAGATCACTCCCATGATAGTAGAGAAAGGGGCTCCAAAAAACTTTAACATGGTAGGGAATAGAATAAACCCAATGTCAAAAGTTGAATCGGTGGAGAGGATGGAATCAAAAGGAATTTGTTGAACATAACTGACATGCGCTAAGCACGCAAAAATTGCCAATCCTGAGATAAAGGAAACAGCAAAGTCTCCCAGAGCAACCCAAATCATAGCTGTGGCAATATTTGTATTTTGGCTGGTATGACGGGAGTAACCTACAATAATGCCTAATCCTAAAGAAAGGCTGAAGAAAAGCTGGCCAAAAACATCTCGCCACAATGTCGGATCGAGTAATTTGGAAAAATCAGGTTTTAAATAAAAAAGCAATCCGTTCATCCCCCCAGGCAAGCAAAGCATGATCACTGCCAAAAAAGCCATAATACATGCCATTAAAGGCATAAATAAGGTGCAAATCTTTTCGATTCCATCTTTCACATTTCTCACTAGTACAAACCAAGTGGCCACGCAAACAGCCAGCGTAGAAATCAAAATCGTCCAGGAAAGAGAGCCCATTTCTCGGATGGAAGGGGTGACTTTTAAGAAAGAATGGAGAAAAAATGTTTGGGAGTCTTCTGGAATTTGGTTAGTTGCAGCAAAATAGGTATACGCAACCGAATAACCAGTTAAAACAATGTAAAATCCCCCAATTGTCAGGCAGCTCAAAATGGCAAGCCAGCCTAACATCTTGCCTTTTTTACCTAGCACTTTTCCATAAGCACTCACAATAGGCAGTTTCCACTGATATCCAACCAAACCTTCGAGCAACAACATGGGAACGCCAAGGCTAAGGAGCGCGATGAAATAAGGAATAAGAAATGCCCCTCCGCCGTTTTTATAAACTTGGGCACTAAAGGCCAGAACGTTAGCAAATCCAACAGCTGAACCAATTAATGACCAAATATAGCCCGACTGTTTGTTCCATGTGTCGGATGAATGGTTGGACATGGGTGCTCCCTTTTAAAAATGTGATAATCATTTTAATAGATTTTTTAATTTTAAACAAGAATAACAGGTTAAAGAACTAATAATCAAGGAGAAATTATTTATTGAATTGCACAACCACTCCTTCGAATTTGGTCCAAATTTTTATAAGGAAGGCTTGTTTTTTACAAAAAAACTTATTTTACTCGTTTTATTTTTTTATTTTTGGCAATAGGAGGGGGAGAGGCTTGGAGCAGAGTTGAGTATTTTCGAGTTTATAAAGTCTTCTCTCCTTTCCACCCCACTATTTGCTGCGTGAGAAGAAAATCGATCTTTAAAAAGGATAAAAATGAAAGAAGAAATGGGCCATCTACCTTTTCCCCCTAAGCGTCCCAAGAGAATCGCACCTCAGCGAGAGCATTCAGGGACAGATTTGTTCAGCCCTTTGAAAATTCGAGGCATTACTTTGAAAAACCGAATTGCGATGTCCCCCATGTGTCAATATTGTGCTAAAGAAGGTATGCCAAATGATTGGCACTTAGTGCATTTGGGAAGTCGTGCAGCTGGAGGCGTTTCTCTGGTTATGGTAGAAGCTAACGCAGTGACACAGAAGGGAAGGATCACCCCTTTTGATATGGGGATTTGGCATGACGACCACGTCAGCCCACATTCTCGCCTAGTCGAATTTATTCAAAGCCAAGGGGCCGTGCCTGCAATCCAGTTAGCCCATTCGGGAAGAAAAGGGAGTCGGGATGTCCCCTGGAGAGGAGGGAATTTTCTAAAAACAGCTTGCGAAGGTGGATGGAAAACAGTGGCTCCCAGCCCCCTTCCCTTCATTGAAACCGATCCATGGCCTGAAGAACTAAATGAAGCAGGAATTCAAGAGATCTTAAATTCTTTTGAGAGTGCTTGTAAAAGGGCTCTAAAAGCCGGATATAAGATCATCGAAATTCACTCAGCGCACGGATATTTGCTTCACCAATTTCTCTCTCCTCTCAGTAACCACCGCACAGATCAATATGGAGGGAGCTTAGAAAATCGGATGCGTTTACCTTTGCAGGTGGCCCAAAGGTTGCGCGCAATAATGCCTGAGAATCTTCCTTTATTTGTGAGAATTTCGGGAACAGATTGGGTAGAAGGGGGATGGGATATCCACCAATCTGTGGTTTTGGCAAAAAGTTTTCAAGAAGTAGGGGTAGACTTAATAGATGTTTCCTCAGGTGGAATGGTTCCCCAAGCTCAAATTCCTTTGAAAAGGGGTTACCAAGTTCCGCTAGCAAGACAAGTGCGGGAAAACGCTAAAATTTTAACGGGCGCTGTGGGTCTGATTACTGAACCTCATTATGCCAACCAGATTGTAATTAAGGGTAACGCGGATTTAGTGTTTATCGGGAGAGAATTGTTGAGAGAGCCTTATTGGGCCTTGAAAGCAGAATATGCCATAGCTAACCAATTGCCAGCTTGGCCTATTCAGTATGGATATGCAGTTGAAGCGAGTTAGATTGCTTAGGCCTATTCTCTCACGCAGGAATAGGCTTGTTTTAAATTTAAGGGGTTTCCACGTTTTGTAGGTGTTGAAGGCGTAACAATTCGCTAGGTTTACGACATATAAAATTTTCATGTATATGCGTTAAAACGCGCCGTTGCTCAGAGAATTCTAAATAGCTGAGTGCTTCTTCATAAGGTAACCACAAAAAGGCATCGTGCTCTGCTGGAGAAATGGTCACCTCTTGGGGAGTCTCGATAAAGGCCACAAAAACGGGAACGGTGACAACCGCGTCACGATAAACTTCGTAGTAGATCTCCACAACCTCGGCCGCATAAAATCTGTCTGGCTGAAGCTGGGTTTCTTCTTGAATTTCACGCAGGGCTGCTTCCCAAGCTGTTTCCCCCTTTTCTATGCTACCCGTAACAGGTTGCCAGCTTCCACAAAAATGAGAGCTGCATCTGCGGAGAATAAGATATTGATCACAAGGCTCCCCTTTTTTTATGATAAACGCTGTAACTGTGAGAGGTGCAATTTGAAAGGCTTGCATGCAAAAACCTGGGTTGGTGGTTAAAAAAGGTTCATTCTAGCCAAGTCCGATTTCGACAACAACATTTCTATGGGAAATAATCGGTCTTAAAAAGCTTTTCTTGCATAAAAAGTGGATTCTGAATACTATTACCACTTCTCATTTGTTGCACTTGGGATAATATTTATTGAATTAGGGAAAGATGGCTGAGTGGCCGAAAGCACGTCCCTGCTAAGGACGCATACCCGCGAGGGTATCGAGGGTTCAAATCCCTCTCTTTCCGACAAGCGGTTTGTAGTAGGCGTATTGCAAACCGCTTTTTATTTAAATCGTCCTGGTGCGATGGGCCTTTTATACGGTTGCCGATTCTAATATTTCGTTTGGATACTTGGCTTGAAGATACTGGTCAATATATTCGCGGGGAAATAAGCGTTCAAATGCTGAGTGAATAAGAAGATTGACATATTCACGGTTTGGATTTTCTTCTATCTGAATATATTTGGAATTTCCGACATATACCCATGCAGTTAAAGATTCCCCCAAGGGAAAATTGCCTAAAACCTTGGTGGCGCATTTATGTACTTGTACTGCCACTCTCTTGTAGGCTTCGGGAATATCTTCTGTTCTATCTAATTCCGCAAGATGCGCGTCGGAAAGTTGATACACCACTCCATACACCTGAGATCCTTTTTTAGGGATGATATTTCCTGAAGTCCCTTCCTCGCCAAAAGGGGTGACATTTAGCGAGTAGCTAAATTCGTAATCATCAAGGATATAGGTGCCGAGATCAAGGGGCGGCTGTCCCTCTAATACCCCCTCTCTATGCCATTCGTCGAGCCATTCTCCATTTTTTAGTCTCTCTTTAAGAAACTCGTAACTTAAGTTAGAACCATAGGCAAAGTAAAGGTGTGGCAAATCTGATGATAATTGCATGGCTTGTTCTCCTTGGACAATTGCGCTTGGTGGTGTTGCGTTCCCCTAGAAAGCAAAAGATCTATTGTGATTCATTTAATTTCGAAAATAACTCACAAAAGAGACCTTTCCTACTCACGCTCTGTTTTTAACTTTATAAATTAAAGAACGAGAGGACAAGGGAAAAAGGAGCAAAGCCACCAGGTAAGTGATCCCGGCGACCAAGGCGATGGAAGCTCCTGCAGGCCAATCCAAATGAAACGCTGTGCCTGTTCCAATCAGGCAAAACATCATACTCAAGATGACTGCAATACACATCATGGAGGAGAGGCGTGAAGTCAAGAGATTCGCAATGGCAGCAGGGACAGTTAACATGGTTAAAACTAAAATGACCCCCACCACTTCGATCAGTAAAACAATCGAAATCGCAGTTAAAATCAAAAGCAGGATATAAAGAAAATTAACAGGGACCCCTTGTAAATGAGCTTGCTCTTCATCAAAGCAAATGACGAGAAAACGGGTATGGAATAAAAGCACAAGGAGTAAGACAAAAATATCCAACCCAAATAAGATATAGAGATCTGTGGGGGAAACCCAGAGGATATTGCCAATTAAAAAATTGGTTAATTCCACATTAAAGCCGGGGGTTTGGGAGATAAACAGAATCCCCACCGCCATTCCGATCGCCCAAATAGCAGCTATTACAGAATCTTCTCTTTGTCGATAATGAAGATGGATCCAGCCTATCACAAGAGCTGCTAAAATAGCTGAAATCAATGCCCCCATTAGCGGAGAGGCCCAAGTGATCCCCTGGGAACGTTGTAGCCAAAGACAAAAGCCAATTCCACTTAAAACCGAATGGGAAATGCTGCCGCTAATAAAAACGATGCGTTTAACGACCACATAAGAGCCAATGATGCCGCTTACAATCGAGGCAGCTAAACCCGCGAGTAAAGCGGACAGGAGCAGAGAATTAGCCATGAGGGCATCAAAAAAAGACATAGCTTACTTCAACTTAATCAAAGGTGTATGATAAAGGCCGATTCCAAAATGTTCGCAAACTTCCTCCGGTTTAAGAGAAAGTACAGTCCCTTGTACACATAGGACGCGCTGCACTTGGCTGATAGCTGCCTTAAGATTGTGAGTGACCATTAAAATGACCATCGAGCCTTTAAGCTCGCTCAATAAATTAAAAATATCCGATTCTGCCTGCGCATCCACGCTGGCAGTCGGCTCATCCAGGAATAAAATTTCAGGTTCCGCAACCAGTGCGCGTGCAATTAAAACCCTTTGCGCTTGCCCACCCGATAATTTTCCGTATGCTTGGTTATACAGCATTTTAGCTATTCCCACCCGCTCAAGGGCTTCGGCAGCTAATTTTTTGTCCTTTTGGGAATATCGTCCGTACCAGGGGAGGGAAGCTAGTCTTCCGGATAAGACAACTTCAAAAACCGATATGGGAAACTGAGGATCAAAGCGTACAGCTTGAGGAACATAGGCCTTCCGATGGGAATTGATTCCCGGGCTATGACCAAAGATCTCAATATTTCCTGAAGAGGGTTTTAAAAAGCCTAAGAGAAGTTTTAAAAGAGTGGTTTTTCCCCCTCCATTGGGGCCAATAATGCCTATAAATTCATTCGCTTGGATCTCAAAAGTACAATTGTTGAGGATGCCAGCACTCTGGTAATAAAAGGAAAGGTTCTTCACTTGAATGGCAGAGGGCATAAAATTTGAAATCCTTCAACAAATCTATTCTATTTTATTACATTCAACTTAATTTTCAGCAAAGGAATGCGCAATGCGTTCTAAATTGCAGAGATAATTTTCGGCATAAGGATCCAAAATGACAACCTGAGCATTTATTTCATTAGCTATCAATTGAGCGACTTTATGCGAGTATTGCGCTTGGGAAAAAACTGTTTTGATTTTTTCCTTGCGGGCATGTTTAATCACTTTAGTTAACTGTTGAGGGCTTGGGTCTTTTCCTTCATGCTCGATAGGGAGCTGAGTAAGCTGATAATCGCGTGCAAAATAAGCATACGCGGGGTGTGCCACCATGACTACCCGATTTTTCGCCTCTTTCAAAATTAGGCGAATCCTAGCATCAAGGGCCTCTAATTCTTCTAAAAAATGTAAAAGGTTTTGCTTATATACTTCTGTATTGGCAGGATATTTTTCAATTAAAGCACTTGCAATTGTTTTGGCTTGCTGCTGAGCTTCTTTTGGACTGAGCCAGAAGTGTAGATCTTCTCCCGATGCATGGCAGCAACCCTGATGGTGTTGGCAACAGGAGGTTGCGGAGATCATTTCCAAGCCTTGTCGCATGTCGACTAGTAAAAGAGAAGGCTTATGCGCTAAAAGAGCATTTTTGGCACGCGCTTCAAAAGCTTCCCCAATAAAAAACCAAATATCTGCTGAATTGGCTGACATCACTTGTCTCGGAGTGGGTTCGTATGTATGGGCATCGGCTCCCGCTGGGATCATCAATTGTACCTCTACTGTGCTTCCTCCAATTTTTTCTACAAAAAATTTATGCGGAGCAATTGTAACCAAAACAGTGGGCTTAGCCTGTGCTGTGGAGTGGGAAAATATGAAAGAGAAAAAGGCAAGAACTGAAATAAAAGCCATGCGCATGAGCAGCTCATTTTTAATTTTTTATCTAAGATTCTTTGAACACAAAAATGTTAAGATTAATTCTATTTTTTGACAAGGCCATTCTTGTATACACACATTTTTTAACCTGGTTGAGATAGATCATAAGCTTTATTTAAAGTCGGCAATGGTTTAAGATAACCTTTTCCCGCAGTTTTGCTTATGGAAGTTGAAAACCAATTTTGTAACAAAATTATTAAAACTAAGGTCGATATTATGGTCACTAAAACTTTAGAAATTCACAGTGAAAATATTCTTCCTATTATCAAAAGGTGGCTTTATTCGGATAAAGATATCTTCATTCGCGAACTTGTTTCGAATGCCTGCGATGCGATCCATAAAGTCAAAATTTTGCAAGATAAAGGGGAGTTGACAGCAAGCTCGGACGAGCCTTTCCGCATTAGCCTTCACATTGACAAAGAAAAAAGAACGCTTTCTTTCGTGGATAATGGAATCGGGATGGACGCGGAAGAAGTGCAAAAGTATATTGCCCAGATTGCTTTTTCTAGCGCAGAAGAATTTATGGAGAAATATAAGTCTCATAATGAAACTGATCAATTCATAGGGCACTTCGGTTTAGGTTTTTACTCTGCCTACATGGTAGCAAGTAAAGTAGAAATCAATACCCTTTCTTATAAAGAAGGAGCTGAAGCGGTACGTTGGATTTGCGACGGCTCTGCCCAATATGAATTGGAAGTAGGCACGCGTACCAAACGGGGAACAGAAATCATTTTACACGTGGACAAAGATAGCGAAGAGTTTTTGGAGCCTGCGCGGATTCGCCAAATCTTAAATCATTACTGCTCCTTTTTGCCTTATCCTGTTTATTTGGAAGATTCCCATATTAACCACGAGGAGCCTCTGTGGATTAAATCTCCCTCAGAATGTACTGCGGAAGATTACCTAAAATTTTATCGACATCTTTATCCTATGGATCCTGATCCGTTGTTTTGGGTACATTTAAATGTCGATTATCCTTTCCACCTAAAAGGGATTCTTTATTTTCCAAAACTCAATCGAGATTTTGACATTAGCAAAAATACGGTTAAACTCTTCTGCAATCGGGTTTTTGTATCGGATAACTGCAAAGATGTGATCCCGAATTACCTGATGGCCCTAAGAGGCGTGATTGATAGCCCCGATATTCCTTTAAACGTATCACGCAGCTATTTGCAAATGGACCGTACAGTTAGGCAGCTAGCCAACCACATCTCCAAAAAGGTGGCGGATAGTTTGGCAGCCCTGTACCGTAATGAAAGAGAGCGCTTTTTAGAATGTTGGGCAGATGTGGGGCAAGTTGTAAAGCTTGGAATACTAGAGGATGAAAAGTTTTACGAAAAAGCTAAAAGTTTCTTAGTATGGAAGAATGTAAGTGGAGAATGGACAACAGTAGAAGAGTACCTTGAGCGCAATCAAGCCAAAATTAAAGATAAGGTCTTCTATACCAAAGAGGATGACCATCTTTCCCCGTTTGCGGAGGTCTATCACAAGCAAGGAATCGAAATTTTAGCTGCTAGTAGCCCTTTTGATCCTTACCTCATCCAATTTTTGGAAGGAAAGCTTAGTCCGGTTATTTTCAAGCGGATAGATTCTGACATCGATGAAAGTATTCTCGATAAAGAAAAAGAAAAAACGCTTTTAGATGCAGATGGCAGAACAGAAGCTGGAAAATTAGCGGATTTCATACGCTCCAAACTTGATAATGAACAGGTAGAAGTTGAAGCGAAAAGTTTAGCGGCAGAGTCTGTTCCAGGGGTTGTTGTCATCGATGAACAGCAACGGCGTATACGCGATTATATGCGCAACTTAGATCCAAAAGATGCTTCAAGAGTTAAAGGTTTCATGGATAAACGCAAACTTGTCGTTAACACAAACAGTCCCTTTGTATCATTGGTGCAAAAGCTGGATCAAATTCAACCTGAATTGACAGGTGATTTGGTTAAACAGATCTATGAAATGGCTTTATTATCGCAAAAAGAAATGGATCCTGCTGAATTAAAAGAATTCTTGGGAAGAAATACTCGGCTCCTTGAAAAATTGGCAGAAAAATTAATTAATACCAAACAACCGTAACTAAAGAAGGGCCTTCATTTTTGGAGGCCTTCCCCCCATTTTATGCAAGCTCACCTTTATCTCATTGCTTCTCTTTTCTTTTTTCTTGCCCCTTTTATCCATTTGGAAGGTGCAACCCCTATCTGCGTTTACTTAACTTGGAGAGATGATCCTCTGACAACTATGACTGTTCAATGGATTACAGCCTTAGAACAAACAGACGATTTACTTCAATTTTGTCGCTTTGATAAACAAGCCGAGTGGCAATCTGTTACAGGCTCTCACACCCAAATGCCCTTGGATTTTCCTTATCTGCTTCACAGGGCCGAGCTGACTCACTTAGATCCTGGCACTGCTTATTGTTTTAAGTTAGGGGCCGAGGAAAAAATTTATCAATTTAGAACCATGCCTGCGAGCTTGGAAGAGCCTCTTAATTTTGTCGTGGGAGGAGATGTTTATCACGATCGAATGGAATATGTGATCCAGATGAATCGGCAAGCCGCTTCTCTAAATCCTCAGTTTGCTTTGATTGGCGGTGATATCGCTTATTCAGAAGCCCTTCACAATAAACGCTGGATTGAATGGCTATCTGCGTGGGAGAAGACCATGGTTACTTCAGAGGGGAGGTTGATTCCTCTTGTTCCGAGCCTTGGAAATCACGATGTGGAAGGGGGATTCAATCAAAACCCCGAGAAAGCTCCTTTTTTTTACGCCTTATTTGGGGTGCCTGGTTATCGCGCGCTTGACTTTGGAAAGTATTTAAGCCTTATCATCTTGGATTCAGGGCACACTCATCCTATTGAAGGCGAGCAAACACAGTGGCTAGCTAAAACTCTACATGAGAGAGAGGCAATATGGCACAAATTTGCCCTTTACCATATTCCTGCTTATCCATGCGTACGTCAGTACCAATATCCGTATAGTGTGCAGGTGCGTTCGAATTGGGGGACGGTATTTGAACAGTTTGGCCTACACGCAGCCTTTGAAAATCATGATCATGCTTATAAACGCTCACATCCTTTGAAAAATCGACAAGTGGTGCCCTCTGGCGTTTTATATATAGGAGATGGCGCGTGGGGAGTAAAAAAAGCGAGAGCTCCCAAAAAACCGAAAAGAGCCTGGTATTTAGCCTTTACAGCGCAAAAGAGACATTTCATTTATGTGACTTTATCTAAAGCCAAAAGGGAATATAGAGCAGTAGATCATAGAGGGGTTGTTTTTGATTCGATTGCGCAGCCTGTTATGCAAGCACAAAAGGCTGATATGGCCTCTAAGGGGTAAACTTTGGCTGTTAATTTTGCTAAAGGTTTAATCTCACAAGCACTTATTAACTCTTTTTGAGCTGCTTGTTGAGCTTTTTTTGAATAATTTCTCAAAGGGATTTGCTGCCAGTGATCCTCGGGGAGCGGTAGTAGTCCCTTTTCTAGCCAATGCGATAATTGTTTTTTTCCTATTTTTTATATCCCTGTTTGATTTGCTCTCTTTTTTGTTTCCCTTGCCTGTTGAAAAAATTTTGAGCTAGTTTTTGACAATCCTGCATTTATGTAAGTAAAGCAGCAACAAATCAAGTTGGCAGCATTGATCAAATGTTCCTTTTGTTGCCCTATTCCTTATCATCAGTGTAAAGCAGCCCGAATTCCCCTCGATAACTTATCTAGGCGAACCAGTAGCCAACATCTAAAAAGAATATTAAAAAAATCTACAGGGTACGGAAAAAGGTCAATTTAGCGCCTTGGTTCGTTTTTTTGGGACATTTAGGGCAAAGAGTAGAAAATAAAAGTATCGCTGCATGGGCATTAAAATTTCACCATCCTTTAGAATTAATCCAGGACGACACTCTATCCCTTGCCGAGGTGAAAAATAAAATTTCCCAGCTATTTAAATCAAATAAAGAGGCATGGGAAAAGTATCTCGATCCCTTCGGAAAAGGGATGGCGTTATTATTAAAAGAGCTTACGGGTATTGATCTCTTTCACTATTTTAAAGGACCTAAAAAAACTACACAAAAAGCGAAAGGTAAAAAGACAAAAAAAATTTAAAAACCTCCTCTCCAATCTTGCTTGCTGAGCCATGCAGAAGTCAGCTTTATTATTATTACTATAGGCAATCAATCTGGAGAAGTCAGAGCTTAGGCTGCAGGCAGATTAAAAGCGTTGAAAATTTTCTTAAAAGAAAAAAGCTTTAGGGTTGGAGGGCGCATTTCTATTACTCTGTTGACATTGAAAAATAATATACTTTTAGTCCCTTGTTATCTGCGTGTGAAGCTTCCTCGATTTGCTCAAGAATGAGAATCAAATAGGAGTAATTAACGCCTATTTGATGCTTAACTAGTTTGCCAACAGCTCTCTATTTAGAGCGTGTAGATCTTAAGTTTTTTAAACTTAGCCATTTGCTTTCATAAGAGATAAAAACTTCCATCGCTTTAATTTGTTAATTTTATTCTTTATTTAGTTGCAGTGCTTATCTTTTTAGGGAATTTTTTTGCTTCTTTATCGCTTAAGGATAAGGACTCTACGCAGCGAGAAATATATTTTTTCTAAAACATGCAAAAAATTATTTTACTTTTTGATAAGGTGAGGCTCACCTCTTCAAAGGGTTTTTTGAGGGTATCTTATGGATATTCAACTTCTTAAGTCAATGTCTATTAAAAATATAAAATAAAAGCGATCAAACGATTGGGGGATCAGTGAAAACAATCTGCTTCTGTTTTTTCTGGGCGATCATGATGTGTGGATTTACTTATTCCGGATGGGCAGACGACACAACCGGAACCTTAGTGGTAACCTATCAAACAGGTGTGAAAGGGGAGCGCTTAGAGCGTGTGCGTTTTTGGCTGCGAAAAAATGATAAGGATAAGCAGCTTTATCCTGCCAGCCACGCGAGTGTAGAAGATTTGGGCAAGCTTTCCCGCACAGTGGTAGTGGAGAATTTAATTCCTGGAGATTACACGCTTGAATTTGTGATTCCCAATCGGGATTCTTTCTTTTACCAACCGGAGATTAAGCAAGTTAAAATTTTGGCTGGGCAAATTACTAAAGTTAATCAAACCTTACAGCCTCGTTATGTTTCCATTGCGGTGAGCGCGGTCACTGAAAATCACACGCTATTTGACAAATTACCGATCATTAGTTTACATACTTCCTCCGGAAAAACAGTCCATTGCTCCTCCGATGGTTCTTTAAAGGCAGATGCGTTAGAACCTGGGGACTACACCGTCTTATTTGAAGAATTAAGCGGGTATATATGCCCACAACCTCTGGAAATTGTTTTGCAGCCAGGAGAAAAGGCAGAAAATATGCTCGGTACATATGTTCCCAATCAGCGCATGGGTTTACAAACAACTGCTCTCCCAAGCAAAGAGGTCGGTACTTTGCTTCTTTTCTACCCTCTCCTTGTTCTCGGGGAAAATGAGGAGCAATTAAAGTATCGATTAAAAGATAGCGGGGGAAATTTTTTACTACAGGAAAGCTTGACCGAGGTTGCCCATTACCGCTTAAAGTCAGGATCTCTAACGGTTTTAAGGGCCTTACCTATTGGGCTATACGAAGTGGAATTTTATGTGGATGAAAGTGCGCTTCCCCCTAAAATTCTGTCTAGAAAAAATTTTGAAGTTAAAAGGGGGGAAATCCATTCGCTTGAGATGGCTTTCTCTTCTGAAGAAGTGGCGGCTTTTAAAGAAGCTCTTTCTTTACACAGAGAAATGGAGAGAAGAGAAAAAGAGCTGGCTTTTGCTCACAATCCTAAAGCCATGCAGCCTGCATTTTTAACGATAAAATGTCACGGGCCCGATGCTTCTTGGGCGCTTTATCGTCGTTCTATCCTGGTTTACACAGGAACAGGCTCGGTAAATCGTTTGAAAGTTCCACCAGGCGGTCCTTATGTGATCAAGGCTGCAAAAAAAGAGGATGTGGAGATTCATTTGTCACCTAAATTTCCCTTTTTCCTCGAAGCGTCTAAGTTTTTTCAGGTCGATATTTTTTATGAAAAACCTCTTTCTAAAGAAAATCTGATCAACAATTTTTCCTCTCTTACGCCTGGTCATAAAATGTCTTACCTCTCCTCAAGAGAGCGGTAAAGGCCTTGTGAGAGATTTAAAATGGGCACGATTTATGCAATACAAAAGAAGCGGTTCCACGCGGCCAAATTTTTATCCTAGAACCTGAAAACCAGATAGGGTGATTTGTATGTTTATAGCTGATAAAGGACACCATCTTGCCGCTCGTGCGGTTTGGTATGAGGCAGATCTCGCAAAGTGGGCCCTAGACGTTGCGTATACCGGTTTTTTTACAACAGGCAGGGTTTTATCCGTATCCTCCTCGCCCAAGCTAGCGCCTTAAGGTGACACTCATGCAATTGGAAGAGATATTGCTAGAGTACGGCAGAAGAAAAGGAATCGGAAAATTAGAGCTCAATGGGGAAGGAATTTGCCGTCTAATCATTAATAAAACCTATACGGTTAGTTTTGAAAAATCGGTTTTTGAGAACGGTTTTTTTATTTATTCATCCGTAGGGATTTTGCCTATCGACAAAGAAAAAGAATTGTCGATCGCAGCTTTAACAGGGAATTTATTTGGCAAGGAAACTGGTAAAGCTCAGTTAGGATATGAACCGAATAACCGAGCTTTAGTTCTTTTTACTTTTATTTCACAAGATGGACTAAATTATTCAAAATTTAATTCTTATTTTGAAGAATTTATTTACTATATGTTATACTGGGTAAGTAAGTTTGAAGAATTACAAAATGAGACTAAGAAACTTCCCCATCCTATAAATGAAATAAACAAAAATATTTTTTACGCTTAATCGATTAGGAGCGGCATGAAAGAAGTAAACATTTTAAAGCAAATTCAGCGTGACTTAACGGCGGAAAGATATGATTGCACTTTAGAACCAGCAAGTGACGCGGTTTCTTATGACCAACTTTTAGTATTTCTAGGAAATGATGCCCAAGAAAGGGAAAAAATCTTGCAAATCACGGCTTTTAAGCAAGCGATGGCACAAGAAAAAGAGAAACAATACTATTTGGTAAAATTTATGGTAAATTTGCCTTTTTCGGTTGAATCCTCCGCTGCTTCTCAAACAGCCAGTACACTCCTCTTTATTAATCGTTTTTTAGAGCTACCGGGCTTTGAATTGGGGGAATTAGAAGATAAGGTTTATTATCGGTATGTTTTATTTACAAAGGGAAATAAAGTTGATCCTTTGCTTCTGTTTAGCCTCATAGGAAATATCATGATGATTATAGATCTTTTTAGCATGGTGATCGAGAGCGTCGCGACTGGAGAAAAAACATTTAATCAGCTGCTGGAAGAAATGTTAGCGCTAACAAAGTGATAAACGATGGTAAAACGCTCTACTTTTACAAGCGCTTCTCCTCAGCCTTATCCAGCTGATCCCACGCAAGGAGGAGTTAATTCAGATGGCTTGATGGTGGAGAGAGCCCTGCCTCTCTCCCATTCCGAAGCTTCTGTCCACATGTGTGGGAGGATGATTCTGGGGCCTATCCAGTTTGGGGTAGAGCGTCAATCTGATGAAAAAGATGGCGTGCAGGAATTGGCCGAGAGCGTTGATAAAATTGAATTATTGCATCAGATCAGCTCTATTTTAAATCATGAGCCTCCCCCCACTTTTTACGAATGGATTAAGGTTAACCGGGATACAATCATCCAAAATATTCTCGCTAACTCTGGCAACACAGGAGGGGGAGGGGTGACGGCAGACCATTATAAGGGAAAAAAAGAATTATCCTTAGCGGGATTAGGGGGTTCGAAAGAGGAAGAATTAAAGGCGGAAGAAATTTTTTCCCGATTGATTTTTATCCTTCCTGAAACTTCTAAAAAAGATTTCTTTTTTTATAAATCTATTTTGAATGCGGAAGTTTCAGCCTATCTGAAAGATTTACAAGCTACCTACAAAAAAACAGGTGATCCCCATCTCAAAGATCAAATAGGGACTCTTACCTATTGGTTAAAAAAGCAACACCTTAATCGAAATTCCTCCCCTTTAGCAAGGGTAGAAAAAGGGATAGAAGCTGCAGGAGCTGCCCTTAAAATCCCTTTATTAATGGCTGCTAAAGCATTAGACCTGCTGCGCTATATCGATGCAGCGGCCGGGTTTGCCACTTTGGGGATCAACAACGTTCTTAATTTAGGATTTTCAATTTTTGATTTTGCTCGGTCTATTCGCCATCAGAAAATTCATAAAAAATGGGCTGAGCGGTACCTCTCTCAACCGCGAGTTATCGATAAAACAAGGGAGCCATTTAAAGCAAAGGCTTCAGAAGAGATAGAGGCTTTATTGAAACAGCGCCATTTGGAAGAAAAGAGAAAAATGGAAAGGGGGCGCTGCGAAATTGAAGAACTTTTAGAAAAAATAAAGGTTGCCATTACTTTAGACGAAGTTCAAGCGTTATTAAGGGAAAAGGGAATTCGACTAGAGGATATAAAAGAAACCCTTTCCTTAGACAGCCTTAAAGAAGAATTGCACAAGTCTGAAGTAAAAGAGCGACTTTTATGCATCTATGCAAGGCATCAAGACACTATACAAATCAGTTCAAGACAGGCCCTCTTAACTTCTGAAGCGATGAAGGTGCTTAGCGTGCAAAAAAAACTCGGCTTTAGCATCAAACTTAGCCTCGCAAATTTATTTTTAACTACCTTAGCCGTGGCAACGGTTGTTGTTTTAAATGTGTTAGTCATGACGGCAATCCTTACAGTTCCCCCATTTGCTTTGATCCTTTTGGCCGCGCTTTTTTTTGCGGCAGTCCTTATTTTAGGAGGAGTAGGACTTTTGTATTTCTACCGGAAAAATCCCCACCGCTTTAAGGAAATAATAAAAGGGGTTGATCTCCGTTTAAGAATGTACGAAATTCCTGCTGCGTTTAGGCGCTACTTTTTAAAAAGAAAACAGCAAAAGCAGATAGATGAGCTAGCCGCTACCTACAAGCTGCGCGTTCAAATTCAACAGATTGAGGGTATCCTGGGGCAGTTCTCCCTTCATTCTCAAAAGCTTTCCAAGGGAAGGGAGCGCTCCACAATAGAATTTATGCCATCTGGGCTATCTGCAGAAGAGGTTGCACTCTATAAAAAACAATTAGAAAAGCTAGAAAGCTTATATAAGAAAAAAATTAAATCATACGAGTATAAAAGAGCAAACCGGGCAAAAAAAATTCAGCGTTTAGAGAAGAAAGTAAAATATTGGAATGCGAAAAAAAAGCCTTTCCTAGATCGATTGAAGCAGGCGGGAGTCGCAGATTATTTGCACGAAATGAAACTTTTCAGCTCTACCCCTGCCAAGCCCGCCCCCCTTTCAAAAATTATTGTGGATGGAATTTTCACTCACCCCCACTTGTTGGATCAAGAAACCTTGCATATTTTAGATCGCCGTTTCGGGATAGACGTGAGAAAACGACAAGCAGAGGGTGATTTCGCTATTAAGCATACGGTGCAAAAACATTTGGATGACTATTTTGCGCTCACCGAAAAAAAATTTATTCATTTTATTTGGAAAAAAATGGAAGAAATTCAAGCTGAAGAACAAACTACATCCATCTATGTGTGAGGTTTTATGAATCCGGTTAATCCTGAGGACATCTCGCCTAAATCTCCAATCAGTTCTGTGGAGAGCAGAGGAATTGACGTTGAGCAAAGTCATCTAGAGGAATTTTCTATCAGCGCGAGGGGTATAAGGAGCCCTGTCCCCTTTAAAAAACTTCCAGAAGAACTGAAGAAAGAGATTTCGGATGAGGCCCCTGAAGTGAGCTTAAAGATGCTCGATTTCCTAGAAGAGAGGGCTCAGGGAATCCTTAGCTTTGCAGAGGGCGCGGCAGAAGCAGACCTCTTACCTCTTTCAGAATGGGCCGAAACAAATGCCTCTCATTGGGTTGATCTCATTTTAGCTAAAGATGAAGCTGCAGGAAAATTTAATCAGTTTTTTTCGAATGCTTTATCCACTTTAGATACCCCTATTAGCTATTTAAATAACTTTGTCGTAAGCCCTTTAGGGAACGTGGCAAAAATTTATGATTATCAGGAGATAGGAAAAGCCATCTCAACTCACGTCGGTGATTTGCGCATGGCCTATTCTTTTCCCGCTACTTTAGGAAATGCGGGGATATTGATTTACCGGATTGTCATTTATAAGCAAATTGCCAAGCAATTAACGAAACTAAAAGCTCAATATAAAGAGCGCCCAGATCCTCTCTTAAAAGCAAAGATTCAAGAGGTGCAAAAGTGGTTAAGGTTGCGTAAGCCTGTACTAAAAGAACAGTCGATTGGTATCGGCTTAAAATTTGCGATGTTTGCGCCTCAATTTGCAAAGCAAGGAATTCGGATTGCTACAGAAGTAGGGCATGGGCTCGGGGCTGTTGCAGGGTGGGTTGGATTTGGCATTGGAAGCGTTTCAGGAATATTAGCGATTCTTTCCCAGGGGATGCAGCTCTCCAAAGCTGCCGACGATAAAAAAATGCAGCTTAAGTGGATGAAAACTTTTCAAAAAGCTGAACTTTCTATCAATCGAATAGGGGAAGAGGAAGTGAAAAAATCGGAAGCGCTTGTTTCAACTCTATTAGAAAAGCGCAAGAAAGCCCACGAGAAGCGTCGTGAAGCTTTAAAAAAGATTATAGATGAGTTGGAGCTAGAGTCTAAGTCTTTTGAAGAAGGAATAGAAGCTTTAAAAAAAGCGGGAATAAGTATTTCTGCAAAATCCACCATTACTACCCAAAAGCAGCTGCTTGAAGCGGTTGAGGGTTTAATAGAGGAGACGATTCAACATCAAAACACGCTCTCTCAATTGGCCCGCAATGGACTCAAATCTCAAGGCTTGAAAAAACAAAGATTGGAGTATCGCTTTTCGAAGTTTAAGTTGAGGGCATCCACGGTTTCTTTGTTTCTAGCAATTATCTCTACAGCTGTTGTCACTACCTTAACAGTTTGCATTCTTGCCGGGGCTTTTTCAGTTCCCCCTCTAGGTTTAGCCTTAATTGGACTCGGTTTTGCTTTGGCCTCAATGGCTACAATCTTGGCAGGAGGACTTTATTTTTACTCCCAAAAACCGACCTTGACAAGAGAGTGGTTAAAGGGAGTGAATCAACGTCTCGCGCTATATGGGATCCCTGCTTCCTATCGAGCTTTTAAATTGCAAATACAAAAAATTAAGAAAGTGAGAAACGGTTATGCGGCTCATGAGATAAACGCTAAAATGTACGAAATAAAGGAAGCTTTAAAACTAACGCAAGAGGTGGAATTCAGCCGTTTGCCAAAAGCTTTGCAGCTTTTAGTGAAAAAACATAAAAAAGAGAAACTATCCCCCGATGAAATTGAAAGTCTCCATAAAAAATTAAAAATCGAAAGTGAGAAGTTGCAAAAAAAATTGGAAGAGCATAACAAAGCCAAGCTAAAAATCGATCAACGGATAGCAGCAGCGGAGAAAAAATTAGAATACTGGAGAAAAAAGAAAGAACCTCTTGAAAAGAGGTTAGTACAGGCAGGTCTAAGGGATTTCTTAAAAGCTTCCCATCTTGACAAAGACCTCGAAGGGAATCCTATTCACTTATCTCAACTTCTGGTAGAGGGAATCTTGGAAGGATCGCCTGAGCTTGATTTTGAAACCGTGCAAATTTTAACGGAAAAAATGGGGATTGACTTACAAAAAATTCAAAACCTCCCTGATAAAGCAGAAGCGAAAAAAACGCTTGGTTTCCTGCTGGAGGCCCATTTTGCTCAAAGACATGAACAAGTGATCTCCTTTATTCGCAATCAATTCTCCCAAGACAAGGCTTCAGCTAGATAAGCCTTTTTCCTCTGAAAAACGAGGGTGTATTCATTCTATAAGTACTTAGAATGGGCTTGAATTAAATAGGTTGCAGGAGGTATTTGGAGCCTTCAGCAATCAGGGCTTTTTTGCTTTTTAGCGCATGGACAATAGCAGGGTTAACTTCAAAGGCGTGATAGCGCATGTAATCTTTAAAAATCCATTTATGCCCATCTGGAAGCCTATCTTTGTAGTGGGCTGTCCAATCGGTGGCCCACATATCGAAGTGATTTTTTAGTAAATGCTTTTCCATATCTCCGCAAAGCATTTGGGCGGCATAGGCCAAGGGAGGCTCATCGGTGAATAGAAAACCTTGTTCGGCCGCATAGGTCCAAAAATCGTGTGCAAGCTCGCAAACTAATTGAATAGCTTCCCTTTTGACGATAAAAAATCCCCCATTGATATTGTATATTTTTTCATGGGTGACGCCACATGCGCGCATCATGCTAACATATTTTTCTAAAGGGCATTCCCACCATGTCTTTCTTTCGGCTGGATAAGAACAATCGCTTTCAAAAAAGGTATGAATAGGGGTATCGCTCATGAGATCGAGCAGATCAGGAGGGCGGCGCACAAAAAAATTATCGGCATCGAGAAAGATCGCGTAAGTGTAAGGTTGTTTAATAAACCACTGAAGGAAAGAAAATTTGAATAAGTAAAAATTTTTATCAAAATTAGGTACAATAATCGTTTGGGTAGCCCCTTGAATAGGCCGGTCGCTAAAAGCAACAAAATCCTCTTGCATCCCCACTTCTCTAAAAGAGCGCACTAAGTTTTGAAGCATGCATGCATAATCTCCATCTCCTACGGACCAAAAACAAATTTCTTTCATGTACCGCCCCTTTCTCTTTTTAATCGTCCGAAGGAAAATGCGCTATCTGTTGCAAAAGTAAGGAAAAGAGGGGAAGAAATAAACCTTTTTCAGTTTTTGATTTTGCCATTCAAGGAGTGGCTAAGGAGAACCGGATCAAAAAAAAACTGCAAGCGCTCCGTCATCAGTTTTTGGTAAACTGTCACTTAAGGTTGAGTAAAAGCCTTAATTAGGCTTCTTGAGGAAATTTCCTCCCTTTTGGTTAATCCAAAAAGGCTCAAGACCCTCTAAGGGTGACGGGTTGGGATTAAACCAACGCTGCGCTTGCAGTTTAACTTTTCTCAGCTCAACTTCTCGCTAATCTTCTTATCTCTCTTTATTCTGGTTATAAGATGACTCCACTAAATTGTCAAAACGGTTTTCCCTAATTTTTTAAAGAGGGAATGGATATCCCTCTGTTATAAAGCTTAATAAGTGTAAATATATAAGCCGGTGCTAGCATCGTAAAAGTAGGGATAATAATAAGGATCATAAGGGTAATAGTAGTAAGGATATCCCTCATACTCCCCTCCCCACCAGTGGGAGTGGTGCTTGCCCCAGCCATGGCCCCCATCCCCACGATGAGGGCCATGGTTTCCCTTCCATCCTCGGGTATGCCCCTCTCCATGATGACCTCCTCTTCCGTGGCTACCGCCACCTCCATGACCATCGTGGGCTTGTAGCTGACTCAAGCCTAAAGAGATTACTAGTAAAGTAGACAGTAATAAAAATTTTATTGTTTTCATAATAGGATCCTTTTTTTAAATGAAAAGAATCATTGAGAAACAAGCGATTTTCAAACAATTAAACTGAGAAATATAACGGTTACGAGCCAAGTAAACAGGGCACCCTTTTTTCATCCCCTAGACTTACTTAATTAGGTAACTTTATAAACATAATTTTATTTTATGATGAATAAAGTGTCAAATAATTGAAAGATTAGTTAACAAGTTGTTAAGAAAAAAGTGCATCGGTGAATTTTTCAGGGTCAAATAATTCTAAATCATCAACGCCTTCTCCCACACCGATTAATTTAACTGGAATTCCCAGCTGTTTATGGATATTTACCACAATTCCCCCTTTGGAAGTGCCATCCAGCTTAGTGAGAATAAGACCTGTGATGGGGGTATAGCGATTAAAAACTTTGGCCTGGTCAATCCCATTTTGCCCGGTAGTGGCGTCGAGTACAAGAAGGGTTTCTTGTGGGCTATGAGGGTTGAATTTCTTGCAAGAACGTTTAATTTTTTCTAACTCTTGCATTAAATCCGTTTTTGTTTGCAAACGACCTGCTGTATCCACAATCACAACTTCAGCTTGACGAGCTTTTGCTGCGCTAAGCGCGTCAAAGACAACAGCGGCGGGATCACTTTTGGGTGCTCCTTTTACAATATCGATCTTGAGTTGTTGAGCCCAGACATCCAGCTGCTCGACCGCTGCTGCCCGAAAAGTATCAGCAGCCGCCACCAGCACTTTTTTCCCTTGGCTTTGAAAAAATTTAGCAAGTTTAGCTGTAGAAGTAGTTTTTCCATTTCCATTGACCCCTACGATTAAAATCACGAGGGGATCTTGGTAAGAAGAGGCGGTCATTAAAGGAGAAGCATGTTGGGTTAAGGCTTGCACAATTTCAGTGCGCACTATTCTTAATAATTCATCTGCTTTTAATGAAAGATTTTGCTGCGATTGTTTTTTAATCTGCTCTGTTAAGTCGATGGAAGTTTGGACGCCTAAATCTGCCTCATAGAAAAGCTGCTCTAATTTTTCCCACGTTTCTTCATCGAGAGGGCCTTGAAAAAGAGTGCGAATCTTATTACCTAATAGAGAGCCGGTGTGCGTGAGGGCATTTTTTACTTTTTCAAATGAATTTTTTAAGAAATTAAAGGCCATCTTTCCCTACTGGTTTCAAGTGTGGTTATCTGTTGCTAAGAAATGAGAATCTAGCACATAACGAAAAAAACGGAAAGGGTAAGAAAAGATGAATATTCATGAATTTCAAGCTAAATATATTTTAAAAAAATATGGAATACCCCTCACAGAGTATGCGGTCATTTCCAACATAGAGGAACTTTCGGAGGCTTTAGATAAGCTAAAGTTGAACGAAGCCGTATTAAAAATACAGGTACATGCCGGTGGCAGAGGGAAAGCTGGTGGGGTAAAAATCGGTAAAAATCGAAAAGAAATTGAAAAGGCTGCTAATACTTTGCTCGGAATGAAACTAGTCAATCATCAGACAGGGCCTGAGGGGGTGGTTGCCCATCAAGTTTTAATTTCGCCGATAGTGGAGATAAAAAAAGAGTATTATCTCGGCGCTATTATTGATCGAAAAAAAGCTCAAGCCATTTTAATTGCCTCTCCGGAAGGAGGGATGGATATTGAAGAAGTTGCTGAAAAATTTCCCGAGAGAATCATGCGTGTGCCGATAGGATTGGGTGGAGATTTAAAGCCTTTTCAACAATTAAAGATCGCAGAATTTATGGGTTGGAAAGGCGATGTCGCCAAGCAGGGCATGCAATTGGCAAAAAACATGGCCAAAGCCTTTATGGAAATGGATGCTTCCTTGTTAGAAATCAATCCTCTTGCTTTGACTACCACAGATGAGCTGCTTGCCTTAGATGCAAAGCTTAGCATTGATGAAAATGCCCTCTATCGTCAACCTGAAATCGCTTCTTATTATGATTCAACCCAAATTCCGGCCAATG
Organism: Parachlamydia sp. AcF125; assembly: GCF_018342475.1. Taxonomy (NCBI): domain Bacteria; kingdom Pseudomonadati; phylum Chlamydiota; class Chlamydiia; order Parachlamydiales; family Parachlamydiaceae; genus Parachlamydia; species Parachlamydia sp. AcF125. The sequence continues at coordinate 237,306 of NZ_JAEMUD010000001.1, read as the reverse complement.
AAGCTGCGGCAAAAGAATATGACCTTGCTTATGTAGCTTTAGAGGGAGAAATTGGGTGTATGGTCAATGGAGCTGGCTTAGCCATGGCCACGATGGATCTTATTCATCACTACGGGGGAACTCCTGCCAATTTTCTCGATGTAGGGGGAGGAGCTACCCAAGAAAAAGTAGCAAAAGGATTTAAAATTATTTTAGCAGACCCTAAGGTTAAAGTCATTTTGGTAAACATTTTTGGAGGCATTATGAATTGCGCTACCTTAGCAGGGGGAATGATTTCGGCTGCTAATGAATTGAAAGTGAGTGTTCCTTTCATCATTCGCATGGAAGGGACGAATGTGGAAAAAGGGAAAAAAATGCTCCAAGACTCCAAGATAAACTTTGTGATTGCAGACAGCTTAGCGGAAGCTGCTGAAAAAGCTGTTTCAGTGGTAAAAAAGTAAGGGAGGCTTTCCTCATGTCCATTTTAGTGAATCGAAATACAAAGGTTATTACTCAAGGAATGACTGGCAAGGCAGGTCACTTTCATACAGAGCAGTGTTTGCAATATGGAAGCCAATTTGTTGGAGGCGTAACCCCGGGGAAAGGGGGACAAGAAACCTTAGGCCTTCCTGTGTTTGATACGGTCTATGCGGCTAAAAAAGCCACGCACTGCGATGCTTCCATGATTTTTGTTCCCCCCCCTTTTGCGGCAGATGCGATTCTAGAAGCAGAAGATGCTGGCATTCCGCTCATTATTTGTATTACAGAAGGAATTCCCATCCGGGATATGCTGGAGGTTAGTTCCGTGATGCGTGCAAGCAAGACAAGCCGTTTAATTGGCCCTAACTGTCCGGGAATTATTACGCCGAATGAATGTAAAATTGGAATTATGCCCGGTTATATTCATAAAAAAGGTCATGTGGGGGTGGTTTCGCGGTCAGGAACGTTAACGTATGAAGCTGTCTGGCAAACCTCTCAACTTGGACTTGGCCAATCTACCTGCGTAGGAATCGGGGGCGATCCTTTAAATGGGACCAACTTTATCGATGTATTAGAGCTATTCGAAAAAGATCCTGAAACCCATGCTATTTTATTGATCGGTGAGATTGGGGGAGAAGCAGAAGAGGAAGCTGCTGAATGGATCAGAACGTATTGTACTAAGCCTGTGGCTGCTTTTATTGCGGGCGCGATGGCCCCTGCGGGAAGACGCATGGGACATGCCGGAGCAATTGTTTCTGGTGGAAAAGGGACTGCACAAGGTAAAATAGAGGCGCTCAAAAAAGCTGGTGTGCATGTAGCAGCATCTCCAGCCGAGATGGGTATTACAATCCAAAAAGCTTTAAGGTTATCATGAATCTTTTTTCTCGTTTTCTGTGCATACCTGTACATATCCAACCCATCTTCTGGTTGCTTGCAGCATTGATTGGATGGCTAAATAGCGGCACAGTGGGGGGAACTTTAATTTGGAGCGGGGTTGTATTTTTATCCGTGCTCATTCACGAGTATGGGCATGCTTTGACAGCCGTCGCTTTTGGGCAAACAGCTCGCATCGAATTAGTGGCTCTAGGAGGCGTTACCCAAAGATCAGGGGTGAAACTAAGTTTATGGAAAGAATTTATCATTGTTTTAAATGGTCCTGTGGCTGGCTTCTTACTCTTTATAACGGCCAGTTTTCTGTTAAGCCTATTTAAAGGTCCCCCTAATCACTTAGGGATTTACGCTTTGAAAATTACTGCGATGGCAAACTTTTTTTGGACCATGGTAAATTTACTACCTGTTTATCCTTTAGACGGCGGGCGTTTGCTCTCTATTGTGATGGAAGGGATATTTGGTGTGCGGGGAATCAAAATTGCCTTATTTGTCAGTATGCTTTTCTCAGCAATTTGTAGCGTGGGTTTTTTTATGGTGAGGCAAGTTTTTGCCGCGGCTTTATTTTTAATGATAACCTTTGAAAATTATCGTAGTTGGAAAAATAGTTTATCCCTTACGGCACAAGATCAAGATGAAGAGTTACAAACGTTACTTAAAAAAGCAAAGCAAGAGGCGGCTCTAAGCAAATTTGAGGAAGCCGTGAGGGAATTTAAAAAAATTAGGGAGCTTTCTCAAAAGGGGATTTTATATACCACTGCCACGGAACACCTTGCAGCAATTTGGAGTCAACAAGGTAAATTCAAAGAGGCTTATGAAGCTCTAAACGAACTCAAAGGGGGGCTAAGCCAAGATGGTTCCTTCCTTTTACAACAGCTGGCTTATCGGGTGGGAGAATTGAGGCATGCCATAAACCTCGGCAACCAGCTTTATCAGGATGAACCAGGATTTGAAAGTGCCTTGATCAATGCCTTATGCCATTCGCTTCTTGGAGAGGTGCGACCCGCCATTGGATGGCTAAATTGTGCCATTCAAGATGGCCTCCCCTCAGCTAAGCAAATCTTGAAGAAAAAAGAATTTGATATTTTGCGCGATGATACCCTTTTTCAAGAGTTAGTAAAAAAAGCGGACTCTTCCCCCTAGGGATGGGATAAAAGCTTTTTGTTAAGAGCGCCAACTAGTAGCCCGATATACAAGCTTAAATCCTTTAGTTTCTAGGTAAAAGAGAAGATAAGGTAAAGAATTTAAGCGACAAACATTCTATTTTCATTGTTAGCTTTTGGGAAACAATTCATAGAATAAGCGTCGTTCCAGAACTGCCATTCAAATTGGGAACAGGTTTTAAAAGTGTCTTCTATGCGAGCTAGCATAAAGTCGCTGCATCTATCGGCCATTTCATCCAGCATGGCAATCGCGGTGTCAGTATCATCGGAAAATTTTTGGCTCGAATAAGTACTTTTCCAAAGTAAATAAGGATTATTATCTCCCATTTGATTTCCCACATGGTGACCGACTTCTCTGTATAGCCAGAAACAGGGGACAATCGAGGCAATGGCTTCTTCCAAAGAAGCTGTGGTGGCAGTCGCAATTAAATATCTGGGATAAGCAATACAAGTTGGTGAAAGAGGAAGGTTATCAATCGAATAATCTGCAGATAAAAAATTTGTGTGTAAATGATGTTTAGCAGCAAGAGCGCTCGAAGCAAAATTTAGAAAAATATCGATCATCCGGGGCGTATTTGCACGGCCTGCAATTAAGGCTAGGGTACGAGAATAATGAATTAGGTAGTAGGCATCTTGCTGCATGTAGAAACTGAATCGTTCTTGACTTAATTTTCCTGCCGCAAGCTCAGTACAAAAAGGGCTGTCTAAAATTTCCTGATAAATAGGTAAAATTTGTTGCCAGAGATAATTAGAGAACTTCATAGGAACTCCCGCCTTTTCAAACGATTGCAAAGTAGGGTAAGATATACCAAAGAATATTTTACTTCAATCTTATTTATTGGAAATGGTCAAAAGGGGAGAGGTGAAATTGCAGATTTTTTTCTCGACCTAGATAAGTAAGCTGACCGGCTTGAACGATGCTGTGTCCGATTCATACAAAGGAACGTCGAAATTTTCTAAAAAATTGGAGCCCAAACCCTCCTTTTTCAATGAAGAATCAAAACAGGAGCTCTAGCTAAATATCTTTTTCTTTCTTATACTTTTCTTCCAATGTCATCAATCAAGGGGATGTTATGAAAAGAATTTTGGCGGCTGAATTGTCTCAGTATTTGAACCAAGAAGTCATGGTAAGAGGATGGTTAAATAACACACGACCATTTGGGAAGTTAAACTTTTTGATTTTACGTGACTACACAGGCTTTGCGCAAATTGTGATCCAAGATAAAGAAGCCTGGAAAAAAGTGAATGCGCTGCAACCTGGTTCTATTTTGAAAATTCGAGGAAGGGTAGCAGAAGCGCCTCAAGCTGATTTAGGAGTCGAAATTGTAGATCCTCAAATCGATATTGAAGTTCCCGTTACAGAAGTTCCCCCTGTTGATTACTACAAGCCGACCATTCAATCAGACTTAGATTATGTTTTGGATCACCGCCCTATTGCCTTGCGCAACCGTCAAATTCAAGCTGTTTTTAAAATTCAGGCTGAAATTACCCATGCTTTTCGCCTTTTTATGCATGATAGGATAGGGGCTGTAGAGTATTTTGCTCCTAATATCATTGGCGCTTCATCTGAAGGGGGAGCGGAATATTTCAATGTCGATTATTTTGGGCATACCGCTACTTTGGCGCAAAGTAGCCAGCTTTATAAACAAATTATGGTGGGAGTTAATGAGCGCGTGTTTGCCTTAATGCCATTTTTTCGCGCAGAAAACTCCCAAACCACTCGTCACTTAGCGGAGGGCAAGCAGTTTGAATTCGAGATGGGATTCTTCGAAAATTGGCATGAGGTGATGGATGTGCAAGAAGGATGTATAAAAGCCATTATCGCACATCTAAAAAAACACTGCGCAAAAGAGATCGAAGTTTTGGGCAAAGAGCTGATCAAAGCCCCAGCGGATGTTTCTTTTCCTCGCGTGACGTTTGCTGAAGCGCAGGAAATTTTTTTTCAACGCACTGGCATAGATGAGCGGCAAGAGCCCGATTTAAGCCCAGCTGCGGAACGAGAGCTTTGCTTATATGCACAAGAAAAATATGGCACTGATTTAATTTTCGTGATCGACTGGAAAAGAAGCAAGCGTCCTTTTTATTCCTATCCAAAAGAAAATCAGCCAGAGTTAACCAATACGTTCGACTTGTTGTGTGCTGGGACAGAAATTACTTCAGGCGGACAACGCCGACACACCTATGAAGCTATGGTGGAAGGAATTTTGGAAAAGGGAATGGATCCTGCAAACTTCACCGACTATTTAAGCATTTTTAAATTTGGAATGCCTCCGCATGGTGGGTTTGGAATGGGGCTAGAACGGATTACCATGACAATTTTACGTCTTAAAAATATCCGGGAATGCTCGCTTTTCCCTTCTGATCCTAAACGGATTGCCGGCAATCGCCTGAAAGCTAAGATCTTTTTTGGGGAAGAGAGCATTCGCAATGAAATTATACGCCTCATTAAGCAGGCGGATATCTCCTTTCAACATATTCAACATGAAGCTACCCCCACTTCTGAAGATTCCGCCCGCGTGCGAGGCACACGGCTAGAAGAAGGGGTAAAATCTATTATTGTGAAAGGTAAAAGCTCTAAAAAGAACTACCAGCTCAATATTCCTTCTCATTTAAAGCTCGATATGAAAGCGGTTGCGGAGTTGGTGGGCGAAAAATGTGAATTTGAAGATCCTGGGGTTATTCAAGAACGATTTGGCCTTATCATCGGCGGAGTGCCTCCTTTTGGCAATTTGTTAAATGTGGATACATTCTACGACGAAAAATTAACAGAGGTTGAGCAAGTGGCGTTTAATTGCGGATTGAGTACGGAATCTATCGTGATGCGAGGGAAAGATTTGCTCTCTTTAGTCCAACCCAAAATGGGTCGATTTACCAAGGAATAGGCTAGCTGTAGAAAACGCCACTTTGTTTCTCGATTTCATTCCAAATTTTTCTCTTAAATCCAAGTTAAAAGGAAGTGGAATTGCCTGATCTCACTTCCTTTGATTAGCTCGATTTTAGGCAATTGCTGGCTGATCTTTAGCTTTAAGAGTGGGTTGAGGCTTCCCCTCTTCTTCAAGATGGGTGAGAGCCACAAATTGTTTGCCTAAGGCTCGTGAGGCTGTAATCCAGAGAACAATCATCCCCATTAAAATACCGGCTACAAAAGGGGCGCTGCTGCTAAATGTTCCGAAGAGCATGAGGAGTCCTTGGTGAATAAGCGATCCTCCAGATTTTCCTAGGCGGGATCCCACACCGTCAATAGCTGCCTTGCCTTTGAGTTTGAGATCATGCTCTAGTGGGATGAAGGCCATCTCTTTAGTCGCATCAAACACTGAATATTTTGCTGCCTTGCTTAAGCAATTCTGAGCGAATCCGAAGAAGACTAAAATTGTCAAGGGAGCAAATCCAGTGAGGGCGTACACCATGCCTCCCAAGTGATCTTGGAAGAAGAGGAAGGTGAAGAATCCCCCGCAAGTTACCCCCATCACAATGGGAGTGATCAAGGCTGTTTTGGTCCATCCCAGGCGATTGATAATGCGAGCCATGAAGAATGACATGAATGTGGACACAATTCCAGTCACCGAAGCTAGATTATTCATGTACACATTAAAATCAGTCGGCGAGGGATACAGTTGCTTGACTTGATCTTTCCAGACAACTTCAATTAAATTAATGACCAGATTGTAAGCAACTACAATGATCGCGATGTAAAGGAGATATTGGGATTTAGATAAATAACCAAAGCTTTCTCGCAAAGAGAGCTTTTTTTTCTTTTTAAGGGGCTTAGAAGCGGAGTGCAACGCCTTGTAATCGGCATCATTTAAGACATTCTGATTCATCCATTTAAAGATGGTCATTGCCCCTATTCCTGAGATAATCACGGCTAAAACGAGGGTCATCACGCTTTGTTCCCACGGATCGTTTCCAAAGGGTAGGCTTAATCCGTCTGCTTTTGAAATATAGATAGCTGCTTGTCCTGCTATGATGGCGGAGATGTTAGCACCTGCACTTAATACCCCATAAAAGCGGCTTGCTTCATTGATTTTAGTAATTTCATTGACAAATCCCCAAAAGAGAACTGTCATTACAATATTGCTCCACATTTCCGAAATCACATAAAACACGGTAAACGACCAGTAGCGGAACATTGAGATAAGGCCGCGGAATCCTGTCGGGAGATATTGTTCAATAAAATCAGCCGCTTGGTGAAAGTGCAAAGCTTCCCGTTGAGGGTAGATGATAAAGGCAAAGAGGGCATAAAAAAGAAGAAAGGTCGCCATGACGATATAAAAAACTTGTTCTTGGCTATACCGATTAGCGAGCTTAGTAAATAAGTAGGTCGTGAGAACGGCCATGGGAAGCATGACCCAGACTTTAATGAATGGAATCACTTCAGCACCGGATGCTGTGATAACGACCGCATCTTTCATATTTCGAAGAACCGTATAATTGAAGCAAATCAGAAACAGCATCAATAAAAGGGGGACGATTCTTTTTAATTCATGGGCATGAATTGGCCAAATGATTGAACGGAGAGGACCAAATTCCGAAAGTAAAGGCTGAGTCATAAAACTCCTTTTTTACCACTCATTTTACTAAAAAAAATGTTAAAATGCAATTAAAAGTTTAAATTATTTTGTAAATAAACCTTACTAAATAATAAAAACGACTTTTCAGATAAATTACAAAAAAGTCGTTTTTATTATTTATTCCGCCTTAAGTTTTAAAGAGCTTCGTTAATTAACCGAGGTTTAATGGGCTTCAAATCGGTTGAAGTTGACTTTGAGCCTCCCGAAGTTAATTCATTGAACTGCCCTCCTAAATACCGTGTAGCGTACATCCAGATTGCAATAATCACTAATAAAAATCCAGCAACATATGAGGCACTCGCCATAATTGTTGAAAAAGTGACTAATAAGCTTTGATGGATCAAAGAACCGCCAGATTTTCCCAGGCGGGAGCAAACTCCGTCAATGGCAGCCTTGCCTTTCAGTTTACTTTTCACATCTAATGGAACAAATGCCATCTCCTTAGTCGCATCGAAGACCGTGTATTTAGCACCGCGACAAAGAATATTTTGGACAGAGCCAAAGAACACGACTACGGCCAACGGGGTAGTGCCTAATGCGGCATTGACGATGTGCGATAAAGAATCTCGGAAGAAAAAGAAGGAGAAGAAACCAATGCTAGTGAGGAGGAGAATAATGGGGGTTATAAGGGCTGTAAAGGTCCAGCCAAATTTTCGGATCATATTCCCAGAGATAAAAATCGCCGTTGTGGTGGCTACAATTCCAATAATTGTAGAAACCTGATTCATGTAAAGATTAAATTGAATGGGGTCAGGATAAAGCTCTCGCAATTGGTGCTTCCAAATAACCTCAACTAGATTGATCACAAGATTATAAGCGATTGTGATGAGGGCAATGCATAACATATAGCGTGAACGTAAAAGGTATCCAAAAGTTTCTCGGATAGAAAGCTTCCCCTTTGCCTCTTTTTCTTGTTCAACTGTCTCCTTATCATAATAGCGAGGAAGAGATAAAACCTTTTTATGAAACCAACGAAATAAAACCATAGCGGCAATTCCCACACACAGGACTAGGGAGACAAGCAAAATCAAGGTTTGTTCCCAAGCATCTTCTCCAAAGGGTAAAGAGGGGTTATACACCGTTTGGCAAAGAAAGACAGAAACCTGTCCTGCAAAAATCCCTGATAAGTTAGCTCCTATGCCAAAAATCCCATAAAAACGTTTAGCTTCATTGAGGCGAGTGACTTGGTTCGCAAACCCCCAAAATAACATGGATAAAATGATATTACTCCACAGTTCGGACATGACGTAAAACATGGTTAATGTCCAATTGCGGAACATGGCAATTAGCCCTTTTAATCCTGGGGGTAAAATTTTTTCTAACGCGTCGGCCGTTTGGTGAGGATGTAAAAGTTCCCGGTTGGGGTAGAGGAAGAAAGCAAACAAGAAAAAGAAAACCAAAAAGGTGGAAACCATGACATAGAAAACTTTTTCTTGAGACCAACGATTAGATAGGCGAGTAAATAAAAAAGTCATAAGCAGAGCGCCAGGCAGAAGAATCCATACTTTAATAAAAGGGATAACTTCAGCACCTGAGGCCTTAGCCGTTACAACTAAGGTATCTTTCATCGTCCTAAGGACATTGTAATCGAAGGAAATAAAAAAGAAAATAACTAACAGAGGAATGAGTTTACGTAACTCATCGCGGTGAACGGGCCAAAGCAATGCCCGCCATTTACTAAATATAGGATTTCCGTAAGCGGAATTTTCCACAAATGACCCTTCGGTTAAAAATTGGAAATTTTTTAGAAAAACACGGCATACAAAAATGGATGCATGCTAGCCATTTACAGGCCAGGGCCTGTAAAGAAAAAAAGGAAAATTTAAGTGAAGAGACTGGGGGGTAAGAGTGATGTGACTGTTGATATAGAGAGCACATAGTTTGCATAACTTCCATAAGTACAATACTTACGGTCATAATTTTTACATGACAAACACATTTTTTGCAATGACTATTTCAAGGGTGGTTGCTATAAAGCTGTATCGCTCAAAGCTTCAATGCCTGGCAAAGTTCCCTGCTCAATGTATTCTAAAGAAGCTCCTCCTCCTGTAGAAAGATGGGTGATTTTCTCGGAGAGGCCGGAAGCTTGCAAAGCCGCAATCGAGTCACCTCCGCCTACGATTGTGGTTGCGGAAGATTCTGCCACGATGCGTGCGATTGCATAAGTGCCTTTTGCGAAAGGCTCAATTTCAAAAACGCCCAACGGTCCATTCCAAAAAATAGTTGTCGCGCTCTGCAAAATTTTAGCAAACTTCTGGATCGTTTGAGGTCCAATATCTACTCCTTGAAAGGGAGAGGGAATCCCTGTTTGGGCAGCGATGGTTTGAACGGTAGCCTCTTTAGAAAGAGAATCGGCGATCATAAGATCATCCGGCAAAATAATTTTTGCATGGCGGGAGGAGGACAAATGAAGAATGCTTTTGGCTTTATCTAAAAATTCTTCTTCATGAATTGAGTTGCCAATCGGGATTCCTTGAGCTTTCAAGAAAGTGTAAGCCATTCCCCCACCAATAAGGATTGCATCGGCCTTTTGCAGTAAACTTTGTATCACCCCGATCTTAGTGGAGATTTTTGATCCTCCGATAATGGCGCAAAAAGGGCGAGAGGGGTGAATGAGTGAACTATTTAAATATTTTATTTCTTTCTCGAGGAGAAAGCCTGCCGCAGATTTACCGGGGAAGTAGCGCGTGATCTGTGCTGTTGAGGCGTGAGCGCGATGAGCTGTTCCAAAAGCATCATTAACATACAGATCGCCCAAAGAGGCCAGTTCTTTTGCAAAGGTGGGATCTTTTTCAGGATACTCTTCTCCTTCCCGAAACCTGAGGTTTTCAAGTAAAAGCACTTGAGTTGGTTTTAGAGAGCTCGCTAGCTGTCGCGTTTCTTCTCCTACAGAATCGGGAGCCATGAGCACCGGATAGTTAAGGAGTTCTGAAAGGCGTTTTGCGCACGGCTTCAAAGAATATTCAGATGAAGGCTTGCCTTTAGGCCTCCCTAAATGGCTCATCAAAATGACAGCTCCCCCTTTTTCAAGAATGTAGCGAATGGTAGGCAAGGAGGCCCGAATTCTCGTATCATCCGTAATTTTTTGCTCTTTATCGAGAGGAACATTAAAATCCACCCTAACAAGCACTTTTTTACCGTTAAGGGGAAGCTGTGATAAAGAGAGTTTACTAGACATAGGAGGCTCCTCAGGCTTTGAGCAAAATGAATATTCTGCTATTACTTTTAACGTCTTAGGCAAATCCTTGTAAAGGAATCTTTAAATGGGTGAAAAAAAAACACTGCGTAAAGAATATTCTAAATCCGAATTAAGGCGAGAAGGTCTAAGCCCCGATCCCTTCAATCAGTTTCAAATATGGTTTAGAGAGGCTATAAATGAAGAAGCTGTTGAACCAAACGCCATGACTTTGTCAACTACCAGCTTGGCTAGAAAGCCCTCTTCAAGAATTGTCCTGCTAAAATATTTCGATCATCGAGGTTTTGTTTTTTTTACCAATCTAGAAAGCCGCAAATCGCGCGAATTAAGGGATAATCCTTTTGCTGCTATTAATTTTTTTTGGCGATCTCTCGAAAGGCAAGTCAACATTGAAGGGTCGGTTGTTTTAGTGTCTTCTGCAGAGTCCTTTTCCTATTTTTCTAAACGACCTAGAGGGAGCCAAATTGGCGCGTGGGCTTCTAAACAAGATGCTGAGCTTAATTCGCGGGATGAATTGGAAGATACATACAAACAGCTAGTAAAACAGTATGCTGGGCAGCCTATCCCCTTACCTCCTTTTTGGGGCGGTTTTCGCTTAATTCCTACACGCTTTGAATTTTGGCAAGGAAGAGCTAATCGGCTTCATGATCGCTTCGAATATAGAGCTTATCTGCAGAATGAATGGGAAATTCGACGTTTATCTCCTTAGTCACTTGAGAGGGGATCTACCATAATTAATTTTTAATTTGTTTAATTAGCCCTTTTCTTTTTTTGTTGAAATAAATAGAATGCTTGCAGTTTATTCAGGGTAAATAAAAAAATATGAAATAAAGCCTAGGGGAGATAAAGATTGTCTTTCTTCGGCTCTAAAGGCGTATCCCTGCTCGCTAAACTAGAATCCTTACGAGTGAATTTGCATGAAAATTTTTGGTAAATAAGTTATACTTGACAAAGAGAGGCCCAATAAAATATAGCGAATTCTTATTCATAAAATTACTTGCCGACCATTACCGCGCTCGGCTTTGCTTTTTGAGTTTTCTTCGATCTCTTCTGGCTAGATTTCGAAATGCTTAGATCTTCACTCATGCATGGGTCTTGATCGTGGCATCCGAAACCTATTCCAAAATTCTCGGGTAAAATTCAGAGGCGGCGAAAGGGTATGGAGAGCATTCCCATAGGTAGGGTAGATTGTGAATAAAATCGAACAGATGGGTCTATAAGGAGAAACGAATGGCGTTGAAAAAAATTGAAGTGGCAAAATTTAAAAAAAGACTAGAAGAAATGCGTGACCAGTTGACACGGCTGTTGAAAGGATCGACAGAAGAAGTCAAAAAACCTGATGAAGCAACTGGTTACTCTCAACATCAAGCTGATCAAGGGACAGATGACTTTGATAGAACAATCAATTTGGAAGTGACCACACGAGAGTACGCAATTTTGAGACAAATTGATCGGGCTTTAGAGAAAATTCACGATAATACGTATGGAATTTGTGATGTAACAGGGGAAGAAATCCCTCTTGCACGTTTAGAAGCGGTTCCTTATGCTTCCATGACAGTGAAAGCTCAAGAAAAGTTGGAAAAAGGTCTCATTTAAGCATGCTAAAGTTTAAAGCACTGTGGATTAGTATCTTAGTCCTTATATCTGATATGACATCTAAATATTGTGCTTTTCACTATTTGCCTAAACCAAGGTTTGACACTTACAGGTATCCCTATGGAGGGGTACCAGTTTTCCAAAACTTTTTTGGAATCCAGTTTTCACTTAACTACGTGGAAAATAGAGGGGCTATCGGAGGCATCTTTGCCGACTTTCAAGAATACCTGCTAATTTTTCGCATCCTTTTAATTATTTTCTTGTTCTGCTATTTACTTTTTTATCGCTACGAGAAAAAATTAGAACTTCCTTTCGCCCTCATTATAGGGGGAGCCATAGGAAATATTGTGGATTACTTCTTATATGGTCATGTGGTCGATATGTTCCACTTTGTCCTATGGGGATACGATTATCCAGTTTTCAATTTGGCAGATTCTGCCATCTGTATAGGGATTGGGTGGATTTTCATCCATTCCTTTATCTCAGGCTCTTTAAAGTTTTCTTCAAAGTCGAATGTACGATGACTCACGCACTACGCTTGGTAAAAGTTGAGGAAGCCGTCCCCTTACAAGCTTCTAAATGGTTAAATTTATCCATGCTTGTTGGGTGTGAACCGATGCAGTCTTTACTTGAGAATTTGGGGGCCTTTCATATTTATTCTATGGGAAGAGTGGTAGAGGGGGGATCCGGCGAAATTTCACAGGTCGATTTCTTACAAAGTTACCAAAATTACCTTCAAACCCTTATGAATGGAAAAATTCCTGATTACCAGGCCACAGCCTCCTCTTTTTCTGTGGTATTTACCGCGGATTTAGAAGCTCTTTACTGTATAGCGGTAGGAGAGAAGCAACAGTTAGTGCGTATTGGCAAGCCGGTGATCCAGCTGCAAGCCCATACCTTGGACTATTCTCCGCGTGATGGTAAATTCCGCTCAATGGTTTTTGGGCAAGATTCTATTGCATGGGGCCTTCAATTTTCTTATCCCCAAATTCACCAAGATGGTAAAGAAGTTGTGCAAACTCTCCGCCGCTCAGATCCCAATACAGAGTTATTTCGTCGTCTACAAACATGGATTCGTTTGAACACAATTCCCACAACCTTTTTGGTAGATGGAAAAAAAATCAACGTGCCGGTGAGAATTGGGAAAGAGTGTTTTTCCTGGATCAATCGACATTGTCAGCTTGTGAAAAAAAATCTTAAAGTCGCCGTGTAGAGCTTAAATAACGGGCAAGTTTTTCGATGGATATCTTTTTTCAAACCTCTCTGCACCCCCATCTTCCTCTCTCTCCTCCTGTAGCAAGTATTGCCCATCGAGGTAATTCTTCGGATGCGCCTGAAAACACCTTATTTGCCTTTCAACAAGCTTTAGAGATTGGGGTAGATTATATTGAAGTGGACGTACATTTATCTAAGGATGGCATTCCAGTGGTCATTCATGACCTTTATCTTTCCCGAACGATTCCCCATGCAAACGGTGTGGCAGTTATGGATTGTGATTTTTCTGCGCTTCAAAATTGGGATGCAGGGGAATGGTTTGATTCAGCTTTTGCAGGTCAAAAAATTCCTTCTTTGGCTGAGGTGCTTGTCTTATGCAAAGGGAAATGTGGCGTGATGGTAGAGATTAAGGAGGGATCAGCCCCTCCTAAAGAATTAGCGCAGGCTGTCCTTAAAGTGGTCTTGGCAGAGACGAATCGGGCTGCCGAGGTGGTGGTGGGATCTCTCTCTGCCGATATTTTAAAAGCCTTACGAGAAATGCAACTCCCCTTTCCCTTAGTTTCAATCATTGACGAAGAAAAAGAATGGCATCGGCATGCGCCCTATGAGCCTGATATCGTCGCGATGCACTATAGTATGCTTACCCAAAGAAGACTAAGCGAATTAAAGCAGATGAGGAAAAAGGTTTGGGTCTGGACGGTCGATGAGCCCGGAAGGATGCATTATCTTATTCAAGCTCGCGTGGATGGGATTATTTCTAATTGTCCGCGCGAGCTTAAACAAGTTTTTGCCTTAAGATAGTTTTTTAGCTGAATTGCTATCCGCATATCGTGCGATTGAGCCAAGCTCTGCCTCGATGCTTAGTAGACGGTTATATTTTGCTACGCGATCTGTTCGGCATAAGGATCCTGTTTTAATTTGGCCAGAGTTGGTTGCCACGCAAATGTCTGCGATGATGCTATCCTCTGTTTCCCCGGATCGATGAGAAATAATGGCTGAATAAGCATGTGTGTGAGCTTGTCGAATTGTTTCTAAGGTTTCTGTTAAAGTCCCAATTTGGTTGACCTTCACTAAAATTGAATTGCCGATCTTTTGCTCAAAACCTTTTTGTAAGAATTTGGGGTTGGTGACAAAAATATCATCGCCCACCACTTGGATTTTTTTACCAAGCCTTTCGGTTAAATATTTCCAGCCGCTCCAATCGTTTTCATCTAGGCCATCTTCAATAGAATCGATCGGGTATCGATTGCAGAGGGATTCGAGATAAGTGACCTGCTCTTCTGCTGAGCGTTGGGCAAACGATTGTTTTTGCCGTTTTCTTTTCTTTTCCACATAGGTCTTAGTAGCTTTATCGTAAAACTCAGACGCTGCGCAATCTAAAGCAAGAGTAACCTGAGAGCCTGGGTGGTAGCCAGCTTTTTCAATAGCCGTTAAGATGTACTCAATAGCAGCTTCGTTTGAGGGTAAATTAGGAGCAAAACCTCCTTCATCTCCAACCGACGTCGCATGTCCCTCCTCTTTTAAAATTTTTTTCAAGGTGTGGAAAATTTCTGCTCCCCAACGGATGGCTTCCCGAAAAGTAGGGGCTCCAATTGGGCGAATCATAAATTCTTGAAATTCCAAAGAGTTGTCGGCATGAGCTCCACCGTTCATGATATTCATCATAGGGCAGGGGAGAATGTAAGGATGGCAACCACCGATATAGCGATAAAGAGGCAAATGGGCAGTAGCAGCTCCCGCACGCGCAAGGGCTAAAGAAGCGCCTAAGATTGCATTTGCTCCAAAACGCCCTTTATTTTCCGTTCCATCGGAAGAAATCATCAACAAATCTAACTCTGGTTGATCGAAAACATGTCGCCCCACCAAAATTTGAGCAAGCGGGCCATTCACATGCGCGATGGCTTGTTGGACTCCTTTCCCATGGTAACGGGCTGGATCGCCGTCTCGCAATTCAACTGCTTCATGCTCGCCTGTAGAAGCCCCAGAAGGGACTGAGGCTTTTACGACCACATCTCGATCGGTCTTTAAGGCGACTTCAAGAGTAGGGTTTCCACGAGAATCTAGAATTTCAATCGCTTTTACGGATCGGATATAAGCCATATTCACCTCATTTGTTGGTTAAAATTTCAGCGGCGTAGATGTTTTTGTGTAATGCTGTGTAGGAGATCGTGATAAGATTCAAAGCGAAGGGGGGAAATTCTGCCTTCTTCAACAGCTTGAATAACGGCACAGTCCTCTTCATGCAAATGGGAACAATCCGGAAATTTGCACATGCGGCCAATAAGGTGAATTTCTGAAAAATAGCTCTCCACTTCCTCTCGATTCACATCCCAAATTCCAAAACTTTTTATTCCCGGTGTATCGATGCACCATCCCCCAAAATCTAAAGGGATAAGTTGCGTGGTTGTCGTGGTATGGGTTCCTTTTTTTGTGCGCTGCACAATTTTTCCTGTGCGTAAATCTGTGCCAATTAGGGCATTAATTAAAGAAGATTTTCCCACGCCCGATTGGCCAGAAAAAACCGAAGATTTATCGCGCATTTGTTCTTTAAGAAGAGCGATCCCTTCGCCTGTGATAGTGCTTACAGGGATAACTTGTAAGCCTGCTTGCCGGTATCCCTTGATAAACTCCTCAAACAGAGCTTTTTCTTGCTCAAGGAGAGGATTGTCTGCAGCTAAGGGGGTAAACAATAGGTCAATTTTATTGACTACAATAAGAGGAGTCATTCCTCCTTTTTGCGTGGCAATAATATAACGATCAATTAATGAAGGCTTTAAAGGCGGACTTAGAACCGAAGTTGTAATCAAAACCTGGTCAATATTAGCGGCGATAAGCTGTTCTTTACGCCTAGAAAGATTATCTGCTCGTGAAAGCACTGTTTTGCGAGGCTCCACATGAGCAATCAAACCTTCTTCAGGCGCGCTTTTCTCAAAAAGGACAAAATCGCCAACCGCGACTAAATTTTTTGCTAATCCCCGCTCTTTTTTTAAAACTCCGCGCAAGGTACAAAGAAATTCTTGGCCATTGGAAGAGACAAGAATTCCCTGGGGAACGATGGAGATCACGCGCCCTTTTTCCCATTCATTTTTGGATAGTTTGGCGCTGCGCTGTTCGGTTAGGTGTTTTTCATGTTTTTCTCGATCGGTTTTTTTATATTTAGAACGATCTCTTAAGGAAGCAAGTTTTCTTTCCTGGCGGTATGCCTTGCGGTCATCCCCAAAATACTCCTCTTCGATAGGGCATGCGACCCATTTTTTCGGCCGTTTTTTTTTTGAATCCATAAGTGACTGAATAAAAAGGTTGAATAAGTTTTTATCTTAAACAAAAAAATAGGTCGAGATCAAGAGGAATAAAAAAGCGGGAGGAGAAATTAGATAAAAAAGAATGCCTAGAGTTTGTTTTGGCAGACTCTAGGCTTTTAGGTTCAGTGAGATTGCCCTCTCTTTAAATGTTTTGAGCATTCGTTTAAATAGGCTTCACAGGCTTTTTGGAAATGGTAAAGTTCGGTCAAATTGCCTTTAATAAGAATTTTATTATGGTCGTTTTCTTCTAAAATCAGCATAAAATGAAAATGAATCTTGAATAGAGAGAAAAAATGCAAAATTTTTTCAAGCTTACCTTTGGCCTCTATCAGATTGCTTTTCGTTTCGCTTAAGTCTTCTAGAAATTGCATAGAGCTCAATTCTTTGTTCATTTGATTTTCCAGATAAATAAACGCTTGCAGAATCATGCGTTCTTTATTTTCAGAAGTGTATCCGAAATATTTGTTTAATAGCTGGTTAATTGCCAGAAAACGAAAGCGATGACAAACCGTTGCGCAGGGATGTAAATCCTGCTTTAAAAAAGTAAAAATGTAAGCTTGAATCGAGAGGGGCAAGCTGGTAAGAAAAAGGGACTGGGTTTGGGAATCTCCTGATAACTTAAACTTTTTTAAGGCTTTGCAAGTCAGGTCTCTTTCTTTGGGAATTTTTTCAGTAAAAGGGGGCGGGTCATTCTGGCCTCTAGGGAGCGTCGCTTGAAAAGCATGGAGATGGCGGATATAGTGCAAATAATGGGTAAATTGCATGAAAGTTTCCTTTAAGTTGAAAAAATCGAGAGATTTGATATCCTTACTTATATGCTTTCACAGGAAGTGCCCGAGAAAGACATATTCTTTAGATGTTTTTATTATTTAGCTGGCAACTAGTTCATTGTCAAAACAATCTCTTGAGTTTAGAAAAACTCCCTGGAGAGGGGATAGGGTAGCTTTTAACAGCCCATTTTCCTAACAAGGAGACATTAGGTCAGATAAGAAATCGATCTATCCCCAGTTAGGGTTAGCGGATTGTTATAAACTTAGTGCCTTTTTGGAAGAGTGATAGCATTCCAAGTTGACTTAGGCGGGTTCCCCTCATGCAATGCTTGGGAAAAAATTTGGTTGTCTCCTTTAGAACCAGGTATTCCTGTTTCTCTCTAAGTCCTGTAGTTAGGATGACCGTAGCTTTTGCTGCTGTTCTTTCAATTTTGCCATACGTTAATTTCCCAGGAGGGTCAATGCGCGATTACCCATTTCTTATGTTTGTCATAGTCGGATGTCTCTTTTTATTGCCCCCTCCTTGCCGAGCTTTTCAGATTTCAACTGAGCAAGCCCGCCAAATGGGGGAGCAAATTTGGAAAAACGAATGTAAAAAATCTGTTGCCGGTTTAACTTCTTGGAATGCGGGAGAAGAATTTGCCTCCCTAGGAATTGGGCATTTTATTTGGCATCCTAAAAATTCAAATTCTCCCTTTAAAGAGTCCTTTCCTAATTTGATAAAATTTCTAGGTAAGCATCAAGTGGCCATTCCCCAATGGTTAATCCAAGCTGATGGTTGCCCATGGAAAACGCGAGAGGAATTTATGGCTGCTCAAGATAAAGAAGAGCTAAGGGAATTGCGCCAACTTTTAGCCGAAAATGTTGACCTGCAAATTTATTTCATGTTCGAACGGTTAGAAAGGTCGTTGCCCATCCTGATGGAAAATTTAAGTGCAGAAGAGCAAGAAAAAATTCAAAGGCAATTCTGCCAATTGAGCCAATCTTTGGCGGGCACTTATGCTTTATTGGATTATGTCAACTTCAAAGGAGAGGGAGTTTCTCCGCAAGAAAGATACCAAGGGGGCGGATGGGGGTTGCGGCAAGTCCTGCTGGGGATGAACCTATCGGATGAACCTGTTAAAGAATTTGCTCGGAGTGCGAGGAGTGTGCTTGAAAATCGGGTGCAGAATTCACCTCCTCAAAGGAATGAAAAACGTTGGTTACAGGGGTGGTTAAATCGGGTTCAAACCTACGAATTCTATTCTGCTAGTTGACGGAACTCTTTTATCTAGAGGCCTGCATTTCTAGGTTGATTTATATGTTGCGACTCTCGTATGATAATGCTATCTATGAGAGTTTAGAGGGATTTTAAGTAATTTTACACTGAACCACTCTCTAACTGAAATAAGCATTGATGCAGAATAAATTCAAAAAGTAAGGTTAAGGTTAAATGACAGTTGTTAAAGTGCGGGTGGGAGAACCCCTTGATAAAGCTCTTAGAGCTCTTAAAAAAAGACTCGATAAAGAAGGCGTCATGAAGTCTGTTAAAGCCCATCGCTTTTACTCTAAACCATCGGTAAAAAAGCGAGCAAAATCTAAGGCTGCCTTAAAATATAAAAAGCAGCGTTAAAAAATAAATAAGGCTGTCAGAGAGCGCTCATGTCGGTTTATGCGGCCTTTCCTTAAATTTGTTTCCTTTGAGCAAGGGGATAAGTTGGGATGTCATTCAGTTATCTATAAAGACCAAGTTTCCAATAAATCCAGTTATAGCGTGACATGGGTACCTGTGTACTGCACCGCTCATAAGTGTTAACCCATTTGGGAATCGCATATGTCAGATTATTACAACACTCTAGAAATACAACGCAATGCTACTCAGGATGAAATTAAAAAGGCTTATCGAAAGATGGCCCTGAAATATCATCCAGATAAAAATCCTGGCGACTCGGAATCGGAAAAAAAATTTAAAGAGATCTCCGAAGCTTATGAAGTTTTAAGCGACACCAATAAACGGCAATTATACGATCGGTACGGCAAAGAAGGCGTGCAAGGCGCTGCTGCAGCGGGAGGCGGGGGGTATTCTTCTATGGAAGAAGCTTTGCGCACTTTTATGGGCGCGTTTGGTGGAATGGGTTCTGATTCCATTTTTGACAGTGTTTTCGGTGGCGGAGATTTTGGCGGAGGGCATGCTGGAGGCCAAGGAGCTAGGCAAGGAGCAAGCAAACGGGTCACTATTACTCTTTCTTTTGAAGAAGCCGCGCGAGGAGTTGACAAGGAGCTTGTGGTAACAAATTATGTTACTTGCCGAGAGTGCGGAGGAAAAGGGGCAAGGTCTGCCGCGGGCATAAAAAAATGCAATCGATGTGGTGGCTCCGGACAAGTTTTCGAGCAGCGTGGCTTTTTTAGCATGTCGATGACGTGTTCGCAGTGTCACGGTGAAGGGCGCATGATTGTTGATCCGTGCTCCGTTTGTCGAGGAAGTGGCCTTGTCAAAGAAAAGCAGCATGTCAAAGTTCATATTCCAGCAGGTGTAGATTCAGGAATGCGTCTGCGCATGAGTGGATATGGAGATGCCGGACAAGGCGGGGGGCCTCCAGGAGATCTGTATGTTTTTATTCAGGTCGAACCGCATGAGATTTTTGAAAGGGATGGCAATGACCTTTTGCTCGATTTGCCTATTAGTTTTACAGAAGCTGCGCTCGGATGCAAAAAAGAGGTCCCCTCTCTTTTTGCACATACCTGCCGTATTGCGATACCTGAAGGGACTCAAAATGGGAAAGTTTTCCGAATAAAAGGAGAAGGCTTCCCCAATGTGCATGGGCAAGGTAAAGGAGATCTTCTAGTTAAAATTTTTGTTGAAACGCCCACTAAACTTAGTAAGCGGATGAAAGAACTGCTTGAGGAGTTTTCTAAGCTAGAGGGGGCCGTTAATTTGCCAACTCGAAAAAGCTTTCTCGATAAAATTAAAGCCTTTTTTCATTGAGAAGCGTCTTTTACAACTCAGATGTTTTTTAAACCCTCAGCAACTTTATGGGATTGCTTGAGGGTTTTTTTATGAGATAAAAACCATTAAAGGAAAATAAGGGTGATGCCTTGCCCATACAACTAAGGGGACATGCCTAGAATTTTTCCCTTTTTTGCAATCAAACGAGCAAGGACTCATGGAGACCATTCAAGGCCAACTCAGCACTCTCACTAAAGTAAATAGGCTTGCCAATTGTGTGCTGAGGAGCAATACTAATCTCAAGCTTGATTCCTTGGTTTTGGAGAAACCCTTTAATAACTTGAAGGGCAGTTTCGGGAGTATTGCATTCGCTTGAAAGGTGAGCTAAGTGCACATGTTTGAGCCTTTCGTGTGCAATATCACTTAATAGCTCAGCACAAGCTTCATTTGAAAGATGGCCACTGCGACTTAACACACGTTGTTTATAAATCATGGGCCTCGAAGAGGCATAGACCATCGAAGGTTGATGATTGGCTTCGACATACAAATAATCACAATTTTGCAATTGATGCCGCACAAGAGAGGTGACAAAGCCCAAATCGGTGCAAAAACCTAATTTTAGCTGATCCGTTTTAATTGTGAAGCCCACTGGGTCTATTGTATCATGCTGAATGCTAAAGGGATGCACTTCCAGATCTCCCAAAAGAAAGGGCTCCCCGGTCGTGAAGATTTTAAATTTAGGGCAGTCGTGGAAATATTCTACAATGCCTTTTGCGGTTTCATGGTTTGCAAAAATGGGAATTCCCAGTCTGTAAGCTAAAACTTTAAGACCGGCAATATGATCTGCATGTTCATGGGTGACAAAAATGGCATCAATATCCGTCAATTTGACATTCAATCGAGCGAGCTCTTCTTTAATTCTTCTTCCGCTAATCCCTGCATCGATCAAGATTTTTGTATTTTGCGTTCCCACATATACACAATTGCCTTTGGATCCCGAAGCTAAAGGAAAAAAACCTTCCATTTAAAACCATTCATTTGAGAGATTAAAACAGCACTTTTAGCATACCTGCAAAATGAATGGAAGGATAAAAAGGGCTTTTTAAAAAAATGTTGTTTTTATCCCTCGTATTGACTTAATTTAATCTCTAAACGTATCCTGCAATAAACGTAAAAATGAGTAGGTTAATATTACTCTAGGAGCCAGTAATGGAAAAAATAAGCTTAAAAAATAATCAAGAGCCAATTAGTAATCGTTTAGAAGCTGTAGCAAAAGAAATGCAGCAAGGCAAATGGCTTTCTTCAGAGTTACAAGTGGTTTATCATGGGCGTTGTTGGAGAATAATAAGGGCTTTTTTAAAATTGCTGGGTTTTAAAGTCGATCGTAGAGACTCCTTACATGTTGCTGAAAAATTGTGCCTTTATATGGAGCAAAATAGAGATAAATTGTTAGATCCAAAAACTATTAACAATAACAGGAAAAACTTCGAAATTATTTTAAATAGAATTCTTCCCTTGAAAGTTAGGAATCAAAACGATCCAATCGGCCAATGCTATCGAAATATTTTTAAGCGCTGCATGGCCTTACTCGACCCGGCCGAAGTAGCCAAGCAAAAAGAAGCTTCTGCAAAATTGAATGCGCAAAAATTAGAAGCATTCAGGCACACCGCAAAAAAAAGAGAGGGAGAGGAACAAACTCGAAAAGAGCCAGAAGGGCTAGCTGAGCAAAAAGCGGTAGTAAAAGCTCGTGTGTCTCTAGAAACACAACGCAGAGCGGTGGAAGAAGAGCGTTTAGCCTTAGAAGTGCAGCGTAAAACTTTGGAAGAAGAGCGCGTAGCTTTAGAGAGACAACGCAAAGCTATGGAAGAAAATCGGGTAGCTTTAGAAGCCCAACGTATAGCTGAGGAAGAAAAGAAACGGGAAGCTTTAGAAACAGGACCCCTAGCTATGACAGAAGCAGCCGTAATTTTACAAACTGAATACAACGTGTTAGTAGAAGAGTGTACAGCTTTAAAAGCTAACGTTAAAGCTATGATAGAGAAATATTTGGTTTTAGAAGCCAGATACAAAGCCGTAGAAGAAGAGCGGACAGCTTTGAAGGCACAACTCTTAGAAATACAACGCAAAGCTGCGGAAGAGGCAAAAAGGGGACAGAAAGAAACTGAGCCACATGCTCAGCAACCAGCCGGAGTAATGGCGTCCGGAACTCAAAAAAATAAAGAGGGTGAAAAACCCAAAGCTGAATCTCTATCTAGTGAGATGAGCAAAAGTCAAAAGAAGCGACTTAGAAAAAAAGGGCAGGCCACTTTAGAAAAGACAGAAAAAAAAAATTCCGCTTAGAAGGGCCTACTCATCCAGCGTTTGAGGCTAAAGGAGAAGAAGAGAAAGCGCAAGGCGCTAAAAAAGTGTTGCTAGAGCCTCAGCTTTTTGAAATTCCTAAACATGGGGAAAATGTAAAAGATCTTCAAAAGATCGTTCAAGAAATCCTCGAGGAAGGGGGGCAATTACAAGCAGCGCAGCAAGAAGAGCAAAATATTCTGGTAGCTTTGGTCGATAAATTTGAACAATTGTTGCCTCTAGAGAGAAAGGATAGAGAATTAAAAAAAGTAGAGGAAACGCCTCCTAGCGATTTGGGGAAGACCGAAACAGGCAAGGACGATCAAGGTTTGATTGAAGAAATGGCTGATCAATGTCAACAATTAGACGATGGAACGGCAGCGGCTTACCAGATGGCTGAGCAACTTTTATCTCTTTTACAAGGTCTTAAGGAACCTTCTGCCGCAGACGTAGAGAAATAGCATTTAGGCAGTTTAGTAAAAACTGATAAAGCCATTAAGGATTTCGCACCGCACAATCCATAAAAAGATGGACAAGTGCTTATCAAAAGAATACGGGGATATGAAAAAAACTAAGCCTACATTTTATTAATTCGTGAAGCTTCTCTGGCAGAGGGCTGAGCTTCCCTCAGAAAATTCTCCCTCCACGATCCTTTATTCATCCTCTAGAGCAAATGCATTTTTTGGAGAAGTTTCTTCTCCTCCGTTTTTTCGAGAAAGCAGAATTTTTCTGGGCTTACTCCCTTCACTCGGGCCAATAACTCCTTGATTTTCTAAAAGATCAATTAAACTGGCAGCTCGCGCATATCCAATTTTAAGTTTGCGCTGTAAGAAAGTTGTAGAGGCATTTCCTGTACTTAATACAATATCAAGAGCGCTATCGTAAAGTTGGTCAGCAGGGGATTCTGCTTGATTGGAGGACTGGAAATCTTCAAATGAGCCTTGGTCAAAAGAGTCAATCACATAATTAGGGGGAGCTTGATCGCAAATTTTCTTGACTACCCCGGTAATATCCTCATCGCGAATATAGGCTCCCTGTGCCCGAATAAGGTGGGAGCTTCCCGGTGGAAGAAAGAGCATATCCCCATTCCCAAGCAAAGATTCCGCCCCTGTTTCATCTAATACAATCTGGCTATTCACTCGGCTAGCAACTTTAAATGAAATGCGGGTAGGAAAATTTGCTTTAATAATCCCGGTAATCACTTCACGGGAAGGGCGTTGCGTGGCGAGAATTAAATGGATCCCCACCGCTCGGGCCATTTGGGCAATTCTGGCAATAGGAGTTTCGATATCGCTGCTGGATACCATCATGAGATCTGCGAGCTCATCAATAATTCCTACGATATAAGGGAGTTTTTCAGGAATTTCTCTATCAAAACTTTCCTCTAGCTCTATATCCCGTTTCCGTTGATTAAAGGATTCGATGTTGCGAACGGATAAAATTTTAAGCAGTTCATAGCGATTTTCCATCTCTTTTACCAGCCAATTTAAGGCCGCACATGCTCCATGCGGCTCGGTAATGACCGGTGCTAACATGTGGGGGAGACGCGTATAAGGGGTTAATTCTACCTTTTTGGGATCAATCATCAGTAATTTAATTTCGTCTGGCTTAGCATTTAGTAAAATCGACATTACAATGGTATTGATACAAACGGACTTTCCCGATCCGGTCGCTCCTGCGATAATACAATGAGGCATTTTAGCTAAGTCGCTCATGACATATTCTCCGAGGACTGTCTTACCTAGCAGAACGGGAATATGAAATTTCTTTCCCCCTTGTTGATAGGCGTGTAAAATATCTTTAAATGCCACCTCTTGTGGGTGAGGGCTAGGAACTTCGATTCCTACCGCTGCTTTGCCTGGAATGGGGGCGATAATTCGAATCGACCTTGCTTGCATGTTTAAGGCAATATCATTTTCCAGAGTGCGAATTTTCTGCACCTTAACTCCAATGGCAGGGTGCACTTCAAACAAAGTAATGGTTGGACCGCAATGAATCTGCCCCACTTTTGCCTCGATCCCAAAGCTCAGGAGGGTTTCTTCGAGAATCTCTGCCTGCCTCTCTAAATCTTTCTTTACAAGGGTATGATCAATACTTTTTGGATTGGTTAAAAGGTTATCTTCAGGGACCTCGTAATGGGTAAAATCTCCGTTATAAATTTTTTGGGCGTTAATAGCAGCTTCTTTTTTGTTGAGGAGGACAGCTTCCGAATCAGGACTTTCAGTAGGCTGAGGTAAAGCCAGGATCTCTTCTTCTGGTTCTGTGTGGGAGTCTTGGTTAGAGAACACAGGGCGAGACATCTCATCAAAAGGGCTTTTCAAAATTGGATCTAAGGTATATCTACGGGTAAAACTCGGACGATTTTTTAGTCCCCTTTCCTGAAAATGCTCCGTCTCATCTGTTTCAGCCTGAAAAGGAGTGAGCATTTTATCAGAGTTAGAAAACGGCTCTTCTTCTGGCTCACGGGGAGCAAATAAAGCCTCCCATTTTTCTTTGGTGGTTTCTTTTAAAAGAGTAAAAAAGTTTGTCAAAGCTTGTAAGATTTGTTCTGGGGTAATTTTTGCTAAAGAAAGCAAAGAGGCAACAAGAGTGCTAAAAAAAACTAAGCCAACTCCGGTTGTATTGAGCATACGCACGAGATTATAAGTGGGCATATCGCGGTAGAGGTAATAAAAAAGAGCTCCTCCCAAATGATACCTTTGCTTTTTGTACCACGAATAAGTGTAAAAAGAATGTCCTAAAAACGTGCGAATGGTGGGAAATTGTTCTTCGATCAGGGAAAGTAAAATGGATGTTGAGCAAACTAGAATGGCCACAGCAAGCGTTTTTTTTCCTAGGCGATTAATCGGCTGGTTAAAGAGAAGGCGCCAGCTAATCCACCCAAGGAAAATCACAATTAAGTAGCTGCTTAATCCAAATAAGGCGTGAAAGATCCACCCGATCGTATGTCCAATAAGGCCTAGCCAATTTTTAGATGCCTGGCCGTAAGCGAAACTTAAAAGGCTTAAAGTTAAAATAAAAGAGGCAATGAAAAAGAAGATGCCTCGCATTTCGGTATTATAGGGAGTGACATCTTTAACAGGCGGGGGGGATGTCATTTTAATTTGTTTTTTTTTAGCCATTTTTTCCCTTAATGATTTTTTACAAAGACAGCCGATCTTATGTTAATTATAAATTAAAAGTTGTAATAAATAATTGCAAATACTCCTAATGCCAAACAATACCACGCAAACCATAAAAAACGATGGGGAAGGGCCATTTTTTGCAAAAAAAATAAAGAGGCATAGCCCACGCATAAAGAAGCGAGAAGGCCTGCGCAATAAGCAGGAATAGGAACAGGGGGAGCGACTGAATTCGTGGTTATAAATTTAAGCGTTTCGAGAACAATTCCCCCCACTATAGCTGGAATAGCGATTAAAAAGGAGAATGTCAGCGCCTCGTGCATCCTCCATCCTAGCAATTTAGCCCCTGAAATAGTCGCTCCACTGCGGGAGATCCCTGGAAAAATGGCGAGCGCTTGAAAACAACCAATTAAAAAGGGGGTTCTCCAACGAGGCGGAGAGGGGCCTTCTTTTTGGCAATATACCCCTAAAAATAAGAGAAAAGAGGTGATTAAAAAAAAGAAGCCAAGTAGATGGGGTTTTTGATAAATCGATTCAATGGGTTTAAGAAAGATCGCAAGGGGGAACAAGGGAAGCGTAGCGAGGGCAATTTGGAGTAAGCGTAAGCGGTTCGATGTCAAGGTTTCTTTGATTTCTTTCGCGAAAAAAATAAAAATAGCGCCCAAGGTGCCTAAATGACAAATCAAGTCAAATAAGATGTATTGGTCCAAATTTTGAAAGCCTATTAAAGATTGCATGAGTTTTAAATGCCCGGAAGAACTGACGGGCAAAAATTCAGTTAATCCTTGGATGATCCCAAGAAAAATCGCTTCAAGTATAGACATCGATTCATTCCCTAATGCCAGAGTCGGAAAATTGCAATGCTTTCCTGACCGAAGGAGGAAGGCATAAGCAGGCCTTCAGAGTGCCATGAAAGAGATTTTTCAACAAGGATAATTTATGGGAAAAAAAAGAGGGCGAACGACGGGATTCGAACCCGCGACATTTGGAACCACAATCCAACGCTCTAACCAACTGAGCTACGATCGCCATGAAAATGAAAAGATTGGCTTAAAAGATGATTTTCGTCAATACATTTTCCTATTTTTTGTACAAAAAAAAAGAGCTGCTGAAAGGGGCTAAGAAACTAGCGTGATCAACACGGCTTGTAAAAGTGGGTTCACTCCCTAAAGTTCAAGATAAAAACACAACTTGTGTAGCTATTCCTTTAGCGTTGTGATCCCTTAACAAAAAAATATAGTTGATAAGCTTAATAGCTTCTAGTTATCCCGATCAGCAGCCTATCTTCATTTTATTGGATGTTTGAATTTTTCCGCATTAAAATAAATGTAAAATGTTCAGTTTTAAATTAAGTTAAAATTTTATTGTGGGCCAGTTATTAAATACTTGCTTTTTAATGATTAATTCTATCAAAAGAAAAGTCGAATGTTTGCAAAATATGTTTTACTTTTTCTGGTTAGACCCACATTCAGAATTTATTGCTTAAGCCTTAAGTGCTCGCTTTATCAACAGATGGACGCCTTTACACGGCGGCAAAGCCCACCGCCTAGTAGGCCAAATGTTTTTTTTGTTTTATTCTTTTAACCCATTTATTTAATTTGATTTTTAATAAATAAGCTATTAAATTTTTTGTGACTAAAATATAAGGTAATGTTATGGCATTTTCTCCTATTGCTTTTTCCAATTCTACCACTTCTTCTCAAGGATTCAAGAGTGTTAGAGAAATTCAAACAGAGAGAAACTCTTCACAAGAGAACACAGATCGTAAAATCCGCACTGTGATTTCCTTTCACATTTTCCCCCCAAACATTCCCTCGCTTGGCAGCAATCGATTAGTTAAAACTTTTAGCGAAAAAGAGATCTCTTGTCGAGAGGATGCAAGCGCTATAGCAGCCCTATCTCCCCAGAAAGAAGTCCTTCAAGAGCTAAAGGAAGATCCTACGATTGGCCCTGAAAACCTCCAAGAAAGGATGGTAAAGAGGGGTTTAAAAGATGCGGATAGTCAATTTGAAGTGATTCGCTATTATCTGGAAAAATTTCCAGTAGCCATGCTTCTCAAGCTAGAAAGCTTTGCTTTGCTTTCGAAGGAACAAAAAATTGAACTTTTTGAGATAGCGCTTGTGCATGATTCTTCTTTAGTTAGTGAGTGGCGCGCGGCTTTTTCGAAATCAAACCGGCAAATTTTTAGCCAGATAAGCACTTTAGCTACAGTGCTTGAAAAATTTACAGAGATGCGAGAAGAAGGGTCAACGTTACAGGAGATCCTTCATCCTCTCAATAGGAAAGGCGAGCAGCTGTTTCTCATCCCAGTCAAGTCATTCTTAGGTAAAATGCTTGATCCATTTGAGAATTTTTTGCAAAAAAAAGAGGGAATTATTTGGCTTGCCTTTGCTTTTGATCGCTTATCGCAGCTTGAATTTTCTTGTTCGGAAGAGTCCTCTAGAAGCCTGCAGCTTATAGAGTGCTTAAGCAAGCTAGACGATACTCTTAAATATCCGATAGCGGCTTTGCTATTCGATTCTTATTATTTTCCTTTATGGCAAGGAGTTAGTCTTAAAATCGACGTGGGGTCTTTGCCTGTGCTTATCTTTACTCTCTTTAATCTAGGAAAAGAAAAGGAGGAGTGGGTTGATAAATTGCAGCCTAAGAAGAGGAATTTTATTCTTTCCGCTCTTCTACAGCTCGGCCTCTCGATGCTTTTAAATGGGGAACAAAAAAGAGCTGCATTTCGTCTTTTATTCCTTTCAAGCAGCGAGCAAGAAATTTTAGCTCAGGCGGCGGCCTTAAAAGGGTTGCTAGCTTTTCGAGATTCTCGCGCATTTGATGGGTTGACTACCCATTTGCCGGCAGGTCAGCTACAGGCTCAATTTTTAAAAGCTTTGCAGCATGTATCTTTGCTTGCCCCTGCTCAATTATCATTCGACTTTCTTTATTATTATGAAATATTCAGTTCTTGGCGCAACCCGCAGGCTTTAATTCATTATGCGATAGAGCTCAATAACTTAAGCAAAAAAGAAGACAGAGTGCAGGTATTAAGATTATTGAAAGAGTTTTTCAAAGATACCCTGAGAGGGCGCTTTCATACAAAGCGTTATGATACAACTTTAAGTCCTCACTTAAGGAAAATTTTTTATTCTTTCCCTGCTTTAAAGGAGAGTTGGAAAGAAAATTCTGTTCAATTCCCTCTCAGCGATAGCTTCTTAGAAAAATCTTTAACCGATACTGTAGCAGGTTGCTGGGTAGAAGAAACGGATGCTATGGAAGATTTACTTTTATGTACCACAGAAGTCTCTGGCAGCTGCCTTTCGATATATGGAAATTGCGAAGATAATAAAGCTTTATTAGCCTATCTTTTGGATGGAAAAAATAAGCTAATTTGCGTGAAAAGCCGGGATAAAATGATTGGAAGGGCGATTTTACGCCTGCTTTGGGATAATGATAATCAAGCACCTGTCCTTTTTTTAGAGACGTTTTACAGTTCTTTACCCTATACGGAAGGAAAAGCAGGGGCTTCTTCTCCTTATGAGCAGCTGGAGAAAGCGGTTATTAAGGCGGCAAAGGCTAAAGCTTCTTTGCTTGGTTTACCACTTTTAAAAGCTTATTCTTCCCATGACCAAAAGCATTTGCTTTATGATCATGCAATTGTTTCCTTGGGTGGAAGAGCCCCTTACGAATGCTGCGATGCAATCGGCTCGATAGGAAACGATGAGCAGTGTCCAAACAGCTTTTTCAGCATTCCTCAAGCTCAGATTATTTGCTAGGAGGCCATATTAATTTTGTTCGCATGAGGGCGTAATTTCCTGCTGCTGTTTGCTCTTGGTTTCGTCGTTCATACCTGATGTCCACCTTTTTATCATCCTCCTCTGATTTTAATTGTTGATCGAGGGGGTCGCATTTTTCTGAAGGAGCGCGATTAGCATCTAAGGATTCAACCGGATTAGGATAATCTTCTGTAGGGTTTTCAAGCGGAAGCTCGGCAGTGCGTCCACACACAAGAGGAATGTTTAGCGCTGTGGCCATTTGAATAGAAGCTTGGCATAAAGCTTTCTCCAATACGAGTTGGTCCTCTTGGTTAGGGGTATTTAAATGGATTCCTTCTTGCAAAAGTACAGGAGTTTGCTGTGTATCATCCCATAGTAATTTGAGACAAACGCGGCCTAACAAAGGTTCGCTGGGGTTTTCCGACTTTTTAATACATAGCATTTTGGTTTTTCCATCAAAAACATTTCCTAATAAATCTTTAACATCTTGGGCTCCCCCTTTTAGCAGAGAAAGACAGCTTCCCTGCACCTCTGTCCCCATGTTTAGCAAATCTGTTAAATCGTCCGTTTCGAAGATTTCAAAGTCTTTATATTTTCCTTCTTGTCCCTTGAGCACATCTTTTAATGTTTGCTTTTCGACTACCTTGGAAGACCACCCCACTAAATTTAGGGTATCTGTAGTCTTCTTTTGAAATAAAGCTTGCAGGTGAGGGCTTTTTAAATAGCGCGTACTGGGGAAATCGCCCTTTACGAATTCATTCAGAAATTCCGTGAGTTTATTTAAGTATACCTCTTTATTTGGCAATTGATTAAGCTTGGCAACCAGATTAATAATCATGTCAGGATCACGCGATTCATTTAATTTCTCAATAAGAATAGCCGCATCCTCTGCGCGTAACCCACTATTTGTTCCACTGATTGTCTTTATAAAAATCTGCCCGGCTAATTTTCTTAAAACGACTTGAGGGTCATCGCCTGACAAAAGAGATTCTTTCTGGAGACAAGCTGAGTGGGGAGATTTGAGGATAGAGATAATTAAGGTTAAATTTTGCTTAATATATTTTGCTGCCTCTGCCTTAGTATTTTTTGAAGAGGGTATATCGGTAGCAAACCGTATCAAAAACTTTTTATCTTCATCGGTTAAAAAAGAGTTGTTTCGGATAAGGCTTAGGGCTTCAAGGATAATAGGAGCATAATTCTGGGTTTTCCTTATTGCGTTCTCTTCGCCAAATGTTTCCTCAATTCCCACTTCATAAGAAAATAGTTGCATTTTGAGCGCTAATATAGACAGGTTATCGCTCTTTTTGTCGAGATAGGGGGTAAACAAGGAGTGTATATCTTTATCTTCAAACATCTGCTCAATCAGAAAGAAACGGGCTTGGCTAGGCTTGCCAATATTTAGAAGATTAGGCAATATCTTCTTATTCTCGCTGACCCACTTGTCAAGATCTCCTTCGAACTTTCTGGAGTGGTCAAGAAAATAGGCAAAGGCCAAAATTTCTTTGGTGGTTTCATAGCTCCCTTTTGCTTTCTCCAGCATCTCTTCCGCCCACTTGCGCAAAGCCTCCTCTTTAATCGAGCCGATGATGAGACTTATAGCCTGTTTTTGCATGTGCTCATCCGCTTTTTTTATATCGTTGAGATTAAATTGGCTGAGTGTTTTTAAGAGGAGCGAGTCGTGCTTGTCTGATTTCAAATACTCTAAAACTCCTGGATCTCCCCCCAATACTTGAAGAGCTTGATCTAGGGTAATTTTTCCTAGGTTGGCTTGAATGATCTCCACTTTTAAAGCTGCATCTCCGCTTGGAAGTTCATTCAAACGTTCTAAGGCTAATTGATAGTTAGAAGGATCTTTAAATAGTTCTGCGAAAAATTCTTTTTTTTGCTCATTACTCCATTTTCCAACCTCACTTGCAAAAGAGCCTCCATACCCGGCGTTTTTTTGGGCAGCCATTCCTTTTGGGCTACTCAGGAATTTCATTAACTGTGGCTCAAATATTGTCATAGTGAAGGCTGTCGTGAAGGTCGGTGCGCGGGAGCCCATCGTGGAAAGAATATTTAAGGCTTCTTGTTGCAGCTCTAGGTTGTCGCTAGTGACCCCCATTTCTAAGTTAGAAGCGATTATTTCGAGTAGCTGATCATTCTCTTCCAAGGCTTCAAGATTGTCAGATTGGGCAAAAAATTTGCTTAGCACCAAGAGGCGTGTTGCCACGTCACTTTCATCTATGTCTTCCAAGATTGTTTCTAAAATAGAAAAGTCTTTAATAGCTAAGCATATTAAAGCCTCGTTTTTTAATTCGGGGCTTGTTAAGCTGTCTTTAACAATATTTTCCCATTCAGCAGGTTTTGCAATTTTGCAAGCTGCGTGCATAACTTGAATAAGAAATTTTTCCGTGTCCGTCTTTAAGAGAGTTTGCATACCCTGTAGCAATCTCAGTTTATCCTCTAAGGAAGAAGTAGGATTTTCCATCTTGTATTTTAGGCATGCCTCTAATAATTGCGGGCTCATTTTTTCAGCCACTTTAATAAATACCTCATTAGGAAGGTGATCTAAAGTTTTTATCAGCTCCTCTTCAATCTCTGTTTCTTTTGAGAGTAAGGTTGCAAAAGCGGATACTGCGGAAGGATTTGTAAGGACTAATTCTCCTACCTCTTTGTTTGCTTGCATGATTTTAAAATAGATAACAGGATCGGACAATTCGTTTAATTTATCGGCAGGCAGCTCCTTTAAAGCGTCGGCTATAAACTCTCGCATGTTTTCAATTTCCTTAGGATTGGCAATCCCCGCCTTTACAGCTGCTTGTATAACCTTAAATAACGAGTTGCAAAATTCTATTGCTTTGTCGGGTGCTTGCTTGCCTTGGGATTGGATAAATTCGGGGCCTAGCTTGCTTACTTTTACTTGAGAATTTTCAAGCTTGATAAGAGGGTTTTCAGCAGTTTTTGTTCCTTCTAGGGTACTTTTAAATAGCCTATGGCAGGCATTGATTTCCCTTTCAGCTGCAGTCTTAAATATTCTAACTTCTGCAGAATACTTTACAGAGGTTGATTTTTTTGCCTCCTTTTTTTGGACTGGAGAATCGGTACTCGTTGCAGAAGGCAGTGATTCAGAATGCTGAGAATTAGGGGGAGCCAAAGAAGCTATGTTCCAGTGGGATGAGGAATCTTTATCAGCTTGCATAATAATCCCTTTCTATTTAAAAACAATTTTATTTTGGGTCGCTTAAAAAGTATTACTAGTGATTAAGTGTTAAATTTAAATAGTCTCTCTTAAATCGGTTTATTTTTAAGGGAATTGGGCTTTGTTGCTTTTTTATCGTGTTAATTTGTCGTAAACCTTTATATTTTTATTTTAACTAAAAATAATTTTAGGGGAAACAATTTTAAATTTTAATTTAACAAAATTAACTAAACCTTTAACTATGAAAAGAAATGAAAGTCCGGTCATTAAAAACAAATAATTTATTGAGAGAGAAGGCTTAGATAAGGCTCTTCCCTCTATATGGTAAGGCCAAACTTACCTATCTAAGAAGACATAGAGGATAGGTTAAGCCTGCAGAGAGGGATAGGCAGGGACCATACAATCTTGCTAGGAAATAGGGCGGGGGCAAAAGCAAGATCAAAGGAATGCTTTAATCTTGCCAATTTTTGCGCCAGTAATTGGTAGTGAAATTTCTTAAGTTTTTTGCATGACAACGAAAAAGGGAATAAAGACGATAATCAAATTAAAAATTTATGAAAATCAGGATCGAAGGCTTAGAGGGGAAATGAAAGAGTTAAACCCTTGGGCTTGATTGGCCTTTAAACCGTAAAACCTCTCTTTTTAAGGTCTATTCTCCTCATGAACAAGACCTCGAACTGTGCCTTGAAATAGGGTGTTAGAGCTTTTAAAATCTTTCACCCTTTTTAGTTAACCCTCATAGTGTACGTCAAACTTTCCCAAACAAGTAAGCTGTTCAACTATTTTGGAAAGGGTTGTGTTACGCTACGGCTAAGCCTTCTCTTTTAGAAAAATTTTTCCGTTTTAAGAGGAACATTGGGAGAACAAATAAGCGCTGTGTTTTAGCAATTTTTTTGACGCGTTTTCCATCTTTCGACTAAAATTTTCATAGGCATTGTCTTTCTCAAGTTCGCTAAAAAACTCGCCTGCATAGACGGCAGTTTGCAAAGCTATATTTAATCCGATGCAGTCAAAAAAACTGCCACTTGTGGCGGCCTCTCCAACTAGGATTGCACAGCTTGCTTCTTTTGAGAAGGCTTGAGCTTTTTGCAAAAAGGCGTACAGGTTATTTTGGAAAAGCATATTGCGATCTCTGCTCCTAATTTGTTCGGCCTCCAGCTTCCACCCCTGCACCAATAATTTTTCCCGAAATTGTCCGATGGTGTAGTTGTAAAAAAACTTAGGGTCATAGCAAACGCCTTGTAAACTAACCACGCTTCCTACAGGCAAGGTAATGCGGCGAATAAAGTAAGATTTTTGATCAATAATTTCAGAAGAAACTGTTCCTGCGGAATTATCAAAGGGAAAAAATGCCCAAGCGCCGATTGTTTGATAAGAGGGATCACACTCAATTCCCAATTGCTTTCTCACACGGCTTTGGGCCCCATCAGCTGCCACAATAAAATCATAGGGGATCTCTACTGTGCCATTTAATGTCGAAATCTCCGCACGAAAATTGCTTTCATCAAGGGTCATGAATTTTCCTACCGTTCTTTCAATTCCCAGAGCTTTAACCCTACTTTTGAGCGCATTATTTAGATATTTTATTTGAACTGCTCCGACTGTTTGGCCTGCCAGTTGTACAGTTGTCATTTGGGGAATCGTAACTTCCCATTTATCCAATAAAGAGAGCGAGGCTTGTGTCAAGAAAACCCAATAGGGGTGAAGGCAATCTTTTTCTTTTTCGACCAATTTTACTGTCATTCCTTGCTGATAGGCTTCTAGCGCTGTAGCAAGCCCGGCAGGGCCCCCTCCTATAATTAATACTTCGGTAGATTGGAGAGAAGGCAAAGCAAATCCTAATAGAAAAATGGCAGCTAGGATGTTCAATTTCATAGGGTCCTCCTGTTTATGTGGTAAAAGGGGAGTTTATCAAAATTTGAAAAAAAATAAATGAAGAAGAGCTTTTCTAAAGAGGAGATAGTGGCGACTCCTTTCGAAATGAGATCAAGCGAGGCTTTTTGAAGGCCTCCTAGGCACTCCTAATGCAATTTTATCCATAGCCCTTGCTAGTTTTGATGTTTAAAACAATTTTAATTTATGCTAGATTGACCTATTTTGTTAACTAATAAATTTGCGTTTTAACTGGTTGAACGCAACTTAGGGAAATGATGTTTCCTATTTATAATGGGCCTAGCCAGCCTTTTTCTTTAGCTTATCTTTCTTTTAGCGAGGCATCCTTACCTGGGGAAACAGAACTTCACTACCTTGCCAGAAATTCGGCAGAAAATAATCGAATCAGCGGTCTTCTAACCCAATATGCCAACTCCTTCCTCAATGGGGGAAAAGAGAAGATATTGGTGTTGAATTCTACTGGAAAAACTTTTATCGAATATGAAAGCTTATCCCGTAAAGAGCGCATTAAATATTTAGAGATTCTTTATAAAGTTTTTAAAACTTATACAGATGAGCATGTGGGCGAATTGCGGGAAGTACTTTTAAAAGTTCTCTCTTTTTATGGCCTTCACAAAAGTTCGGTGTATAGGGAAATGGTGGAGGATAAGAGGCTTCTACCAGATTATGGTGTAGCCATGTGCGAGGTTCAGCATCCAATGGTGGCTGAGATGGATACCTTTTACTCGGGATATGTGGGACCTCCCATCGATATAAATTTAGTAAAATCTGTAGCTAAACTTAAAATTGCCACTTTCAATTTTTTGAATAGGAAAGGACCTCTGATTGACTTTTATGAAGAGGGGAAATTTGAGGCCGACATTCAAGCGATGCAAAAAGAGGTTCTTACAGTTGTTACCGAGCGAGGGATATTTAACGGCTTTGTTCGAATTGAAAATCAGGGGGATCTTGCGGGTTTTTCTTTATGCCTCGCCAACCTAGAGGGCATGCAAACAAGAGAAGGCGCCATTCAGAAAATCAAACAAGAAGTGCGCCTGATGGTGCTTCAAAAAATCGTGAGTTTGGATGTGCCTGGGAAAGTGCACCGGATGGCGCGTCCTTTGCTTGAGCATTTCGTCAGGGGAAAATTGCAACAGGTTGATAATGGCCTTATAGCGGACGTTACCTGTTTTGTGATCAACCAGTGTAAAGACAATGGCGAGTTTTGGCATTTAAGCAATGAACAGGCCTATAAAGTGAAGTTAGCTATTTCCACTTATGTTCAGAAGTTATACTACCAGATGCTTAATAATAGAAGTCTCTCCATCTCTATCTAGCAGGCTTTGCCTAAAGATTGCTTTAAAGAACGAGAAATTGAGGAATTGCTAAACATTGTACAAAATCCTTCCTTTCTTCTCACAGATCAAGAGATCTTTGAGTTTCAAGCTCGTTTAGCGGAGTTCAAACAAAGGATAGGAAAGGTAGATTTAAAGCTTATTGAGGTTCAAACTCATCTTGTTCGACGAATTCTCAGCCGATCCAATATATTTGAAGAAAGAAGGAAACAGGGAGTGTGAGAAATAGCTCTTTGCTATTTTTGGCAATCCTTTGTTTCCCAGAGTATACTGCAAAAATTCTTGTGGTGTTTTCTACCTTCTTTACACAACTTGAGGGGTTTTATTTTTTACGAAGTGATAAGTTTTTTTATAAAATTCGTCTAGCTTTGCTTGCACATGTTCACTAGGTGGCAGTAAAACTTGACAAGGGGGAAGGCTATTTAAGAAAGAGGAACCGTAAGATTTTGAGACAAGACGGGAATCTAGGCACACCACGCATCCCCGATCATTTTTATCCCGTATAAGCCTGCCAAAACCTTGCTTGAATTTCATGATAGCCTGTGGAAGGGCATACTCGCCGAAGGGATCTCCTCCACGGGCAGTAATAGCTTCTGCACGGGCCTGAATCAAAGGCTCATTCGGCACTCTAAACGGCAACTTTACAATAATAACGCAGCGTAAATCTTCTCCCATCACATCCACACCTTCCCAGAAGGAGTCTGTTCCAAATAAAACGGCTCTATCGGCAGCTTTAAATTTTTGCAGTAAAGATTGGCGATTGTCATCGCCCTGCTTAAATAAATGAAAACGACTGTTCTCTAACCTTTTTTGGAGAGAATGAAAGCATGCTTTCAAATGGGTATAGGAGGTAAATAACACAAATGCATTGCCTCGGCTTGATTGTAGAGCTTGCCAAATTTTCTCACAAGCTTGCTCCTGGTACTTGGGATGAGAAGGCTCGGGTAGATCTCTAGGGACTAGGAGCATCGCTTGCTCTCTGTAATTAAAAGGAGAGTCGTAAATTTCTTCTTTAATTGCTCGACTTGAAAGAGTTTCTGCGGTTAGCCCCAGCCGTTTGCGAATAAAATCGAACCGATTATTTGTAGTCAAGGTTGCGCTGCATAAAACAATAGTTGAAAAAGGGGTAAATAAAAAATCCACCAATGCTTGGGAGATATCTAAATCGGCATGTACCAGTTGGATGGAGGGAACAGCTTTTGTAGCTTGAATTTCAATCCAGCGAACTTTGGAAGGAGAAAACTCGGCAGAAATGAAAGTTTCTAGTGCTTTAGCAAACAAGGACAGGCGTTGAGACAAAGCGGCAATGTCAAATCGTATCCCTTTTGTTTGTTCATTTAGCTGGTCGTTATCAAGAGCTTTTAAATCCATTTCGAGACTAGAGAGTGCAGTTATGTAGCGTTGAGCTTCTTCCAAAGTTAGCTTGACATGGGGCAAAATTTTTTGATGCCAATCAGGATGGGTGAGATGGAAAGGGAGAAGGCGAAGCTTATTTTCTTTCCATTCCTCGTCTGCAGAAGGAGGAGAGGATTGAAGGATTTGCACAAACGAGCCAAAAATATGAAAGGCATCCACGATATACTTGAGTAAATCTTTGCGCAGGGCGGGCAAATCAATTTGCAGCCGATTTAAAAGGGAATTGACCTCATGTGTGGCATTTTTTTTGCAACATTCTTGGATCTTTTCTTTCAAAAGGGGGAGCTTGCCATGGACTTTACCCTGCTTCTCTGCAGTTAATCGAGCTAAGACACGCATGATGCCGATTTGAGAAATGCGCGTAGCAAAAAAGTCTGTGGCAATATCCTCTATATGATGGGCTTCATCGATGATGATCCGATGATAAGGGGGCAGCAGTGCAGGATCCTCAAAATGTTCATTTTCACTTCTGAAAAGAAGATCTGCAAACAGCATATTGTGATTTGCAATTAGTAACTGGGCTTCATTTGCCTCTCGGCGTGCTTTAATAAAATGGCAATTTTTATAGTGAGGACACGCCATGTGGTTACAGGTATCGCTTTCTGCACACACTTTTTCCCAAGTAGTAGCAGAAGGAACAAAGTGTAGGCTTGAGCGAGACCCATCGGTTGTTTGTTCGGCCCAAGCTTCTATTTGTGCAAGCTCCTGGCTTTCCTGATCGGGAAGTAGGCGAAATTCTTGGCAAGCTTCCTCTAGCTTTCTTAAACACAAATAGTTACTCATGCCTTTAACCAAAACGGCATGAATCTCAACCCCTAAAGCTTTGGCAAGCGCGGGGATATCTTTCAAAAGCAACTGTTCTTGCAGAGTGATGGTATGAGTCGAGATTAAGGTGCGTTCTTTATTTTGAAGAGACCACAAAATGGCAGGAATGAGATAGGCCATGCTTTTTCCCGTGCCTGTCCCTGCTTCAATCAAAGTGATTTCTCCGTGATTATAAGCATGGAGGATCTTTTCCATCATTTTAATTTGAGGTTCTCGCACTTCGAATCCTTTAACGGAGCGGGCCAATAAACCTTCATTTTTAAAAAGAGAAAGAGCTTGTTCGATATCAAGTCTGCGGGAAGACATAGAAACCTGCTTGGAGGAGATGAAACTAAGCCAGAAAAAACTGGCTTAGCGGGGAATTTCATTGTTATTCTACATCTAATAAATCGAGAAATGCTTTTAATTGTTTTGAACGCGTTGGATGGCGCATTTTTCGCAAGGCTTTGGCTTCAATTTGACGGATACGTTCTCGTGTTACGTTAAACTCAACTCCTACTTCTTCAAGGGTTTTGGGTTTACCATCTAAGAGGCCAAAACGTTGAATCAACACTTTGCGTTCCCGATCAGTCAGCGTAGCGAGCACTTCATTCATTTTATCTTTTAAAATCGAATATCCAGTCGCTTCAGCGGGAGAATCCGCACCTGTATCTTCTAAGAAATCTCCAAATTGGCTTTCACCTCCATCCCCTACTTCTGCTTGTAAAGAGATAGGATGTTGGGCAATTTTATAGATTTCGCGGACCCTCTCAGCCGTAATGCCAAGTTCGTTAGCGAGCTCTTCTGGGCTTGGCTCGCGCCCCGTTTCCATCATCAATTTTTTTGCACCGCGCAAAACTTTATTAATAGTTTCAATCATGTGAACGGGAATTCGGATGGTTCTCGCTTGGTCTGCAATTGCACGTGTGACTGCTTGGCGAATCCACCAAGTCGCATAAGTAGAAAATTTGTAACCTCGGCGGTATTCAAATTTTTCCACCGCTTTCATCAAGCCCATATTTCCTTCTTGTATCAAATCTAAGAAAGACAAACCTCTGTTTGTGTATTTTTTGGCAATTGAAATGACCAACCGAAGGTTAGATTCCACCATTTCCCGTTTAGCTTCTTGGCTTTTATCCATCCAACGTTGCAGCATGCGCACGTCTTTCTTAAAGTCGTCTAAAGAGCGTCCGGCTGCTAATTCCCGCTTTCTTAATTTGCGCTTGGCTGCATGCAATTTTGCAGCCGCGTATTTATTCCGCTCTGCTCTAGGTTTTAACTCGTTAATCTCTTTTTCGAGGGCTAAGAAGCGGTCATAAGCGCGTAGAATAACTTCTCCAAAATCTTCAATTACATTGTGTCGGCAGTGCATCCTACGCAAATAGGCTTGCGTGCGAATGCGGCATTTTTCAATGCTTTCTTCCAAAGCTTCTGTGTGCGGCTGAAGCAAAAGCTTTTCCAAAATGGCATCTTCTTCTTTTAAAAGGTCGCAAAGTTTAGGGAGAAGCTGCAAAAATTCTTGTTTGTTGACAACTTCTTTTTCCGTAATGCATTTATCAAACCGTTCTTTTCCTTGGATAAGAAAGGAGGCAATTGAAATAGCTTCTGCCGTAGAATAGCGGAAACGCATGATAATCCGCTCAATTTGGATCTGTGCTTTTTCAATTCGCTTAGAAATCTCTACCTCTTCTTCTCTGCTAAGAAGGGGAACAGATCCCATCTCTTTTAAATACATTCTAACTGGATCATCCGGCGAGCCTTCAGACCTTTTGGGAAGCCCTTCCAATTCTTTGGCTTCTTTTCTTTTCTCCTTTTGCCTTTCGACTTCCGCTTGATTCAATACTTGAACATCCATCCCACTTAAAAAAATGAGGACTTGGTCAATTTGATCTGCATTGTCAAAAGTCATGGGGAGGATTTCATTAATCTCCTCATAGGTGATATATCCCTGTTCTTTTGCAAGCGAGACAAGTTCATCAACTTTTTGTTGGTGATGCGGGGAGAATGTTTGTGAAAAATTTGTTTTGCTCATGTTTTCCTAAAAGTTTCTATTTCCAGGCGCAATTCCTATTTAGGAATGCGAACAATAAATTCAAAAAAGGGGCGAAAAGTGCGAAAATAAGAAATCAGAGTGTATCTGCGTAAGAAAAAACCGCAAGAGGTGAGCTTAAAGTCAATCGCAGGGGTATTATTCAATTTTATTATCCTTAAGATCCTCAGAGGCACAATATCACTATAAGTTACCATTATTCGAAAAAACTTTGAATATTCAACTTGACAAAATGGGGAAATTTTCCCATCAATATGCACGCGTGTTTGTACATTCACTCGAAAAATCAGTAGGATAATTTTGTGACGAGTGGATAGTTTTTGTCAAGGCTGAGCTGATTGCATTATAGGAAGTAAAAGATTAATCTCAAGTTTATTTTAAGCATGGCTGTAAAAGTTTTAGCAAATTCATGGATATATGAAGCAGCCAGAGGGGGTGTCATGCAACTTTTTGCTTTTAATCATCGCCAACAACTCATACCGGCAATTCATGCTAAAAAACAGTGCGATTATAGGTGTTTAGAATGTGGAAAAATGGTCCGGTTAAGAGGAGGACACCATCGTCAAAAGCATTTCTATCATGTCCAGGCAAACCATGCTTGCTCGCTTCACCACAAAAGTATGGAACACCTCCAAATCCAAACTTATCTTTACTCTTTACTTTCACCTGCAGATTGCATTCTTGAGCGCCCCTTCCCGGAAGTTTCCCGTATTGCAGATGTTGTTTGGTTGTCCCAAAAATTGATTTTCGAGGTGCAATGCTCTCCTATCACACAAGAAGAAGTCCAAAAACGCTCTCAAGATTATAGAAAATGTGGTTATGAAATTGTTTGGATTTTGCACGACCGCACTTTTAATCGTTGGAGGCTTTGTGGGGCAGAAGTTTTTTTGCAAGCTCATACCCATTATTTTACCAATATAGACAAAGAGGGGAAAGGGATCATTTATGATTGTTTTGCGTGGATTGAGGGGGGCATAAGGCAACAAAAAATGAGCCCCGTGGAGGTAAAACTTAATTTTCCCACGATTTGTCCTCCAATAGAAAAAAAGCTCCCGCAATTTCTTAAGAGACGGCTAGCTACTTGGAAATTGCACTTTCAAGGAGATTTGATAGACCGCTTTTTTAACCAAGATGCAGCTCCTTTTGCCCCCCTCTATTTTCGCGAAATAGTTCAAATTGAGGAAGCAAAGGAAGGGAAGCGTCTGACATGGAGCCAATTATTCAAATATGCATTCGCTCAATGGGTGGCGCGCCCTTATCGGTTAGTTTTTCAGCTGTTTTTAGAAAAATACTCAAATTAGCCGACGCTTAGGAGATATAAAAAACAAGAGAGAAGTGGCGGGAAGTGCCGAGTTGTTGAGAATTAAAGGTTTTGCTATGTCTCTATGTTTGAGAAGTTATTCTTGGGGACACTGAGTTAAAAAAGGTCGATAAGCTTGGGTTTTCTCACTAGGAGTTTATATTTTTTTCGGTTAGTCTGGTTCCTTTAATTGAAGTGGGGAGAATGGCTTGAGATGGAGAAGAAGCTCGCAAAGCGTCAAGGCCATCCGCCATGGTTTGGCGTGGGTTTTGACTGTTAAAGGCTTGGTTGGCTAGCTTAACTAATGCGTTTAAGGCTTCAAGCCGGATTTCAGTACCCATTCTCTCATGAATGGTCTTATGGATTCTGTCTTCCCCCTTTCCTAAGATTTTTTCAAAGGAAGAAGGGATTTCTATAGCTTGCTTGGGATGTCTTTGATTGTGACGCATGATTTTCTGTCCCATTTTTTCATAAAACTCCTCCCATTTAAGAGCTTGTTTCACAGCCTTATCTTGCTCAAATAATAGGTGATTTTTATCGATAAAATTAATAATGTTTTGCAATTTATAACTTTTAAAACCTAACCATAGTTTGAGGCGGCCCAGAAAATTTTTTCTCTGCCTTTAGGTGTTCATTTTCCTCTTTATCTTTTGCGGAGCGCAAGACTTATCTGTCTTGCTTGTCAGTCATGTAGGGTAAGTTGGCCTGTTTAGTTGGCCGTATACTCATAATGGCCTTTGCGATTAAATTGTTTATTAAAATTAAATATTTACTGAATGTCTTTTGTCTGATTCTTGTGCCGCCATATCCTCCGGGGCGGGAGGGGGGATTTTCACCCCCGATATTGGAGCTCTTAGAAGACCTATATCTATATTTGGGAGGCAGAATCCAAGAGTTCGAGGATGTGGTTCTCCTCCACGATAAAATGAAATTCTTCCAGAGTTAAACTTGCCCCTTTAATAGAATCGGGAAGAGGGTTAGAGGAAAGGGAAGCTTGCAAAGCTTTGAGGCCATTCCTCATTTCTTGGCGCGGATTTGGGCTTTTAAGGGCTTGTTGGGCAAGTTCTTTGATAACCTTGAAAACCTCGGGACGGACTTTTGCCCCCATTTTCTCCTCAATGAGTCAAAGCACTTTTTCTTCCCTGTCTTTTGGGTCTCTTCCAAATAAGGTATTCTTAAAAGCAGAGCTTATTTTTAGCTTATGATTTGGATGTTTTCCATTGTGATGACTTATTTTATAACCGAGTTGGTCGTAAAAAAGATCCAAATCTGAAAGTTGGGCGGAAGTTTTAGCTTGCGCGAGTAATTCTTTATGGTTGTCGATAAAGCTGAG
This sequence comes from Parachlamydia sp. AcF125, assembly GCF_018342475.1. Lineage (NCBI taxonomy): Bacteria > Pseudomonadati > Chlamydiota > Chlamydiia > Parachlamydiales > Parachlamydiaceae > Parachlamydia > Parachlamydia sp. AcF125. The sequence continues at coordinate 194,689 of NZ_JAEMUD010000001.1, read as the reverse complement.
AATGTTTTGGAATTTATAACTTTTAAATCTTAAAAACATTTTGATGCGAGTTAGAAAATTTTTTTTCTCTGCCTTGAGCTGTTCTTTTCCCTCTGCATCTTTTGTGAGGCGTAATACTGCATGCTTAGAATTATTGGTATAAGTGTGGATAGCATTTATAGTGGGTTGTATATTCATACCGCTCCTTAGTTATTAAATTATTTATTAGAATTATACCTCACTTTGTTGTTGCTTGTCAAAAATATATTTTACAAAATGTAATGAACTTTTTATGGGTTTTTTTAATTAAAGGGGGCGAGGAATTTACACTTTGACGAATTTTGCGAATGTAGGTATACTGAAATTCTTTAAATCTTAAAAGTTTCATGATTTAAACTAAAATTTAGAGGAAAAATGGCTAAAGAAGCTCCTGTCAAAAAAAAAGAAAAAGTCCCCACCCCTTTAAAGCGCGATTTACAGAATGAAAAAAGACGCTTAAGAAACAAAGCGTTTAAATCGAGCGTCCGTACAGCTATCCGTCACTTCGAAGAAACGGTGGCAAAAAAAGACCCTGCTTTAATCAAAGAGCGTTTGAACGAAGTTTACAGCCTAATGGATAAAGGTGTAAAAAAGGGGGTATACAAGCTCAATAAAGCTAGCCGTACTAAATCTCGTTTGGCAGCTCGTGCAGTTATCCCTGCCTAGTCATATTTCTTTAAGCCTACATGCTCTTAGCTGTAGGCTTTATTTTTTTTAGAATGTTTTTCCTTTCCTTAACCTCCTTATTCTTTGACGTTTACTCTCTTTGCTTATTGGATTAGTGCTTGAACATTATTGACTGTAGGGCTAAAAAGAGGACAATGATTCACCCTTAACTTTTTGGAGTTGTGCATGAGGTTTCTGCCCAAATTTTTGGAACCCGCCCCGAACCTTCCAGAAATTCAAGATCAAGAAGAAATTAGCAAGCAGTATAAATATTGGCGTATTCGCATTTTGTATTCGATGTTTATTGGATACGCTTTGTTTTACTTTACTCGGAAAAGTTATACCTTTGCGATGCCAAGTATGGTCGCAGAACTCGGCTATGACAAGAGCCAACTGGGAATTTTAGCAAGCGTTTTTTCCATTGCTTACGGAACAAGTAAATTTGCTAGTGGAATTGTTTCCGATCAATCGAATGCGCGCTATTTTATGGCGATAGGGCTAATGATCACGGGTGTCATCAATATCTTATTCGGGATGTCTTCAACCCTTTTCTTTTTTATCTTATTTTGGGGTTTAAATGGATGGTTTCAAGGATGGGGATGGCCTCCTTGTGCACGACTCTTAACACATTGGTATTCCCATTCTGAAAGAGGATCTTGGTGGTCAACCTGGAATGTTTCTCATAATGTGGGTGCTTTTTTGATCCCTTGGGTGGTAGGATTTTGTATCTATTATTTTGATGATTGGCGCGCGGGAATGTACGTGCCGGGTATGGTTTGTATCTTGTCCAGTTTTTATCTCATTAATCGACTTAGGGATACGCCTCAATCAATCGGATTACCTTCCATAGAAAAATTTCATAATGAAATGGAAAGAAGTGAGGATGAAAATGGGGAGACTAAAATCTCTACCAAGGAAATTCTGATGGAATACATCCTAAAAAACCCCATGATTTGGCTTTTATCTTTTGCCTATTTTTTTGTGTATTTTATCAGAACGGGGGTCAATGATTGGACTGCTCTGTATTTAATTGAAGTGAAAGGCTATACCCAATTAAAGGCGAATGGCTGCGTGTCATTATTTGAGGTAGGAGGCTTTTTTGGAAATTTAGTAGCAGGCTGGGCTTCTGATTATTTCTTTTCTGCTAGAAGAGGGCCTGTAAATGTTTTATTTTCTGTCTTAATGCTTCTATCTATCCTAGCCTTTTGGTTGGTTCCTGGAGGATATCCATGGTTAGATTCGATTTCCATGCTAGCTCTTGGGTTTGCGATATTTGGCCCACAGCTGCTTATTGGAGTGGCGTGCGTCGAATTGTCTCATAAAAAAGCGGCTGCTACGGCGACGGGTTTTGCTGGATGGTTTGCCTATATGGGTGCTGCAGCTTCTGGCTATCCTTTAGGGAAAATTTCTCAAGAGATTGGATGGGCCGGATTTTTTATTGCTTTAGTGGTCTGCGGGATTTTTTCGATCGCCTTGCTTTTACCTTCTTGGTCCATTACTAAGCGGAGTAAAACCGTGGTGAATGAGGAGTCGATTGCGAAGACTGCCTAAAGGAATCGGAAGAGAAGGAAAATAACTTTGCACTTTAGCCTCAAATATGGTATAAGAAATTGTTTTCTTTTAGCATTTTGAGGTTATTGTGAATAAAAAACGTCTCATTTATGTTTGTTTTATTTTACTATTTTATTTAACTAAGTCTTTCCTATTAGGACAAGATGTTAATTTTCCGAAACCCGATCGAGTAGTCATGCTTCCGATGCGGGACGGAAAAAAGCTTCCCACAGCCCTTTACTTCCCATCTACGGTTTCTGGGGAAAAACTTCCATGCATTCTTCTTCGCAATCCTTCGGGCCCCTCCACTCCTTTTGCCCTGGCCTATGTCCCTTTAAAGGAGCGTGGCTATGTGGTGGCGATTCAAACCACACGTAGCGGGCTAGACCCTGAAGGTAAAACGTTTCCTTTTCTTAGCGATGGATGGGGTGATTTGCAAGATGGCTATGATACGGTGGAATGTTTAGCAAAGTGTGATTGGTCTAATGGAAAGGTTGGGACAATTGGCACGTCAGCCATGGGAATTACCCAATTGTTAATGGCTCCCTCCGCACCCCCTTCGCTCAGATGTCAATATGTGCGTTTCGGGCTGGCAAGTATGTATCATCATGCCACTTATCCTGATGGGCAGTTACTGAAAAATCAAGCAGAGCGTTGGCTAGGATACTGTGCCCGCGATCCGGGAGTACACAGTTATGTCTGCACACATCCTTATTATGACGGGTTTTGGAAACAACTTAATACAATGGAAGTCGCGCATCAAGTTAATGTTCCCGGCGTTTTATATGGAGGTTGGTTTGATACTTTCATTCAAGGAACCATTGATGCTTTTGTTTCCAGACAAGAAAGGGGAAATGTAGGAGCTAAAGGAAAGCAAAAATTAATCATTGGACCCTGGCATCACTATTGGCCCCTCACCCTGGATTTGGGAGATTTTCAAGTTCCCCCTGAAGGCATAGCGCCTCCTATTGACATTTCTCCTGAGCGTTGGTTCGATTTTCACTTAAAGGATATAAATAACACAAAAGATTGGCCTACAGTGCTTTATTATGTGATGGGGCCGTTCGATGGAACCGCTTCTAGTGGAAATAGATGGAAATCTGCAGACTCCTGGCCTCCTGCAGCCAAAGAAACTCCTTTTTATTTCACGCAGGCTAAAAAATTAGAAAAGGCTGAGCCTGTTAACCTAGGAGCAATGAACTATTGTTATGATCCAAATAACCCAGTTCCCACCATCGGTGGAAGAAACCTTTTTCTAGAGTCAGGTCCTAAAGATCAACGGGAAATTGAAAAAAGAGAGGACGTCTTGGTCTTTACATCTGCTCCGTTGGAAAAGGATGTAGAAGTGACAGGGCGTTTAAAAGCGCATATCTTTTTAACTTCTTCCGCGCCTAATACAGATGTGTCTGTCAGGTTAAGCGATGTTTACCCGGATGGGAAAAGTATTCTAATTGTGGATGGACATTACCGTACAGGAATTAAGTCAAAAGATGAAGCCTTGGATCCAACCAAACCTTTAAAGATAGAGGTAGATCTTTGGTCTACGAGCCAAGTTTTCGCTAAAGGACACTCTATACGAGTGGTTATTACAAGCTCTAATTATCCTCGCTTTGAAAAAAATCCTAATATTGGGTTATTAGGAGAATATTCAGGAAACTCTACAGTCGCGTGCAATACGATCTACATGGGCAGTGGATGCCCTTCATGCATTATTTTGCCAATTGTGGAGAAATAAACCAAAGGCGAATGAATGAAAGCGGTTATTTTGGCTGCTGGAGCAGGGAAAAGGCTTGGGAACGAACAGGGTCCTAAGCCTTTGACTAAGTTGTTAAATGGAAAAACCATCCTTGAGCTTCAATTGGAGCGTTTAGCGCCCTATTTTTCTGTGCACGATACGTTAATTGTAGTAGGGTATCAGAAAGAAAAAGTCTTAGAAGCCTTCCCCGAGGCTTTATTTGTATATAACTCCCGCTTTGCTGAAGAAAACACGGCCAAAAGCCTGTGGCGAGCATTCCGAAAAATTGAGGAAGATGTGCTTTGGATGAATGGGGATGTGGTGTTTCGCCCTTCGGTATTACAAAAAGTTTTAGCTTGCCAAGCGACCTGCATGGCAGTAAATATCGCAACCGTGGGGGGAGAAGAGGTCAAATATCGCACACATGCAGGAAAGTTCATTACCCAGGTTTCAAAAGAGGTAGAAGACCCGGAAGGAGAAGCAGTTGGCATTAATTTTATGACTAAAAAAGACCTGCCGCTGTTTCGGGAAAATCTCGCCCGCTGTCCTGATAAAGAATACTTTGAAAAAGCCATTCAATGGTGCATTGATGCGGGAATGCAGGTCGCCCCCGTTAAAATTGCTGCCGATGAGTGTGTGGAGGTGGATTTTCCAGGTGATTTAGAAAAAGCTAATCAATTAATTACGAGTTGGGCGCAAGAAGAAAGATTAGCTGCGGGTTGGATAAAAGAAGGCAAATTGACATAGCTTGTTGCTTGTCGATGAGGTGCTTTTTCCATTTCTAAGAGGTGTTCTAGGGGCATTGGGACAACTTGATATGCCTGATACAAGGCTTTGATCAATTCCTCTTCCAGCTTTTTTTTGGTTGAAAAGCGATCTCGCAAGGAGCAGAGAAAATCGCTGTGTGAACGGGAATTTCGGTAGCGAGGGGTCTTCTGAGGAAGAAGGAGATATTCCATGGCTATGGGATCGAAGTCCCATAAGAAAGAGGTATGATGGGCAATGCGGTCTCGCCTAATGTATTGGGCATTTCCTCCAAATTTCCGCATGCCAAATACGTAATCATTTTCTAATAGCTGAAAGGCAGAGTCATAAAAAACTCGGATATAAAACTGTTTGGCCCACTGATGGATAAATTCAGGGTATGCCGGTGCTTGCAAGCAGCTTTTTTGGATGATAAAAGAGACAAAATAGGTGTTGGCGTCTACATAAACCGTGCCTCCTCCACTATAACGGCGAATCACAGGAACGGGAGCTTTTTCAAGCTTGCCTAGATTTAGAAGAGATTCGACCTGTCCTGAAATCCCCATCACTATAGCAGGCTCAACAGAAGTGTTGAGCAAGCACCAATTGCGTGAATCGGTCCTTAGCAAAGCCTCCTCAAGTTGTAATTGCCGAAAAATTGAGCAGCCTTCTAAAAAAGCGAGGTGCATAAGAGGTTTTTGCGAGTGACTCACATCGGGCATGAAATTCCTAAGGTGCAATGACGCGAGGTTTGGCGAGAGCAATCATCAAGATCGAAATATCAGCAGGGGAAACCCCTGAAATCCGCGAAGCTTGCCCGAGAGTGAAAGGGGAGTGTTTTTTTAATTTTTCTTTTGCTTCGTTGCGTAAGCCAGGAACTGAAGAAAATTCGAACTTTTCCGGAATGCGGATATTCTCAATATGCTCAAACTTTGCCACTTCCCCTTTTTGTCTTTCAATGTAGCCAGCATAAGACAGATCGAGCTGGATCTGCATATTGATATCTTCCCCATAGTCAAACACATCTGCGGGATAATCCTTCAATAAGGTTTGGTAAGTGATCTCAGGCCTACAAAGAAGTTGCGCTAAGGAATACCCTTTGCCATTTAGCTGCTTAAACACTTTTCCAAGGCGTGCCGTTTCTTCCTGTATGGTTTGCTTTTTATGTTGCAGACGAGCATGTTGCTCTACAGTGATGAGCCCTTTTTCATATCCATAATGGCGAAGGCGGAGATCTGCATTATCCTGGCGGAGCAAAAGGCGGTGCTCGGCTCGACTTGTAAACATCCGATAAGGTTCGTCTAATCCTTTAGTGATTAAATCATCGATCATGACGCCAATGTAGGCTTCACTTCTATTGAGGATTAAAGGAGGCTGATTTAAAACTTTACTCGCCGCATTAATTCCAGCGATTAAGCCTTGCCCTGCAGCTTCTTCATAACCTGAAGTTCCATTGATTTGCCCAGCTAGAAATAAACCTTCAAGGTGGATTGTTTCAAGAGAAGCTGTCATTTGCCCACTAGTGACATAATCGTATTCAATCGCATAGGCAGGGCGCATGATCTCCGCGTTTCTCAAGGCTGGAATACTTTGAATGAAAGCGAGTTGCACATCAAAAGGGAGGGAGGAGGAAACCCCATTGACATAGATTTCTTCGGTTTGTAATCCTTCTGGCTCTAAAAAAATTTGATGCCTCTCTTTATCAGCAAAACGGACTACTTTATCTTCAATAGAAGGGCAATAGCGTGTGCCAATACCTTTAATTTGCCCTGAATACATCGGGGAGCGATGAAGATTGGAGAGGATAATTTGTTTAGTCTCTTCTGTGGTATAAGTGATATGGCAAGAAACTTGCGGAAGGCGTGAGCGGCCCTCATCATCAAACGAAAATTTAACGTTCGGGTCACCGGGTTGCTCTTCAGTTAAGCTAAAATCGATTGAGCGTCTGTTGACTCGAGGCGGTGTGCCTGTTTTTAAACGGCCAAGTTTAAATCCAAATTTTTCGAGACTAGCAGAAAGCCCTACGGAGGGTTGATCTCCGGCCCGTCCTCCCGAATAATGGGTTTCGCCAATGTGGAGAAGCCCGCGCAAAAAAGTCCCGGAAGAAATGATGAGAGTAGAAGTATAATAAATAATGCCTTCTTTAGTCACAACGCCTTGAATCCGATCATTTTCAACGATCAGATCTTCAATGGTCCCTTGTTTGATTTCTAGGCGGGGTTGCTGCTCTAGGCGGTGTTTCACTTCCATTTGATAGGCATTTTTGTCTGCTTGCGCGCGTGGCGCCCATACAGAAGGCCCTCGGGTTGAGTTGAGCATGCGGTATTGAATGCCGGTGACATCTATCACTTTTCCCATAATGCCGCCCAAAGCATCGATTTCGCGGACGATGTGTCCCTTCGCAATGCCTCCAATGGCAGGGTTGCAGCTCATTTTCCCGATTGTGTCTAAGTTCATGGTGAGCAATAAGGTTTGCGCGCCCATACCAGAGGCAGCAAAAGCGGCTTCGCAACCTGCATGGCCACCACCCATGACTATGACATCGTATTTTTTTGGAAATTTCCACATTTGAATTACCAGATGCAAAAGGAGGTTTTTCCTTCCCGCGCAGCATTCAAGTGGTTTGCGGGAAGGAAAGACTCCTTATTTGGTTTTATGACGATCGCGGCGGCTGCGTTTTTTACGCTTGTGCTTGGATATTTTCGCCTTTCTTTTCTTTTTTACAGACGACATTCTTGTCTCCAGTTAGATCTCGATTAAAATAAAATCACGGAAATGCGATGCTTGCGCAAATGGAGCAAAGTAAAGCATTTGTGTTGAATTCACCCCACGTATAGTATTTCAAACCTTAATAAAAAGTAAAGGCCTATTTTTTCTGGAATGCTTGCTGTAGTCAAAAGGTTTTTTAACCTATGGAATGCAGAGAAAAACGAAGGGAATTTCTGAGGAAATTAAAGGGATTTAAAATTAATAAGCTGCTTGAAGGAGCCTTTTTTAAAGTTTTTTTAAGCTAGAGGTTTAAAAAGTGAAGATAGAGAAATTCGCTAATGAAAAAACGTTCCCTTTATAGGATTAAACATTTAAAAAAACAGGCGGGGTTTTTGACTCAACTGCTGTGTTCTTTTATGCGAGGGAGTATAAAGGCTCCTTTCTTATTTAAACCAATAGGAGGAAAGTCAATGGTGACTGGCTTTATCTATCTCGGCTTTTTCCTTTTGTTTATTGAGAAAAGGGAGTAAAAAAAGGGAGCTAAAAAGGAAACAGATGTTGAGCACAAAAGAAGAATGGATCCAGTGGAGCGAAGAGGGTTTGCTTCCTGGCCCTGAGGAAACAGAGGAATTTTTTTTACAACGCGTGCATTATTGCTTAAGCTTAAAACGACGACTTTCACAAGTTTTAGGAGGCGCACTTCCCTTTCAGGCAGAGGAGCTTGCAAATCCTTCATTTTTTTATGCTGTTTGGAAGAAAACACAGACCTTGTATGGCATAAAACCTAGCTGGGTTCCCCTTTTTTTTAGTAATGCTAAGTTAGCTCCCTGGCATGGAGGGTGCGCCTGGATTTTTCAATTGAGGGAAACAGATCCTTTATCTGCTCTTCTTCAATTGCGTAAAAATTTTGCTTCCCAAACTAAATATTTAGGTTTGTATGATCGCAATGAATTATTAGCGCATGAACTGGCGCATGTGGGAAGAATGGCTTATCAGGAACCAAAATTTGAAGAATTTTTTGCTTATCAAACGTCTGATTCGTGGTTTCGGCGTTTATTCGGACCTCTGATCCAATCCTCTTGTGAAAGCTTAATTTTTGTCTTTTCGTTACTTCTGATGCTTATCCTTCAACTTTGGATTCCAACTGAACCTTTAGCACAAATTGCCCTTTTTTTGCCTTTATTGCTGGGATGTTATGCATTAACCAGGTTAGGAGTGAGATGGTACCAATTTAATCAAGCAAGTCAAAAACTTTTCCAAATTTTATCTAACACTGACAAAGCGGCGGCAGTCCTTTATCGATTGACAGATCGAGAAATCAAAATGTTAGCTAGCTTATCCGTAGAGAAAATCTTAAGCCACTTTGAAGAGCATCAAGAGGACTCATTTCGGTTAAAAACGCTTTGGGTAACTTTATTTTCTGAATAAGCGTCGCTGTTGAGTATTTCCTAAATTAAGCTCGACCCGATATTTCGATACTGTCCGGCGGGCACAATGGATACCCTTGCTTTCTAAGAGCTGTGAAATCTTATGATCTGACAAAGGCTTTGCCTTGTCTTCTTTATCGATCATCTCCTTAATCGACTCTTTCACCGTCTTTGCTGAGATATCAGACCCTTCATCGGTGAGATAAGCATTGGTAAAAAAGAAGCGAAAGGGAAGCAGCCCGCGAGGGGTTTCCACATATTTTCCTGCTACAGCGCGGGCCACTGTCGATTCATGCAAACCTAAGTTATCTGCCACCATTTTCATGGTTAAGGGCACTAATTTTCCGTCTGGATTTTGAAAAAAAGAACGTTGCTGCTGAGCCAAAAATTGGGCAATGCGATCAAGAGTTGTGTTTCGGTGATGGATGTTTCTCAAAAGCCATTTAGCAGAAATGACTCGCTGGCGGATAAAATCCTTGGTATTTTCACACAAGCTTTCATCATTTAACATATTCATATAACGTTTATTAAATCTAATAGGGGGAAGAAAGTCTGAAGTGACGACAATGTCAAGCTTTCCATTTTCCTCTTTAATCATCGCATCAGGCACAATAGTTTGAGCCACCTCACAGGAAAAAGAAGCTCCTGGATGTAAATCTAATTTGGAAATGTCCTTGTCTATCACTGTTTGGATCTCTTCAAGGGAACAATTTAAACATCTCTTTATCTGAGGTAACCGGTTGTGTAATAAATCTTCATAGCAAGATTCAATAATCTTATAGGCCAGACTTTTTTCTTTTTTTTGACAACGAAGCTGGATTAAAAAGGATTCTTGTAAATTCCGAGCCCCTATTCCAAATGGCTCAAAAGTTTGAATAATTTTTAAAAGTCGCTGAAGGTCTTCCTCCTGAAAATTATTTAGCGCCGCAATTTCCTTTAAAGAGGTCTGAAGAAATCCCCGCTCATCGAAATTTCCAATAATAGCTTCGGTCATTTGTATCTCTTCAGCCTTAAGAAAGGTTTCTTGTGCGAGTCTCATGAGGTGTTCAAATAAGGAAACATGTGCTTTAATCAAATTCAGTTGAAAATTTTTTTGCTTTTCTTCTTCCTCAGTCCGTTTTATGTAGTAATTTCCACTTTCGGAAAAATAATCTCGAAATTCTTCATCAATTTGTTTAAGGATTTCAAAATTCTTGTCATCAAAGTGCAACTCTTTTTCAAGGGGGTGCTCTTCATCTAAATTGACTTCCGTATTCTCTTCTTCTAGACGTGACAAATCATAGTCTTCTTCGGGGCAATCTTGAAGGGATTCTAAAATAGGGTTTTGAGCAAGCTCTGTCTCAATACGTTCGGCCAATTCCATCACAGGCATTTGCAGCAGATGAATTGCTTGTTGCATTTGGGGCGACATGATCATTCGCTGGGTTTGCTTAAGAGACTGTTGAATTTTCGCTTGTTGTTGGAGCGAAAGAGGATAAACCATTGGAAAAAGGCTCCTTTAAAAAAATAAATGGTTAATTATTTCTATTTCACATCTCCCCAGTAATGACAAGGAAAAAATTTAACGAAAGAGAAGATAGAGGGAAACTTAAGCTGGGCTTAGAGGGGCTCAAACTTCCTACAAAAAAAAAGGCCCTTTTAATTGCTTAAAATCCTTGAATGTTTAAAGGCTTAATCAAGCTTGGAATAAAGCCCGGATATTTTGGGTTTACGGCAAAAACGGTCCTGAGGCTGTATCGTTTTATACCGGCATTCTATCGTTAGGTGGTTACAGGGGGATATCGGTGCTGGCTGATGAAACAAGCGGAGTAAATATTAAAAAATTTTCCGTTTTTTTATCAGCTTGCAATTGAATTTTGTAAAAGAAAAGTTTACTTTGAAAATTTTTATAACAACCTTTCAGAGCGTCATACCCGCTATTTAACCAAAGAGGGCAAATGAACTTTTCACATACTTTTCAAGATGATGTCTTAATTATCACTCCTGAAATTGAAAATTTAGATACCAAAAATGCCACCGATTTTAAGCAACAAGTGATAGAGTTGATTTCTAACTATGAAAATCCCAAAGTGGTTTTTGATTTGCATCGCTTACAATTTGTAGATAGCTCAGGACTGGGGAGTTTTCTTTCTATTCTAAAAGCTTTAAATAAACAGGGAGGAAATCTTAAGCTTTCTTGTTTAAATCGCTCAACCAGAGCTACTCTAGAAGTTGTTTCTTTGCATAAGATATTTGAGATTTTTAAACAGAAAGAAGAGGCGATCAGTTCGTTTAAATAGAAGGGGTTGGGTAAAAAAAGATAAAAAGCCTTTTCTTTTATTGGCTTTTTTCTACAAATTAACCAATATGGTAGACTGATCAATAAAAAAAAATGTAAACCTATGCAAAACTTATTCAAAAATCGGCACCAACTTCTCTGCTTTGCGATAGCGCTATACTTGGCTCCTCTATTTACTTTAACCTTTATTAATTTGCAACACGTCTCTCTGTCCCAAAGCTGGAATTTTTTATCTACCGGTCTGTTTTTAAGTCTTGGGGGGGCTTTATTGCTTTATTTTGTCTTGCAAGGGTGGGAAGAGGCATTAAAACAGCACTTTAAAAACGCCTATGTTGAAATTCAGCCAGTAGATTCCTCTCAAATAAGTTCCGATAGGAACACATTAGAGCAAACAATCGGTGAATTAACGGCTCAACGTGATTTATTCGAAAATGAACTGGTGCAAAAAAACGAGGAGCTTGCTCATCAAAAAAAGTTGGAGGAAGAGATTGAAAAGCTTTCCCAGATGTCAGAAAATTTTGCTGGGTACCGTTTAGAAACGGAACAGCAAATTGAAGAACGAGAACAGCTTATTCGCGCCTTACGTCAAGAAACGGAGGAGCAAAAAGCCATTCTTCAAACTAAAGACATCTTGATTAAAGATTTAGAAGGTCAAATTCGGGACCGCAATTATGAAATGCAAACCCTTTTAAAAATTTCGGAAAATCCTCAATTCAAAAGCGAGCTATTTAAGGTGCCTGACCTTCCAGTAAAAAATTCTCAGCCTACTGCTTCAAGGCAGGAAGAAATCAAAAATAAGGGCTTTGCATTTCAAGCTGATAAAAAAGTGAGGCATGCAGAAGGGGCCTCGCACCATTTAAAACAGTGCATTGAAATCGCCCAAAACATCACCGGCGTTAACCATTTTTCCCCTCATTCCTCTGTATTCCGAGATCTTCCCGTTAACAGCAACGCTTTAGATTTACGCCGACTGGGCGATAGCTTAGGAGGCGAAAATATGGCAGCTGTGGCCGTTTATTCGAAAAAAGAAAATAAACTCCTTTATGCAAATCATCAAATACGCCATCTTTTAGGGTGGAGCTCCGAGAAATTTCTTCAAGATTTCCCTGAAATTGTTCAAGACGGATGGATAGAATGGCAAAGACAAATTCACTCCTTGTCTACTTCAAACGAAGCTAAAATTCGGTTGATTATGAAAACCAAATTTGGTGAAAACCTTTTGTTAAATTGCCATTTAGGCTTAATTCCTAGAGGAATTTTTTGTAATCACGTAATCGCTGTTTTCTATCCTTGATTTTGAAATATTCTTTTTGTTTTTAGGAAAAATCCAATAATTTGCTATAGGATATTTTTAAGTAAATACCGCCAGCGCTATGTTATGTGGATAGGAATAAAGTATGGATCGTCACATTGGAGAATTTTATTCAACGATATCAGACGACGACTCTCCAAAAGGGTGTTTTCACTCTGTCATTGCACTGCATGATAACCCGGATATAGAGTGGGAATTCATTTCTGAACAATGCCCTGGGCTATGCAGAGGGTGGTTTGAACTTTCTCGGTTAGGAGCTGCTGATAGAGTAGAGTTTATTCGAGAGTATTGGTTATCAAAGCTTCCTTATCATCCTAACCTCAGTCAATTCCTGATAAACTTTTTTGGTCTCTTAGATGATATAGGGGTTTTTATTGTGCAAAAAAAGTATGACGACCCTTTTGAAGCTCATCTAGTCTATAGTTTACGAGGAAATAGCGGATTTTATCGAGGCCGAACCGGAATTTCGGAGGGCAATCTCGCCGAGCTTCAAAGAGCTTTTCCAAATTATATATTTCCTCCCGATTACCTGGCTTTTTTGCACATTCATGACGGTTTTAGTAAATCAAGCGATTGTACAGGGATTGCACCTTCCCAAAATTTAGAAAGTTTGTATAACAATTTTCAACTTATGCTGTCTCAATATGAAGAGATCGGCATAACAGGAAATGGGAGAACCGTAGATCCAAAAACCTTAATTCCCTTTTATGAATCTTTTGGTATGCCTTTTTACCAATGTTTTTGGGCGGAATGGTATCCCGAAAATGAAATGGGGAATGTCTATTATTCAGGGCTTACCCATTCTATTTCGAATACGCAAAGCTCAGTCTCGAGTTTAGAAAGTATGGCTTTCCCCACTTTTTTAGATTGGCTTATGTTTTACTTGGAACAAGTAGAAGAACCAATCTAGTTTAGAGCTATTCGGGAGACTTCTTCCGCATGAGCTTCGGTTTATTTTTTGTTCTAGCTTAATTTCTTGCCAAACAAACAAAAAGTAAGGCGAGGAGCTTTAGAGCAAATCTTAAAAAATTTGCGGAAAGAGAAATTTCGCAAGAAGACTAAGAAAAAGCTCCTTTTGCTCTTCTTCTCTTAAAAAGCCCTATCTTTTTTCGCTTCAAACCTCTGTTTTTAGGGATTTCTCTTTCGGGTGTGTATAATTTTCTATTTTATAATCTAATCCAGCTGGTATAATGGCGGGTAAATTGTTGCGAATCTTAGTTGTTAAGAAATTCTACTGGCAAAATAAGTCGGTCTTTCTAAATGTGGAAAATTCTATTTAAACCTCCTCTGTCTAGGAACATAACTTTTCAGTTTTATGTATTTAGTTGAAGATCTTTATAAACGGCATGCCGATAAGCTTGGCTTGGAGCTAATTGCTGGAAAAACTGGAATGAAAAGATGCATAAGAGTGCCAGAAGCTCATCGGCCAGGCCTAGCCCTTTCGGGGTATCTTAAAAGCCATGCTCATAAACGCATTTTAATTTTTGGAAAAGTGGAAATTGAGTATATACTCGATCTCGATTCCGACTTAAGAATTGCTCGTCTCGAATCTATTTTGACAAAATCCACTCCTGCCGTTATTGTCGCAAGGCGGTACCGTCCACCCAAGGAATTGTCGGTGGTATGTGAAAAGTATCAAGTCCCTCTGTTTCGCGCCAATATGACAACCATGAACCTGTTGAGTAAGTTAACCCTTCTCTTGATGGAAGAATTCGCCTCTAGTATGAGTTGTCATGGGACTTTAGTGGAGGTTTTTGGCGTGGGAGTTCTTATCCAAGGAGATTCCTCGGTTGGTAAAAGCGAAGCTGCTTTAGGTTTAATTGAGAGAGGGCATCGTTTAATTTCGGATGATATTGTTAAAGTAAAAAAACGAGAAGGAAGTTATTTGGAAGGCTCCGGTGCCGAATTGACTCGACACCATATGGAAATCCGAGGAATCGGAATTATCAATGTTGCTAAGTTATATGGAGCTGTTTGCGTCAGGTATCAAAAAAGTATCGACATTGTGGTAAAATTAGAAGCTTGGGACGAACAAAATTTTTACGATCGAGTAGGACTCGATGAAAAATATTGCGACATCCTAGATGTGAAACTTCCTTTTCATATTCTTCCTGTTAAACCTGGTCGAGATGTGGTTTTGCTGTTGGAGACCATAGCGCTCAATCACAGATTAAAACGGATGGGGTATAATTCGGCTCAGGAGTTTAGTACAAAATTATATGATGTGATTTCTGAAAAATCAGGAAAAAGGAGTAGAGACGAGTGAAAGAAGTCTTTCAAGTTCACGTAAAAAACTCGATGGGTTTACATACACGCCCTGCCACGGTTATCGCGAGATTGTTACAAGACTGTGATAGCAATGTGCAATTTACCTGTAAAAAAGAGACTGTGAATGCAAAAAGTGTACTGGGGATTTTAATGTTAGCCGCGCCCAAAAACTCCAAAATTATTGTAACGATAGAGGGGCGGGATGCAGAACAAACGAAATTGAAATTAATTGAAGCATTTGAAAACAAATTTTGGGAAGACGGTGAATGAAGCTAAATGAAAAAGAAGTCCATTTAAAAGGGTCAGCTTTATGTCGAGGAATCGCCATCGGAAAGCCTTTCTTTTTTAAACTAATAGAAGACATTCTTCCGGAATTTACGCTTTCTAAACATGAAATTGAACAAGAAGTCCTCCGTTATAGCTGTGCAGTTAATCTGTGCAGAAAAGACATTGAGAATTTGCAAGCCAAACTAGAAAAAGAAGGAATTGTAGAAGGGGCGTCCATTCTGGAAGCTCATCTACAGATTATCCAAGATCCCTTAATAACTACAGAAATTGAAGAAGAAATTAGAAAAACGCGAAAAAATTCTGAGCATGTCTTTCAAACGGCTATTAAAAAATATGAGCAAAAGTTTAACACTTTCGCTGATCCCATTTTTCGGGAAAGATTCAAAGATATCCAAGACCTATCTAGGCGAATTTTAGGATATTTGCGCAATTCGGTGCGGATTATTTTAACAGAAGTCCCCCCTGGCTCTATAGTCTTTGCTCATGAATTGACCACTTCAGATGTGGCAGAAGCAAAGCCTGAAACTATTGCGGCTTTTATTACTGAAACCGGAGGGGAAACTTCTCATGCAGCTATCGTGGCAAAAGCGAAAGGAATTCCTTTTGTTTCAAATATCAAAATTGATTCCTTAGATCCTCAAATGATTGAAAGGGTCATTGTCGATGGCCGAACAGGTCAAATTATTTTAAATCCAAGCCCTCAATCTCAAGAATACTACTACAATTTATCAACACAGCTTTCGACTCATTTGAAAGGGCTTCAAAAAGTGGCAAACTTTGCTCCAGAGACAATAGATGGCTATCAGGTGATGTTATCCGCGAATATCGATCATCCGGAGGATATTTCCATCGCGAAAAAATATGGTGCCAGCGGGGTAGGACTTTTGCGCACAGAATATGCCCTTTTGGCTCACGAAGGGTTGCCAGATGAGGATGCTCAGTTCGCTCTATACCGCCAAGTAGTTGATAACATGCCTAATAAAACTGTGGTCATTCGGACATTTGATGTGGGTGGCGACAAAATGCTTATTAATTTCTCGCAAGAAAATGAGACTCAGACATTTCTTGGATGTCGGGCGATACGTTTCCTCTTAAAAGAGAGAGACATTTTTAAAACCCAGCTAAAAGCTATTTTACGTACAAGTGCTTATGGTCGGGTTAAAATCTTGCTTCCCATGATTTCTGCTCTCGCAGAACTAGAAGAGGCAAAGCAGATTTTAAGAGAAGTCATGGAAGAGTTACATCGAGAAGGACAATATGTCCCCCCTTCAGTCCCGCTTGGTTGTATGATCGAGGTCCCTTCAGCAGCCATTATTGCAGATTTGCTTGCACAGCAATGTGACTTTTTATCCATCGGGACGAATGATCTTGTTCAATATGCTATGGCAGTAGATCGGGGAAATCAACACGTTAATAATATCTACGCTCAAACCGACCCGAGTGTTATCCGCTTGATTAAACTGATAGCTACAGAGGCTAATCATTATGGTGTTCCTGTAACGGTATGCGGAGAAATGGCCGCAGATCCACGCTTTACTCCCCTGTTGTTAGGGTTGGGGATCCAAGAATTGTCTGTTTCACCACGCCACATTCCGGTGATTAAACACGCGATTCGCAATACAAGTATAGTATCTGCGAGCTTACTTGCAGATACGGTGCTTTCCCTTTCAACGGCCCAAGAGATCATGGAATTATTAGTGAACGAGTACCAAAAAAATGTTCCTGAAGATTGTTTTTATAACCATTAAAAGGCCTAAAAAATTAAAAAGTATTTTAGGATAAAGATAGTTTAAAAAAAGCTAAATATTTGAAAGTTTTCCCTCTTTTTTATTTTTTCTTTAAAAAATCATGGTGAGGATTATAAGCCTAATCTTCCAATGGGTCTTTCTATACCTGTGCCTGCTTTTAACCCACAAACTGTCCCTATTGAGAGGCAAGGTTATTATGAAAATACGGCAACCCTGACCAGTCCCCCTAAAGGGTGGTCTTTGGCTTACTCCTATTTTTTGCTAGAGAAGGAAACAAGCGGTAGAGCAGCAGTTCGGGGCAAGCCCTGGAAGAGATCTTTTTTTTGCTTAAAAAAAGATGGCAAGTATTGGCTTTAGAGGTTGAGCAACTTTCAGGCGATCTTATTTTACAGCATGCCAATCCGCAGGGTTTACCTAATTTTGTGATTGAATATCTACAAGTGGAAGAAGGACTTCTTCCTTGCACCACAGGGGGAGGAAGCATTGGCATGTTTTCCATATGTGGGCTAAGAAAATTATTTAAGTTTCATTTTGAAAATAGGGGTAAGCTATTTTCAAAATGAATGGCAGGCCTATCTATCTGTAAGTCCTATAAAAATTAAAGAAAAAAAGTTCTCAAGGAGGCCTTGATTAAAAATTCAATCCCAAATTTTTTAGGTCGGGAAAAGATGGAGGCAAGGAAGGTGCACCTTGCTGCATTTTACTTAAAGCATCTTCATAAGCTGCTTTAATAAGGTCTTGGAGACCTTCCACGTCCTCTGGATCTACGCATTCTGGTTTAATTTTAATGTCTTTCATGGAGTTATCCCCCCTTAATGTAACTGAAACGAGACCATTTCCCGCAGTTCCTGTTACTTCCGTTTCTTTCATCTGGTTTTGCATTTGAGAAAGTTGTTGCTGAAGTAATTTCGCCTGTTTCTTTCTTTTCGAAAAGCCTGTTCCCATGTTTTTCTCCTCAGTTTAGAATTTATTAAAAGGTTTTTTTCGGAGGTTTCCTCCTAGCTCTACAGCGGCAAATTGTAAACGGGTATCGTAGGCACTCTGCTGTTGTTTAGAAATGAGTTGCGCTTCGGGCGTAGGGCGAGAACCCAATTCAATTGAAGCTGGCAGCTTTTCATGAATGTGTTCTGTCTTTGGAGTGAAATCCTCAGATTTTTGAGCAACTGAAGCAGTTTTAATCCCTAAATCTAAATCTTGTAGGGAAGGGGAGGGATCTTCGCTGATTGAGACAACAGGGTTTGGTTTTTGTACGGCTTGGATGGGTTTTTGGGAGGGTGATGCCACAAAGGGGGTGGTAGCCGGCTGCGCAATTGCAGATGGCTGGATAGAAGGTTCAGAGCCTGGGGAGGTTTTCGCAATAGCTTGCTCAAGTTCTCCTAGACGATGAACTAATACTTCGATTGGAAGTCTCTGATGGCTGCGCATGGCGTGTAAAAGGCCTGCTTCAAGAGCAATGCGAGGAGAAGGCGCAAACCGGATTTGGCTTTGCAATTCGACAAAATAATCTAATAAATTTAAACACTGTTCTTTTGAATAAAGCTGCGCGGAAAGTTCATAGCGGTCCCTTTCATGGTCGGAAAGGGCTAAAAATGGAGCCTGTTTTCCAGAGAGCTTGATTAGCAATAAGTTTCGAAAATGTTCCACAAGGGTTTCACAAAATTGTTGCCAATCTTTGCCTTCCGTAAAAATATGATGGGCAATTTCAAATGCAGCTGCCAGGCGTCCCTCTTTGCCCGCTTTATCAAAGTCAAAAAGGACTTCTTTTGGCATAATGCCTAGCACGGCAGACACCGATTGTACTGTCATGCTACCCTCATGAAAGACTACAACTTGGTCTAAGAGAGATTCTGCGTCCCGCAGGCCTCCTTCCGCTCTTTTAGCAATTATATGAAGGGCTTCTTCTTGGGCTTCGACCCCCATGTCCTGAGTGATATGGCGAAGCTTTTCTACAATTTTTTCAAGAGGAATGCGGTTGAGATTGAAGCGTTGGCACCGGCTTAAAATAGTGGGGAGCACTTTATGGGGCTCTGTAGTAGCAAAGAAAAATTTAGCATTTAAGGGAGGTTCTTCGAGCGTTTTGAGCAATGCATTAAAAGCTTCTTTGGTCAGCATATGCACTTCGTCGATAATATAGATTTTATATTTCCCTGACGCCGCTGCATATCCCACTGTTTCGTTAATTTGACGAATATCGTCGATTCCTCGGTGGGAAGCTCCGTCTATTTCTAAAACATCTAAAGAGTGTCCTGCTGCAATTTCCCGGCACGAAATACATTGATTGCACGGCTCATGGTCAGTGGCCGGGGCCAAGCAGTTTAGGGCTTTTGCAAATAAACGGGCTAAAGTTGTTTTGCCTGTTCCTCTCGATCCACAGAATAAATAAGCATTTGCAAGACGGCCCATCTGAATGGCATTTTTTAAAGTAGTAATAATGGGATCTTGCCCAAGAACTTCCTGGAATCTTTGAGGGCGATACCTTCTTGCCGAAACTTGATAATGGGACATGGCAAACCAAACAAATATGAATTTAAAGAGTAAGTGTATCGAATGTGGGATAATTTATGCAAAATTTTTCAGGAAGATTTGGTCGTACACTTAGTTTAATTGCGAATTGCTTTATTTTAAAAAAATATGTTAAAATTGCTGGGCAAATAGATAGTGTAAATAAGGGAGATTACAAATAATGAGCCAAATAAGCTTAATGCGCCTTGACCAAACCCTATGGGAGAATGTCGAACAGGTAGCTCAAGGAGTGCAAAACAAGAGCTGCGTCCTGACCACTAAATTGCGATTAAAGAAAAAAGATAACTTTTTTCTCGAAGTTATTAAGCGAATTTTAGCAGGTATAGGGATTCAGTTTGAAAGAACCTATACACCCCATGTAGCAGCCAAGCTTAAAGCTTTTGTAAATAAGAAAAAGGTAGAATTATTTGAAAAAGAAAGGTGCCAACAAAATATCGCCAATCTTACCATCATCTTTCAGCAAACTTTTAAAACAAACGGGGTAACCCCAAAGAAAGCTCAGAGCAATCAAAAATTGTTAAACGAGTGCTTAGAATTGCTTCCCAAAACTCCCCCTGCTCTTAAATCTCGCGATTTACAAGAGCGGAAAGAAGCAGCCATAGCCGCTGCCTTAAATAGGGATGAAAAAATCCAAGCAGAGGGAAATCCGTATGTTTTTAATGGAACTGAAATTCGGGATAAACGAAAGCAATGGGGAACCCTTTTAAAAGTAGGCGAAAAAGGTATTGTGCAAGTGTTAGAAGATCCAAATTTTGTGCCGACCCTCCGCCATTTTATCGGTTCGATTAAAGGCTATTTTGGGGGGTGTTTTAACCAAGCCAAAATGGAAAGCGCCTTAGGAATGATCGATACGTTTATCGATGAAAAACAAAAAGAAGCCGACCAACAAATGGCTGCCATGCATGCAGCAGAGAGGCGTCAACAAGCGCAAAAAGAATTTGCTAAAGAAATCGAAGCCAAAAATTATTCCTTAGAAGACGCCTATAATCAAGCGGTGAAATGGGAAAGGTTAATTAACTTGTCTGATTCTGATGTTATGATCCGAACGATTGATCGCATTGAACCTCTCATTGCCCGTTATCTGGCTACAGTTTCCTTTGATCAGGGACAGGAATCGGCCATCTCCTTAAAAAACTTTATCCATCTCGCTATTATTTTCAATTCTCCCGAGTTAATCGCCGCAATTATTAACAAAGCTTGTTCCCTTCCAGAAAAAACGCGACGTTTGGTTTTCAAACACGCTCTGATTGAGGCGACCAAGCGAGATCAAGTGTTTCTGCTAAAAAAAGTGGATGAGAAGGGAGGGCGCGATTTTTTATCGAAAAATCTTTCCCAAGTCTGGGAAGCTGCATTTGATTCAAGCAGCATCCAGTGTATAGATTATCTGCTAGAAACAAAACAATTGCGCTATGAAAATGAGGATAAGTCTGGTCACGTATTAGAACTTTATACGGAAACTGTTTGGGATCTTAGGTCGCCTGAGGAAATTCAAATTGCTGAGAAGCTAAAAAGTTCTGCGGCTGAATTGATCAATGAACCTTTTAAGGTGAGAAAAATAGAAAGTATACTCGAGGAGGATATAAGCAGAGAGATTGAAGCAGAGCATACAGCTTTAACCTATGCGGTAGAAAAGCACAATTATCATCTATTTGCTCATTTTCTAGAATATGAAGGAATGAACTTATTGACTCACGATCAAGGGTACAGGGCATTACAGATCGCTATTCAAGAAAAGCGAAGTGTAGATATGGCCTACGCGCTTCTCATCAATGATACTGAAAAAGTCCTTTGGGAAAGAGCTCAGGAGTTAATTCCCCATTTATGCTTGACCGATTCCTCCAAAGAAGTTGAGAAAAAGATAGAGCAAGCATGTGCATGAACTAATTCAGTGCTTGCCAGGCATGCTTAATCATGGTTTCAAGCTCAGGGTAATGGGGTCTCCATCCCAATTGGTGCGCTGCTTTCTGGGCATCTGCCACCAGTATAGGAGGATCTCCAGGCCTGCGATCTGCTTCGATCACTTGGACTTTTAACCCTGTGACTTGCTCGGCTTTTTGGATGACTTGTCTGACCGAAAAGCCCTGCCCATTGCCAAGATTGTAAAAATCCGACGGGGCCCCTTCAAATAATTGTTGCATAGCTAAAATGTGGGCCTCCCCCAGGTCACACACATGAATATAGTCTCGAATGCAAGTCCCATCGGGAGTAGGATAATCGGTCCCATAAATGGAAACGCATCCTTGAGGAGTTATAAGGCTACGAAGCACAAGAGGAATTAGATTAGTTTCCTTTTTCTTAAAATTTTTAATCTCTCCCTCGGGATCGCCTCCTGCAGCGTTAAAGTAGCGCAGACAAGTGGATTTAAGCCCATAAGCTAATTCAAAATCTCGCAGCATTTTTTCAACCACCCATTTTGTTTCTCCATAAGGATTGATAGGATGGCAGGGATGCTCTTCTGTTATAATAGGAGCTTGAGGGGTTCCAAAGATAGCAGCAGAAGAAGAAAAAATAAAAATAGGAATATGATGGCGATGCATGGCTTCCAATAAATTCAAGGTATTGGCGACATTATTGCGATAGTATAGAGCAGGTTCTCGTACCGATTCGCCAACGTCAATCAAGGCTGCAAAATGCATGACAGCGTCGATAATATAGCTGGAAAAGATAAAGTCTAGGCATGCAGAATCGGCCAAATCCCCTTTGATGAAACTTCCTCTTGTCACAGCAGCTTGTGTGCCAGTGTTCATATTGTCTAATACGACTGTTTGATAGCCTGCTTGGTGCAGCATTTTATTGACGTGAGAGCCTATAAATCCAGCACCTCCGACAACTAAAACTGTTTTTGATCGCATGTTAAGCCTTTTTGATGTGAGATCGTTTTTATTTTTGGTTATTTAGTTTACACTCAACTCTTAACTTGAGCAATTATGTTGGCGAAGCTTAATATATAAACGCAGAACTAATTTTACTTGGAAAAATCTTTAACTATTTTCAATAATGTTGTTTAATAGAAATAAAGCCGAAATCCATCGGCTAAGGACAATACATTTCAATGAACGATCGATCTAGTGAGCTTGAGAATTATAACGAGCTCAAATTTTCTCGCGAGCAGGGCTTTTTTGATAAAAACCTTGGAATAAGATTCTTGATCGGCTTAGTGTTTATGATCCCCTTGTTTATGGTTCTTCACTTTCGAGAAGTCAGGATCAAAACATTGGAGCTTAACCATTATGCGCCCAGCTATATTGTGGCTCAAGTCGATACCAACTTTTACAACGAAGAAGCAACCATTCTTCTCAAGCAAGAAATGGTTAAAGATTTAGGAAAAATTTATCGCATTTCAGAAAAAGAAATCAATCAAAGACGCTTAGAATTTGAAAACTTTCTCATCTTTAATCAAGATTGGCGGAAATCTGCTCCTGAAAGCTCTTTTGAAGATGTATATAAAGGGGGGGATAATTTCGTCGAAGCTTTGCTAAAGCTTCGATTGACAGATCCTAGAACCCTTCAAAAAGCGAGAGAAAACGAGATAGCAATAGAAAATTATCAAATCTATACGCCAGCGGAGCTTTCAGAACCTGTTAGCCTTCCTTCTCAAATTTGGAAAAAACTGCAAACAATCGCATTGCCGAGAAGTGAGTTTCACGACGGTACTATTCAATTTGTTAGCGAATATTTTCAAGAAAAGTTTTGGAATTTAGAAGAGGATGCATCGGCAGAACGGGAATTGCGAAAACGTATCCAAGCAAAAGTGCCCGATAAATATACTCACATCAGCGCAGGCAGCCGCATCATTGATCAAGGGGAAAAAGTCAATGCGCGGCATATTGCGGTCCTTCAAGCTATGAAAGAAGCTTTGAGAGAAAAACGCAATCTAAGTAGCCCTCTCACTTTATTGGGAAGCTTTTTACTGACCCTTGTGTTAACGGGAATCTCGATTTTATATTTTCGCTCTAATCATCCAAATATCCTCTCCTCTAATCGGAAGCTTTTCTTGCTTGTCACTGTTACTATCCTCACGTTTGGTTTTGCAAAGTTAGCTGAATTTTTCTTACTCAACACAAAGACACATCTTATGGAAGCTGTTCGCTATCCTTTGCTTGTACCTTTTGCTGCCATTTTGTTATGTAGTTTAATGAATCCTGCTGTAGCGACATTTACAAGTGGATTTTTAGCTGTTGTTCTAGGAAAGACTTTGGCATTTGATCGTCAAGGGTTTTTGCTGCTCAACTTGATCGCGGCTATTATCGCTATACTGAGTACCCATTCTCTTCGACGTAGAAAAGAAATTTTGGTGGTATGTGCTAAGGCATGGTTGGGGTGTGCGCTGACGGTTTTAGCTATGCACCTTTATAAAAGTACTCAATGGAGTTCAGGGCTTTTAGCTGATTTAATGAGTACGGCTATTTTTATGCTATTAACCGCCATATCGGTTGTTGGCTTGCTGCCGTTGCTTGAGTCTGCTTTCCGCATTATGACGGATGTCTCTTTGATGGAATATATGGATCCTAATAATGACCTTTTGCGACGGTTGACAATAGAAGCCCCTGGTACTTACCAGCATTCTATTGTGGTTGGCAACTTAGCTGAAGCAGCCGCCTTAGCCATTGGAGCAAACGGTTTATTTTGTCGCGTGAGCACTCTTTATCACGATATTGGCAAAATGGCCACGCCCCAATATTTTACTGAAAATCAGCAAGGAGGTATGAATATTCACCAACTCCTCACCCCCCAAGAATCGGCGCAGGTGATTATGGCGCATGTCGCTGAAGGGGTGGCTATTGCCCGTAAAGCGGGGCTTCCTGAGCAATTTATTGAAGTTATTAAAGAACACCATGGCACGACTTTGGTTTACTACTTTTATAGGAAGCAACTGGAGAAGATGGGAGGGGATAAAACCTTAGTGAATGAAAAAGAATTTCGCTATGCAGGTCCAAAACCGCGCAGTAAAGAATCTGCCATTATTATGATCGCGGATACAGTTGAAGCTGCTTCCCGTTCTTTAGACCAAATCAATGAAGATTCTTTAATGGAGCTTGCGACTCGATTAATTCGAGAAAAAGCAGATGATGGCCAATTTGATGAATGTCTATTAACTTTTGAAGAATTGGCAAAAGTTAAAGAAACTTTAGTGCATACCTTGGTTGCTTACAGCCATTCCCGGATTAAATATCCTAAAAAAGAAACTTCTCAAGAGGAAGTTCTTTGCTGAGGGCATGCAACATGAATTTTTTCAGATGCCTTAATTACAGGTGTTTCTTCTAGCATTTGGAAAGCCCTTTGTTTTTTAGCAAATCAAGAGATTGCCTTTTTGTACTTATAGGGCGCAGCGAAGCAAACTTGCAAAATTTAAAAAAGCCTTGTAACGCCACGTTTAGAGCATAATTTTTATCGCCAACCTAGGAACGGTAGAGGGGCATCCATTAGCTTATTGAATCTCTTTCAGATTAGCGGAGAGAAAAAAAGCTTGCTTTATCCTCTATGATTTATAGGCAAGCTCTAACCGATTCTGATTGCTTTCAAATATAATAATTTTGGACGCTTCCTGAATCCCATCTACAAGGTGTGAGAGAGGGGTGGTTCCAAGCGTGCAAGATTTAAGTTTTTTGCCATGTAAGCACCTTTCTTTTAAATTTGCGTAAAGCCTCCATCTACAAACAACTCAATCCCTGTAATGTAGCTACTATCTTCGGTGGCGAGAAATAACCCCGGCTTTGCAATTTCTTCGGGTCTTTCCTCCCGTCCTAGCGGCGTTATAATCGACGTGTGCATTTCATATTGGTTAAGCTGTAGGAATTGTGCCTGGACTTACGGCGTTCACCCGGATTTTTTCGTTTCTTTAAATCGAGTATCTAGTTTACTGGCAGAGTAAACGCAAAAAGCTTCAATTCCTTTTGAACCAGCCATCGAAGCATTTAAAATAATAGGACTTCCTTCACGTATGAGAGGAAGTGCTTTTTGCACGCTAAAAAGGATCCCTTTTACATTTGTGTTAAAAGTTTTATTGTAATGTTCTTCGGTAATGGCTTCTAAGGAAGCAAACTCTCCTTTCCACGCATTGACAAATAAAATATCAATGTGCCCACTTTCTTCTTACATTGTATCATATAATCGCTCGAGGCCGTCTAGTTTGAATACGTCTTCTCGAATCCCCTTGACGTTAGAGCCAACGAGCTTAACAGCCTGTCCAGCTCTTTTTGCCTACGTCCCGTGATAGACATAAAGGCGCTTTCGGCGACAAACAATTGAGCTATAGCTAAACCAAGTCCACTATTTCCACCGGTAATGATGGCTATTTTTCCTTCAAACTTTTTAGTCATGCGATCCTTCTCTAGAGAGAGTTGTTTTTCTTTCTATAAAAAAAGGTCGAATTATTTTTAAAAGAATCGTGGAAGGCGTTTTCTCAAATGCTTAAAGCTCGGCCGCTTTTTCATTTCTAGCAGGGCTTTTAACCTAAAAACCGAGATCACAACATGAAACTCGCTATAGGCCATTTAAAAAATAAACCCATATTTTAAGCTGTTATTATTCAAAGCTTATTTTTTTAATAAAGCCAATTTGACAATTAAATTTAAAAATGAATGATAGTGATATAAGAGGATGTAAAGTAATCCTACTTTGCCTGGAATGATCTTGTCCAGGTAAGCATATAGCATCTAACTAAGACGCAGTCATCTATTTCTAACATCCTCGTAAGCAAATAAAGCTAAATAAAGAAATCCTAAACTTTTCTTTATGCTTAAATTAATTTGAAAATTAAAAAAGGAGGAAGTTATGAAAGGCCAAGCTTTAACTCAATTATTTATCACTGAACTTGCAGAAATGTATGATTCAGAAAATCAGATCATTGAATTTCTTCCCCATTTGATTGAACTAGCCTCTTATCAAGACTTAAAAGAAGCCTTAACGAACCATTTAAATGAAACCAAAAATCAAGTTAAACGACTTAAAAAAGTATTTTCGCTTTTAGATTTAGAGATCCTAGGAAAAAATTGTATAGCAATGAAAAGCCTTTTACAAGCTGCCGAAGAGCGTACAAAAAAAATCTCGAAATCCTTTACCTTAGATGCTGCTATTATCAGTGCCACTCAAAAAGTGGAACACTATGAAATGGCTTCCTACGGAACCTTGCGAAGCTTTGCCAATCATTTAGGCTATGACAAAGAAATAATCAAGCTGCTACAAGAAACGTTAGATGAAGAGGGCAGCGCTGATAAAAAACTCACCAAGATTGCCGATGGCACCTTCTTTTCAAGCGGGGTAAACAAAGAGGCTGTAAGTGAAGAAGCAGCTTCCCAACCACAGAAAAGACGCTAAAATATAGAGAGCTTCTGAAAAAGAAGCTCTTTTCTCACAAATTGAAAAAGAAGAAAGAAGAGAGGTGAAAAAGCTCTAATATAATGACCAGGCAAAATTAATTTTATACTGCCTGACAAAATATTTTGAAGGAGAGGAACACTCATTCTTATTTGCAATAGCATCTCTGCAGTTGAAATCCAATTTCACGAGATTCCAAACCCTTTAATTGATAAAAGTGTTACAGGTTGGCAAAGCGATAAGTCAGGAGTCTTCTAGCTACCTTATTGTTAGAGAGAGGATAACAAGTTGAAAGTTTTAAAAGGAGGCTTTGTTTATAAACGCAAAAATTAGCTGATAAGAAGGAATTCTAAAATTGGCAAGTAGAGACGTGCTTATCCAGCTTCTAAAAGCGTAGCATCCAAATGTTTTAGCCGTTAGGCTCTTAGCGCCATTTAGGAGAAGCTCATAAATAGAGCTTAGATTCAGGAGTCGGCCCTTGTTCTAACGATTCTCGGCTGGGTTTGATCAGCAAGAGCCTTTCACAAAACGAAAGGAGCTCCCTGCGCAAAACTGTCGCACGTTCAGCTAAGGAATGTTGCTCTTTTTGGTATTGTTTGCGACCCTCTTCTGTTTCAATATAGATAGGAGTATAGCCTTCTTCTTGCAAATCGTAGGGGCTTGCCCGCATGTCTAATTCTCTTCCTTCTAGTGCAAGCAAGAAAGCTTTTGCAATAAAATCGGATCCGATCCAGGGCCACAGCTTCGTTGACCATTTATATAAGTCCATGTTGGCATGTAAGCAACCTCCCTGCTCCATTTGTACCCTTCCTTGCAGAGTGGGATGATAGATATTAAGAGGGCGGGCCTCTTTTGTGAAAAAGCGATAAGCATCATAATGGGAACAACAAATTATTTGGCTTTCCACAAATGTGGCTAGTTTTTCGGGAGATAGCCTAAGCCGATAGGTGTTATGCCTAATTGCTTCTGGCGATAATTTATAAACCATCGCCCATTCATGTAAGCCAAAGCACCCAAATCGGGGAGGCCGATGCAAAATATTTTGGCACAATTTTAAGACAAATTGAGCCAGCCCCCTGGTATTTTCTTGAAAACGCTCCCTGTTCACATATAACATGTTTTCTTTGAATTGAAACCAATAGCCATTCAGCCAAGGGTATTCTGCACGCCTGTCGTTGGAAATAAGAATAGATTCTTCAAATGAAGGAACCCACTGTTTCAGCTTTAGGGGAGAAAAGGTGTAATAAGTGAACAAAAAATCATGCACGGCGTGTTTAAGCCCCCGCGACCTTCTTTTTAAAAAAGCGTCGGTGAAGGGAGACACTAATTCGGCATGTTGCTTTGCTCGTCTTGTCCAGTTTTCGATGGGAAGTTGTGAGTGTTTGAACTTCATGGAAGTAAATTTATCATTTAAGAGGATTTTCTGAAGAGGAGTTTTTGAAATCCCTTCTGCCCCTTTTCTCAAAGAGTATAACATGCAGCTGAATATCTGTCAGTTTAGCAGAAATAATCAGTCTTGTGCCCTTCTTTTCAGAATCCTCCTCCTCAATTAGTCCCTTTTTCTAATCCCTTTTAAAATCAAGCAGGCGCTTATTTAAGCTTGTAGGGATGATTAAATCATCGTTTTAAAAACTTTCATAAGAGCCCTAATTTCATTCAGGCCAATATGAGGACGATGAAAGAGAAGGTAAGAAGGAACAACTTTTGGACCATATCTAAGCCAGTATTCTTTCCGTTTTTCAAATTTGAAGATCTTGCTTATCACTTTATAAAGCGTGCTCAAAATGTGCATAGAAATATATCCTAGACCGCTCACTTCTCCTAAAAAATTTGCGGGAGCTGTTCCTTTTGAGAGAAAGCGGCAGTTTTCTTTCCTTAGTATCTCCAATACGGAGGTCATTAAAAATTCTGAAGTAGCAGGAGAAGCATCGGGGGAAGTGGTTAAAAATTTTAGCAGCCATCCATGGCTAGCTTCTACTCGACTTAACATAATCATCCCTGTTATCTTTTCACCCTCCTTGGCATAAAACCATCGCTTCCCCATATAACTTTCAAAAAAGTTGAGATGCCCTAGATAAATATGAGGGCCTTTTATTGCTTTATGCCATTTAACGCCGATGTGTTTAAGAGTGTCTTCAATTTCAGCATCAAACGGGATGTATTCATGCACGGTTAATCCACGCTTAGAGGCTTTTTCTACTCTGTGGCGCAATCTATTGCTAGCCAGGCATGGGTCAATTTCAGGATCAAAAATGAGTTCAGAACACGCTTCAATTAGGATATTGCAATAAGAGCTTTTGGCCCATTTGGCAAATTTTTCGGAAACGATAATATAAATAATATTTAAGTTTTCTTCTTGACAATGATAGTGAAAGGCTTCTACCAGCATGGATGTCTCGCGAGGTGGGCATATAGGTTCTCCGAAAACGATTGCGCACCCATATTCGATCCGATAAGCAATCACTCCTTGGCAGCTAGGAATGCGAAAGAAATGGCAAGGGAAATCAAACATCGCTTCGGAGGCAGCAGAGCCATAGCGGATAAATAACTTTTTTTCTTTTTCATTTACTTCATGTATGTCCATGGTAACTACAGTGGGTTAAGTTTAATTTCAGGCAACCGCATTAAAATAAGTCAAAAATTTTATATGTCTTCTTAAGTTGGTGTTTAAGTGAAATTAAATATTTTTTCAATTAATTGTTTTACAATTTTAAACTTGTTTTAAATCTTTAATTTACAATAAATTGAGGGAATGGATAAGAGGCCTTTAGCTTGAAAGCTAAGCTAGGGAAAAGAAAAAGCTTTTAATTGACAAAAGGCTAAAGTATAGGGCGCCTTATGATAAAAACCCTAAAACTTTGGATCTTCTATTAGCTCCTCTAAAGGGAGTGGATCTTTCAGCCACAAATAGCTCTGAAGGGTGCAATTAAAATTAACTGGCAAGAGAGACATCAGTCACAGAAAAGGTAGGCCTGTAAACGAAACGATCCAGAAGCGCTTAGAAGGTGGCCGAAAGAGAATCCAGGTTTAGGGAATGGCTTTTGTCATTTTGCCAGTTTTTTCTGAAGCTATTCTCAGCCTGCTACTTTGGCTTTAAAATTGAGGATCACTTTCAAAGAATGTTACTTAGCAAGACTTAATTTATACTATTATCTGTCTCGGTCAGTTAACGAAGGAACTATATGGAAAAACGAGAAATGATAGCCTCAATAAGAAAATTTGGCAAACCTGCCTATATAGCTAAAAAAGGGCTTTCTGTTACAAAAAAATGGGATCCTGTTAAAAAAGAATTAAGCTATTTGGTTCCTGGCCAAGGAGATAAGTTTCTATTTGATGAGCCTCTTTCCCTGATTGGAGGAATTTCTCATCGTTTAAAAGAGGAAAAATGGCCGTCTACTGAAACACAATACTTGATCCCACTTGTACAAATTACTTCTCATAATTTACCTATCTTTTCAGCTCTTTTTGGCTCAGAGAATAAAGTGATAAGCCTATATTGCCCTGAAAATCCTATTTATTTGGAAAAGGAGGGTAGATGGATAGCAGAAATTAGAGAATATCCCGATCCTACTCTATTACTGGGGGCCTCTATTCCCAAAAATATTCCGCAAGAGGAGCAAATAACTTTAATTGTGTGGGAGAAAGTGATGGATTATCCTCCAAATGATTTATTTGAATTTTTTTTTCCAGAAGATTTAGCAGAAGCTATTCGCTATGAGCTAAGCGAAGAATATGGCGATGACTACTATGAGGGAGCTTTTTCTACCGCTGAAGGCACGAAGGTTGGAGGCTATCCCTATTGCTTACAACACGAACCCGCACCTTGGCAAGGCCTAAGGGAGAGTTCCAAAGACTGGAGTTTTGTTATGCAAATAGATGGCAGGGATTTCACTAAGCTCAACCTTGGGAGGGATGGAATCATGCATATTTTCCAACATAACCAGACAAAAGAATGGTTTTGTGATTTGCAATTTGGCTAATGCCTGTTTTGCCTGACTATTGGGCTAATTGACATTAGGGCTTCCCTCAGGTTGAATTCACGATTCTTCAGAAAGATGAAGGATACATGCCAGCATCTATCAATATTATGCCAGCAAAAAACAAATTGGCTAGCCTCTACACTCACTTATGGCGAATACACAAGTGCCGCATTCACATGCGCGAAAAATCTGTGCAAAGAAAGGCCTCAAAGTCGGAAAAACTCAATCTGGATCACCTCTTCGAAATCCGGTTTACATAGGTAAAAACTATATCCTGAAATTAGATCATGAACCAGGCTATCTAGCAGATGGAATCCATCAAGGGCTCACTTTTGAAAAGAAATTTTCAAAATAAGCATCACACGCAGGACCAAATTGCGAAGCTGAAGCCCGGACACAGAAGACCTAAAGCTCAGCGATACCGCTTTTGAAAAGTATAGCTATTATGGCTCTCCATAACGCTACGTGAGCCCTTTAAAATGATAAAGGACACTTTTCTTGCGAGAAAGTGTCCTGAGATATGCCCAGCACCGGAGCGTTCTCGAACCAATTTCCCGAGGGAATGAAGAAACTCTATGAGATTCATTCTTTCCTAGATGTTCGGCTTCTTCGGCTTGTAGAAGATTCAACTAGAGTAAGAGAGGAGCTATTGGTTCTGACAGGAACTTAAGTTAGATTTAACTCCCTAATATGAAATAGAACTAATTAAATCACTAGCTAGCGTCGGCACATCTTCTCATTTCTTTTTTGAGAAATTTTAGGTTTTGACAAAATACTACTCTTGTAGTACATTAATGAAGCAAAGTAACAAAACAAGGTGAATCCCATGGAAAGGCTGGGTTTTGGAGAGCTTGAATTATCAATCCTTAAGATCGTTCGAGAATTAGGTCGAGTAACGGTTCGTGAAGTCTATGAAAGGCTTGGGAGCGAAGGCAGTTATACAACAATTATGACAGTGATGAGTCGGCTATCTGATAAAGGCGAGCTGACAAGAGAAAAGGAAGGAAAGCAGTATCTTTATTGGGTAAGTTCTCAAAATGAATCTTCTTCAAAGAGTATTTTAAAGCGCATCCAAGATAAAATCTTTGGAGGAAAGCCTACGGCATTGGTTAGTTATCTGCTAGCAGATGAGGAAATCACCGATGAAGATCTAAAAGAAATTGAAAATCTTATTCAAAAAAGAAGAACCGAGAAAAAGCATGGATAAGATTTCGTTTTTCATTCTCAATATTTTTCTTAATAGCCTACTTTCTTTTGTTACTGTTGTCCTCTTGATCGAAGGGATAATTTTTCTGCTGCGAATACCACAGGGAAGGATTGCTGCAATCCTACGAATGATTCCGATTGTTAAACTTCCTTTAGATCTATGCTTATACGATTTCTCAAGATGGTCTTATTCACATGGAATTAATCCTCTGAATTGCCAAGAGGGAACTCGAATGCTTTCGATAGTTTTTGGAGGCATAAGCGACTTTACCGAATGGCTCCTTTTACCCGTAAGCTCAAGTATCCAATTTACTGTGCTGGGGAATATGACTTTTACAGTCGCAGATATTCTTGGTTACTCCATGGGATCAAAACTTTTAGGCATTTTTACTCTACTTTTCACCCTGATTACAGTGACTTTGCTGTTTACAAAATGTCTTAAGTGCTATCAGTCTATAAAATCTTTAAACTCGTTGGAAAAAACTGCCAGACTTAACAATAGAAAAACCAGAAATTTTACCATAACTTCCTATCTGAAAAATTATCAATTACAGATTTTGACCTCATCTAGCCTTAGAGGATCTCCATTTGTTGCAGGACTAACTTCTTACAATGTTTATGTTCCAGAACAGCTATCGAAGGCTCTTTCTCGAAGAGAATATGAAGCGGTTTTAGCGCACGAAATAGAACATATTCGACATAAAGACAGCTTAGTGCGCCTAATTTTAGATTTTATAGAATCAATTTTTTGGTGGGTGCCTACCAAATGGCTACATAAACGTATTGAAGAAGGTCAAGAAGTTGGATGCGATCTCAAATGTGAAAAATACAGAATACATCCTAATGACCTAGCTTCTGCTATTTGTAAATCTGTTCGTCACTCCATAAATGCTCCAACTCATATCTTTGCTCATCATCTTACTAAAAATACCGTTTATAAGCGTGTCGATATTCTTCTAAAGCCGAAATCTATACGCTTTAGAAGAGTAAGCTATATTTGTTCGGTTTTTGCAACCGGAATAGCTTTCTTAGTGATTCTTGTAGGGAGGTTTTGGATTTTCTAAACAAATTAGCGTATTTTTTTAACTTTAAATACTACAATTGTAGTAAAAGGAGACTATATGAAAAAATTGGCCGTCTTGTCACTTAGCTTGTTAACTGTTTGCGCGCATGCTTTTGCCGCTTCCGCAGATTTTCCTATTGGCTCAAAACCATGGGAAAATTTTAACCAAGATTTGCGTGTTGTTAACATTTACAATTTAAAAGATTGTGAATTGAATGAAATCATGCAAGGGCATCGTCCTGAAATAGCTGTTGAGTTTACAGCTCAAACTAAGTTGCCTATCAATTTCTTCTTAAAAGGAGATCTTCTCAACTTACAGGCAAGTGAAGAAAAATTTGGAACGATAGAAATCAAACAAACTTTTTATGCTAGATCCATAGGACAAGAGCTGATTCTCAGCTTAAATTTAGCTGATTGGAAGCCTTTCCTAGAATTTATAACTGGTACAGCATCTGCTGCTTTAAGCATTCAAGATGGCCAACCATCAATTGTAGTGGGCGCAGAAGCAAATCAACGCTCTTAATTCTTTGAACAAAAGCCCAATTCTCAGATTTGGGCTTTTATTAGCCATTTAATAGTTTTTATCCTTACCTCTCTAAAATAGAAAAACTCGGCTTCTATCTGTTTCTATGTCAATTCCTATGTTCATTCGATTAACCAAGAAAATAACCCAGAAAATCTTTCCTTTGTGGTTTTTCTAGGTTGTTTTCTTGGTTAATTTATGTTCCACAAAATGTACTCAGTTGGCACGATTGATTGCATTTTGTAGAATCATAAGTACGAAGAAGTATGAAAATAAATTAGAAAAGCTGCTAGGACAGCCCTTTTTTACTCTTAACGAGGCTGAGGGTAGAGGTGTTCTGAGATGGGCTATTATCTATCTTGCTAAAAAAGGTATCCTGGAAAAACTTTGTCCTGGAATTTATCGATCCTCTACCTATGAACCAAAAGTAGATTTTGAGTGGGAAAACCTAGCGTTTACAGCAGCTAGTATTCCTGAAGGAGTAATTTGTCTCATTTCTGCTCTTTGTTACTATGGCCTAACAGATCAAAGTATGCGTAATACTGATCTTGGAAAAGAAACAATCACCATGGGGGAATACAGGGTTCATATCTTTGATAGAGAGAGAACAATTGTAGATGCTTTTCGTTACTTAAGTAAGGAAATTGCTCTTAAGGCATTAAGACAATATTTTACATTAACTGACAAAAAGCCTAATCAAAAGAAATTAATTGAATACGCCAACATTTTGCACGTTAATATCAACCCTTATATTTTATCCTACACCGTATGACTGCTGATCTAGAAAAATCTCTTAAAGCTCGCCTACGAGTGATTGTCAAAGAAACACGTAATAGAAAACAGGTAGAGCTTATTCTAGTCACAAAATGGTGTCGATTTTCGAGAAATGCTCAAAGTACATTTTTAATGCTTCATGAGCTAAAGTAATACGATCACGCAATACCAAAGGCGGGATTAGACGTGCTTTAAAAGAAGGCCACTATCCTTATGGGACACCACCAAAAGGCTATTCAAAGGACAATAGTGCTGCAAAAACTTCTCTTTTAGTTCCTAACGAGGAAGCTCCTTTGAGTGGAGAAGCTTTTGAAATGTTTTCTACAGGATTATATACCGCAGAACAAGTGCGAAAAACCTGTGTAAAGAAAGGTCTCAAAATTGGAAAAACTCAATTTGGACTACTTCTTCGAAATTCTGTTTATATTGGTAAAATTTATGTTCCAAAATTAGATCAGGAACCAGCCTGTTTAGTAAATGGCATTCACCAAGGGAGTGTTCCAGAAAAAACTTTTTCAAATGTACAACGCATTTTGCTTCAAAGAGAAAATGACAATGCTCATTTAGTTGCTAAAGAGAAATATAGTGAAGAGTTACCCTTAAGAGGTCATCTAAAGTACCCTGATTGTGGACGAAACTTAACAGGAAGTTTGTCTTCTGGAAATGGTGGTAAATATGCCTATTACCATTGTCAGCATGGATGTAAAATGCGACTAGGCGCCCTAGAAGTAAATGAGAAATTCGATGATTATTTAAAAAGCCTTCGTCCAAAACCAGAAGTGACAGAGTTGTATTTAGCCATGAGGGAAGCCACCTTCAAGGCGAAAGAAGGTGATAGAGAACAACAACTTGGCAAGCTAAAAGCTAGCTAGCGAGCCATGAAGCTAGCCTACTCAAGTTCGATCAGCAGGGGCTGTCACAGGCGAGCTAGAAGCTGGCTCTTAGGTTTGTTTTAAGCATCAACAACCAGATTAAATTGCGAAGCTGAAGCTCGAATGGAAGATTTAAAGCTTAGCGATACTGCTTTCAAAAAGTACAACCGCTGTGGCATGGGTTTTTTGGATCCTAGGAGCATGTACTTCCAAATGGTACCTTTAAAGGGGAAAAGTAAAATGCTTGGTTCAATATTTCCTGAAAAACGCGTTTTTCAAGATGGAAAAAATATCGAACCGAAGGGATGAATCACAACCTGTTGTTTATCCTTCAGAAAAACCATGACTTACAAAATGAAAAAACAGGAAACGCTT
The DNA here is from genome assembly GCF_018342475.1 of Parachlamydia sp. AcF125. NCBI lineage: Bacteria > Pseudomonadati > Chlamydiota > Chlamydiia > Parachlamydiales > Parachlamydiaceae > Parachlamydia > Parachlamydia sp. AcF125. Next base: position 159,312 of record NZ_JAEMUD010000001.1, on the reverse strand, counting down.
TCATTTCTGAAAATGCTTCCGGAGATATGCCGATCTCAGGACAGCTTTAGAACTTTTAAAGAGTTCGATTGGGATCCTATTCAACCGTATTTATCTTCTATAGATAAGAAAATAGCTTCTAATATGTATTCTACAAATTAAAAGTAACAGAGAGCTTTTCGGCTTTTCGGATTGTATTAGAAAATGATGTACCTTACTGAGGATAGGCGATATTTAATTTGAACATCAATGGTTTAGGTTCAAAAACCCTATTTTTTATATTGCGCTTTATTTATACAAAAAGTTATGATTTTAATTTTATATTAATTGTTTTAAATTTAACAAAATTTATTATGAATAATTTAACTACAAACAGTGCTAATATCAATCTAGGATTAAACTTAGAACAAGAAAAATATTATTATCATTCTGTAAAAGGTTTTAATTTATATCAGTTAACATCGATTTTGGCTTTTGGTATTCTTTCTAAGGAAAAAGGAGAAGCGAAGGGTATTTCTATTCAGTCTAATGGATTAGGATTAAATGGAACAAAATATGTGAGCGCTTCGAATCGATTAAATGCTTTCTCTTATTCAGGAACACATCTCGGCGTTATTATTAATCCCATTGGGCTTGATTTTTTTAAGCAGTTTGGTCCTGGCCATATTCCTTTTGAAATACAAGTAAGAGATAAAGTGCCCAAAAAGCACATTTTAGGAATAACTATTCCTACTCAGTATGTTAAGGAAAATTTTACTGACTCACAATTATTCAGGATAACAAATACTGAAGAACTAAAAAAGGGGATGGCTTTACTAGAAGAGTTTTATTTAAAAACTTTAAATGTCTCATTGTTTGCTAATGAACAATTAAAATTAGCATATACAAATGCTCTTGAGTTTAAGGACAAGAAAAATCAAATTATAAAGAATTTTCCTTTTCTAAAAGCTATTAAAAAAGAAGAAAAATTAAGAAAGGAAACACAATCTGAATTTAATTCTGTTTTAATGAAAAGTATCCAAGAAGTTTACAAAACCGTTATTCATAAAAATTCTTACACTTTAGTTGACATTATCCAATATCATACCGATCTTCCCATTTATTTTACAAATGGTGAGTTGGTCACTTCAATGACGATTGAAAAAGAGCAAATTAAGCAAAGACATATCTCTTTTTTGAAAGAAGATCGCTTAATGCTTGGATCTAATCTTAATCAAAACACACCTTTTAGAAAGAATTTTCCTATCCTAGAAGCTGTTAAAAAAGTAGAAAAATTAAGAGAGGAAACACAATCTGAATTTAATTCTGATTTAATGAAATGTACCCAAGAAATTTACGAAACCGTTATTCCTAAAAATTCTTACACTTTTATTCATAAAAATTCTTACTCTGTAGTTGGCATTAACCAATATCATACTGATCTTCCCCTTCATTTTACAAATCTTGAGCCTAATCTTAATCAAAACACACCTTATTTAGGTTTAAAGAGAATATGTTCATCCCCCCTTGCTTTTGGGGCTTTATTTGCAACTTTCTTTGTAATAACTTACATTTTTTATAATAAACTATATTCTTCTCTCAAATAGTCATTTTTTAAGATAACTCCTTACAAAAACATTAAGTAAATATTGGAAGCTGCGAGGAGGATATCTTCAGGCTTTAATTATCAACCTATGCAAGTTGCTATGTTTCGAAAAGAAATAAAAAATAAATTGGCAAAAATTTTTAGCTAAAAACCATTCTGCTGATATTTCTCCAAATTCTGACTATATCTATTGTCCAAAGAGTAGTCCGATCTTTATAAAATCGACGAAAGAAATGCGGTCTTGCTCTCTACAATTCATTGAACATCTCTCTAGATGATTTACAAAGTAGAAAAAGATATGGGAAAATAACTATCATTTTTTCATGATCCTATTGGATTGATTGGTATTCATTGGATTGGGAGTTTGCTATTATCCAAGAGAGGGGTAGCCATGCCAAAGCTGATGAAAGTTTCCATGTCACAGCGAGTATGGTCTTAAGCTTAGCTCGTCGTTCGAGGGAAACTTTTGAGAGTTCTGAAATAGAGGAAAAGCGACAGCTTCTAAATTTTGTATTTCAGAACTTCGAATTCAAAGATAAAAAGCTCTCCATAACGCTACGTGAGCTCTTTAAAATGATAAAGGACACTTTCCTTGCGGGAAAGTGTCCTGAGATATGCCGATGGCCGGACTCGAACCAGCACCTTGTTGCCAAGAGTAGATTTTGAGTCTACCGCGTCTACCATTTCGCCACACCGGCTGATAGAATGACACATTCTATCGGTTCTCTTTAAAAAGAAGCAAGAGAAAAATGATAACATTTAGAGAGAGATAGGCAAGGGGTTCTTATTAGCTTTAGGAGTTTTTAAGACTCTTCATAAATGAAAATGCGGGGGATGCGAGGCCCAATGCAGGTCACTAATTCGTGCACGATCGAATTTCCTTGATTGGCAAATTCCTCAGGGGAAAGATAATGTCCGTGTTCATCCTCTCCAAATATCAAAACGGTATCTCCCACTTGAGCGGTTGGAATATCTGTAATGTCAATCATCATGAAGTCCATGCAAATATTGCCGACCATCGGCGCTTTTTGTCCGTGCACGAGCACCCATCCTTTTCCGCTGTAATGGCGATGTAACCCATCAAAATATCCGATCGGAAGAACTCCAATTCTTTGAAGCGGTTTTTCCACTGTGTAGTTGCGTCCATAGCTAATTGTCTCGCCTTGTTTGCATAGATTAATTCCTACAATGCGAGAAAGGAGGGAGAGGGCTAATTTAAGATTGAGCGAGTCGTGTACTGCGGCCGAAGGAAAAAGCCCATAGGTGGCTAATCCGATCCGCACCATGTTATATTGAGGCAAATTGAAACGGAGCGCAGCGCTTGAATTTGCAGCATGCTTCCAAGGAATAGGTATGCCATGTGCTTCTATATCCGCTAAAGTCTCGTCAAATCTTTTAATTTGCTGACAGGTGAAGGCATCCTGCTTGGGGTCTTCTGCGCAGGCAAAATGGGTCATGGCTCCTTCCAACTTAAGAAAGGGAGAGGCGTGGATCATTTGGGCTAGAATCAAGGCTTTTTCAGGCCGGCAGCCAAAACGACCCATCCCTGTATCAATGTGTAAATGGACTTTAATTTCTTTTTTTTGGGCAGAGGCCTCCTTAGCTAAAGCTTGAATAAAAGTTTGGTCACTAGCTCCAATTTCAATCCCCCACTTGAGAATTTTGGTGATTTCATAAGGAGTGGCGGAAAGGGCGAATATAGCTTGTTTGACCCCAGCTCTTTTTAAGGCAATTCCCTCATCAACATAAGAAACGCCCAGAATATCAATCTGGCACGCTTTTAAAAACTTTGCGATTTGAATGTCTTCTGTCCCGTAGGCAAGTGCTTTTACCATTACCATCAAGCGCGTATGAGGAGGCAATCTTTGTTGGATTAGTTTTAGGTTGAATTCAATGGTCGCGAGGTTAATCACGCTTTGATTAGTACAAATGCTGTCATGATAGGTTTCTGTGAGAAAATCTAGGGAAATTTTTTGGGACCCCTTTATTAGCACCACTTGATTAGGCTCTTCTGCCTTTCGCAAATGGTGGAGAGCTTGGGTGATGGTTGGATAGAAAGAAAGTGTGGTAGAAGGGTTAAGTTTTTGGACTAAAGGTTGAAACTCTAGAGAAGAGCCGATCAGGATAAGGTGGTGAATGAGGTGATGCGTGATGGCTAGGCCAATCCTCCGATATTCATGCTCGCGCTGCTCGCTAATTCCTTTAAGCCCTCCAAAAATCAGGGTCTTTTTTTCATTAGAGGCTAAATAATGGAGGCGTGCTAAGGCTTGATCGATAGATTGAGGATCAGAGCTATAAGGCTCGTTGATAAAGACGGTTCCCGTGGGCGATTTCCAAATCTCTGTACGCATGGGCTCTAATTGATGACTGTGCAAAGCTTCGCTGATTGCTTGGGAGGACACTTGAAATAACCAAGCCGATTTACAGGCTATATTGATTAAATCGAGAAAATAAGAAAATCCTTTCGTCATTTCTCCTTTAAAGAGGTGTTGATCGGGAAAATGCACTGCATAAGGAACAGCCATTTGGGACAGATCGGCGCAAGGAGCCGCATAAGGGAGGGTAGAATCGGCCTGAGACCAATACAGAAATTGAGCTTTATAATCAGTTAGATAGGGTTTAAGAAGTGGAGTTGAAGGGATCAATGCCCAGCTGCTTTCTTTTAAAGAACTTAAAAGCTTCATCGTTTCCTGGGCTGTCAATTCTAAACTGCCTAAGGTATGCAGATGTTTAGCTCCAATCGCAGTCAAAATAACATGCTCGGGATTAATTATATTCGAAAGAATTTCCATTTCTCCTGGCTGCGAAAACGCGGCTTCTATTAGCGCAATCTCATGCGTATCTTTAATTTTAAAGAGACTTAATGGAACGCCGATCTGACTATTAAAGCTTTCTGGAGAAGCCACCACGCGATACTGCTTGGCAAGCATAGTTTCTAAGAGATCTTTCAGCATCGTTTTTCCATGCGATCCTCCAATTGCCACAACTTTACAATGTTTTCTTTGCTGCCGATAAGCTTTCGCAATGGATTGAAAAGCTTTTAAGGGGTTGTCTACGCGCAGTAAAGTCATATTGGGGATCGGATCGGAAGAGCGCCAACCTTGGCGAACTAACGCGTATCTTGCACCAGCTTTAGCTGCCTCAGCAATGAAGGCATGTCCATCATGTGTTTGCCCTTTTAAGGCTACAAAGAGAGTGTGGGGAGAAAATACTCGGCGGGAATCAATCGAGACATGTTCAATGATTGCAGGGGAAGAAAGGTCTCCGCCAGCTTGTTGAAAAAAAGGGCAAGAGCGTAAATCAAAACTTTCCATTTGTTTCTCTCGAGTGGATTAAAGCAGCCTAATTAGAGTTTAACAAACCGATAGGAAAAAAAGGTGAAAAAAAGGGAAAAAGGCAACCAAATTGCCCACACAGGCCCTAAAACCTGCCGTTTTGCCAAAACGAGAGCCGCGTCTAGAGTTAGATAAAAGGTAATAAATCCAAAAATGCTGCAGGCATAAATCATAAAAATAGGCAAGCGGCGGGTAAATTTGACGCAAAAGGGAGCAGGAGCAATCACTGCAAATAAACATAGCCAGGGGAGGGCCATTTTATGGTAAAAATGAGAGACAACTTGCGCCTCTTTTTCATGGCTAATTTGGTGATAATCGGGAAGTTGCTGGATTAAGCTGGTTAAGGATTGTTCTTCAGGCAGCGAAAGAGTTTCTTGTAATTTTTTTTTGTTAAAGTAAATTTGAGGGAATTCTTTCTCAACAAACGAGTCCGTTTCCACAAGTTCGTCGTTTTGATTGCGTGTCAAGTAGTGAACATACCGCCCTAAGGGAACCTCTAGATAGGGAAAAAGGTATTTGATCCGATAAATCTCATCTACCGATTTAATCCAATAAGTATCGAAGAAGAATTGCCGTGCTTCGTCGTAATATTGAAAAAGGAGGTGGGTTTGATCATCCAAAGTAATGTGCTGGACAAACCCTCGGTTATCTAGTTTATTTCTTAAAGAAGTGTGGCGATCGTGAATTTGCTTAAGTCCTTTTTGGGCTTTAGGAAGTAAAAATTCAGTGTTGCCATACATAAGGAAGGTGAAAAAAAAGCCAATCAAAATAAAAGGACGCAATAAAGTTTTTAGGCTCATTCCACTGGCCATTAAGGCCACCAGTTCATTGTGAATCGCCAGCGAACAAAGCGTTTTGATAGTTGCCAGCATCAAAGCAAAAGGAAGAATCACATCTAATCTGTGAATCCATTCATAAAAATAATAGTAAAAGATCTCTTTCCATTGAAAGTGGGTGCTAAATTGGGAAGTATGGCTTGAAAAGTCTATGAGGACATATAACCCATAAAAACTGCCGATAAAAAGAAAAAACAGTTTGACGACTTCTTTAAAAAAGTAACGTTCCCAAATAGATTGAAAAGGAAGCTTAGATTTCATGTACATTATTCAATCCCTCTTGAAGCTCGGTAAAGTATAAATCCCGAAATAGTCACAATCAGGCTATGAGGGAGTAAGTAAAGCAAGGTGGCTGAAAATAAATGATGCTCGAGTCCTTTTGCGGTAAAATAGGAAATCAAATAAAAAGCGGCTAAAGCAATCACGAAAACCACCCCTTTATTAGAGTGATGGCGGCTAATGTTCATACCAAACGCACACCCCATCAATGTAAAGGTAAAAACGGCTGTAGCCACAGAAAAGCGGCGGATGATCTCCGCATAGGAACGATTCTGCAGTTTCTTTATTTGCTTAATTTCATCCTCTAAAAGGTTTGGCTGTTTTAAGAGCTCAGACTGCTCTTTCATTCGATAAATTAATAGCGCCAGTTTAAGATGGTCGTTGCTTAAAGAAAAAACGTTCCGTTGAAAAATAAGAGAAAAATCTTGGACCGGAGTGGTCGTTTTTTCGATATTTTCTACCATAAAATGATCGAAACTTTCTCCATTTTCAACCGGTAAAGTAGCTATATTTGTGACATGGTTTCCTATGAAAAAGGCAGAATCTGCATGCAAAGATTTCGCAATCATTAACCGTATACGGTTGCTTTGTTTGCTTGGCACGGCAAAGAGGGCATTTTTAGCAAACTCTCCCACTCGAGAATCTCCCAGGGCGTGAAAATAGGCTCCTTTGACTCGCATTAGGTGTTTATTATTTAGGAGGAGTAAGGGGTTAATAGACCGCAGCTCTTTTTTTAAAAGGTTTGCTTGCAAGTGGGAATTTGTGGCTAGTTCGGATACGATATAAAAATTTAAAAGAGTAAGAAAGGCCGCTGCCATAAGGAGGGGATAGAAAATATCTCGAATGGCCCAGCCAGAAGCGCGCAAAGCGGTTAATTCGTGAGTTTGGGATAACCGTTGAATCAAAAGCAATGCAGCAATCAGGCTAGATATGGGAATTACGATGGGTAAAATATAAGGAATTTGCGAAATCACAAACCAAATGATAGGAGAACTTGCCGCTCCTAAAGCTGCAAAATGGGCGATTTCATCAAAACGAGTGGTTAGTAAAATGGCGACAAATGCAACCGTACTTAGAGACAAAATCTGAAAATATTGCGAAAGTAAATAGCGCCAAATTAGAAGCATTGCCTTAAAAATTCTCCTTTAAAGACAATCAATTGAAAATAGAAGTGAATGACTCGTTTTTAGTGTTTTAAGATACAATAATCAAGTAATTTGCTACAATGTGTTTACGTTCTGTTTGATTTCTTGGATGGTAAAATCTATAGGCTAATTTAAGGCACATTGAAAAAAAAAGCAGTTTGTTCCAAGAGGGGCTTGTGAGTAGTAAAAATAATCAAACGCGCCAAGAATGGTGGATTAAAGTAAATGAAGTATCCGAAGGGCCCTTTTCGATTGCTCAGCTGAGAGGCGATCCGCGGATAACGCCCAATACCTTGGTTTGGAAAAAAGGTTTTGAAAAGTGGATTCCTATTCGCGCGGTCAAAGAATTAAAGGATTTGTTTGCGGATTCTAAAGAGCAAGATCTTCCCTTAAACCCTAAGCAAAATTTACCGCCTTTCGGAAATCTTGAGCTGGTTCTAGATACCCAAAAAGATCCGTTTGATTTTTTTTACTGGTTGTTTCTTGCGGCAAGCGTAGTGGGGTATGTTTTATATCAATTGTATTGGATGGGTGAACCTTAATGGAAGAAGTTATTCTCCATTTCCTTAAAACGCATTGCGACTGGTCTCGGCCAGTTTTAATTGGTTTATCAGGAGGGCCAGATTCGATCGCTCTTTTGCATCTCTTATTGCGGTGTGCGCAGTCTTTGCCTCTTAAGTTGGGTATTGCCCATATTGATCATCGCTGGCGGCCAGAGAGTGAAGAAGAGGCATGTCTATTAAAGAATTTGGCTGAATCCTTTCATCTTCCTTTTCACCTGAAGGTTTTAGATCCTATGCCTATGCGGGGGAATTGGGAAGAGCTGTGTCGGCATTGGCGTTATCAGTTTTTTACTGAGCTAGCGAAAGTCTATGGATATCAGGCCGTGGTTTTAGGACATCACCAGGATGATCAGGCTGAGACACTTTTAAAAAGAATTTTAGAGGGTGCCTCTTTAGTGAAGTTAGGAGGAATGCAAAAAGAAAAGGTGCATGGGGATCTAGTGGTTTGGCGCCCTCTCCTCGGCATAGATAAAACGAAGATTTTGGGTTGGCTTTCTAAGCGAGATATCCCCTTCTTTGTCGATCGCACAAACCTTGATCCTACCTTTTTACGAGGGAAGATGCGCTCCAGCATTCTTCCTTATTTATCTAAAGAATTCGGGAAAGAAATTAAGTCGGCCCTGCTTCATTTAGGCCAAGAATCGGAAGAATTACAGTCTTTTCTTGAGGGGCATCTACGACCTTATTTAGAAAAAATCAGGCGCACCCCTTTAGGGGTATGGATAGATCTATCGAAGGATTTCCCGCCGACTTCTTTTGAGCTAAAACAGCTTTTGCGCTATATATTAAAAGGAGAGGGAATAGGTTTCTCTAGAGCACAAATAAAACTAGCAGAAAATTTGATCAAAGAAAAACGGGCGAATTGTTGCCTGGAAGTAGGACATTGCCAAGTTCAGTTTGATCGAGGGTCTATTTTTGTAGAAAAAAAAAACGGTGGCAGTTGGAAAGCGGCATGGGAGTTGATTCGACTTCCTTTAGAAGACATAAAGGGGCCGAATTGGCGCGATGTCTGGCAAGGAAAGTTTTCAGCTATTGTGCCTTGGGAAGAGGATTATCGGCTCGATTTGCCCCTATCGGCCCAGGGAGGCTGGTTGAATAAATGGTGGACAGCCCATAAAGTTCCAGCTTTTTTTCGCTGGAAGTTTCCCGTTGTTTGGCAAAACAATCGGATTGTCCATGAGTTTCTTTCTGGAAAAATGAAGTTGAAACGTGATAAAATAAAAAAATGGGCAAAAGTGACGCTAGAGTATTCAATGTAGGCAGTTCACTATTTGCTTAAATCTCTAGAACGAGTGTAAAAGCCTTTTCAGTTCCGTTTTTTCCTTTACAAGGGTTACATGCGATTGGCTATTGAAGCCGAATGAGTTATGTGATAATCTAAGTGAGTAAAAAAGGGTTACTATATCCATAATGTCTTCGATAAAATCATCGACCCCGTTCAGTAAAAACGAAGACGAAAGAAATTCATGGTATATAAATATCTGAGAGGCATTCTGTTAAGGTTGAAAGTTAAGGTGCCACTTATAAAACTTTAACATTATTTTTTGCGGAATGCTTTTCAAGAAAGCTGGAATAGAGTAATTGAAAGTTTAGATAGGCTTTTCTTAAACATGAACACCTATGGGGTGCAAATCAGAAGGAAAGGCATAAATCTCAAACTTAAGATGTCTTTTTAATGAACTTCAGGTTCTTAGGGTGTCTGAGGGTGCATCATCTGAGCTCTGGTACCGCTTGAAAAGTATCGTTTACAATTTTCCATTTATCTAAGGTGAATATGAGCGACGACAATAAACAAGACTTTAAGAAAAATTTTCCAAACGGGTTTATTTGGTTTCTGATGGCTGCATTTTTGCTAGCCTTGATGGTCCAAAATTTAATTGACACGAGATTTGCAAAAGTTTCGTTTAATTATCAGCTCGAGCATCTTGCTAATCTAGATCTTATTCAACCCGAGGACAACCGCAAGACGGCTGTCGATAATTTGGTCACTTTTAGCGGCAAGTTTCGCGATCGGCTGACAGAAGAGGGTAAGAAACGTTATAAATTCCTTGAACTTCTCAACACGCACCACGAATTAGAGGCGGAAAAAGAGCGTTTAGATGAGGAATTGGTGACTCTTGCTGACAAGGTTGTCGATGCTTCTGAGCTATTTTTGGCATTAAGTGGGGTGTCACTTCCTAAGGATGGATATCTAGTCGTTGACGATAACTATCATACGCAGGATAAAGATAACAGCATTATCATTCGAGCTTTTACGCCTAAGGATAGTCACAATCTACCTAAATTAGAAGCAGAGCTTGCGAATTTGAAAGACACTCCAAGTGAGGTTGCAGTTAAGCAGTTTGGTCAAAGTTTGGCAGACTTGGTGCGAAGCTTTAGGTCCCCTACTTTAGGGATAGGAAATGAGCCTTTAAAGCAAACTCTTCGTCAGATTGATGTTGAGTTGACTAAACTCAATCAATCAAAAGAGGACTCCACTTCTGCGCTTACGCTCTATCAAAATATCTTAAGCCGATTGCAAGGAATGGTAGCGGAGCTGAATGTGGTCCAAGACAATTCACGTTTGTCTGATTTGCGAGCTATTCGAAATTATAACATAGCCTTGGGGGAATATAACGCCCTCATTAAAAAGTTAGATGAAAATCAAGCCCAATTAGGCAAGGCTCGCCAGGCTGTTTCTCATGTGATCTGGTTTTTCAACAATAAAGAGCTTTCAACTAGATCATTAGAAAAACAAGATCCTGAACTCTTTCACCAATGGTTTATGAATGCAAAAGAGGAGTGGAATAATTTTTCTCACAATCGAGGGGCAATTTTTAAAGCTCCTGATCAGCCGTTGAATACAGTTTTGGAAAAAACTTTCCGAAGTGAAGAGCCCACACCCAATTATTTAAGCTACTTATTTACACTCTTACCAGTATTGTTGGTGGTATTTCTCCTTTATTTTGTCTTCTCGCGCCAAATGAAAGGGATGGGGACAAATGCGATGAATTTTGGTAAATCTCCCGCCAAACTGATGGCAAAAGGATCACATAAAGTCACCTTCAAAGATGTGGCAGGGATTGATGAAGCCCTAGAAGAGCTGCAAGAAATTGTAGAGTTCCTGCGCAGTCCTCAAAAATTTACGGCGCTAGGAGGGCATATTCCTAAGGGGGTGCTTTGTATCGGGCCACCCGGAACGGGTAAGACACTCATCGCAAAAGCTGTAGCCGGTGAAGCAGATCGACCCTTCTTCTCAATTTCTGGTTCAGATTTTGTAGAGATGTTTGTGGGAGTAGGGGCTAGCCGTATTCGAGACATGTTTGACCAAGCTAAGAAAAACTCACCCTGCATTATCTTTATTGATGAGATCGATGCGGTCGGCCGGCACAGAGGGGCAGGCATTGGCGGAGGACATGATGAAAGAGAGCAAACTCTTAATCAGCTTTTAGTGGAAATGGATGGCTTTGACACAAACGACGGCGTGATTTTGATGGCCGCAACTAACCGTCCAGATGTGCTCGACAAAGCCTTGCTGCGACCGGGTCGTTTTGATCGACGTGTAGTCATCAATCTGCCCGATATTAAGGGGCGTTATGATATCTTAAAAGTGCATGCCAAAAAAATCAAAATGGATACCTCAGTCGATCTCATGATGATTGCAAGAAGTACCCCAGGCGCTTCGGGCGCTGATTTGGCAAACTTGTTAAACGAAGCCGCTTTGCTAGCTGCTCGCCGCGGAAGAACGGCTGTGACCGCTCAAGAAACTGTCGAGGCACGCGATAAGGTCCTGTACGGCAAAGAAAGACGCAATCTTGAATTAGACGAAAATGAACGCAAATCAACCGCCTATCATGAATCTGGGCATGCAGTTGTTGGGGTGACGGTTGAGCATGCCGATCCAGTGGACAAAGTCACGATTATACCTAGAGGATACTCTTTGGGAGCGACCATGTTTCTTCCTAAAAAAAATCGAACAAGTTACTGGAAAAAAGAGCTTGTTGATCAACTTGCTGTTCTCATGGGGGGGCGGTGTGCGGAAGAGATCTTCTTAGAAGATTTGTCAAGCGGCGCTCGCCAAGACATTGAACGCGCCACGCAACTTGCTCGCAGTATGGTGTGTGAATTTGGCATGAGTGAAAAGTTAGGCTCTGTGGCCTATGAAGACAAAGGGGATGGAAATGCTTACTTTGGAGGAGGCCATTACGAGAAAAAATATTCAGAAGAAACAGCTCGCCTGATTGATGCAGAAGTCAAGCGTATTTTGGATGAAGCCAATGAGCGCGCTAAAACTATCATTTTGCAACATAAAGAGGAAATTGAGCTAATGTCGCAAATGCTGATGGAATTTGAAACTTTAGATAGCGAAGATGTGCGCAAGATTCTGAACAATGAGTGGAGTATTGAGGAGAAAAAAGAGCGATTGAAGCGCGCGGATGAATTGCATAAAAAGGCGACTTCAGTGCCTCCTCCTGTGCCTTCCGATGACCCCTCTTCTCCCATGCAACCGGTTTCATCTACCATGTCTCCGGCTTAAAGAAAGAGGGATTTTTAAGGAATCTACTCTTTAAAGCATAAGAAAAAAGCAGAGAATTTCTTCTCTGCTTTTTTATTTGATGAGTTGATTTTCTAACTTCATGGCATCAGCTGCAAACAGGCGAATCCCTTCAGCCAATTTTTCTGTAGCCATAGGGTTCTCATTGAGCATCCAGCGGAATGTCTTTTCATCTAAAGAAAGCTTTTTGATATTTAGATCTTTTGAGGATTCAGCAGAGAGTTTTGGGGTTAGCTTTCCTTCCATTTGTTCTAGCTGAGCAAGTAGGTCGGGGGAGATGGTTAAAAGATCGCATCCAGCTAATTCGATGATTTCTCCAGTATTTCTAAAGCTTGCTCCCATCACTTGAGTTTGGTAGCCAAATTTTTTAAAATAATGGTAAATTTCGGTTACCGACTGAACGCCTGGATCTTTTTCGGGAGCAATTTCGGAAATTCCTTGGCTTTTTTTGTACCAATCTAAAATGCGTCCCACAAAAGGAGAGATCAAGGTGGCTTTTGCTTCAGCGCAAATGATGGCTTGCGCTAAACTAAAGAGAAGCGTCATATTGCAATGGATTCCTTCTTTTTCCAACTGACATGCAGCCTGCGCTCCTTCCCAAGTGGAAGCAAGTTTAATCAAGACACGTTTTCTATCAATCCCTGCCGCTTCATATAAATCAATCAGGGTTTTGGCTTTTTCGATGCTGCCTTCCACATCAAACGACAGGCGTGCATCTACTTCTGTTGACACTCGGCCGGGAATAATTTTTAAAATTTCAATCCCAAAATTTACGAAAAGCTTGTCCATTAAATGGCATTTTTTTTCCTCTAGTGAGCTCCCCTTAGAATGGCTATATTTGATTGCATCTTCAATAAGAGGTTGATATTGAGGCTTTGCCGTGGCCTTAAGAATTAATGAGGGATTAGTAGTCGCATCAGTTGGAGCGTAGGCTTTAATGGCGTCGATATCCCCTGTATCGCAGACAATGGTGGTAAGTTTTTTTAACTGGTCTAAAATTGTATTTCCCATAAAGCTATCCTTTGATTTAAACGCCACAAGAGGGGCCTTCTTTAAGCGGTTCGATTAAGAATTTAATAGATAAAGGTTCTCCATCAATAAGTAAATCTAAAGTGGAGTTTAGCCGTGTTAACAAAAGTTTATAAGGGATTTTGACATGGTGTTCTCCAATGTCGATCCCAATGGCTGTATGGCCTAGAATCTCTTCAGAAGTAAGCAGTTGTTGACAAAGATCTGCGAAAAGTTTGAGCTGTCTTTTTAACACGGCATCTTGCAGGGCGTACTTGTGATTGCATTTTGGGCAAGAAAGAGGGGCTTCTCTTTTTTCAAGTTCAAAAACCGAAAAAGCGATCGATTGCCCGCACTCTTTGCAGTTAAATTGTAATAGATTACCTTTTTGCATCTTAATTCCTAAAAGTACGCAGGATGGGTTAAACTTTTATTTATAATAAACTAAGTATAACAGGCTTGAGGCAAACAGGCAACCGTAAACCAACGCAGTAAAGGGAGTAAGCTAATTGACTTTATGGCTTTCCTACTCCTGCGGGCAAGAGACGCTAGGAGTAGAATCTCAGGCTTAGCCCCTATGAGATTCAACTTGTTCATTTCAAGCTGCATTGCTACCATAAAAGGAATGGAATTTTGGGGCCTCTCACGCTTTTTAATCGCAACTTGGGACGTTTAAGAGGGGGAGAAGGTTAATGAGGCAAAAAAGCAGTGGCTTTGTTTGACTATGTTGCTTAAAACCCTTATGATCCATTTCATCAAACAACCACTATCAAATGGAAAGAGTGCATCGTGATATGACTTTGGAGCCTATTGACTTTCAAGGACGATTTATATTTGAGAATGCCTTGGTTGAGCAGCTAGGGCATTATCTGGACGAGAAAGAAACTTTTCTTGCGAATAAGCTTATCCTTTGTTTTAGCAACGTCGCCGCACATGAACCTCTTGTGCTTGCCCCTCCTCGTGTAGAATTAAAACTTTCGGAGGGGGTCGATATTGTTGGCAAAAAAATTCAAGAAACGCCTTCTCATGCATGGGAAAATGTACCTACTCAAGAGTGGCAAAGATTAAGCGAGCAATGGGAAGAAGCTTTATGGGAATATGTAGGAACCATCCAAGGATGCACAACTGAGCTTTTCCATCAGCTAAATCAAATTGGCTTTGAAAGGTGGAATAAAGAGCTATCTCAAGTTTTGTCCTCCCTTAAAGAGCTTTTATTAGCTAAGATACGAATTGCTGCAAGGTGTATCCAACAGTTGGAAGAGTTTTTAAAAGAATTTCGAAAAAAGCTAGCCAAGCATTCTCCTTCCATTTGGCTTAAAATCAAAATTTTTATGGATTGGAAGTCTGTGATTGATCCAAGCCTTAAGAGGAGTTTGGGCAGAAGTGAAAAATTCCTAAACGTGCAATCCCAAAAATTTACTTTGAAGCATAGGGAATACCTCAAGTTAAATATCAAAATTGAGGAGGCTTTGCGCAAATTTAAAGGCTACCAGGCATTATCTCGCCTGGAAATGCATGGCCGTGACACTTTTAAAACGATCTACCGATTGATCAAACTATGGGAAAAAAATCAACGTACAAAATCTTTGCCTGAATTCGAGCTTGTTCAAGCATTAAAAAATGTCATTCACCCTGAAAAAGCTATTGAACTTTTCAAAGAATACTATGAGGAGCTTCTCTCTTCCCTCTACGAACGGAGCCGACTTATAAAAGATAGCAATTATTTACAAGCCAAGGATGTGATTGGCAGAGGTCTTATGCAAGAAGTCCTGAATGGATATCGCGCAGAAACCCATACTTTAGGGGCGATCGTTTCTAAATACCGGGAGTTCTTGCTGAGGACAGACCCTGACCCTTATGTGCGATCGCGCTGGGGGTTTGCAGAATGGATTGTGGGACAAGAACCATTAAATGCAAAAAAACTCTTAGCGCTAGGTTACGAAATTGAAAGTTTAGACCAATTGTTGGAAAAGCTTAGCCAGTCTATTCAGCAAGGTCCTTTGCATCGAGGGGAGTTCAATATCGCCAAAATCTCTCGCGAAATTGACAAGGCTATCCATGAAATGGGGCAACCCTTAAATTCTCGACAGGTCATGCGCTTGCATGCAGAAGAATTTTTAAAGCGGCTAGAAGAATTAAATGAGCTAGGCTCTTTTAATCCTCAGATTGTAGATCGTGTCGGGGTTTACCTTTCTCAAGCACTAAGGGCTGACTGGCAATACCACGTTCTGCATGATTTTCCCTTATATCACAGCCTATATGCCATTCACCACGGGATAATCGATCGTTCTGTAGATTTGGCGCATCGTCAGCGTTTAGGGGGATTCAAGAAAATTATTGAGCAGTTAGAACAGCATATCAAAAACCGAGAGACCCAAAAGCATTCCATGAAAATTGATCTCGATATAAATGATATGAAAGGGTATCTGCAAGATTTTTATGCCTCTATCCAACGATTAGAAAAAGAACCTATGGATCATGACAGCTTATCAGCAGCTATTCAAGAAAGGGAATTACAACTTTTAGAATATCGGCATCTATTTGGCAACTTTTTTAATCAAATTCCCCATAGTGAATCCCAAGGAAAGCTCTTAAGAAATGCTTTTTTGTTTGTGGATCAATATTTCGAATCTATTGAAAATCGTCTGCAAGATCTAAAAATAGGATTAAATTAAATTCTTGAGGAAGCGATAGGAATCTTATGAAGCTTTTGGAATGCCTTGCTAAAACCCGTCTCTAAAATAACCGATTCAAATCGACCCGATCGAATGATGACTGTTTGCTTATTTAAAAGGGCGGTCGTAATTTTTTCAGACAAGCTTTTAGGGAGTTTCATCCGTTGAGCTCCTAATAGCAAATCGGTTTGACATTCAAAATACTCTTTATCAATTTGCACCTCTACAGAAGAGTGAACAGGGGCAGCCGAGTCATGGGGAAAGTTAAAAGTGAGCACATTTAAATACATCTCCGACCCATGCCTGTTCCGGTCGATTTCGATTTCTAATTGGCGAAAAGGATTAGAGGGGGAAAGAAAAATTCGTCCAGAGTTGAAACAAGGCGTAGAAGTGATTGTTTCTTGATATTGCCATTCTGGGCATTTTGGAGAGCAGGAAAAAAGCAAAAGGAAAAGGGACAATAGCACCCCTTTTCCATAAATCAGCTGGCGCGACATTTTAGTGGCTGTGGCTATGCCCATGTCCATGTGAGTGCGTGGAGTTTTGGATCGCTACGGCAATAATTGCTGCTAATGCCATTGCGCCTAAAGCAATTGCGGGGCCGATTTGTGGGGCTCTACGGCACTCTTCATATCCGTATCCGCCATTGTCCGTTCCATTTACCACATATTCTTGTGCAATCGCGCTGCTTGCGGATGAAGCAAACATTGCAAATAAAGTTGCAACAGCAACAAATTTTTTAAATCTTTTCATGGGTGTACTCCTTTGGTACGTAATTTTCGTTTCATTAAATTGCCTTATATCCTTGTCAAGACTTGATATATGGCATATTTTTATATTTTTGTGCAATTGCTTTTCTCAATAATATCTTGACGAATGCTTGAGCAAATGCGTTGGATGTTGCTTATCAATTAGATAAGGAAATACACTTGCTTTTCTCCTTATAACTAGCTAAATTTTGTTCTCCATCGTATTCCGCTGCCCTTTGATAAATCGTAAGGATTTAAGTGAGGCAAAAAAATCTTTATAAAATTTGGGAAACTCTTCTTTTAGCGAGGCTGCCGTTAGAATGTAAGCCGTATTGTCTTTAATTAAAACGACATGCATCATGCGTAAATCCCCCCATTGCGATTTCTCCTCAATTTGAGAAAGATTTGCTTCTCCTGCTTCGGTCTGAATAGGACCTAAATTTTTCCACTCGATACCCAAGGATTGGTTGATCTCTTTTATCCTTTTAAGATAATCATTTAAGCTTTTTGTATAGTGTTCTGTGGCAAGATTAATGGAGGGGGGAAATTCCCGTTCTCCTTTACCCACCACCATGACATTCACATGCTTGGGCAACTCTTTGCTGTCAGCGACTCTCCAGCCTGAAGGGGGAGTGAAGGTGACCAGTTCTACTTCTGATATCTTTTCTGAAGAAGCCGGGGCTATTTCTGCATGCGCGCAAACACACAAAAGGCTAAGAGAGAGACCAAGCAAGCCAATCTGAAGTTTAAGTAAGAAATTCATGAGGAAATATCCTAAATGTAAAGGGATTTAATTTCATAGGCCTCGGAGTTTTTAGAGAGTTTCTTCTAGCCGAGGAATAAATCTATTCTCGAGATATTAACAGGAGCGGCGGTTTTTTCGAAGAAATCTTGTAAGTTATTAAGTTTACGCTCCTTACTTCTCTCTATGATAAGTTTGGCTTTTCCTTGGCTTCCTCCCCATATTATCAATTTTTCTTTTGTTAAGCCATATGTTTCTCTTGATGATATTAAGGGAACGTGCAAAATAGATTTTTTAATAACACCCATTTGAAAAGCCTAGGTGGAGAAGAAGGTTGGCAAAAGATGATAAAGAAAAAAAAGTCCAACAACTAGGAGCTTTTGCCACAACCCCCTTTGTTTTGGTTGTTCCTTTGGTGATTAGCTGGCTAATTGGACACTGGTTGGATCGATTTTTTGGAACATCTCCTCATTTGATGTACACTTGCATAGGGCTAGGATTATTTGCCGGAGGGCGGGAGTTTTATAGGATTGTGAAAAGGTATGGGAATGGCATTTGATTTTATAAATAACACCATCAAAATAACTGCCAGCTTAGCCTTTTTAATTTCCTTTATTCTATTGCCAAAGCTTGCTTATAAAGATTTTGCCTCGCTTTATCTAGGAATAGGATGGGGGTGTTTGAACTTATTTCTATTAAAACTTTTATTCAAACATGTTTTGCGAACAACGAACAAGGAATTTTTGAAAATAGGCTTTTTATTAGGTTTGAAAGTTCCCTTATTTTATCTTCTAGGGTACTTTTTATTAACAAGCTCTTATTTGGTTAGCTTTTATTTAGTCCTTGGATTTTCACTGAGTTTTTTAGGGATTTTTCTTCTTGGTTTGGGAACGCTTTTATTTCCAAAAGGGGCAGTATAAACATTATGGAACCTAAATCCTTGGAAATAGCAGAAATACCCAATGTTTTCTCTCTCTTGTATCAAACCTTTCAAAATACAGCTTGGGCAGCTTTTCTACATAGTTGGGAAAATATTCTATTCTCCATTTGCGTGGCGTCCACGATTGCCTTGATTTTTTATTTGGGGTCTCGCAAGAGAGAATGGATTCCCGAAAAATTTCAAAACACGTTGGAATGGATCGTAGAAACTATTCACAAGTTAGTTACAGAGGTTTTAGGCTCTGAAGGGGCTAAATTTGTCCCTTTTATAGGGACTTTGTTTATTTACATTTTAAGTATGAATTTAATGGGGTTAGTTCCCTTGATGAAATCGCCCTCTTCTAACTTGAACATCACAGCTGCCTTAGCCATTTGTGTGTTTTGTTTGGTACAATTTTTGAACATTAAGCATAGGGGAGTTAAAGGGTTTATTTATCATATGGCAGGATCTCCTAAGGGGGTGATTGGGTGGTCCTTGGCACCTTTAATGTTTTTGCTAGAAATGATTACCCAACTAGCGAGACCTGTGACTCTCTCTCTCCGTTTATTCGGAAACGTTTTTGGAGAACATATCTTAGTCACTCAATTTGTGATTATGGGAGTGACTTTGTTCGCCCCCCTGATACTGCCTTTGCAACTTCCCTTTATGTTTTTGGGAATACTAACTAGTTTAATGCAAGCTCTTGTTTTTTCGTTATTAAGCACGATTTATATTTTGTTGTCCCTGCCTGATAACAAACACTAACAAAGGATATACACATGGAAATTGGAGTCGCACTTGCCTTATCTGCACCCTTAGCTGTGGGCTTAGCCGCCTTAGGGTCAGGCTTAGGTCTGGGTAAAGCTGTGGGAGGCGCTATGGAAGCTATTGGCCGACAACCTGAAGCTTCAGGAAAAATCCTAACCAACATGATTATTGGGGCGGCGTTAATCGAAGCCTTAACGATCTATGCTTTAATTGTGTTCTTTATCGTTCTTGAAAGAATAAGATAGTCGTATGAATTTAGAATTCGAACAAATTCTCTCCCAAATTGTGGCTTTTTTAATCATGGTTGGGATTTTAAAGCGTTATGCTTGGCTGCCTCTTCTCGAAATGATTGAGGAGAGGAGACTAAAAATACAAAACGAATTCTATAAAATCGAAGAACAAAAAAAAGAAGTTTCCCGTTTACTGGAAGATTACCAGGGAAAGCTTAAAGAAATTGATCACGAAGCTAAGCAACGCTTAGAAGCTACAGCGGAAAGGGGATTTAAAATAGCCCAACAAATTCGGGAAGATGCTTACCGGCAGGCAAATTATATTTTGCATAAAGCGCATGAAGATGCCTACAAACAGGCTGAAAAAGTAAAACTTCAATTAAAACAGCAGCTTGTAGATTTGGTGGTTAAGGTGGCCCAAAAAGTGATTCAAGAAAAGTTAGATTCTCAAAAAGACAAACAAATGATCGAATCATTTATACAAAAGCTGGATGTTAGATGAAGCGAGCTCTTTCTTTGCAATTTGCAAAAGCTTTGTTTTGCTCTACATCTTCTTTACCCCAATTGAAGCTATGGAAAATTTCCTTAGAAGCTTTCCTAGAGGCGTTAGAGAAGCATTCCCATTTTCAAGCTTTGCTTACTTCTCCTCAATTTAGAGATGAGGAAAAGGATTGGTTAGTTCAAAAGTGTTATAAAGGCCCCTGTGAGCCTAAATTGTTAAATTTTATTAAATATGTCGTAAAGCAACAAAAGCTGCCTTATCTCAAATCTATCCTGGAAGAATTTTCTCGGATGCTTAATGAGAAAGCAGGTATTTTGCAAGTTATCTTGATTACGGCGCGTCCGGTTGATTCCAAGATTTTATACACATTAAAAGGAAAATTAAAAGAAACCTACGGCAAAGAGATCATCATAGAGGCCCGTATTCAGTCTTCTCTTATAGGGGGTGGGATCTTAATGATTGAAAATCGGAGGTGGGATTTTAGTATTAAAAACCGGCTTAAACAAATGAAACAAACCCTTTTGGCAGAGATTAGGCAGGAATCATGACCTTAAAACCAGAAGAAGTATCCTGGGTCATCGGGAACGAAATAGAAAAATATGCAGAAAGAAACCAGTTCGAATCTATGGGAAGGGTGATTCAAGTAGGAGATGGGATTGCCAGGATTTGGGGACTAGAGGATGTCATGATGTCCGAACTGTTGGAATTTCCAAATGGGACCTTGGGCATGGTTTTGAACTTAGCAGTTGATCATGTAGGGGCGGTCATTTTGGGAACTGAACAAGGGATTAGAGAGCATGATGTGGTTAAAAAGACAAATAAAATCGCCCGTGTGCCAGTCGGCGAGGCTTTATTAGGGCGTGTGGTAAACGCGTTAGGTGAACCTCTCGATGGAAAGGGGAGGATTGACACCCCCCATTTTCGTCCGATAGAAGCGCAAGCTCCCAACGTGGTAGAGCGGCAACCAGTCAATGAGCCTATACAAACAGGAGTAAAAGCAATAGATGCTATGATTCCTATTGGAAAAGGGCAGCGAGAGCTTATTATCGGGGATCGACAAACAGGCAAAACGACTTTAATTTTGGATACTATCCTAAACCAAAAAGATAAAGATGTAGTTTGTATTTATGTAGCGATAGGGCAAAAAAATTCCACTATAGCCAAAATGGTAGCCATTTTAGAAAAGCATGATGCCATGAAATACACCACCATTATTGCAGCTCCTGCTTCAGATCCAGCTGCATTGCAATACTTGGCCCCCTATGCAGGTGTAAACATGGGGGAATATTTCATGTATAAAGGGAAGCATGCCATCTGCTTTTATGACGATTTGACAAAGCATGCTCAAGCTTACCGTCAAATGGCCTTGCTCTTAAAACGGCCCCCTGGCCGAGAAGCCTATCCGGGCGATGTTTTCTATCTCCATTCGAGGCTTTTAGAACGCTCGGCTAAATTGAATGAGGAATTAGGAGGGGGGTCGTTAACCGGCATTCCTGTAGTGGAAACTCAGGCTAATGACGTGGCGACTTATATTCCGACCAATGTAATCTCGATTACAGATGGGCAAATTTACTTGGAGTCCGACCTCTTTCACGCGGGCATTAAACCAGCCATTAATGTAGGGATTTCGGCCTCTCGAGTTGGGAGTAAAGCTCAAACTAAGGCCATGAAGAAAGTAGCAGGAAGTTTACGCTTAGATCTCGCGCAATATCGAGAGATGGCTGCTTTTGCTCAATTTGGAGCAGAGGTGGAAGAGTCCACTCTTGCTCTGCTAAAAAGGGGAGAGCGAATGGTTGAAATTTTGAAACAAGATAAATTCTGTCCTTACTCCTTAGAAAAGCAGGTAGTCACAATTTATGTAGGTTCTAAAGGATATTTAGATGACATTCCGGTCAAATTTGTTCGAAAATTCGAGGAAGAATTTTATCATTTTGTCGAAAAAGAATATCCCCATGTACTCAGCTCTATTGCCACCACTTTAGATTTAGTGCCTGAAGTAATGAAAGAAATTGACGAAGCTATAATAAATTTTAAGAAGAAATATGAGTTCCCTACGTGATATTCGGAAACGGTTGCATTCAGTCGAAAATATTCGACAGATGACTGAAGCGATGGAAATGGTTGCTGCTTCTCAGCTCCGCCGTGCAAAAGCAAAGGCAGAGCAAGCACGCCCTTATGCACTCACCATCAAACACCTTGTGGGGAATTTAAGCTCCTCTGTTCATGAACTTAATCCCTTTTTTATGCGAAGAGAAGTTAAGAAAACCGCCGTAGTCATTATTGCAGGAGATAGAGGATTATGCGGTTCTTATAACACTAGCCTATTTGCGACCGCAGAGCGTTTTTTATCCCAGTATCAACCCGAGCATCTCGAATTAATTTTAATCGGCTCTAAGACAGTTGAATACTTTAAGCGTAAAGCATGGAGCATTCGAAAAGAGATCGTAGATTGGGGAGGAAAGCTAGCCTCCGATGAAGTCAAAACCCTTTCGAATGAGCTTGTTCATGGGTTTGAGGCCAAAGTTTTTGATGAAGTTTGGTTGGTTTATACCCATTATGTGCATTTGGCTTTAAGAGAAATTAAGGTGGAAAAGTTTTTAAATATCCATCCTCCACCCTCTCCTAAAGACTTGCATCCCTTAAATTATCTCTTCGAACCAAGCGCAGACGTCTTGCTTGCAGAAATTATCCCCAGGTACTGCTTCACTATCCTTTCTGCAGCACTCAATGAAGCTTATGCAGCTGAGTTATCTGCCCGTATTTTTTCAATGCGTACAGCTGTAAAAAATGCGGAAGAGTTGATTGAAAAATTAACATTAGAGCGAAATAAAGTCAGACAAATGGGGATCACAACGGAAATGTTAGAGATTACTTCCGGGACAGAAAGTTTGCGTTCCCCATAGCAAGAGAAAGGAGAATATATGACTAAAGGTATCATCAGGCAAGTGATCGGCCCTACTCTTGATATCGAATTTCCTGAGGATCAAATTCCGAACATTTTAAATGCTATCGAAATTAAAGATGAAGAGCGAGGAATCAAATTAGTGGCAGAGGTTGCCATGCAATTAGGTGATGGAATGGTCCGATGCATTGCTCTTTCTTCCACTGAAGGATTGACTAGGGGGATGCAGGCTGTTGATACAGGTGCCTCGGTGCAAGTTCCCGTAGGGCCTAAGACGTTGGGCCGAATTTTCAATCTGCTCGGAGAACCTCTCGACCATCTCGGTTCCTTAGAACAGGACGTTCCCAGAGCCTCTATTCATAAAGCCCCGCCAGGTTTTGAAGACCAAGAGACTCAGATTACCTTGTTTGAAACAGGCATTAAGGTGATCGACTTACTTGAACCCTACCCGCAAGGTGGCAAAGTGGGTTTATTCGGAGGGGCTGGAGTAGGTAAATCTGTGATTGTCATGGAGTTGATTCGCAATATCGCCGCCCAACACGGGGGGTATTCTGTTTTTTGCGGAGTCGGGGAGCGCACGCGTGAGGGCAACGAGTTATGGCTAGAAATGAAAGAATCAGGTGTTCTTTCTCGCACCTCTTTAGTATTTGGGCAAATGAATGAACCCCCTGGTGCACGCCTGCGGGTAGCCTTGACTGCCCTTTCAATGGCTGAACATTTCAGAGATACAGAGCATCAAAATGTGTTGTTGTTTATTGATAACATTTTCAGGTTTATTCAGGCTGGCTCAGAAGTGTCTGCTCTTTTAGGTAGGATGCCTTCTGCAGTCGGTTATCAACCGACATTGCAAACCGAAATTGGAGCTCTGCAAGAAAGAATTACTTCCACAAAATTTGGCTCTATTACATCCGTTCAAGCAATTTATGTTCCAGCAGATGACTATACCGATCCCGCTCCTGCCAGCATTTTTTCTCACTTAGATGCTGCCACAGTGCTTTCAAGGCAAATTGCAGAACTTGGGATTTATCCTGCGGTTGATCCGTTAAATTCAACCTCTCGCATTCTCGATCCCAACTTTATTGGAGAAGAGCATTATCGAGTGGCAAGGCAAGTGCAACGCATTTTACAACGCTACAAAGATTTACAAAATATTATTGCCATCCTGGGGATGGATGAGCTCGCAGAAGAAGATAAGCTGACGGTTAGAAGAGCGCGAAAAATTCAAAAGTTTCTCTCCCAACCTTTTTTCGTGGCCGAAACCTTTACAGGCAAGCCAGGAAGATTTGTCAAACTTGCCGATACTATCAAAGGCTTTAAAATGATTGTAGAGGGAGAAGTGGACGAAATCCCGGAACAAGCTTTTTATATGGTAGGAGCTATCGAGGAAGTTTTTGAAAATGCAGAGAAGCTAAAGAAATCAAATGTTTGAATTAACGATTGTCACTCCCGAAAAAAAAGTTTACGAAGGCCTGGTGCATTCCCTAAAAGCCCCCGGAGAAGAGGGGGCTTTCCAAATTTTATCTCACCACGCTCCTCTGATTGCTTCTCTATGCAAAGGAGAGCTTGTGATTGAAGATCAAACTCACCAAAAAATCACTCTTAAAGTGGTGGGAGGCTTCTTAGAAGTTTCCCCCACTAAAGTCTCCGTACTGGCAGACGCTATTGAGGAATAAGCCCACTCGGCAATTTTTTGTTTTTTAATTTGTTACTCATCTTTCTTTATAGCTTCTTCTTTCTTTTCCCGTTTGCCCTTTCTGTGCTTGGGTCTGTGAAGCGCATGGCTCTCACTCTTTTTAGCGGAAGAAGTCATTTGGTATACTTTCAGGGAATTGATAAGTAGAGGTGGGCCCTGTGGGAACCGATGGGCTTGCCTATTATTCTTTTTTCGGTTTGATTAAAAGGAGAGATTTTTTTAATACTCTTGGATTAAACTGCGATTTTATAATGAAAAAGGTAAGCTTGAAAGATGATAAATCCCCTAATCATTCATGGTGTTAAATTTTTTGATAATGCTTCCTCTTGCATTTCTCAATTCGAAAAGCTTCATTGGACGCAGAGAGCAATTAGCTTTATTCAAAGTTTTGGAACACTTTTTGCCTATGGATTAAATAAAATTTCGCGTCGGTTGCGCCGAGTAGAAATCCAAATGGCTCCTTATACAACTTCTGCTAACTTGTCTAAAAAGAAACTCGTAGTTTGCTTACATGGCCTAAATGAAAATCCGGCACAATTTAAAAAGATAATAGACGAACTGGAGAAGCGCTCACTTGCCGAAACAGACGTTTATATTCCTCGTATTCTCCAAAAAGGAAACGGAAAATTGGATGAAATGGTACAGCCCATCTTTGAGAACATTAAAAAATGGGCGAAAGCAAATGGAGAGAAGGAGCTTATTTTAGTGGGGATTTCCAATGGAGCCAGAATTGCCAGAGCGATTGAAGCAGAGCTCACTAAGCCAGGAAATAGGGAAAATCTTAGAAAGATCCGATTTGTATCTATTGTGGGCGCTTGTAAAGGATCTTCATTGGCCAGGCTGGCTCATCGCTTCAGATTGTCTTGGATGATGTCAAAAAATATCTCGGAAGAAATGCCTATAAATTCAAGGCGTAATGCAAGATTAGATAAAGAATGGGAAGAGGGATTAAAGAATTCCTCTGAGCTTACGCGGGATTATATTTTTATTGCTTCGCCCCATGACTGGCAAGTGCCTAATTATTGTTCCACTTTAATGAAAATTCCCCACTACCAAGCGCGCTACGCCATTATAAAAGGGCATGGGCATATTAGCATCGTGAATGCGGCAGCTAAGGTTGTAGCCGACATGATAAACTTGAGCTAACCCCTCATACAATCTAACGATTGAGGGGCCCATAGGTTTCGTGGATTTTACCTTGAGGAAGGCTTAGCAGAATTAAAGCGATTCTTCTCCTACAAGTAAGTAATAAGGAGGGTGTGGCCTACCCATTTAAAAACTACAGTTTTATCAGTAAGCATGTACCAAACCCGGCATCCAGAAAAAGAAGTGATCGGGCAATTTCTGCTGTAGATATAAGAGAAGTTGCTGCTATAAAAGTCCCTAGGATGGAGGGGACTTCAAGCTTCCCATATTCCCTAAGTATTTTGAAAATAGCAGCTTGATGCTAATAAGAGCTCTTAAGGCGAGGTTCCAAGGAAGGTTGATGCCTTTAAATAGGCTGTTATCAAGAGGTAGCGTGACATGGTGCTCATTTAGCAAAGTCTTTCACCTCTCCAAAAGATGGTACAGAAGGGCTTTTTCTTTTCCCTCGATTGCCATAAAAATTGTCAGGCCGTTGCAACTTCATCGATAGTTCAAGCAATCATAGCAAGCACACAAAAAGCTGTTAAAAGGCACCTGAAGTACCTATAGCCTACCAAAATGGCCTATAGCATAATTAGGATGATGCTAGTTAAGCCCACAGGGATAACTAAAATTTCAAAAAAAATGACAGCCCATAACATCGTATCCTAACGTGTTATATCCCCTTTGAAACCCATTAAAATTTCCAGCGTGTAGGCAAATGTGCCTAAGCCAGCATCTGAAAAGGGAAATGTTTTTAGCCTAAAGGAAGTCATCCCTTTAAGCGTGCCATCATCCAAAATAGGATCCCAAATTTTGTCGAGATAACCTAATTGATAAGAAGCCATATACAGAGGAGAAAACCGGCAAATTAATTTGAAAGCAATAATAGGCGTTCCTTGGGTCTATGTAAAAGGGATATGAGGCCGCCTTCTAGAATCGGGTTGCCGAAAACCTTTTTTGGGGTAAATGTCAGCAATTAAAATGGAAAAGGTGGTGACCCATATTCCTAGGCGTGTTTCGTTCAAGGAAGTGATAGTCTCTAGGAACCAAATAAGGAGGGGCGAGCTGAAGCCAGATGCCCCTCGACGCGCACATCCAGGGGACAAGGATGCCTCTCAAGGGGGTGAAAATTAACCAACAGCCTAGCATGGCTGTCATATATGAGATTCCATTATCTTTTTGATCTATTTTTGGCCTTTATCATGTAGGGAATGTGGAAGTGTTAAGTTATGGGCTTTGTACCATCCTTTGAGATTAGCTTTGAGAGCTTTAATCATTTTGGGAAGAGAGTGCCCCACAAAATTTCTGGGGGCCCACCCTAAAATTTCTTTCGCACGTGTGATATCTAAAGTGTAATGATCGTCTGCAATGTCAATCATCCCCGGTTTAATGAAAAAATTTTTCTCAAAAAGAGAATGGCCTAAAAACCACGCCCCCCTTTTGGCAACCCATTTAGGAATAGGGAAAGTTTTGAACGCCTTGCCAAAGAGGTGCGCGGCGATAAGCTTTTGCATTTGATCGTAGCTTAAGGTGACATCTTCACCGATGAGTAATTTCAACTCGGCGGGGAGTGTATGCCGTTTTTCAACTGCTAGCCAGATGGCCTCGCTTAAGTCTTCTAAATGCAAATAAGGAGAGCCATGCTTGAGATTTCCTGGGAAAAGATGACTGAGGAGGCGTTTTTCATAAATGCGTTGGATTTGGCTGGCAATCGGGATGGAATGGCATTGGTCGTCATAGCAGGCCGCCATTTGCAAAATGACTGTAGGAATATTCCCTCTATTTTGCTCAATAAGGGATTCTGCTTTAGCTTTGGATTTGGGATAGCCCCACTTGGGATCGATAGGAGAATTTTCGTTAATCCTTTTTCCAACAGGGCAGGGAGCATAAATTAATTGCGTGCTAGAAAATAAGAACTGCTCTGTGTCAAATTTTTGCACTTCTTGCAACACCCGTTCAGTCCCTTCGACTGAAATTTTTTGATAAAGAGAAGGGGCTCCCTCTCCAAAACAATAATAATCTGCGAGATGAATCACGGAAATAATTCTAGAGCCATATTTTGTCCGGGCAATATGCAGCCCATTTTTAACGCTTTCATCCGAAGTAATGTCAACCTGAACGAATTCTAAGTTGTCGTTTTTATATTTAGGAGAAACTTTATCAAAACCTACTAGCGGGTATTTTCCTCCCAGGCGTTGAATGACGCTGCGACCAACTCTTCCGCTACTTCCCGTGATGAGAATAAACCCTTCTTCACTCACCTCTTTTCTCCTACTTTTTTGCCTAAATTATTTTTTAATAGTTGGTAGGAAATAATACAATCAATTTTATAAAGATTTGGCTTTAAGCCAACCATGTTTTTTATCTTTACTCGAAACGACTCATTTAATAACCTTGTATATGGCAAAATATAGGGCTGTTGAGAGCTATTTTATTTGTTTAAATAAACTCCTTTTCAAAGGAACGACTTAAACCTTTTAGATTCAGTGGTGATCATGGAAAAACTTGAAAAAGGTCAAGATAAAATTCAGAAAATTTGCGATACCCTTCGCAGGGAGACTCTCGAGCCAGCGAGGCAGGAAGCCCAAAAGATTATTACTGAAGCGCATGCTAAGGCTGCTAAAATCATCAAAGAAGCTGAGCAGCAAGCAGTCGCTTTGCATGAACAAGCTCGTAAATCAATAGAGCAAGAAAGGCATATTTTCCAGTCATCATTAGAGCAAGCTGCAAGGCAAGGTTTAGAATCTCTACGTCAATCTATTGAACATAAGCTATTTAATGAAGAGTTAGAAAGAGTCTTAGAAAAACAAACAGCTGATCCCCAACTAGTTGTTAAAGTGGTGAATGCAGTAGTTGAAGCCGTCCAAAAAGAAGGAATTTCTTCTAATCTGAGTGTGGCTATCTCCAAACAAGTTTCTCCTGAGCAGGTTAATGCTTTGCTTTTGGAAAATGTGAAAAACAAACTGAATGAAAAAGGAGTGGTTGTGGGAGATTTTGCTGGGGGGGCAGAGATCAAATTGCATGGTAAGCGATTCACGATTGATATGACAGACCAAACCTTAAAAGAGCTTTTAGCTAGACATGCTCGCAAAGATTTCCGTCAGCTTATTTTTGGAATTAAAGGTGGGTAATTGATGGCCCATTATTATTTTGTTGGCTCCGCTCTTCCGGAACTTCGCATCGACGCCCCTCCTGAAATGGGTTTTCAGGAGTTTGAAACGTTGTTGTATGAAAATTTAAAACCGAGTGACTTAGCCGATTTTAAGCTGCTTCGACTTTATTATGATATTCAGAATATCCGTGCCTTTTGGAAAAAAGAGCCTTTTGATCACTTGGGTACTTATAATGAAAATGAGCTCGAAGAGGCTTTAGTGGTGGGAGAAGGATTCCCCGATTATGTTTTAGATTTTTTAAGGGTGCATGAAAAAATAGAAGATCGCTTGGCCCATTTTCCAAAGCTGGTGTCTGCTTTTTTTCGTGAAGAGGAGAGGCATTCAAAGGGCTTTATCCAAAAATTTTTGTGTTTTGAAAGAGAATGGAGGCTGGTTTTGGCTGCCTTTCGCGCCAAAAAAAGGGGGCAGGATTTAATCCAGGTTTTTCAATATGAAGACCCCTCAGATAACCTCGTAGCGCAATTTTTAGCTCAAAAAGATTCAAGCGCTTTTGAAACTCCAGAAGGTTATGAAGAGCTTAAGCAACTATTTGAAGAGCATTATGATAGCCCTCTAGCTCTCTACCAAGCATTAGCGGAGTATCGTTTTCAAAAAATAGAAAGCTTTTGGGGCACCGATGTTTTTTCAATCGATCGGATATACGCCTATTTTGTTCAGCTTGTCCTCGTAGAAAAATGGCAGGCCTTGGATAGGCAAAAAGGAATACAAACTGTGGATACCCTAGTGAAGGATGCATCATGATTGAAAGCCAAACCACGATTCAAGAAAATAAAAAAGCTGCAGGGAAAGTTGTCAAAGCCTTTGGAAATTTGCTTCAAGTGGAATTTGAAGGCAATATTCGGCAAGGGGAAGTAGCGATGGTTCATGTGGACGAGGCTCGCCTCAAAGCCGAAGTGATTGAAATTAACCATAAGGAAGCCAAAATCCAGGTTTTTGAGGATACAAAAGGGGTTAAATATGGAAGTCAGGTTGACTTTGTCGGAGACCTGCTTGAGGCTGAATTAGGTCCTGGCTTACTTTCTTCTATCGTGGATGGATTACAAAACCCCTTAGAAGAAGTTGCCGAACATGCTGGGTACTTTCTCCCTCGTGGAGTTTATCTTGCGCCATTAGAACGGAATAAGAGCTGGAATTATGAGCCGAAGGTAAAAGTGGGAGACATTGTTCGACGAGGAGACACTTTAGGAACCACGTTGGAAGGACGCTTTCATCATCATATTATGGTTCCTTTTGCCCTCTATGGAACCTACAAAATAAAATGGGTTATCTCCCCTGGTGCTTATCATGTGGATACGGTTGTAGCTCGCGTAGAAGATGAAAAAGGGCAGGAACACGCTTTTACAATGGTGCAAAAATGGCCGATTAAAAATGCTTTATTTGAAGGAGAAAAAATCAAGCCGACTAAAATGATGGATACGGGTTTACGTATTATTGATACGCAATTCCCTGTCATGAAAGGTGGTACATTTTGTACTCCGGGTCCCTTCGGAGCAGGCAAAACGGTTATCCAGCACCATTTATCCAAATACTCGTCCGTAGATATTGTGGTAGTAGCAGCCTGTGGAGAACGGGCGGGTGAAGTAGTCGAGATCTTAAGAGAGTTTCCCCATTTGACAGATCCCCATACAGGAAACACCCTTATGGAAAGAACAGTGATTATTTGCAATACCTCTTCAATGCCGGTGGCTGCGCGAGAATCTTCCATTTACTTAGGAATGACGATTGCTGAATACTATCGACAAATGGGACTCGATGTGTTGCTTTTAGCGGACTCCACTTCAAGATGGGCACAGGCGCTTCGCGAAATGTCGGGAAGGCTGGAAGAAATTCCCGGTGAGGAAGCCTTCCCTGCTTATCTGGCTTCGAGAATTGCTGCATTTTATGAGCGTTCAGGCGTTGTGTCCCTGCACAATGAGGAGCAGGGCTCTATCACAGTGGGAGGGGCTGTTTCGCCGGCGGGGGGCAACTTTGAAGAGCCTGTTACTCAAGCAACCTTGGCTGTTGTCGGAGCTTTCTTAGGGTTATCCAGAGAGCGTTCAGATTCAAGGCGCTATCCAGCTATCGATCCTTTGATTTCTTGGTCAAAATATGTGGACCAGGTCGATCAAGAAATGGATTCTCAGCTAGAAGGATGGGGGCATATTGTGAAAAAAGCGGCCCGCATTCTTCGCAGTGGAGATGAAATTGGAAAGCGGATGGAAGTTGTGGGGGAGGAAGGTACAGCTTTAGAGGATTTAATTGTATATTTAAAAGCAGAGCTCTACGATTTTTGCTATTTGCAACAAAATGCGTTTGATAAAGAAGATACTTATTGTCCTCTTCATCGCCAAGTGCAGCTTTTAGCCATCATCCGTAAAATTTTTGATAAGCATTTTACATTTGCGACCCATGATGAGGCTAGGCAATACTTCTTGCGTTTGCAAAACCAGATCAAAGATACGAACTCGCTTCCCTTTGATTCAGATAAATATCGCACTGCTTACCACCTCATCGAAGAAATAATAGAAAGTGTACAAGCTGATTAACCTCTGAGGATACCCATGAAAAAAGTATATGATCGTATTAATGACATGCGTGGAAACCTGATTACAGTCACAGCTCAGGGTGTTAGTTTAGGAGAATTAGCACGGATTGATTTAAGAGATGGCCGCCATATTTATGCTTCTGTTTTACGCATTGAGGGGGAAACTGTAACCTTACAGGTTTTCCAAAATACGCGTGGCATTTCCACAGGAGACCGTTTGACGTTTTTGGGCAGACAAATGCAAGCTTCTTATGGAGAGGCGCTATTAGGAAGACGTTTAAATGGCTCGGGAGAACCCATTGATGGAGGGCCTAACATTGTGGGAGATTCCATCGAGATTGGAGCTTCTTCTTTTAATCCTGTGTGTCGAGTGGTTCCACGGGAAATGGTAAGGACTAACATTCCCATGATTGATATTTTTAATACCCTTGTGAAATCCCAAAAAATCCCTATTTTTTCGGTTCCTGGGGAGCCCTATAACCAACTTTTAATGCGCATTGCCAATCAGACAGATGCGGATGTAGTGATCTTAGCAGGGATGGGATTAACTTTTGCTGACTATCAGGCCTTTATCGATAATGCCGAAGAGTCGGGATCTCTGAATAAAACTGTGATGTTTGTGCATCGCGCGACCGACCCAGCTGTAGAATGTCTTTTAGTGCCTGATATGGCTTTAGCTTGCGCGGAAAAGTTTGCGGTAACGGGGAAAAATGTTCTCGTATTAATGACAGATATGACAGCTTTTGCAGATAGCATTAAAGAGATTGCTATCACTATGGACCAAGTGCCTTCCAACCGCGGCTACCCGGGTTCTCTCTATTCTGACTTAGCTTCTCGCTATGAAAAAGCAGTATTAATTGAAGGGAGCGGTTCTATCACCATTATAGCCGTCACCACTATGCCTGGGGGGGATGTGACCCATCCGGTTCCCGATAATACGGGTTATATTACAGAAGGGCAGTTTTACCTCCATAATAAGCAAATCGATCCTTTTGGATCTTTATCCCGTTTAAAGCAATTGGTGATTGGTAAGGAAACGCGAGAAGACCATGGAGACTTAGCTAACGCAATGATTCGCCTTTATGCGAGTTCTAAAAAAGCCCGTGAAAGACAAGGGATGGGTTTTAAGCTTTCGCGCTGGGATGAGCAATTGCTGGCCTATTCCAAACTGTTTGAAGAGCGGATGATGAACTTGGAAGTCAACTATGCGCTTGAGGAAGCTTTAGACTTAGGATGGCAAACATTGGCAGAATGTTTCCAATCAGAAGAGGTTGGAATTAAGAAATTATTGATAGACAAATATTGGCCCAAACATGCGCTTGTGAATGCTTAGTAGGGACGTATGGCAGAAATCAAGTTAACCAAGAATGAATTACGTTCTCAGCAAGGCCGTTTAGGACAGTTGCAAAAATACTTACCGACTTTGCAATTGAAAAAAGCGATGCTGCAAAGCGAGGTCAATGAAGCCCGCCATGAGATCGCCCAGCTTGAGCGATTATATAAGCAAAAGCACGATCAAGTAGAAGCTTATAGCAGCCTTTTCTCGGAAAAGATTTCTATCGACTTTAAAGAAGTTATCCGCATTGTTTCTGTTGATAAACATTTTGAGAATATTGCTGGCGTTGAGGTGCCTTACTTTGAATCTATCAAATTTGCAGATTTGACTTATGACTTATTTGAAACGCCCCCTTGGGTGGATTCTCTTGTGTTAGGGGTGCGTTCTTTGATGGAAGTGACAGAGAAAATAAAAATTGTGCACCAAAAAAAGAGCGCTTTAGAAAAAGAGTTTCGAGAAGTTTCGATTCGGGTTAACCTTTTTGAAAAAATTCTGATTCCGCGAGCTCTCGCTAATATCAAGAAAATTAAAGTTTTCTTGGGGGATCAAGAGCTAGCTGCTGTGGCGCGAGCAAAGGTCGCTAAAGAAAAAGTAGAAGCCCAAAAAGCGGTTGCCTTAGAACATAAAGCACTTCGGGAGGCCGGCGATGCGCTATGATGTGAAAAAAGTTCTATTTGTAGGGGTGGAAGAAGAGAGAGAAGCCTTTTTTAAAAAAGCTCAAGAAATAGGGCAAGTTCAATTTATCCCTCCTTCAGGAGTCAAGGATAAAGAAATTCCCCAAGATGTTCAAAATTTAGTCTCGGCCATTAAAATCTTGCGCAGCTTCCCCTCTTTGCCACAAGAAGATCAAAGTAATATTGCTTTAGCTGAGGATTTAACCCGCGAAATTTTACAGCTTAAGCAAAAACTTGATCAATTGGAAGAAGAAAGACGGATGACGGCTTTAGAAATTAGGCGCATTGAAATTTTTGGCGATTTCTCATTGGACGATATTTTAGCTATCGAAAAGCAAGGGCACCGCAAGATTCAGTTTTTCTTTGCTAAAAAAGGTTATGCGGATCATCAAGCCATTCCCGATGAATTAATCCAAATCGGCTCAGATGATGGGCTCGATTACTTTATGGCGATCAATAAAGAGCCGAAACAGTATGAGAAAATGGTTGAGATGAAGATTGAGTCTTCTCTGGGACAGTTAAAACAGAGAAACCAAGAAGCCCAGCGAGAATGGCTTGAAATTGACCATCTTTTAAAAAGTTATGAGAAATACAACCATTTTTTACATCGAGGGTTGGTTGACAAACTCAATAAGTATCATTTGGTTCATGCAAAAGGTTATGCTGAAGATATGTTGGAAGGAAACCTTTTTACGGTACAAGGGTGGGTGCCCTCCAATAAAAAAAAGGCTCTTCAAAAGCTTCTTGGCAAGTTTAAAGTGCATGCGGAAGAAGTGGAAATTGAACCTACGGATAGTGTTCCTACTTACTTAGAAAACAAGGATTTCGCTCGAATAGGAGAAGATCTGGTCCATATTTATGATACTCCTTCCATGACTGACAAAGACCCTTCTTCATGGGTGCTGTTTTTCTTTTTGCTCTTCTTTGCCATGATTATGGGGGACGGAGGATATGGGCTAATTCTCCTAGGAATTGCCCTTTTTGTCCGATATAAATATCCAAATTTAAAACACTTAGGGAAAAGAGTGGCCAACCTGACGACTCTGCTTGCCGTGTTTTGTATTGGATGGGGATTTGCCACCCACTCTTTTTTTGGAATAAACTTAAGTCCCCAAAATCCCTTGCATAAAATGGCCCCCCTCACATGGCTGACAGAAAAGAAGGCGGCTTATCATATTCAACAGCAGGACGAGGTGTACCGAGAGTGGGTCGATAAATTTCCCCACCTGAAAGGTGTCACAGATTCCAAAGAATTTTTAGAGAAAGGATATAGCGAGCATAAAGGTAAGAAAAGTTATGACATCATTAGCAAATTTTCCGACAACATTCTGTTGGAATTTGCCCTCTTTATTGGCGTTATTCACCTCGCCATTTCGCTTATTCGCTATGCCAATCGGAACTGGACAGCCATAGGTTGGTTAATAGCTTTAATAGGAGGGTATTTATATTTTCCTTACTACTTAGATGCCACCTCTATGGTCCACTACCTGTTTTATTTGGATAAAGAACAAGCGGGAATCCAGGGGCTTTATCTTTTGTCGATAGGAACGGGAATGGCGATTGCCATCGCTATTTTCAAGCAAAAGTTTTTAGGCATTTTTGAAGCGATGACAGCCATTCAGGTTTTTTCTGATGTGCTTTCTTATTTGCGTTTATATGCTTTAGGAATAGCGGGAGCTATTATGGCAAGCGTGATTAATGAGATGAGTGAATCCATGACTTTTATCCTCGCTTTGTTTGTGACGATTTTGGGCCATACTGTCAATTTTGTTTTAGCCATTATGAGTGGCGTTATTCATGGGCTTCGTCTTAACTTTTTGGAATGGTATCACTATAGCTTTGAAGGAGGGGGAAAAATGTTTAATCCTCTTCGAAAAATTTCACTTGACTAACTCTAGGAGAAATCACAATGGATTTCAATTTCGACATGATAGGACCCGTTCTAGTGCTGGGTCTAAGTAGTATTGGTAGCAGTATTGGGTGCGGTATCGCAGGGATGGCTTCACATGCTGTGATGAGTAGGGTAGAGGAGGGGCACGGAAAATTTATTGGAATGGCTGCCGCTCCTTCTTCCCAGTCTATTTATGGTTTTATCTTGATGCTTTTGATGAGTAGAGCAATTCAAGCGGGCTCTTTAGCTCCTCTATCCGGAATTGGAATTGGGGCAGTTGCGGGAGCAGCCATTATGATTTCTGCTATTTATCAAGGGATGGCTGCTGCAACAGGGATCCAAGCTTCTGCAAAGCAGCCTGCTATTTTTGGAAAATGCTTTGCTGCGCTGGGAATTATCGAATCATTTGCGCTATTTACGTTTGTATTCTCGTTATTACTTCTGTAAAGATAAAGCACACAGGCTATCTGCTCTGTGTGCTTTTTTTCTTAAAATGAGAAGTCCCTCACACTCTTTTTATTTTCTTTATCTTCATCAAGCGTAATTAATTCTACCCATAGCTGATGCCTCCATTCTTCAAGTATTTGGTTATTCAGAGCCAATTGAACTTTATAAGTCAAAATCCCTTTCTTGTTTGAATAATCGGCATTTAGCAATGCATAGGCATATGTTCCTGTCTTTTGTTGAATGGGGACAACTTTGGTTTCTTTTGTATGATCGCGGAAAAGCAGCTCAATATGTAAAGTTAAATCCTGTGTGTCCCTTATAGAGGGAGGTAATTGCCAACTAATCAGCAATCGTTGGCCGATAGGGGGATTTTCTAAAAGTGGATCAGGGGTTCTGACGTGGTAGCTAGCTAGGTTTTCATGGCATAAATATTCTGTCTGGACCGTTAAAATTTGTCGGCTACAGCTAGGAAGAAAACAGCCTATCCACAATAACAAAAGAGGAACGATTTTTTTTAACATGGGTAACCGCTAAATTGTTTGAAAAGATAAATGCTCTTCCATGCATATGTTTGCATTCCATGCTGAACGCAATTGATCTCGCCCCCACTTGGCTAGGTGTTCGGTAGAGGCCCAACCTAAACACGGATCGGTAATCGATAAGCCATGTTGAAGAGGCTTGCTTTCAATAGATTGGTTGCCTTCGCATAAATGGCTTTCTAAAATGAAACCGCGGATGTGGCAGTTTCCTTGAGCGATTTGTTGAATCACAGATTGAAAGACATCTATTTGCTTTAGATGCTGGCGAGAAGCATTTCCATGCGCGCAGTCAATGATTAGGCGAGGAGTAAGATCCATTTTTTCTAAAATCTTTAAGGCAGAATGGATGGATTCTGGATCATAATTTGTATGGGTATCTCCCCCTCTTAAAACAATATGGGCGTGTGAATTGCCGGAAGAATTTAATATGGAGTTTTGTCCCTGATTGTTTATGCCAATCCATTGATGGGCAATAGAAGCTACACAAGCTCCGGAAGCGGCAATTTCTATATTGCCATCTATGCTATTTTTGAAGGCAATAGGCATGGGAAGGCTTGAAGCCATTTGACGATGGATGGAGGAGGCAGAAGTTCGGGCACCAATGCAACCCCAGGAGATTAAATCGCTAAAATAAGGAGCACAGGCTGGATTTAAAAACTCTGTGGCGAGCGGAATTTTTAGTTCAGTTAAGTCTAATAATAGCCGGCGAGTCAGAGTGAATCCATTTTGAATATCGTCAGAACCATCTAACCAAGGGTCATAAAGAAATCCTTTCCAGCCATGCGTCGTACGAGGTTTTTCAAAGTGTACGCGCATAAGCACGAGAAAGGTGTCGGATAAGGCAGCCGAGAGGTGTCGCAATTTGTTGGCATACTCTTTTGTGGCTGTGATATCGTGAATAGAGCAAGGGCCAACAATTAATAGAAGCCTAGAGTCATGGCTATCCAAGATATTTTTGACTTGTTGGCGGCTATGAGCAATAAAGGAAGCGTTTAGGGGCGAAAGAGGAATTTTGCAGATAAGTTCTTGAGGGGTAGGTAGAGAGCCAAGGTTTTTTTGGAGGGAGGCTTCCAGCAGCATGCAAATAAAATCCTTTAAATTGTTGGGGTTGCTAATATATCTGCTATTCTAGCAAACTTGAAGATTTTAAGCATCGAAACCTAGAGGGATGTTGTGGAAAATGCGCAGGAAATGGTGGAAGATTTTATTCAAAATTACAAAAAAATTTCTAATCAAAAAAAGCTTCCCTTATTGCATGTAGAAATAAAACAAGGGAGAGAGGAGTTTTACGAAGCGCATTACTATGCAGGAACTTTTCATATACAAGCATCAGATTGGCGCACTTTAGCTTTTGCAATCCACACGTTGAAAATAGGTGCGATGAGCGGCCATTATGCCGATTTTTTAGGGGAAAAAAAACCAAAGTTTCATTTGCGCCCCTTGTGGATAGAATGTGATCTTCTAACCGAAACCGAGCAAGGTATCGCATGGGTGATCCCTCACTATTTGAGGGAAAATGACTCCCAAGTGACCACTTTTGCCAAACGCCTGATTTCATTGGGTTATAATGCCATTGTTTTGGGGGCAAGGGATCAATCCTTGCCCAAACATGCGCAAGAATTTTCTTTAGAGAAGGTTTGCCTTACCTTGCGAAGCTTGGGGATTAAAATCATTTTAAAACCTACCTTCTCAAAACGTGAAAAGCATTTAGACAAAAAAATATTTCTAGAAGTAATCCAAAAAAAATCTTGCTTTGATTACCTGTTTATAGAAAACGGGAGTGTTTTTCCCTGTCTTTCTACTGGCGAGAATGAACGAGAGCTCACTTCTGCAGACCTGGCTTTATATGAGGTTAAATTTCTTGAAAAGCTTTTAGGAAATCAGCAGGGCTTAATTTATTATGTACCCTCGCCCAATGGAGAAGTTAGCAAAGCTCAGGCTGAGTGGTTGCCGAGTTTTTGTGACGAGGTGGGAGCTCATACTATGATTGCCTTTTCCGCCGTTTCAGGAGACCCTACGAGTGATCATGCCCATCCTCATCCTATGTGGAATATTTTGCGGAAAATTCCCTATGTCTCGGCGACTCCTTTGATTCCGATTATAAATGTGGGAAATGTTCACCAAGGAGAAGGGCTCTGGCCTATTTTAACTTTGGCGGATATCGACTATTATTATAACCATTGCCATCGTCATCCCTTTGCCGGAATGGTCCATCTTGTCAATCAGCTGCCCCAGCCTGGGGCTATTCTTGACTGCTCGCTGTGGGCTGCTTCACAACCGGCTTGGAGTAATTTGTCTACAGCTCTTCTGGTAGAAACTTGGTTTTCAGCCTATCGCCCTGAAATGGAGTATCTTAAAATGGCTGAAGTATGGAAAAAAAATCAGGAAATAGCAACCGAGCTGAGCTTAATCCGTTCGTTAATCCGGGAAAAAAAACGGGATAAAATTTCTGCAGAAGGTTGCAAAGCTCTTTCAGAAAGCCTTTTATCCCGCCTTCATTATTTGCAAGAAATTTTGCGAAATTCAGCTAGCAAAAATCCTCACTTTGCTAATTATTGCCAATATTTTATTCGAGATGCTAAGCGAATGGTCCACCATTTTTTACAATGTTTTAATGTTTCTATAGGAGCTATTCTCAAAGGAGAGGATTTTGAACCTTCCTTTTGGACATCTATTCAAGAGGGAAAGGAGCAAGGCCTTAGAGGCGCAACCCAAATTCTAATTTTAGATAAACCCAATGCTGGAGCGCCAGATAGTCCTATGAATGCCATTTACAAAGAAAGCCGATTATTTAGCTAAAAAAAATATAATAATTTTTATTTTCTCATATATTCCAGCAATTTTCATTTGGGCTTCCCTTGGGTGTATTTTTCCTTTCATGAAAATAATAACCTGAGTTTTGGGTTTTTAAGAGGCAATTAGCAAAAAATTAGGGCGATCGATGAAAGGAAATGATGACGATCATCCTTTCTGGCAGCGTTAATTCTGGCTGGGGTCCTTTCTTAGGTTTTGCTGAATGAATAAGATGCTTGTCCCCTTCTTGTTTAAAGGTTTTCTAAAAATCGTCTATATCACAATACAGCGCAGCTAGATCCATTTTTGACCTCTCATGTTAAGCATTCTTTTGCAAGCAAATGTTTTAAGCTATCAAAGGTCACCTGCCATTAAAAATTTACTTACCACTTTGATGGCTCCCATTCCCATCAATTTTTTTATTCAAGTTTTGTTTTTTTTGTTTGGTAAAAAATTTTTTTAAGGGGCTAAAAGAATAAATTTCCCGAGCTACATGGTGGTATTTTAAAATTTGCTGGGTAAAGTAAGCTTTCATTTGATTTGAATCATGCTCTGATAACCATCTCTCTAGGGCTTCAAATTCTTTGGGAGAATAGCAGCTATGTTCTCCATTAAAAAATTTCACTTGAGCAAGTAAACGAAACAGTTTAGGCTCCATCTCTACTGGAACTTGCGCGTCGGGCAAAGCAAGTGGGCCCTTAATAAAACAACTCAGGCGTAAATCATAAATATTTTCCACGCAGAAG
The DNA here is from genome assembly GCF_018342475.1 of Parachlamydia sp. AcF125. Classification (NCBI taxonomy): domain Bacteria; kingdom Pseudomonadati; phylum Chlamydiota; class Chlamydiia; order Parachlamydiales; family Parachlamydiaceae; genus Parachlamydia; species Parachlamydia sp. AcF125. The sequence continues at coordinate 119,617 of NZ_JAEMUD010000001.1, read as the reverse complement.
GGGGATAATTTTAAGTGATGAGTAGGGGCGGACTTACCCCCATCCGTATCTTCACAAATAAAATCAAGCGTATCGATCAAAACAAGGCGGCGGATCTGGGTATCAACGCAGTCGATTTTGAGATAATGGGCAGGTTTTTGAGCCTGGTCATGCGGCTTTCTAACCCACTTTTTCCCGATATCTCTCTCTGCTCTTGATAAGGGCAAGAAATTTTCTGAACACATTAGCTCTTTATCATACGCAGGGTGTATAAGAGAGGCTAATCCATACAGCCTATATTTGGAAACAGGGTGCCATCCTAAATGATAGGGTATATCTTGTTTTTCATCTGTTTCCTTTTCTATTTCGACTTCTGTCTCCTTTTCGACTTCTGTCTCCTTTTCGACTTCTGTCTCCCTTTCGACTTCTGTCTCCCTTTCGACTTCTGTCTCCCTTTCGACTTCTATTTCTTGATCTGAAAGTTCAGTGGTAGTGTTGTAGACATGTTTAGGTAAAAGAGCGAGTATTTCAGATGAGTAGGCTAGTTCGGAAAGGCGCTTTATGGCCTTGCCAAGTCCTGTTTTTATAGCAATATTACAGTAATAGATGCGTAAATTCTCAAGTTGCTCCGCGGTATTCTGGTCCCTTCTATTGATCTGAGAGTACTCTGCAAAATAGGAGCCGGGACTGCCATAACTGTCTTTCTTATAATTAATTAAAATGCCTTGTTTAGCAAAAGTGGAATAACGGGATAACATAGCAGGTATGCCTCCCTGTTGGGCCTTATCCAGCAGGTCATTGATCATTTCACTTCGCAGGATATCTCGACATGCATGCTTTTTTGATCGAAAAAGATTCTCGCTTTCTAATGCTGCAGTGTTTTTTATAGACATTTTAATCAAATCTTCCACATTTTTTATGGGGTCTTTTTGGGAAACGATGTAACATACCTTTTGATCGTCCCTTCTTAAACGCCCCGCAGTTTGCAAAACATCTTCAAAAGTTTGTGCCGCGCTAGCTGTAAGTAGAGCATGTGTGTTAGGAGCCATCTGAAAATCGGATCCTCGCGCTTGGCTTTCAGAGATAAAGCCTCCTAATTCGGAGGATTTTAAGCCCGATTCTTCCAGTAAAACAATTCCTCTTTTTGTATGAACTTTTTGGCCCCCTTTTACATTTCCAATGATAATTCCTTGAATGGTGGGAAGTTGTTTTTCTAAAAGTTGCTGAGAAGGAAGACCAAAGGGGACCCCATGTAAGGCCGCCACACCTGCTCCGTCCACCACAATTTGAAAGTGGGGATTCTGGCCCAAAGCTGTTCCCACAATTTTAGGGGGGGATTCGGCAGCGTAACGCATAACAGGCAGGGGTTTTCCATTAGGAGCTTGGTTTTTCAATAATAAAGATAGAACCATTTTCCCTGTAGCACCGAAATCTACCGCTTCTTTTGTTTGCATAGCTTCTGGCAACATATGCAAGCACCCTAATGTCGCAGAAGCTCCTGAATTGTGTCTAGACATGGAGAGGAGATTATGCTCATCACAGCTGATCCTGGCAGGCGAGATCGTCATTTGTTGCAAGACCATTTCTAGAAGGCTATACATAAAGGAAGAGCTTTGATTTGCTTTTTCCAGGAGTTGGGGGAGCTGCTCGTCGTTAATTTGACTGAGGCTATAGTCGGAGAAATGACCTTTAAAAACTTTAGCTTCCGGGGTTTCCTCCACGGATAGGTAGTCTCTATTTAAAACAGCTGCTTCAGCCTTTTTTTTCTTTTCATGAATCCAACGTTGAAGCATTTCTTTGCGAACGCCTGTCTGGTAATAATCTTGGATAGTATAATTAATTTGTTCTAAGATTTGCTCAAATTCAGAATGTTCTTTAGGAATATCACTTGCAAAGCAGGGGACAGTTCTTTCTCCATCTTTTGAACGCATGTATTTTACTTGGCATGTTTTAGACAACGTTAAGGGGAGAAAAGTGCAAAATTGCTCTTTGATTAATGCCAGGCGGTCTTTTGCTTTGGGGGACCAGCCTTGTATTTGTGCAAGAAAATGTTCATTCTCACCCACTACATAAGCAATGAAGGGACCCACTTCAAAGCACTTTTCTTCTTCTTCTGATAAAAGCTCCTGAAACTTCGCACTCAATTCTTCGGCTGCTTCCTTTAAAATATCGGCTCTTTCTGCATCTGAGAGTAATTTTCCTTGAGTATTATTTTTCAAGCCTAACCGGTCCTTTTTTAAAAGAACTTCAAAAATTTCTAAAGAAGTTTTCCACATAAATTCCGGAATAGGTATACCAGCACCTATTTTTAAATGCCTTTCCTCCCTTGGATTAAGTAATTTGTCAAATTCATCCAACATCGTGAATTGGTGTTTTCGCATCAAGCCGATTATGCGGGTCAAATACTTTAAATGTTCTTCTTCTAGGGGAGTTATGCTGTTTAGAGAGGGGGCAGCTTGCTGATCTAGCAGACGAATCCATTTTTGCTCTAGCGCTTGCTGAGCTTCAATAGTAGTGACTACAACGCCTTTTTCTAAAATAAAGCGTAGCAGATCATGATACATACGTTTGAAGAGAGACATCTCTACCTCCTTTTCAACAATGAGTGTGGGCATTGCTGCAGTAAATCTAAGGGGATAAACGTGTCTCTGGCAAATTTTGCCTAGCTTGTTCTGGAGATCCTTAAGGTTATTTTCAAAAATATGTTTTGGGAAACAAACTGTCACAAGGTTTGTGCCATTTGCACGCATCAAGGCTGTCAACACCAAAATAACGGTCGTTTTTCCAGCTCCTGTGATGGCTTGCCTGACACAATCGGGATGTTCTAAAAAGTCTTGAACCATTTTAAGCTGGCTTTTTCTCAGTAACAAGTTTGTCATGTATTCAAATATTAAAAACTGAGGAAATTGGAGGGGATCGTATTGGCGTTCTGCTGTCAGTAATTCATAAAGGCTTGCAATGGCGGTTGGGTGATTATTTTCTTCTTTTAAAGCTTCCATCTCTTTAAGCGCTAAATCCACTCTTTGAAGGTTTGTTTTTGCCAATAAATAATTCACTAAGGCGCTCTTTAATTGATCAAAAGAAATAGGCGTTGGTAAGGCTGAAGCTAAATTTTCTAGGTCTTCTTGTAAAAAGTGTTTGAGTAAAAGTTCTACATCTACGCAGCGCTTTAAACGGGCTTTTTGGTGTAAGAGATGAGCAGTGGAACTTCTCTCATAAATTAACTGCTCTATAATGCTGCGTGTTTGCGCGCAGTGCAAAGTGAACTCTCGTTTTTTGGCTTGAAGGCTACTTTCAAGGGCTTTACGTGATTTTTCTCCTTCTGCAAAACAAACAGTTTTTTTAAGGGCAAATTGTTTTTTTGCTTCTAAAAACTCTAATTCAAGTGCATTTACAGCAGCTTTTATGCCAGGAAAATCGGTGGAATGCAAATCAGATAAATCTAGATTTGGCAAACGGATGTCTGTTTGTTTTAAAACAAAAAATTGGGTGAGAGTTTCTTGGGTATAGAGGGATTGGCTCTTATTAGAGCTTAAGTCGATGTAACTTTTCTCAGGAACTTTTTCTTCTAACGTTTTCTCTAACTCTTCCACAGAAAATTCTTTGAGAGGTTCTCGTGGGAGATCTAAGCATTTTTTTTCGAAACTTTTTAGCTCATTCTCTAGCATTTCTTCCTCTGTTCCGGCAGAAGCAGGCGGATCAATGGAGTTGACTGAAAGGGGGCTTTGGTGCCTCAGTAGTATGATCTTTTCTAATTCTGCCAAAAATGCTTTTAGAGCAAACTGACTGGTGCTTTTTTGGGTTTGAGCTAACTCTAAAATTTTGGGAAAAGAAACCTGTGGTTGAGAATGCCGGATATCTAAAATTCGAATGAGATAATTTCGTAAAGTCTCTAGAAAATTCCGATCCTCCAGCTCCTTGCCACTTAACGCACGGCCCTCTTTTTTTTGCGAGTTTTCCCGGGGGAGAGAGCGGAGGGTATATTCGAGATTTTTGAATGCTTCGCAAGTGATAGGGGCAGAAGTTGCAATTTTATAGATTTTGGGAAAATGGTCGTGTAATTGCCACAAATTCTTCGAAGCGAATTCAAAGGAGCTCTTAGCCGAATGTTTTTGTAGCATTTTTAGGAAAGGATCGGCGAATTCTGTGATCCTTTTTTCTATAGGGTTTTCAGGGCTAAAAAAGGAAGTTCGAACTTGGTGGAAACTCCTTTTCTGGGCTTGGTTTTGACTGGCTAGAAGAGGAATGTTAGCTTGATAAAATGCTGGTTCGGCTATTTCAAGTTCTTCTAGGCAGATCGCTTCATCTCTGTCTTCGAGCCGCAAAATTCCTGATATTTTCCCTTTGAATTGAAGATAATTTTTGTACAAAGAAGCAATCGTTAAGTCCAATCCCGTTTCTTCTTTATTAGGCGTCTTTTTTTTGCCAAGTAAGGCCACATGAAGTTGGAGGGCAACCTCATCGGGCGTTTTAAAGGGCTTTTTTACAAAAGAATATACAAATTGCATATCGGCATATTCAAACTTTCTAAAATGCCTTTTAAGGCTCTCGAGATATTCCAAACAGCGTTCAGGTTGAAGATAAATAAGGCTTAATTTTGCTAGGTAAAGGTACGGAGCGATTGATAAGCCTGTGATTTCTTTAAGCTCTAGGGATACTGGATTTATGTCAAAAACCCAAAAATCTTGCTTGCTAGCTAAGGGGAGCAATTTCCACTCCGACTTTATGGGATCTCCCTCATCCCAAGCAAAAAGGCGTCCTCTTGCTATGCTCATGAGGTAGCGGTATATCATTCTGAAAGAAGGCTCAAGCTGGTTCTCTTGGGCGGCAATTTTTATGCGGGGGACAATCAAGCGCCATTGAGAAGAAATGGTAGGGTGCCTTAATGCTAGAGCGGAGTTAAGTCCTTTTTGCACTAATTTAAAAGGAGCTTCTGAATCTAGCATCCATCCGCTTAAGTGAGGATGCGTGCAAACGGCTTTGCCCTCTTTTTCTATAAAACAAAGGTTATAGCGAGGTAACTCAACTTTTTTAATGTGCTGCCCTCTTTTCCATACCATGATGTGATCCGCAGTGTCTAGCTGTTTGAGTTGTTGCCAAACTGGATCCATACTTTCAGTTAGCCCTCCAATCGATTTTTTAACTGTAGTGGCCTTTTCTCTTAAATCGATAATGGCCTCAATCGTTCTCTGATGAGGGCGCATTTTAAATAAGAGTTCAAAGAGGGGGATCCCCCTGTCATCCAAAACAAAGACGCGGGAAGAGTTTTTGAAATCTACCCAAAATCGGTAGTGAGAAAAGCCTAAAAAACCCGGTAGCTGGGGAATTTTTTTATTTTTTCCCTCTTGCCGACTAAATTTTAAGATACTGCCTAAAATTCTCTTAAAATTAGGAGGGCCGAAATTTAAACCTTTAAAGTTTAAAGAAGGGAAAAGGGTTTCTTTTAAGACGTATTGCAGCCAAATTTTTTCTTTCTTCCCTTCTCTTAAGATCTCGATTTGCTTGTAAACCTTGGGGTCTTTTTTCTCGTCGGAGACAATAGCTAGGGAATGACCATGCATGCCCTCAAACAGGTAAAAATTAGTGGTGTTTTCCCTAACCATTTTGGCGGAAACACACTCTAGCTTTTCTTTTGCTAAGGCACTCTTTACTTGAATATGCGAGTAAACCTCTACAGGCAAAGCAGCTATGGACCACTTCTCTTTTTTGTTTGTTAAGCTTCCAGTTAACAAATTGATCTCGTAAGATCCTGCATTGTATAAAGGAAAAGTTCCCTCCCATTTTTCAGTTGGAAGAGGCAGTTGAGTGATAGAGCAAACTTGATCTAAAATATGTTGTAGAAAGTTGCTTGTTTTAGGGTTTTTAAAAAAATGCTTTAACTGGTTTTTCCATTTTTCCCTTAATGTATAAAGTTGCGCTTGCTGTATAGGATCGTATTCGTATGTCTCGGCCGCGCAATTCTTTAAAACTGCTATTCCTATTAAAAGTTCCCGAATTTCTTGAGCCGATAATCGATCCTTTTCTTTATGGAGGAGCAAAAAATGCGCCCAAATTGTGTATCGGTGAAGAAAGAGGGGGGCTTTAGGATCAAGCGCTTGAAAGGCCCATTCCCTTAAAAAAGGACCATAAGGGGAAATGTCAAGTTGGGGCACGAAGTCTTTAAACCCTTGCATTAAGCGCAAGATAAAAAGGGTTGGATGGACTTTTCCTTGTTCCCGGAAGAGCTCGATATATTTGGTCAGCAAATTTAAATAGAGGTGGGTTAAGACTGGCAAAGATTGAAATTGCTGCTGGATATGTTTGCGATTATTAAATGGGAGGTTTTCTAAAAGATTTCTAACATCGCAAAAATCCAGAAGATAGGGTTTTTTTTTAATTAAAGCCAGGGTTTCTAATACGCAGTTATCACCTAAAAGCATTAACAAATCCCCTAAGTCTTGCTTTGAAAGGTTGGGCAGCCCGCTCCTTTCCTCTGGCAGGCGGTATCTTAGTTGTTCAAGGAGAGCTTTAAAGACTGCTTTGGGATTAGCCCTAGCAGCTTCTTCACTGAAAGCATAACGCTTCTTAATCTTCTCGATACTTGTTTTTCTTCCTAATTTTCCCCAAAGAGCTGCAGCGTGCATACAGGCATATTGATAACGTTTTTTCCAGCTCACTTGAAAAGCCTCTCCTGCATCTAGGGGCACCGTTTTGGCGTCTAAGAGAGGGATTGGGAATAGCTTTTGAAAGAGCTGCATTTGGCTGTCTAAGGCGGCCAATTGAGGAGAAAGTTTTTGAGGCGAAATCAAAAGAGAGGGGCGTTGAAAATATGTTTCCACCCAAGCATAGCCTTCTTCCCTGATCTTTCTTTTTCCTGATAGCAAAGTCGTGCGAGAATGGCTATCTTTCTTTCTTGCAAAAAAATAGTGGCTAGAGTAATAGGTTTTTAATTCTTCGAAGACTCGTTCTTCTGGGAGAGAAAATGCTGTCAGATGGTCACTTGCATTAAAAGTGGTCTTAAACCTGAGAAACTGATCTAAAGCCTCGTTCCAAAAGGATAAATAAATATGCCCTTCAAGTTTTGTATGTGAAAAATCGAGGCGAGCCATATGTTCTAGGATGATCCCTACTTTGATGATGAGTAACATGTGCTCGGGTGTGGCGGATTGCGTTTTCAAAAGAGATCTCACTAGAAGATAGGAAAGTTTGTTCAATTCAATTGCACAGGTAGTGCGCATAGGAGTGGATAGAGAATTCCAAAAATGTTGATCATTGAAGGCGAAACGGGTCGGAATGGGGGGGGCGGCCTGCTCCACCTTATCCACTTTCAGCGAGCGGAAAAGATGAAGGATGAGTGTTTGCAAAGCGTAATCTTCTTCTTGCTGCATGAACTTTTCACACTCTTGCCGAATCTCGATTAAGGTTTGGGAAATAGACTCCTTGGTTAAAGGAGAAAGTTTAGGGACGGGAGTCGCTTCAATCGTGGCCTTTAGATCCTCCGTTGACAAAGAGGTCATTTCTCTGGTTGGACTTCCGTTGACATTTGCCACAGAAGCGTGTTTTGGGTCAAAAGGAGTGGGAGAGAAAGGTGTGGGGCCAAATTGATAGGAAGGAAGTTTCTGTTTGAAAATAAAAGGATTCTTTTGAGAAGGGGAGTGTTGAAGGTGGCGGGCCTTTTCAATTTCTCGCAAAATAATTTCACATTTTTTGTTAATATAGCCAATTTCTTCCTCGGTGATTTTTTGAGAGGCATGTAGCAAACTTGCCAATTTACTGACGTTTTGGACCCCTTCTTTTAAAAGAATTTGGTTCGTTTGGTTATTGGCCAAATTCTTTTGCGTAAGTAGAAAGAATTCATCTAAGGCTTCTAGCTGGAATTTTAACTTTCTTTTTTTTGTATCTATTTTTAATTGTTTTGTGGCTAAATCGACGATCAGCCAGACGTTTTTTTGCACCGCATTTTCTTGAATTCCTGTGCGATATCTGCTTAGAGGTTTTGGGGAGGGATCTAGACGATCAGCAAAACCTACAAAGAGGCCATTTAATGAGGTAAAATCGGGAATTCTCTCTTCATTTGAAGGAATAGCAAATACTGTATGGAATCTTTCAGTTAAAGAACCTAAAATGTTTGTTTTGGTGCTTTCACCAGCGGGCATTTGCAGTCGAAGAAGCGCATGCCACCATTTAGGATTGGCCACTTCCTCCTGTTTAAGCGCATGAAAAGAGGTTTCTGGAAGAGTTTTTGTTTTTCCTGCTTGATGCACTTGGGTTTGGAAATGTAAAGCTGTATCAGTAGATAAAATCCTCAAGCGGTAGTGCCCTGAAGCTTCTTTGGTTATCTCGTAAAAGGCGGAATGGATTTGATCTCCTTGGCGCCATCCCCCAGGAATAAGGCAAACTTTGCCAGCAGGAAGCTTAGCTATCGTTTTGCTTACATGTTTGCTAAGAGCTTCTAAATGCTTGGCGCGTTTAAGGTGGCTAGAAAATGTGGCAATTTTTTCCAACTGTTCGGCCCATGTTGCGCATTGTTTTAACAGAGGCATTAAATGGGGAGGGCAAGGATATTCCGTACTATGCCTTTTCAAAAATTGAAGAGTATATTTCAAAATAAGGCTTGTGGGGGCCTGTTTCAGTCCCGTACATAAAGAACTGATTTGCCTGCCATGCAGGCTAGCCATAAGTTGTTGGTCCACTTTAAAAGGACGTGAAGGCCAAAGTTTCTTTAAAAGAAAGATAATTCGCTCAAAAAATTGCCGCGTTTTTTCAAAAATTGTCTCAGCACGTCTGACCAGCGATGAGGAAAAGGAGGAGACGGTGCGGATATTTTTTGAAGCCAGATTTTCGGGAGAAACAAGCTCTTCTCTTTTGCTCTCAGAGGCCCTATATTGAGAAATGTCAAAGGAATCTCGCTGCCTTTCTATCCATTCATTTGCGGTTGCATGTTGTCCAATTTTAAATGACATAATTTGCCCTCATGAAATGTTTTAAGTGTTAAACTAACAAAACAAACGAATAAGCGTAAATTCTGCACGTTTCAATTTTTAATAATTGTTTAAATTTTAAAAATTCTCATTTGACCTAGGAGACAAAGGCTTAAAATCCTGAGACTTTTTTAATTTTATAACTATTTAGCATATTGCATTATACCTACTTTAGCCCCTCCTGAAAGGTATAAAAAAACCTTTTTATTCACCCCTTTTGCTTAATCTTTGCCGCTAAATAAAACTTTAAAGCATTGCAAGTTTTTTCAGAAATAAAAATTAAAAATCTGGATTAGCTTAAGGAAGTCTTTTTATAACCGCTCCCCAAAATAATTAACCTTTATTAAGTATTTTAACACTAGCCAGCAGGATTGATGGAGGATTGACGGGAACTTTAGGTTTTTTTTCTTTGGTTGTCTTTAACTTCATTGCCAAGCTGTTTTTCTCAAGATAGCGATTTGCTATTTTTATGAAAAATGCCTGGAGTAGCGCTAACGTTTTTTTGAAGCTTTTCACACACCAACCCAAAATTCACCTCATGAGCTACTGAGTTATGGCCACCTCTAGATTTGTAGAATTAAGAATAGAAGTTTAAGCAAAGGATAAGAATGATTTTGTAGGTATGTTTTGAGTTTGTTTATGCTTAGTGCCGAAAATTTTACTTAAGGAGACATAAAAATAACGTTAGCATGATGAGCCGAAATCTAGGCATTTAGATAGGATAGGTGCCAAAACAAGGGCGATTTATCTGAGCCGGATGGCAGGGAGAAATTGCTTTAAATTTCCTGGAAATGGTTCTTAAAAAGTTTTCAACTCGAAAACAGCTCAAAGTAGTCCTAATTGTTTAAAGAAAAATTTTTCTGAGCTAGCAAATGCCAAGCTTTAAGCGCAGAGAAATTTTGTTAGATTGCGTGAAAAGCAAAAAGGGAATGCTTAAAAAATCACTCTGAAGTGCTTTAGGAAGCCCTATTATGCTTCTAAAAGATAGAGAAAACAAGCAAAGCTCAACACGTAAGGTTGCTCAAATTCTTTGCGCCGTGCTTATGGGGGTTATGGGAGTGTAGTCTTATTTAACATTTTCTTTGTTTATAGTTTTTGTATTAGGTGAAAAGCAGGAGAAACAAATCCCTTATACAACTTTAAAAGGAAAACTTACGACTATTTTGAGGAGGACTATTGAAGATTGAGTGGGTATTTTTCATTGAAAGTCGAGTTGATTTTTCTGTTTGAACCTCCATTTATTTATCCGTGTACCTTCAGTGCATTTATAAGTTTAACAAGTGCAGCAGCGATTAAAGTAAAAATAAAATAGTTTGTTTTTTCGTCGAATATTTATAACCCGGGGAAATGATGGCTGAAATTGGGTGCCTATTTCTGTAATTATTTATCTGTGAATTTTATTTTTATCTGCTCATTATTAATTGTTTAAGCGAAAGAGTTAAATTTTTATGGATTTTAATTTCGGTTTTATCTTATACGCTTGATTTGAGAAGCATTTGTAGAAAACATTTGAAATAAGAAAGTCAGTTTATCTCTATTAAATAAATGCCTTCGGCGTCTTTTAGAGAATAAAAAGTTTTTTTCAAAGGTTTTTCGAAAAACATGTTTTTGGTTTGTTTAGAAATGATTTAGATTGCTTTAACTTTTAAACAAGGAAATTTTTATGGGAATGTCTTTCTTAATGCAAGCAGCCGATAGCCCTCAGCATGAAGCTATTTGGGTCGACAGCCAAGTGGAGATTGCCAGAAAGTATTGTGAGTGGGCGGTAAAATATAACTACGTGTATGTAGAAAAAGATTACAAAAAAGATGTAGAACGGAGATGTAAAAAGGCCGCTCTTGCTTGTATCGGCGGGGGAATTGCTGTGGGAGCGGGAACAGGAGCAGGCATTGGAGCAGCAGTGGGATTACCAGCGGGGCCCATCGGAGCGGCTGCAGTAGGAGGTATGGGAGCTGTTGCAGGTGGTCTCGTAGGATTACTTTCTGGTGCGAAGTTAGCAATGGAGACGATGAAGACAATTCAAGTCAACGCGAGTGCTTTGCAGAAGCGAATTGAAGAGGAAGAAAAAACAGGAAAAGATGCAGCCGACCGGTTTAATAAATTTTTAAAAAGTGTAGACTTTAATGGAAAGTATGAATGTCCGTACGGATTGAAAATTATTGATTATCCTGTAAGAGGACCCGATAATGTGGTTTATGAGAGAGTCTGCATTGAAGCGTGGATTGATAAGATAGCTAAAGACGGCAAGGGAGTCGCATCCGCTTATGGGGAAATGGATTTTGGAAAAGAAGATTTGGTTTTTGATTACCGCACCGCGATAGACATGAAAAAAGATTTAGCAATAGTGGTTCGAGAAAAATTAGAAGTTTCAACGAAGGAACATCGATTTTTCAGAGAAGCGCTGTTTGCAAAGATAAAAGATTTAGAGTTAGAAGTTGAAACTTGTTTAGAAGGATGGATGAAAGCACTCAATGAAAATAGATTGGCTAAGGAAGAGTCTATTAGTTCTTTAGCGGAAAAATATGCAAGACTTGCGCATGAATTTGAAGTACAGCCTGAAGTACAGCTTAAATCTAAAAAACAACCCAATAGAATGCACCTGAAAATAGAGCTCATTTTAGGTTCCGAATGGGGGGAGAAGGAAAGGGAGTATTTTGATTCCTGTTATAGGACAAAAACTCCGGCTTATTTATATGAGAAAGGAAATGAGTACTGCTTTAACATATAATTAAGACGTTTATGGGATGCCCTGACTTTAATCTCTTGTTGAATAAGAGGGCTTTTTCTAAAAAGATAGAAAAGTACGTTTTGTTCAATTTGCCAAAAGGAAGGGGCATCTCTTTTTTCTCCCCTTTGCTCCATTTTTTTACGATTCTTTCCCCAGTTATTTCTGAAATAGTTTTCAATAATCGAGGGTTTATTCCCTATGAGTTAGAAGTTAAAAAAAGCGTGTATTTTTAATGAAACTTTCTCTCTACATGTGATATAATTTTTCCCTTTAGATTCTTTTTCCAAAACAGCTTTTTAAATAGGCTTTTTTTATATACTTTGCAATTTTGCCTATCCACATGTCATAGGAAGGTAGGGCTTAAAAGCCATCAACACTGAAAATTAAGGAAATCATGGAATACATTGAGGGTTTGTTAACAGAGATTAAACACATGCTTTGGGGTCCTCCTCTTCTGCTACTTCTATTCGGCACAGGGATTTACCTGACTATTCTTTTACGTGGCGTTCAATTTCGCTATTTTCGTTTTGCTTTAAAAGCGGTTTTTGCAGAGCAAAAGCAAAATTCTAGAGGGGACATTAGCCATTTCGAAGCTTTAATGACAACCTTGGCAGGGGCAATTGGAACGGGAACGATAGCGGGCGTGGCCACAGGGATTTCTGTGGGAGGCTTAGGCTCTTTATTTTGGATGTGTATAGCTGCTATTTTCGGCATGGCAACCAAATATGCCGAATCTTTTTTGGCGGTCAAATATCGTGTGCACGATAAGCGGGGAGAAATGGTAGGCGGTCCGATGGAATACATTGAGAGAGGCTTAGGGTGGAAATGGATGGCGATTCTTTTCTCTATTTTTGGGGTAATTGCAGCTATTGGGACAGGCAATCTTGTGCAAGTGAATTCTATTGCGGATGCCCTACAGAATACTTTGCACTTTAATCCGTGGAGCACAGGAATTGGGCTAGCTGTGGTTGCAGGGTTAGTATTAGTAGGAGGAGTTAAAGCGATAGGAAAAGTGGCAGGGATTTTAGTTCCTTTTATGGCCATTCTTTATTTGGGAGCGGGTGTGATGGTTTTAGCTGTCAATGCCCCTGCAATTCCTGACGCACTCTACTTGATTTTGCAAAGCGCTTTTGATGGGCAGGCCGCACTTGGCGGTTTTGCTGGTTCTTCTCTCATGATGGCTGTACAGACAGGCGCTGCGCGCAGTGTTTTTACTAATGAAGCAGGTCTTGGGATTTCTTCTATTGCAGCAGCAGCAGCCCAAACAGATCAACCGGGAAGACAAGCTATGATTAATATGACAGGCACCTTTTTCTCTACCATCCTTGTGTGCACAATGACAGGCTTAGTCTTGGCGATTACAGGGGTATTAGGCCAAACAACCGCGGAGGGGCAATTAATCAGTGGCGCTTCAATGGCCATTGCGGCTTTCAATACTTCTTTGCCGGGTGGCGGGTATCTTGTTACTGCGGGTTTGGTTTTGTTTGCTTTTACAACTCTTTTAGCTTGGGCTTACTATGGAGAAAAATGTTTTGAATATATTTTTGGGGAACAGCTGATCCCCCTCTATCGATTGCTGTATATTATTGTCATCATTCCTGGAGCTGCTCTGAAAATGAGTGTGGCTTGGAATTTGGCGGATATCGCCAATGCCCTGATGGCCTTTCCCAATTTGATTGCTCTTATTGCCCTTTCAGGGGTGGTTTCTGGTGAGACTCGTTCTTTCCTTAAAGAGATCGCAAATGAATGTAAACTTTCCACAGAAACAACCACATGATTGACTAATAGGGCTGAATATGGATTTTTTAAAGTTTTTACATGCCGTTTACGGAATTGTATGGGGATTTCCGCTCCTCATTTTGTTAATGGGAATAGGAGTGTATTTAACGATCGTTTTAAAGGGATTACAGTTTAGCTATTTGGGATATGCACTTAGGCTTGGCCTAGGCCTCGATAAAGCTAAAGAAGGAAAAGGAGATATCAGCCATTTTCAGTCTCTTATGACTGCTTTAGCTGCTACGGTGGGGATTGGAAATATTGCAGGTGTTGCCGCGGCTATTACTATTGGAGGTTTAGGGGCCTTATTTTGGATGTGGGTCACCGCTCTGATAGGAATGATTACCAAATTTGCCGAAGCCTTGCTCGCCTTGAAATATCGCACAATCGATGCAAAAGGGGAGATGTGTGGGGGGCCCATGTATTTTATCGAGAAAGGGCTTGGTTGGAAATGGCTCTCTCTTATTTTTGCTGCTAGCGGGGCCATTGCCGCTTTTGGTGGAGGAAATATGCTTCAAGCAAACTCTGTGGCTGATGTGATGTTTAGCTTTTTTCAGCTAGACCCCCTTTGGACAGGTAGTGCCATGGCCATTCTCATGGGATTGACTTTGTTAGGAGGAATTAAAAGCATTGGCAAAGCGGCTTCTATACTCGTGCCTTTTATGGGAATCATTTATATCGGGGGAGGGCTGCTTGTTTTATTAAAGTGTTATAAACAGATTCCTACTGCGGCCTGGGGAATTTTTTCCCATGCTTTTACAGGGCAAGCTGCCGTGGGGGGATTTGCAGGTTCTACCTTGCTGCTTTCAATGCAGGTTGGCATTAGTAGAGGTCTAATGACAAGTGAAGCTGGTTTGGGAACCGCCTCGATCGCTGCTGCTGCCGCAAAAAGTGATGTTCCAGGAAGGCAGGCGATGGTTTCCATGACAGGGAGTTTTTTAGCAACAGTTGTCATGTGCACCATCACAGGATTAATTCTGAGCGTCACAAACCTTTTAGGCGAAGTGGGTCCAGATGGTAAAATGTTAACGGGAGCGACAATGACGTTGACCGCTTTCCAATCTGTATTTGATTGGGGAGGATATGTAGTCTCTCTTGGGTTAGTTCTTTTTGCCTTTACGACGCTGCTTGGATGGGCTTATTATGGTGAAAAATGTGTAGAATATATGTGGGGACGTAAAATTGTACCTCTTTATCGGGTGATTTTCAGTCTGATGATCATTCCAGGGGCAATTTTGGAACTGGAAACTGTGTGGCTCATCTCCGATATTTTTAATGGGTTGATGGCATTCCCTAACTTGGTTGGTTTGTGTGGGCTCTCTGGGGCGGTGATTGCAGAAACAAGGGAATTTCTAAAAGAGCTTGAGGCAGAGAGAGCTCAAAAGCTGGCCCCTTCAAAAGCTTAAAAGATCTTTCTAAAGCCCGCAGACGTTTTCCATTCTTTACAGGCTTCATACTTTAACTTAAACTTTTTAATTTTAGTTTAATCTCTTCTAGCTCTTTTTCATTTTGGGAAAAAGCCTGTTTTTGCTTTTCGATTAATTGAGAGGGAGCCTTGCTAATGAATTCAGGATTAGCTAAAACCGCTCGTAATTTCTCCAGGGAGGAAATTAATTTTTCTTGTTCTTTCAATAGACGTTCTTTCTCATTCTTTAACAAATCTGCAGGTAGAGGGATCGCAATTTTGATCGATTCCATAATTCCAAATGAGGCAAACCCTAAGGAAGGATCGCTCTCATGCAATTGGATGCTCTTAGTCTTCACTAAAGAAGAGATCATTTTGAGATTGTGCTTAATAATTTGAATCGCTTCTTGATGGGCCGCGCCAATAATGTGCACATCTGTCGCTGCCCCGGGAGGAAGCTTCATTTCACCCCGGATATTTCGAATAGTATAGATCACTTTTTCCACAAATCCAAACGCTTTTTCAATCTCCGCATCGATGTGATTTTCACGTGGAACAGGGTAAGGTGCCACTGTACAAGCCATACATAGCAGGGCTTTGGCTGTATCCCGGGTATCAGGATCTGCTTGGGGGATTTCTTGAATTCCCTTTAATTGATCTTTAAGGGCATGGAAAAGCTCTTCGGTAATAAAGGGGGCCATGGGGTGCATAAGGCGGATTGCTTGACATAAGATAATGGCTAATAATTTTTGCTTGTTAGAACGCTCTTTAGGTGCGCCTGTTTTACCCATCAGCACAGGTTTGGCAATCTCTAAGTAGTAGGAGCAAAAATCTCTCCAAAAGAAATCGTAAGCTTCTTGAGCTGCTTGATCAAATTGATAGGCCGTTAATCCCTGCTCTACGCTTTTGATCGTTCGGTTCAAAAGAGAGAGGATCCAGCGATCTTCAAGGGCCAGCAAGGTAGCCTCGATTCCTTGGCTAAATTCCTGAGCTGTAAGGGCCGGATTGTTTTCATTGCCTTTTAAATGCATCAACACAAAGCGCGCTCCATTCCAGATTTTGTTTGCAAAATTCTTTAAATCTTCAAAACGGCGCCGATCTAGATCGATTTCTCGCGCTTGGGTAGCACTCATGCAAAGAGCCATGCGCATAGCATCTGTTCCGTATTGCTCAATGATTTCTAAGGGATCGATGATGTTTCCTTTAGATTTAGACATTTTTTCCCATTTAAAATGGACATCAGCCGGAAGGGGTTTGCCAAGATCGTATTCGATCCGTTCTTTTTCACTTAAATAAGCAATTCCCCCTCCTGGAGCATCTTTCCAGTAGGATTTGCCGTAAATTAAGCCATGTAGGAATGTTTCAGGGAAAGGAGGGCGCTCCATAGCGTAATCCCCCATGAAAATCATCCGAGCTACCCAGAAAAAGAGGATATCATGCCCAGTGATCAAGACCGAATTAGGATAGAACTTTTTTAGTTCAGGCTTATCTTCAGGCCAACCTAACGTGGCAAAAGGCCATAAAGATGAAGAAAACCAGGTGTCTAAAACATCTTCATCTTGATACCAATCGTCAGGATGCGCTTCAACTTCAGGAGGAAGCCCTTCCCCATCGTAGCAAATTCTTTGCTCAGGGTTATTTTTATTATACCAAATGGGAATACGATGCCCCCACCAAAGTTGGCGGCTAATGCACCAATCGCGCAAATGATCGATCCAATGAAAATAAGTATTTTCCCAATTTTTTGGAGTTAAGCTTACTTGTTTATTTTCAATAATATGGCGCAATTTTTTTCCAAACTCCCCCATCCTTACAAACCATTGTTTGGAAATATAGGGTTCGATCACAGCCTTTGAGCGGTAAGAAACGCCTACGCGGTTGACGTGCGGTTCAATTTTTTCTACTAGTCCCAGCGCTTTCAGTTCTTGCACGACTGCCTCGCGCGCCTCTGCCATGCTTAAGCCTGCAAATTTTCCCCCGTTTTCATTGATTTTTCCATCAGGTGTCATAATGTTGATAAAAGGGAGATGGTGAGTGATTCCCATCTGATAGTCATTCGGATCATGAGCAGGCGTAATTTTAACCATGCCTGTTCCAAACGCAGGATCGACATGATGATCGGCAATAATGGGAATTTCCCGATTCATTAAAGGGAGGATCACTTTTTGCCCGATCAAATGTTGATAGCGCAAATCTTTGGGAGAAACAGCTACAGCTGTATCGCCAAGCATTGTTTCAGGACGGGTTGTGGCAATATGAACGTGGCCAGGCTGATCTTTTAAGGGGTATTTGAAGTGCCATAAAAATGAATGTTTCTCTTCATATTCCACTTCGTCATCAGCTAAAGCGGTTTGAGTAACAGGATCCCAGTTGACTAGATAGTCTCCTTGATAAATCAGGTTGGCATCGTAGAGTTTTTTGAACATCTTTCTAACGGCCGCATTATTGCCTGCGTCCATGGTAAACCTTAAACGGGACCAATCACAAGAGCAGCCTAAAGATTTCAATTGGCGCAGAATGACTTTTTCGCTGTCATCTTTCCATTTTTGAACTCTTTTTAAAAATTCTTCCCGAGGGTAATCGATCCGTCTTTTACCTTCCGTTTTCATGAGATGGCGTTCTACAACTGTTTGAGTGGCAATTCCTGCGTGATCTGTGCCGGGTACCCATAAAACTTCAAAGCCTTGCATCCGTTTCCAGCGAATCAAAATATCTTGCAGCGTGTTTACCAAAGCATGCCCCATATGCAGCACACCTGTCACGTTGGGAGGGGGAATGACAATACAATAACCAGGCTTTGGAGAAAGCGGATTAGCTTTAAAGAAATGGTGTGTTTCCCAAAATGTTGTCCATTTCGATTCGACGAGCTTGGCATCATAAGCTTTGGAGAGTTCAGGCTGATTTTTATCTGCTGTTAGAGTTGGCATGGGTAAATTCCTTTAAGATCATCATGCGATAGAGAATAACAGATACAGGCCTATCTCTCAAGGATCTTTCCTGATTTAAGTTCCAGGAGAAAGAGTGACTACCGGAGGAGAGAAGGGGGAGTCATATATTTTAATTGATTTCTTCCTTACGTCAAAATGCAAAGATCCTTTTGGGGAGAGGTTAAGCAGGAAGGTATAAAGTAAAAAAATGGGTGGAGTTACAGTATGTTTATCATTATCTAAGCTTTTCTCTTGTTTAAGAGAAGATGTTTATTAAAATTGAAGTTAAATGTTTTTTATTTATTAAAATAATCTCAAATTTAAAGTCTGGCAAAAGGTTTTTAATTTATTTCTACTTGTTTTTTTTTAATAACGTGAGAATCCGAATATGGCATGCCATATCCTAAAATATCCGTTTATAAGCACACAGGAACCAAATAATGGATGAGGTCAAAGAGCGGCCTGCATCCTATCAACCTTAAAATAGGGTTTTCTGTATGGACTCCTGTATTAGAAAAATTTAACCCAAAAACGGAAGTTAGAGCTGCTTTGAATGCTTTAGAAAGTGAGCTAAAATTGGCACGCATTGTCGCAGAAAACAACGGCATGATAAAGGAGGGCGATTCGATTCTCTTAACATGCAAGGTTGATGGACAGATAAAAATCCAGCTGCAACGCCAATAAAATATCTCAGCGTGACCAGTGAAACATTGTGGTCACGCCAGTCTGAATGCAGCAAAAAGCGAGAGCTATCCTGCTATTTTTGCTTTTTGCGTAGCACGGCAGCAAAGAAACCATCCATTTCTCCCTGTTGGGGAACCGATTGGAAAATGTTCCCCACAATCTCCAAATCATAAGTTTTTATAAAGTGGTCGATCTGCTCTTGGTTTTCTTCATTTAATAAGCTGCAAGTAGCATACACAATATGCCCGTCAGGCTTGACAAAACTTAAGGCTTTTTCAAAAATTATGCGTTGTTGGCCTACAAGGCGATCTAACATCTCTTCTGAAAACTTCCATTTCATATCAGGGTTTCGTCGCAATGTTCCTACGCCGCTGCAGGGCACATCAGCTAAGACCCAATCCATTTGCTTTTTAAGCTTTTTGAGTTTTTGCTCATCATCCGGATTGACAATTTGGGCATTTTGGACTCCAGCCCGGCGCAACCTCTTTTTGGCCTCTACCAAAATTTTCTTGCGAATGTCATGCAAAAATATTTGTCCTGTTTTTTGCATTTTAGGAGCAAATGCAAGCGTCTTTCCTCCAGAACCTGAGCAATAATCCAAAACTTGTTGGCCCGGTTCGACTTGCACCAGGGCGGCAATTAATTGGCTGCCCTCATCTTGCACTTCAAATAACCCTTGCTTGAATTCGGGGAGGTCAAAAAAATTAATCTTTTTATGAAAAATAATGCCCGCTGGAGAATGGGAACAAGTGGAGACTTGATAATTTTCCTCCCACTTTTTGAGAAGGGCCTCTCGATCTGTTTTTAGGAGGTTCACCCGCACAGTTGTAGGGGCAGGCGCATTGCTGGCTAAGCAAATTTCTTTTCCTTTTTCCAAGCCGTGGCTTTTTAAAATCCGATTATAGAGGGGCAGAGGGAAACCAAACCGGATATGTTCTGGGATAAAATCTTTATTAATCAACTCGGGAATATGAAGAGTTTGGTAAGTTTTCCATCTCTTTTCCCAAGAGGAGTTTTCTCCTTCAAAAAAATCAATTAAAGATTTCCACCGGATCATCCCGTAAATAGATTCTGCGATAAAAGCGCGGTCTTTTGATCCCAGGCTTTTGTGAAGTTTAAAATAATGGCTGATGGCTAGATCTAAAGGGAGTGTTTGTTCGCTATAAAAATCTAGCAGAGCAAATAAGTGTCTTAGACGGAAAAAATTTGTAGGGGACATAATTTAAAAAGTTGAGATTTAAAAAGTAAAAATTATACTCCATTTTCCAATCAATTGCAATCATTCGCTCATCCAAGGACCAAAATAGGGAGCTGAATTAAAAAGATAGGAAAAAAAAGCTGAAGGAGCATACATCTAAAAAAGGGTAAGGCCTATTTAGCTGCCATTTAAAGTATTTTGAGGTTCGGTAAATTTGGGTCCGCGGTTCCCCCACCTGGTAGAACTTTTAGAAGTGTTAGCAGGAATTTGTTTAGCGATTGGATAGAGATTGGATAGAGATTGGATAGAGAACCCGGGCCTCGCAGTTTTGTGAGGGAGGCCTTATTTTCCCCAGAGGAGAGTTATGGCAAGCCTAATACCTTATCCCTTACAAAGGGAAAAGCTTTTGAAAAATCTTGGGATATTTGAAAACATATGGTATGTTTTCTCTTGTGGCTTAGGAAGATAGGGGTATTAGGGGATGCCGTGCATCCATTTCTGCTTTCAAGCTGGACGCTTAAAAAAATAGCATGGAACAACTGAATGTTGACAGACTTAAATAATGGGTACCGATTTGTTTTAGCTGTTGTAGCTTTTTTTATTGTGGCTTTTGGGCAGCCTGCATGGAGCTCGTCTCTTGGAGCCTTGGCAGCTTTGATGGGATACGCCTTGATAGGGCGGGTGGTGATTTCCTATTCTCGCCCTTTATCCCGTTTTTTAGTGGCGGGCGCCTGGTATTTTGCGGTGCAACTTGTACAGCTTTCTTGGTTTATTTCCCATCCCTATGCCTATATTTATATTGTTTATGTGGGCATGTCTTTGATATTAGGCGTGCAATTTGGGTGGGTGGGGATCCTAATGACTCCCTGTCGTTTGCGCTCTCTTATTGGGATTATTGCCATTCCTTCTGCTTGGGTTGTTTTAGAGTGGTCTAGGTTATTTATTTTATCGGGTTTTTCCTGGAATCCCTCCGGGCTTATCTTAACTGGAAACATCTTTTCTCTTCAGCTGGCCTCTCTTTGGGGCGTTTTTGGGCTTTCTTTTTGGGTTTTGCTTGTAAATTTGCTCGGTCTTAGGGCTTGGCTGCTCAAAGCTCCCCTTTCTTATGCCCTTTGGATGGTAGCAGCTTTACTTCCCTATGCTTATGGGTATGCACACATTCTTTTGCATGAATATTGGATGGAAGAAGAGCACCGGCTTGCCCTAAGGGAGAATAAAAGCCCTTATTTTTCTGCTATTTTAGTTCAGCCTGCTTTCCCTGTTGAGTTGACTTTCGATTGGAAAAATCCAGATGATTTTGTCGCTTGTGTGATGCAAAAATGGACGCACATTCTAAAAATTACCAAGAAACATTCAGGAAATTCTGTCGATTTAATTGCCTTACCTGAATTTCTGGTCCCCTTTGGCACCTATAGCTTTGTTTATCCCTATGAAAAAGTGGCAAAATCGTTTGAAGAAATTCTAGGAAAAGAGAGTATAAGGTTTCTTCCTCCTTTAGGATTACCTTTTGCGACTCAATTATTGACCGATCAAGGCCCAAAATGGTTTGTAAATAATGCATTTTGGACGCAAGCATTAAGCAATTATTTTAATAGCAATATGGTCGTTGGCTTAGAAGACGTAGAAGAGACGCAAAATGGAAGAGAATATTATAGCGCAGCTCTTTTTTTTCAACCGATGCGCCAGCTTCTTTCAAGTGAAAAACCTCGGCGGGCTGAGCGGTATGCAAAGCGCATTCTAGTTCCTATGGGAGAATACATTCCTTTCGCTTTTTGCAGGGAGTTGGCCGCTCGGTATGGAGTGAATGGCTCTTTCAAAGAAGGGCTAGAAGCCAAAATTTTAACAGCGAATAAACTTTCTTTTGGGGTTTGTATATGCTATGAAGAGACGTTTGGGTATCTCACACGCGAAAATAGGCAACTTGGGGCAAACCTTTTAGTCAATTTAACAAGCGATGCTTGGTTCCCCTCTTCTCGCTTACCTCAACAACATTTCGATCATGCTCGGTTAAGAACCGTCGAGAATGGGGTTCCTTTAATCAGAGCGTGCAATACGGGCGTCACCGGGTCGCTTGATAGCTTAGGTCGGCTAACGGGCAAATTGGGGAATACCTTAGCAGAAATAGAAGAATTTTCTGATTCAATTCTTGTGCACGTTCCCACTTATCACTATCGCACCTTATATACCTTGTTGGGAGACAAACTCATTATTGGCTTTTGTTTTTTCGTTTTATTATGTTTAGGTATTTATGAATATAAACATCGCCATCTTTCTTGAAAGTCTGCGATAATTTGTTATGTTGCTAAACGGCAATCTTTACGGTTTTCTCTTGATTAAAACAAAAGCATTTAATTATCCTAACCTCCATTATGAAATAGGTTAATATGAAGGAACAGGTTCGATTCGTGTGAATGCTTTTAATGCGGATCTAGAAAAAATATGTCGACAGCAGCGCACTCTTAAAAAAAGCGTCTCTTTTTCAGGGATCGGCATTCATACAGGAAAAGAAGTTTCGCTTCAATTTTGTCCTGCTAAAGAAGGAACTGGCATTGTTTTTAAACGAGTGGATCTTCCAAGCCAGCCTCTTATCCCTGCCACTGTCGAATATGTATGTGATACGAATCGAAGTACCACTTTAGGGATCGGTCCAGTGCGTATTCATACGGTGGAGCATGTTTTAGCAGCAATTCGCGCTTATGAAATTTCTAACTTATGCATCGAAATCACGAGTATTGAACCTCCCGTAGGAAATGGAAGTTCAGACGTATTTGTAGAAATGATTGAAGAAGCGGGGATTGAAGAGCAGGAAGGGATTGTTCCCGTGATTAAAATAAAAGAACCCGTTTATTGGTCTGAAGGAGAAATCCATTTAGTGGCTCTTCCTGCAGATGAATACCGCATCAGCTATACCTTAAGTTATCCGACTTCCACTGTTTTACAAGCTCAATTTCACTCGTTGAGAGTCACGTCAGAAAGCTTTAAAAATGAAATTGCCCCTTGTCGTACATTTTCTCTTTACCAAGAGGTTGCGATGCTCATGGACAAAGGGTTAATTCAAGGAGCAAGTTTAAACAATGGGGTCACTATCAAAGATGGTGCAGTTTTAAGCAAAGGTGGCTTATTCTTCCCCAACGAAATGGTTCGACATAAGATATTAGATATGATTGGGGATTTTTCTCTTGTCGGCTTCGATTTTTTGGCGCATGTTATTGCTATCCGCTCGGGACATGCCTCCAATTTTGCCTTCGCGAAAAAACTCTTACACTCTATTACAACGGAGAAACCCTCATGACTCCTGACTCTAGCGAGATGCCTGTAATCTTTGATATTAAAAATATCCTTAAAATTTTACCTCATCGTTATCCTTTTTTGTTGGTTGACAGAATTATTGAGATGGATTTAGAAAAGGGGTATATTTTAGGCCAAAAAAACATTACCTTTAACGAATCATTTTTTCAAGGTCATTTTCCTGGAGCGCCGATCATGCCTGGAGTGTTAATCCTTGAAGCTCTTGCACAAGCGGGGGGGATTTTAGTTTATTTAAAAGGGGAAAGTGAAATAGAAAAAATCGCTGTTCTCATGAATGTCAACCAAGCTAAATTTCGTCATCCTGTGCGTCCCGGAGACGTTCTTATCTTAAAAGGAGAAGGACAACTGTTTAGTAAAAAGGGAGGGAAAATTAAAGCAACAGCCTTTGTCAACCATAAGGTTGCCGTCGAAGCTGAAATTGGTTTTGCTTTAGTTCCTAAAAGCCAAATTTAAAAATTATAAAAGTAACGTCACTAAAACTAAAGACTGAGATTCCATTAAGCATGAGTCAATCTAAAATTCACCCAGCAGCCATTATAGAGCCAGGGGCAACTATTGGCAAAAACGTCACAATAGAGCCGTTTGCCGTTATAAAAAGCACGGTCACCCTAGAAGATGATGTGGTGATTATGTCGGGTGCCTATATAGAAGGGAACACCACCATTGGCGCTGGAACTAAAATTTACCCCTATGCAAGCATCGGGACGAAGACCCAAGATCTTAAGTTTCGGGGGGAAAAAACTTTCGTTAAGATTGGAAAAAACTGCGAGATTCGTGAGTTTGTGACGATCAATTCGTCTTGCCAAGAAAATTCGGCGGTAGAAGTGGGAGATGAATGTTTGATTATGGCCTATTGTCATATCGCCCACAATTGTGTTTTAGGTAAAAAAGTGATTATGAGTAATAATGCTACGTTAGCAGGGCATGTTATTCTAGAGGATTATGCCATTATTGCAGGATTTACCCCGATCCATCAATTTGTAAGAATTGGAGCTTATGCCATGGTAGGTGGAATGAGTCGCGTCACGCACGACATCCCTCCTTACACAATTGGGGCGGGCATTCCCTTTAAATTTGGGGGTTTGAACCTAGTTGGGCTTAAAAGGCATGGATTTCCATTAAATACGCGTCGCGAGTTAAGTAAAGCTTTCAAATTAATGTACCGCTCCAAATTACGGTTGGATGAGGCCTTAGAGATCATGGAGCGAGAATTAGAGCCTTTGCCCGAAGTTCGCCACTGGATAGACTTTTGCCGCTGTTCCAAAAGAGGTTTAATGGGCCTGCAAGGAATATCTAATTCGGATGAATTGGAAGAAGAAGAGCAAGTGTCTGAGCTCGTCTCTCCGTAAAGCTGGATGTTTATCGAAATACGATTGACACAAGCGCAAAATTTGCATTGATTTGTCGCTTTTCTAGCCCATTCTCTAGTTTTACCCAGTAAAGGTGCCCGCTATGAAAGTTGTTTTCTTTGGAACGCCGCAATTTGCTGCAGACGTTCTAAGCGATCTTTTAAAACACAATATCCAAGTTCTGGCTGTTATTACTAAGCCAGATCGCGCCCAGGGCAGGTCTAAGCAATTAGTGCCAACCCCGGTGAAGCAAGTGGCTTTAATGCAAGAGCCTCCTCTTCCTTGCTTCCAGCCAGAATTAGTTTCTGCTCCCGAATTTGCAGCTACCCTAGCGGCCTTTGAAGCTGGCTTGTTTGTAGTGGTCGCTTATGGGGAAATTATCAAACAGCACCTTTTAGACATGCCCAGAATGGGGTGTATCAATTTGCATGCCAGCCTACTTCCAAAATACCGCGGAGCCGCGCCTATTCAACGCGCGATTATGAATGGGGAAATGGAAATTGGCGTGACTATTATGCATATGGTTAAAAAAATGGACGCTGGCGACGTGATTAAAAAGGCCTCTATTCTAATCGATGAAAATCAATCTTTTCCCGAGGTCGAACAAAGGTTATGTCAAATCGGCTCCCATATTCTGCTTGAAGTGATCCACGAGATTGAGGAGGGGACAAGTCAGCGCCATCCTCAAAATCATGCAGAAGCTACCTTTGCCCCTAAGATAGAGCTTGAAGATTGTTATATCGATTGGAACCGCCCCGCTTTACATGTTCATCACCTTGTGCGTGCTGTTACGCCAGATCCAGGGGCTTGGTGTTATGTCGAAGTGAAACAACAAAAAAAACGGTTAAAAGTTTTAAAAAGTCAAGTAGTCTCTTCAAGTGAGTATCAGCCAGGCGAAATTCTCCGTTATGGAAAAGAGGGATTGATTGTAGGGTGTGGTGAAGGGGCGCTTCAAATTGTCACTCTTCAACTTGAGGGGAAAAATGTGATGAAGGCTGAAGAGCTGATAAGAGGAATTCCAAGGCAAATGTTTTCTTTAGTAAAGTAGGTATGCTATGACCTCAATGTCTATCCCAGCACTCCTTTTTAAGACTTTTCCTTGCCTTTGTGCACCCCATGAACCTGCCGTTAAAGAAGCCGTTATTCTAATCCAAAAAATTGTTAAATTAGGAGGGCGCTTTTTTTCCACTCTTCAAGGATGCTGGTACGTGGGGTATGGATCAAAATTATTCCTGTGGGATGGATTAAGGGGACGGATTAAATTATATAGGGAAAAAAAAAGAGAAACGATGGGCTCCATTCCCCAACCTTTACAGAGGTTTTATGCCCGCCTTAAATTTATTCAGCATCAAACCACGTGTTTTTCATTTTTAGGTGGACTTTCAGCTGTAGGGGCTGGAGGGTGCGGAATTGCAAGTGGAATATGTAGACTTAGCTATCAAGGCCTTTCTGGCGCAGTTACTTTGCTCACGGCTGCAGGGCGAGGATTTTTCATGTTTGGAGATCTTCTCTCCCTTCAATATTACGTAGACCTTTTTTTTGAGGCCTCCGAGCTTGCTAAATCAAGCAGGGGGGATGCACGCCAGGTTGCATTCAGAATGAGGGTTTCAGCAGGTATGGGAATTTTTATTTGCTTCTCTTATCTTTTTGCAGGGGCTTTGGTCTTGCTAGGAGGGTCTGCTGGAATGGCTTTCGCAATTGGTTGTGTAGCAAGCATGACAAGCTGCTTAAAAGGACTATTTGATTTTTTTTATAGAAACGATCAAACTTACTTATATCATTCAGCCATGAATGGCTGCTGAAAAATTGTTTTATTTGTTTACAGATAAGCTTTTTTTCTTTACGATAAAAAGCTCATCGTATATGTAAACATGTTAAACATCACCATTTATGTGGACGATGCTAGAAATGCAAACACCGTTGGCGTGTTTAGCTAGGATAGTCGGTGAGAGGTATAGCAAAATCAATCGTGCTTATTGATCGGGTTGAGAACCTAAAACCGAGTCGAAATAGGGCTTTTTAAGGATGCTGCTCAATTTGAATTGGATGAAAATTCTGCTTCTGGAATTTAAGTTTTAAACATCAAAAATAAGGTGTAAATATGTCTAATGTATATTTGTCTTCCTCTACTAGAACTCATACTCAATTTCCCACAAGTGGTAGCGATGATTCAAAAAAACACTTGAATGTGAAAGAGGGTTTGCTAAAGTTACTTAAAGGAACTGCATTTGTTGTGAAGTTTCCAAGCGAGCTTATCAAGCAAAAGCAGGGCTTGAGCAGTGCTGTAAGCACGGCAGCCTCCGGATTAGAGTTTACAGTGTTAGTGATTGCTACTTTGGCAAAAGCACAGTTTAATAGGCTAACTGAGGTTGCTACCTTAGTCAAAAGTGTTAAGAAATTTTTAAACTTAACCGAAGTTTTGGATAACAGTGGAGAATTAGCCCGATTGGCGCAAAAAGCAACTAAGCCTTATGGCGAAGATGCCGCTTGGGTGACAGCTGCTAAAGTCGCTTCCAGTGCGCTTTTCACTGTAGCCAGCGGTATGGAAGTTTTTGAGTTTGTGGCTAGAATCTCAGGAAAAGGCCTTAAGGTCCTCAATTTTACATGTAAAGGACTGAATGCAGTTCCCGTTTTTGGCCTTGTTAAAGATGCGATGGCCGTTGCTGGGATTGCGTTTTCTGCGGGTGTTAAAGGATATGAGGTATATTCAGGAGTTACAAAACGTCAAAAAAATGAAAGTAAATTGGAAAAGTGGAAAGATGTTAAAGCTTGGTTAAAAGAAGCAGATTCCGCAAAGAAGACGGCGCTCAAAGACCTTCAGGATGATTATGAAAAGAAAATAACAAAATACAAAAATTTAGCAGTGAGCAAAGAAGAGGCTAGAGAAGCTGCTGATGAGGCTGCAGAAGCACCTGCAGAAGAGACAGATACGACATTTGGTAAAAAGCCTAAACTAAGCGCAGAGGAGCATCGGTTGTTAGCTGTAGGCAAGAAAAAATCCGAGATTTGGAAGGCGCGTGTCGACTTGCTTAAATTGGCCCAAGCTGAATTTGCTGTAACTCGAGAAGGCGAGCAGGAACCAGCTAGTGAAGAGGCGATAAAAGCAGCAGAGACGACTAAAGAACTTTTTGAAAATCTAGTGAAAATAAAGAAAGAAAAAACAAAAGTAAAGGCCTATAACTACAACAGGTTTGCAATAAAAGCAGGTGTAGCTCTTGCTTTAAATGTTGCGAAGATAGGACTTATTGTAATGAGTAGCGTCTTCTTGTTTGCTGGTTGGGTGGGTCTGCCTTTCACACTCATCTTACTAGGTGCTAGCTTCGCGATCAATGTGGGGGGATTAGTTAACTACTCTGTTTGGGAGCAGTTCATTCCTGAAAAGAAAATGTCACACGCTGCGGCTGCGGCTTAAGCAATCTCTTGCTTGTATAACCGGCGGGAAATTCTCGCCGGTCTATGAGTGATTGTTATGATTTCTATTTCATCTCCTTCTTCGAAAAAATCCTCCTCAATTTCTGCAAAATTTCTTATCCACGAGTGGTTTTCGGTGTTTATTTTTATAGGTTGGATGACGGTTTTGGTTTGTGTCACACTCGCGTCACGAACAGAGGAAATTATCCCTCCCTCGTTAAAAGAGCAGCGCATTTTAGCAAAGAAAATTCAAGTTTCCAAGTTGAACCGAGCGTCTCCTAAATCAGCTCGTTCCGCAAAGAAAAAATCGAAAACTCCCGGTGGGGTTTAGAAAGCTTGGTAAAACTTAGCTCTTTGCCCGTCTGAATTTTAAATTTTTCTCCCATTCTTCAGCTTTTTAACTTAGCCGAAAGGTAACTTTTTTCCGCGAAAAAAAGCCTGTTAGGGATGCCGTCCCAAACAGTTTGCAGCTTCACTTGTAAAGTCCCTAGTTCAGCTTAAAAATAGGGTTTAAAAAGGGGTGCCTTGCAGGAAGCATACTGGAAAAGCCTAGGTTAATGCTGGAATAAATTAGGTGTTCAAGTTGACGTAAAAAGCCTTTTCTAGAAAGAAAAAAGAGGGCGAAAGTATAAAAGAATTAATTTTTTCCCTTTCAGAGAGAAAAACTCATTGTGATAAATCCTAAACTTTGATAGTCTACTCTTTTTAAGCGACTAAAAAGGTTGGTTAAAAGCCAAAATTCCTCTCTTCCACTCTGAAAAGAACACATCGCGTGTGCACCTTTTCACTAGAACAGGGAGAATAACTCTTGAATACGTTCAATTGATAGTATTTTAGTTTAATGGTTTCAATTTTGATGAAAGGAATTCGCACATGGCGATAAAATTAATGGGTAAAAAACGGGGGATGACACAGCGTTTTGATGAAGCTGGTAACCTCATCGTTTGCACAGTCATTGAAGTCGAACCCAATGTGGTGACACAGCTTAAAACGAAAGCAAAAGACGGTTATAATGCTGTTCAGTTGGGGTTTGAAAAAATTGAAGCAAATGATCCGCGCACGGTAAAAAGACGTACGTCAAAGCCCTTGCAAGGACACTATGCGAAAGCAGGTGTTGAGCCCCGCAGATTTTCTGGAGAGTTTCGGGTGGAAGATTCTGCCGAATTTTCTCTTGGGCAAGAACTCAAAGTAGACCTTTTCAAAGAGGCTGGATATCTCGATGTGACGGGAGTTAGCAAAGGTAAGGGTTACCAAGGGGTGATGAAGCTGCATAACTTTGGCGGTGGCCCTGCTGCTCACGGTTCAGGATTTCATCGACATGCTGGATCGACCGGAATGCGTTCTACCCCAGGTCGTTGTTTGCCCGGTGGTAAAAGAGCAAGTCATATGGGTGTCGACCGAGTTACTGTTGAAAATTTAAAAATTGTGCTAGTCGACGAAGAAAATAATCTGATCTTGGTTCAAGGGCAAGTTCCCGGGGCTTATGACAGCTTGCTTTTTCTAAGAAAAGCAAGAAAAAAGCGCAGTGCGAAATAATTAGCTTGGAGAATTAGATCGTGGCTTTATTAAAAGTTTTTGATATTAAAGGCAATGAAGTTGGGGAATTAGAGGTTGATAGCGCTTTTGCTGAAGCCCAAATTAATTCTCAAGTCGTAAAAGATTATATTACTGCTCTTAGAGCAAATGCAAGGCAATGGTCCGCTAATACAAAAGGGCGTTCAGAAGTTAAGCATTCGACAAAAAAACCTCATCCACAGAAGGGTGGAGGACGGGCTCGCCAAGGCTCGCTCGTAGCTCCTCAATATCGGGGTGGTGGTCGAGTGTTTGGTCCAAAACCAAAATTTGATCAGCATGTACGCATTAACAAAAAAGAACGAAAAGCGGTTATTCGTTTCTTGATCGGCGAGAAAATTCGCAATAACGCCTTAACCATTGTGCAAGATTTCCACATGGAAGAACCCCAAACAAAACATGTCGCTCAGTTTCTTGAAAAACAGGGAATTAACGGAAGAACATTGTTTATCGGGGAAGGAAACTTCGTTCAAGTTGGCGATGAGAATGACAGCAAAAAAGTTAGTGTGCGTTGCGAACAACATGACAACTTTATTAAAAGCATTCGCAATCTGCAAAAGGTTGAGTTTGCTTTAACGTCTCATGTTAGTGGATATGATGTAATTGTAGCAAAAAACATGATTGTGGGGGCGTCTGCGCTCGAACAGTTGAAAGAATGGCTTTGCTAACTTAAGAAACTACCAGGATGAAGGAAAAAAAATCATGGCGAATAAAAATCCCTATCATGTGGTAAAAGGTCCGCATGTAACAGAAAAGTCAGTCATGCTTCAAGGGTTAAAAAACGCTACAAGTAACCGCTCGCTAGCGGCATGTGAATCGCCTAAATATGTATTCATTGTAGATCGAAAGGCGAATAAGCAAGAAATCGCTCGAGCGGTTGAAGAGATTTATAGCGAAAAAAATATCAAAGTTGTCGCAGTGAACACGATTAATGTTAAGCCAAAGGCAAGACGTGTGCGTGGTCGTATGGGAAATAAACCAGGCTTTAAAAAAGCGGTGGTTACGCTTGAAGCTGGCGACAATTTAGATAACGTATAATTCCATGGGACGTGACGGAAGCCAGCTGAAGAGCTTCACAAAAAAGGATTCATGAGCAGATGTTAAAAAAATATCGACCAATCACTCCAGGCACACGGCAGCTTGTGTTGCCATTAAATGAAAAGCTTACACGTGCAAACGATTACTCAAAAGCAACGGTAAAGCCTGAGAAATCATTATTGTCCCCAAAAAAACGGACAAATGGAAGAAACAATAATGGCCATATCACTTGCCGTCATAAAGGTGGAGGACACAAGCGTCAATATCGTTTAGTTGATTTCAAGCGAGATAAAGAAAATATTCCAGCTGTTGTCAATTCAGTTGAATACGATCCAAACCGTTCCGCATACATTGCGCTCTTGCATTATGCAGATGGGGAAAAACGCTACGTGATTGCTCCCGAAGGATTGAAGAAAGGGGATAAGGTTCAAACAAGTGACCAAGCACCTTTCCGCACAGGAAACTGCATGCGAATGATGGCTATGCCTCTGGGCTCCATTATTCATAATATTGAAATGATTCCGGGAAAAGGTGGAAAACTTGTTCGGTCAGCTGGACTGTCTGCACAGTTAATGGCGCGTAGCGGTGGCTATGTAACTGTTAGAATGCCTTCTGGTGAAGTGCGTATGTTTAATGAAAAATGCCGAGCAACTTTTGGAGCGGTTTCCAATTCTGAGCACAATCTTCGCGTAGAGGGAAAAGCTGGTCGTAAACGTTGGCAGGGAATCCGACCAACAGTTCGCGGTACCGCAATGAACCCAGTCGATCACCCTCACGGTGGCGGTGAAGGAAAGCACAAAGGAAATATTCCTCAAACTCCTTGGGCGCAATGCACACGTGGGCTCCGAACACGATCCTTGAAAAAATCGAATAAGTTCATTGTTAAAGATCGAAGGAAAAAGTAAATATGGCTAGATCCTTAAAAAAGGGCCCCTTTGTGGCTCACCATTTAAAGAAGAAAGTCGATGATCAAAATAAAGCTGGAACTAAGAAGTCCATTAAAACTTGGTCAAGAAGCTCAATGATCGTTCCAGAAATGATTGGACATACATTTGAAGTTCACAATGGGCGTAAATTCATTTCAGTGTTTGTATCTGAAAATATGGTAGGACACCGCTTAGGAGAGTTTTCACCAACACGCCTATTTAAGGGGCATCCAATTAAGAAATAAGGGTTGTTTCAATGAATTATGCAAAAGCGCTAAGTAAATATATTCGAATAAGTCCACGCAAAGCTCGTCTTGCTGCAGGGCTTATCCGCGGAAAATCTGTACCTGATGCGTTAGTTCAACTCCAATTCAGTGGATTGAGGGCAGGTAGGCTCTTGAAAAAAACGCTCGATAGTGCTGTGGCGAACGCAGAATCGCAACATGATCTTCGACGGGAACAACTGAAAGTTGCAGAAGTGCGAATCGACGCAGGGCCAATAATTAAACGTGCGAAACCTAAGAACCGTGGTGGCCGTCATCCAATCATGAAGCGAACTAGCCATTTCACCGTTGTTGTTAGCGCAGAATAAGGAGTATTCTTATGGGACAAAAAGCCAATCCAATTGGACTTCGCTTAATACGCAATCGTAAATGGCGTTCGAAGTGGTTTGCAAACAAGCTTGAATTTGGTAGCCATGTGATCGAGGATCATCGGATTCGCGAATATTTGATGAAAAAGCCGGCTTGTGTAGGAACCTCTCAGATCCGCATTTGCCGCATGAGTGATAAAATCGAAATCACCATTTGCACCGCACGCCCAGGCCTTGTAATCGGGAAAAAAGGGGCAGAAATTGACACTCTTAAAACCGAATTATTTAAGCTTACCGGAAAAGAAGTTTGGATTGAAGTAGAAGAGATCAAACGCCCTGATTTAGATGCCAAAATTGTAGCTGATGGAATTGCAAAACAGCTTGAGCGACGAATTGCATTCAGACGCGCTATGAAAAAAGCCATGCAATCTGCTATCGATGCAGGCGCTCTCGGAATTAAAGTGCAAGTTTCTGGTCGCTTGGGTGGAGCTGAAATCGCACGAACTGAATGGTACAAAGAGGGCAGCACTCCGCTCCATACCTTAAGAGCAGATATTGATTTTGCTTACGGCCGTGCTGAGACAACCTATGGAAGCATTGGCGTCAAGGTTTGGATCTACCGAGGCGAAGACACACAACCAACTAGACAGCCAACTGAGTAAGGAGGATTAGGGTCATGGCATTGATGCCTAAACGAACAAAATTTCGAAAGCTTCAAAAAGGGCATTTTTCTGGAATCAGCAAAGGCGGATGCTTTGTTCACTTTGGTGAATTCGGCATTCAAGTTTTAGAAAGAGCCTGGGTAACCGCTCAACAGATTGAAGCCTGCCGTGTAGCCATTAATCGCTACTTTCAGCGACGTGGAAAAGTGTGGATACGTATTTTCCCAGACAAACCCGTAACAAAAAAACCAGCCGAAGTGCGTATGGGTAAAGGAAAAGGCGCTGTAGACCATTGGGTAGCAGTTGTTAAACCGGGGCGTATTTTATTCGAAGTGGGCAACGTACCAAAAGTTTTAGCGCAAAACGCTCTTAGACGCGCAGCGGCTAAGCTTGGAATTAAAACTCGATTCGTCGAGCGTGTAGAACAAGTGTGAGGTTAGTAAAATGTCTAAAGCTCGTGAACTAATTAATCAATCGCTAGATGAACTTCAAGCTTCTTTAAGTGACAAACAAAAAGAACTGTATGCTCTAGTAGTTGCAAAAAAAAATACAAAAAAACTTGAGAAGCCTCATCGTATTCCTTCTCTTAAAAAGGATATCGCACGGCTTCATACTGTGATTCATGCTAAAACATTGCAAGAACAGTCGCATGCTGTGTGAGGACGTAATGCAAGAAAATCAATCAAAGCGAAAAGTTAAAAAAGGGACAGTTCTATCTAATAAGATGGAAAAAACCGTTGTAGTGCAAGTTAGCCGTACCTATCCACATCCTCGTTATGGGAAAGTGGTGACGCGCAACAAAAAATACTATGCACACAATGAATTAAGACCATTACAAGTGGGTGAACAAGTAACAATTGAAGAAACACGGCCCCTCTCAAAGTTAAAAAGATGGAGAGTGGTTGCCTAATCGTTCGTATCCACTGGCTTTAAGCGGATTACCTAATAAAGCCTGAACGTCATTAAAATTATAGTGCTGCTTAAAGTGTAGCAAATACGGTAAAGTTCGGAGTTAATTTAATTATGATTCAACAAGAAACCAAACTTAAAGTAGCTGACAACTCAGGAGCTAAGCGTGTAAAATGCTTTAAAGTTCTCGGTGGATCTAAAAGACGTTATGCAAGTGTTGGTGACATTATTGTTTGTTCAGTTCAAGAAGTGGAACCAGGTGCAAGCGTAAAAAAAGGCGATGTAGTGAAAGCAGTCATCGTTAGAACAACTGCAGATATCACACGTGAAGATGGAACAGTTTTACGTTTTGATACAAATAGCTGCGTTCTAATTGACGAGAAGAAGAACCCGATCGGGACGCGCATTTTTGGACCAGTTGCTCGCGAGCTGCGTGCAGAATTTTTGAAAATCGTATCTCTGGCACCTGAGGTGATTTAGAAATGAGAGAAAAAACTATGAATAAAACTTCTGTATGTAAAAAGTTCAAAAAAGGTGATCGTGTTGTGGCAATTGCAGGAAACGATCGTGGAAAAGTTGGCACAATCCTCAGATGCAGTGGCGACAGAGTGGTTGTGCAGGGGCTCAACGTGCGCAAAAAGCATGTAAAAAAATCTGAGCAAAATCCAGCGGGGGGAATCTTGCCGTTTGAGCAATCCATCCATGTTTCCAATTTGAAATTGTGTGTTGCTGAAGATAAAGGGGTGAAGTTGCGTACTCGAGTTGACCAAAATGGAAACCGAGAATTATACTATAAGCTCGATGGTCAAGATGTCACTTATCGTTCACTTAAAAATTCAAACAGCAAGAAGAGTTAAAAAATGTCTAGGTTAAAAAAGCGGTATCTGGAAACAGTCAAGCCCGAGCTGCAAAAAAAATTTGGGTATACAAATCCATGTCTGATCCCCGTTTTGAAGAAAATTGTGATCAACATGGGAATTGCAGAAGCAAGTAAGGATAAAAATGCGATTCAAGATTGTGTTAACGAGTTAACACTTATCTCAGGACAAAAGCCAATTATCACGAAAGCTAGAAAGGCGATCTCAAACTTTAAGTTGCGCGAAAAGCAGCCAATTGGAGTTAAAGTTACCCTTCGTGGACAGCGAATGTTTGACTTTCTTGATCGTTTCTGTAATATTGTATGTCCTCGCATACGAGACTTCCGTGGTTTTCCTTCAAAGTGTGATGGCCTCGGAAACTATACGCTCGGATTGGATGACCAACAAGTGTTTCCGGAATTGAATCTCGATGATGTAAAAAAGACACAAGGGATGCATATAACCTTCGTGACAAGTACATCCAAGGATGAAGAGTGTGTGGAATTGCTTCGTTTACTTGGACTTCCGTTTAAAAATTTACCTGTATCGGTAGCAGCTTAAGAATAGGAGAAGGAATTATGGCAGTTAGCGACCCAGTAGCCGATTTCCTCACAAGGATTCGCAATGCGAGTAAGGCACAACGCCGTTATGTTGTGATTGGCTGGAGCAAACTCAAAGAAGGTATTGCGGAAATCCTTAAAACCCAAGGGTTTATCGAAAGTTATCTGATTGAGAAAGATGAGAATCACCGTGGGATCATGAGAGTTTATTTGAAGTATACAGAAAGACGTGAGTCTGTCATTAAAGGTCTAGAAAGAGTTTCTAAGCCAGGCCTACGTCGATATGTAAGACATGATGATATTCCGTTTTTCTATGGCGGCTTAGGCTTGTCCATTTTGTCCACTTCGCAAGGATTACTTCCTGGAGGCGAGGCTAAAAAAAGAAAAATTGGTGGCGAACTTTTGTGTCGAGTTTGGTAACTTCAATCGATGTGAACAGCTGCCTGTCGCGTGTAAGCAAGCAGCTTTATAAGGAGTAAAGGAAATGTCGCGTAAAGGAAAACTTCCCATCTCAATCCCAAGCGGTGTTGAAGTTAAAGTCAATAATGGGGAAATTTCTGTAAAAGGGCCTAAAGGTTCTTTGCATGGGAAAATCTTTCCTGAAATTGCAATAAGCATTGAAGGGGATGAAGTTCATGTGCAATTGACAGAAGAAGCAAAAGATGCAGGAAATTTGCACGGCCTTTATCGCTCTCTTGTTCAAAACATGGTGACAGGAGCACATAAAGGTTTTCAAACTCGCTTAGAAATGATTGGGGTCGGATATCGTGCATCCGTGCAAGGACAGCTTTTGGACCTACAGCTTGGTTTTTCGCATCCAACTAAATTGCCTATCCCTCAGGGCATTCAAGTTGAAGTAGCGGAAAAAAATACTGTGATTATTGTTTCTGGTGTAGATAAACAAAAAGTTGGACAGTTTGCCGCAACAATCCGCGCTATGAGACCTCCTGAGCCCTACCAAGGAAAAGGTATTCGCTATTCAGGAGAGTATGTTCGCAGAAAAGACGGAAAATCAGCTTCCAAAAAATAATGCTCATTTATTGCGTATGGGATTGTTTAAGCAATAAAGTACAAATTGTTTAATAAGGTTGTTATGAGATCAGAACTTATTAGGATTCAGGCGATTCGCAAAAAACGAACAATGCGAATTCGTAAAAAAATTCATGGGACCAGTGTGGAACCACGTCTGTGTGTTGTTAAGAGCAACAAGCATTTACAAGTACAGTTGATTGATGATGATGCTGGAGTAACTCTTGGCTCAATTGCAACGTTCTCCAAAGAATATCGCGAAAGCGAGTTTGGCAAAAAAAGCAAGCAGGCTGCCCGCAAATTAGGGGAGCATATTGCAAAGATTGCATCTGAGCAGAACATTAAAGCAGCTAAGTTTGATCGTGGTCCAGCTAAATTCCACGGGGTTTTAGCAGAACTTAAAGATGCAGCAGTTGCTGCTGGATTGAAGTGCTAATAGCGCTGGCATCATTTTCAATTAATTTTAGGATGTTTAAATGATAAAACAAGCAGAAGGCCAAAAAAAAGAAAAAAAGGGCAGCGAGCTGACTGAGAAAGTGCTCTATATTAATCGCTGTTCAAAAGTTGTTAAGGGTGGGCGTAAATTTAGTTTTTCCGCTCTTATTCTGGTTGCAGATGGGAAAGGAAAGATCGGTTATGGCTTTGCTAAAGCGAACGAA
Source organism: Parachlamydia sp. AcF125 (assembly GCF_018342475.1). NCBI lineage: Bacteria > Pseudomonadati > Chlamydiota > Chlamydiia > Parachlamydiales > Parachlamydiaceae > Parachlamydia > Parachlamydia sp. AcF125. Next base: position 83,087 of record NZ_JAEMUD010000001.1, on the reverse strand, counting down.
TTGACCGATGCAATCCGTAAAGGTGGGGAAGCTGCAAGAAAGAACCTTGCTTCCTACGAAATGGAAGGGACAACCATTCCTCACGAAGTCACAGTTACTTGGGATGGAGCTACAGTGATGCTAAAGCCTGCTCCGGAAGGTTCTGGAGTGATTGCAGGCTCTAAAGTACGTGCTGTATTGGAAATGGCTGGTTATACAGATGTAATGGCTAAAAATTTGCGTTCAAGTAATCCACTTAACATTGTAAAAGCAACTTTCAAAGGTTTATCTTTATTGCGCAGTCGTCAAAAGATGAAACAAATTAGAGGTTTAGCATGATTACACTTGGAACATTAAAAAATGATTTGCGTGGACGAAAACAAGTTCGACGCGTAGGGCGTGGAATCGGTTCTGGTGTTGGTAAAACTTGTGGCCGTGGTCAAAAAGGAGCGGGAGCGCGTTCCGGCTATAAGCGTCGCTTAGGTTATGAAGGTGGTCAGTTTCGCCTCTTTGCAAAACTTCCGATTCGTGGGTTTTCCAATGCGCGCTTTAGAAAAGAGTTAGACGTTGTCAATTTAAGCCAAATCGAGCAAGCCTATCAAGATGGCGAGGTTGTAAATGCTGAAACATTGGCAAGTAAGGGTCTTTTAAGCGGCCGTACTTATGGGATAAAAATTCTCGGTGATGGCGAATTAACAAAGAAAGTATCCTTTGAAGTGCACAGCTTGTCAGCAACTGCACGCGATAAACTCCAAAAAGCGAAAATTAAGTTTCAACTTTCGAAGTCCTAATTTGCTGTGCACTTTTTTGTATTCATGCAAAGCTTCGATTGAAAACATCACTTAATTTTATGCTTGGTTGTGCGATTTCAAGCAGTTTACAATAGATCCAACGGAAAGTTAAAGCTAAGGATTAAATGCGATGTTTAGTGAAGTGCAACGAGTCTTTCAAATTCCTGACTTGAGAAATAAAATTCTATTTACCTTTCTCATGCTGTTTGTATGCCGGATAGGAGGATTTATTCCTATTCCAGGAATTAACGGTGAAATAGCAGTCAGTTTTTTTAGGCATGCGACAGGAGGAGGCCAAAATCTCTTCCAAATGGTAGATATATTTTCAGGGGGAGCCTTTTCCCATATGACGGTCATTGCCTTGGGAGTCGTTCCCTATATTTCTGCTTCTATTATTTTGCAGCTGCTCGTTGCTCTTTGGCCCTCTCTACAGCGCGAATTGCGTGAAAATGGGGAAGTGGCAAAGCGAAAAATCAATAAGATGACTCGTATGTTGACAGTTTTGCTGTCTATTTTGCAATCGGGATTGTTTGCAAGATATGCTCTCCAAATCAATATGTCAAAGCCAGGGATTGTAGCTGGTGAGCTTTTAGATGTGCAAGCTTTTGGATTTCCATGGCTTTTTTATCTGATTGCGATTGCCACGATGACGACAGGTACGGTCTTTTTAATGTGGGTTGGCGAGCAAATTACAGAACGGGGAATTGGAAATGGAATGAGTTTGATTATTACTCTGGGAATCCTCTCTCAAATCCCTACGGCTTTGGGGCTGATTCTTCAGCAATTAAACTTGAATTCCCAAGAACCTGGGCAGATGAATTTAGCAAGTGTCCTTGTTCTAGTTGCGGTATTTGTGCTGGTTACGATCGCTACCATTCTGATCATTCAAGGGCACAGGCGAATCCCCTTGCAGTATGCAAGACGTGTGGTGGGGAGAAAAGAAGTGCAAGGGGGCTCTTCCTATATTCCACTTAAAGTGAATTATGCGGGCGTTATCCCTGTTATTTTCGCTTCTTCTTTGCTATTATTCCCGGCTACTCTTGGAACTTTTTTAGGTCATGGAAATTGGTTGGGAGAGGTTGCGAGCTGGATTTCCCCTGGCAGTAGTGTGTATATGGCGTTGTTTGTGCTGCTCATCGTCTTCTTTACCTATTTTTGGACAGCCACTCAGTTTAGACCTGATCAAATAGCCTCTGATATGAAGAAAAATGGAGCTTTTATTCCAGGTGTTCGACAAGGGAAGCCAACGCAAGACTATTTGGAAAGCACGATGAATAAAATTACGTTGCTCGGAGCAATCTTTTTGGCTGGAATTGCCATTCTTCCCACATTAGTGGGGCGTTTTTTAGCGATTCCACAAACAATTAGTTACTTCTTTGGAGGAACTGCGTTGTTAATCCTCGTGGGGGTTGTTTTAGATACAATGAAGCAAATTGAGTCTCACCTTCTGATGAAGCGCTATGACGGTTTTATGAAGCGTGGACGGGTTAGAGGAAGATAAGAGTGTTTTCTTTTGAAGAAAAAGAGCACGTGTGGTAAATTATCAAGTTCAATTTCATGTAATTAGTAGGAGATTTGAATGCCTAGAATTATCGGTATCGACATACCGGATAATAAAAGATTAGAAATTAGTTTGACATATATCTATGGATTAGGTCGTCGTCTAGCTAATGAAATTATTGCAAAGCTGGGTCTAGACCCTAATATGCGTGCCCACAAATTGACAGAAGATGAGATTGCAAGTATTAACGCCTTGCTCCAGTCTCAGTATGTGGTTGAAGGGGATCTCAAACGTCAAGTTCAAAATAATATCAAACGATTAATTAGCATCCATTCCTATCGTGGGCAAAGACATCGCGTTGGACTTCCAGTTCGTGGACAACGCACTCGTACTAATGCTAGAACGAGAAAAGGCCGTCGTAAAACAGTTGCTAATAAGAAAAAATAAGAGAGGAGTGAATCACTTTGTCTAAGCAGGTCGTAAATAAAAAAGCAGCTGTAAAGCCTAAAAAGAAGTTACATGCACATGTTCCATCCGGAGTTGTACATGTGAAAGCAACTTTTAACAATACGATTGTATCTATCACCGATCCTAATGGGAACGTGGTCTCTTGGGCCAGTGCAGGAAAAGTTAACTTCTCCGGTTCGCGTAAATCTTCAGCATTTGCAGCAACTGTTGCCGCTCAAGACGCAGCAAAACTTGCAATGGCTGCCGGAATGCGTGAAGTGGAAGTCAAGCTTAAAGGGCCAGGTGCAGGACGTGAGTCGGCTGTAAGAGGTTTGCAAGGGGCTGGATTGTTAATTACTTCAATCCGTGACGTGACTCCTTGTCCCCATAATGGTTGCAGGCCACCTAAAAGACGTCGAGTATAACTATTTTTATCTGCAATGTGAATCATCCATGATTTAAGGCAGAATTAACGCTAGAATCTTTCGAGTCTTTGCGAATCAACTCTCGAAGAGCGAAAACAGTTTATTTTATTTTTTATGAGGAGTGACTTCATGGCAGTCAAGTATGGTAAGTTTGAAATCCCTCAGCAAATTTCTGTGGATGAGGAAACGCTAAGCCAGACGTTTGGTCGTTTTATTGCAGAACCTTTTGAAAAAGGGTTCGGCCACACTGTGGGAAATTCTCTCCGCCGCATGATGCTTTCTTCACTTGAAGCGCCTGCTATTGTTTCTGTACGAATTGAAGGAATTTCTCATGAATACATGGCGATAGAGGGAATTGTTGAGGATATGACAAATATTATCCTTAACTTGAAAGGGGCGTTAATACGCAAGCTTCCCCTAGATGAGACACCCAACTCGCGGGATGATCGGATTGTGACCTCTATTTTAGAAATTACACAGGACGATCTCGATAAAAATCAGGGAAAATATCCCGTTACATTAGGCGACGTTTTTACAGAGGGAAATTATGAAGTTGTGAATCCTCAGCTTCACTTATTCACTGTAACGCAGCCGATGAAAAGACAAATGGACTTGCGCGTTGTCATCGGACGTGGATACGTTCCTTCAGATCGCTTGGACGTTCATGGGAAAACTTCAGATGAGATTTTAATTGATGCAGCTTTTTCTCCAGTCCGATTGGTTAACTATGCAGTAGAAAATACACGGGTGGGACAAGACACGGATTTTGATCGATTACTTCTAGAAATCACAACCGATGGCCGCATCACACCAGCTGAGGCCCTTGCCTTTGCTGCCCAAATTGGCGTTAAACACATGTCGGTGTTTACCCACATCAATCCGCACATGTTGCTATTTGATGAAGGACAATCACGCGATGATGCAGATCAAGATGCGATTATGTCTAAGCTTGCATTGCGGATCGATGAAATTGAGTTATCAGTTCGTTCTACCAATTGCTTAAGTGGAGCTAATATCGATACGATTGCTGAGCTTGTTTCTATACCTGAGCGTCGTATGCTTGAGTTCCGTAACTTTGGGAAAAAATCTTTGAATGAAATCAAAGCCAAATTAACTGAAATGGGACTTCACCTCGGAATGGATTTATCTAAATATGGGATAACTGCGGATAACGTTAAAGAAAAAATAGCCCAGTACCATAGAGAAGCTAAAGACAAATCAGATGTATTAAAAAGTGAAGAATAGTTAGGTATATTATTATGAGACATAAGAAAAATACGTGTAAACTTGGCCGAACATCCTCTCATCGCAGAGCTATGTTTGCCAATATGTTGAAATCTTTGATTGATGAGGAGCGCATTGTCACGACTGTTGCCAAAGCAAAAGCTTTGCGCAGTTTGGCAGATCAAATGATCACGCTTGCTAAAAAAGATACCCTTGCCACTCGCCGACAAGCAATTGCAGATTTGATGATTTGCTTTAATCCTTTGACAGACAAAGAAGAAAGAGCTGCTCGCAACGGCGATACAAGTGCTTATAATACAGACCGTAGAGTAATTAAGAAATTATTTGGCGAATTAGGCCCTCGTTTCACAGAACGTCAAGGCGGTTATACACGTATTATTAAAAGCAAAAGACGCGTGGGCGATAATGCACAAACTTGTGTAATTGAATATCTAGCTAACTAATATTCTCTTGCTCGCTTTTTAGTTTGAACCTCACAAGCTTCTTGTGAGGTTTTTTTATTTCTTAAGAGGCTTGTTGCGTAAATTCATTGAATGCCAGCTTTTTAAGGCAAGCCGGATTATTGCCTATTTTTTCCAGTCGCGATCCAATAGGCTTTCCAAGCTTTGTCACCCTATTCATTACCGCATATTTAACATATAACTCAGCACGTTGGTAGGCTAATTTCCTTGATCGGAAGTTCCCTCCAAAGGCTTGCTTAAAGCGGTACATGGCAGTTTCTGCAAGTGAGCATTTATGATAGCCGAAAAGCTTCTTTCAAAGAGACCTTGCTGCGCCATCTTCTCCGCAACCTTGAATGCTCCTTAAGGCATCCTTTCTTTGTTTCATCCACGGCTTACTAGCCTGATTGCCCAACCTACCTTCTTTTCTTGGAGGCACTAAAGGAATGAGGTCTTTAGCATGGCATAATCGATAAAAAGCTTGCCTGTCATACGCGCCAACCCCATAAATATTTCTCACGCTTTTTGGCAGGTTGGGCGCCACCTGCTTGGCTGCTTTTAGTCAATTCACTTAAAATGATCTCATGCGAGTTTGAACAGATTGCCAAATGAATTTTCCGCCAACATCTGCGTTTACTCTTGCCATGTTGGCGCGCTTTCCGCTCACTTCTCATAAACCTTCACTCTCGAAGAGTCAAAAACAATCTCTGTCGGACGCTTATAATTTAATTTCTTAAGGGCCTGCCCAGCTCTTTAGCACGCCGACAGATAGGTATACAACAAGGAATAGACAACTTTAAGGCTATCAAAGCCGTAAGTGATAAGAGAAATCCTCGCAGAGCCCTAAGAGGCAAGTGATAGACAGCGCGAATTGTGAGCGCACAAAGCATCGCACCATTGGAATAAACCTTGGGGCGTTCTTTCTTCCTCGTTTAGTTAGTTTCCTGCCATCCATCCATTGCTTCGGTGGAAAACCCTAAAGTTATACTTCCCCTTTGAACTAAAGCTTTGTTATGCTGGGACCCATTGCGTATGCGGTAAGTGAGCTTTTTTCCATAGCCTGCCTAAATTTTTTTTGTAGCGGACTAAATTTATAGCTTTTAAATGTCAAAGGGTAAGTTTACCGCAGGCGCTTTCTCCCATTTCCCCATTTACGCCACAAGACCTAAAAATACAGCGTTTTAAATTTGCTTTCCGAAATAGGTGAAAAAAGAAGTCATTAAAAATTCTTTCCCTATTTCCCTGAATTTCTTAGGAATTTTTTATGATAAACATTTTAGCTAAAAATTGACAAAATCATCACTCAACTGCTAGGATGCCCTTACATTTTATTAAAAAAAGTGTGCGGATTGGATTGAGGGCTGGCATGCGGCAAAAATATCTGACAAAAATTTTATGCTTACTCCTGTTTGTTTGCTGTGTTTATGGCGGGGGAAGACTTTACTATTATCTTACGGATGGTTTTTCTCCAGACAATATTGTCACCTCCTTTGCTTATGACCCTCGTTGGAATATGCGCCCCTTGCAAAAACAGGAGCAAGAAAATTTAGATCAAATTTTAAAACAACCTTTTTATTATTTAGGAAAAGGTTGCCAATCGTACGTATTTGAAAGCCAAGATAAGCAATTTGTTATAAAGTTTTTCAAATACCAAAGGTATAGGCCGAAACCTTGGCTAGAGTGGTTTTCTTTTATCCCTTTTGTCGAGGAGATGCGTCAGCAAAAAATGAAAAAAAAGCAACAAAAGCTGGAAAGAGTTTACTCTAGTTGGAAATTAAGTTTTGATCATTTGCAAAACGAAGGGGGGCTCATCTATGCGCATCTAAATGATCATCGCGATTTAAAAAAACGCCTAACGTTGTATGACAAAATGGGGTATAAGCATTCTGTAGATCTAGACTCTATGCAGTTTCTCATTCAAAAAAAAGCCTCAATGATTTGCCCCACGCTTGATACGTGGATGGCTCAAGGAAAAGTTAGAGAATGTAAACAACTTTTAGGGGATTTGACTGAAATGATTTTATCTGAACACGAGCGAGGCTTTGTGGATGAAGATCATGCTTTGATGCAAAATACTGCCGTATTAGAGGGAAAGCCTATTCATGTGGATGTGGGCCTATTTTCACAGCGAGAGGAGGTTAAAAATAAAGATGTTTCGCATGAAGAGCTTTTTAAGAAAACCTTTAAATTTCGCCTCTGGCTCCAAAAACAGCATCCAGAACTTGGGAGTTATTTAGAGCAAAAACTATATGCTGTTATGGGAGAATCCTTTTTAAGTATGGAGCTTACCGAGCTCACCCAACGGGGGGCTTGAGATATAACCAGATGCAGGCTGAATATCTTGACAATAGAGCTAACGGGCGATCGATTAAGCTTTTTAACTTAAAAAGGATGTTAGTAAAACTTTACTTTTCTTTAAAATGGCTTTGCAGCATCCAATGGTTTTTTTCATGGGCGCGTAACCGTTGGATAAGCATATCTGCCGTTCCTTCGTCTTGAAGGGTTTGGGCTTCTTCGATTTTCTTGCGCACGGTTTTGATGAGCGCGGCATGGTCGTTGATGAGTATCTGCAGCATTTCATCTCCAGATAACCCTCCTTCTGCCTCGGATAAAGAGCCCAATTCAAGGAATTTTTTCATGGTTGCTGGAGACTTGCCATTTAGCATCCGCATCCTTTCTGCAATTTCATCCAGGGCTTCTGCGAGTTCTGCATACTGGTCTTCTAACATTTTATGTAAGGAATAAAAGCGCGGGTCTACCACATTCCAATGAAAATTTTGCGTTTTAACATAGAGGATGTAAGTATCGGCCAATACTTGCGCTAAACTCTTGCAAATAGGTTCTGACTTTAAATCGGATGTTTTCATTAAACACTCTCTCTTTTAACTTTAAAGGTAAAAATCTAAAAGTTTTGAAAGCTGGGGGTTACTCCCTTTATAAATTTCCCTACTGCCTGCCGACATTTGGGAGCCAACTTTTGCGGGAAAACCTGATTAATCCCAGCCTAAAATTTTTGATAAATTCGTGTAAATGTTTATTTAGTTGAGAGCTGACAATTTTTGTAAGGGAAAAAGGAGAGCGAATAACAGATGGACGGTACCTTTTAAAAAAACGAGTGGGAAAAATCCCCCTTTTGGCTGGTTAAGAAGTTTGTTTAGAGGGCAATACGCCTGTTGGAAATGTTTAGAAACCAACTATTTTATTTTACAAAAAATATCCGATCCTCTATAAAGGCTTACTTATTACTTGCGGCCATGGCGGAATTGGTAGACGCGCTAGATTCAGGTTCTAGTCGGGGTAACTCGGTGGATGTTCGAGTCATCTTGGCCGCATCTTTATAAGTCAGTTTAAAACGATGTCAAATGCACAATCAAGCTGCTCTTATTACAAATGGGGAAATTTGGGATCTAAAATGGAGCTCCTTACAGATCCGACGTTTTCCATTCTTGGCCGCTGTGGATGGGGGATTAAATCATTGCTTTAGCATGCAAATTAAACCCGATCTTCTTATTGGAGATTTGGATTCTGTTTTGCCCCACGTGCTTGAATTTTATTCTTCCGTACCCTGTGTAAAATTTCCTTCTCTTAAAGATGAGACCGATCTCGCTCTCGCTGTTCAAATTCTTTTAAAAAAAGGATTTAATTCTATTTTTATATTTGGAGCTGGAGGAAATCGGATGGACCATACTTTAAGCAATATCCATTTAATGCACCGCTATTCCTCCCAGGTTAAAATGGTATCGGAATTCGAAACGTCGTTTTTTTTAAAAAAAAGAGAAACTTTGCACACATTTCCTGGGCAAAGAATTTCCCTTATTCCCTTTAATGGTCCCGTTTTAGAGGTTTCCTCTAAAGGGTTAAAGTGGGAGCTCACTCGGCAAACATTAGATTCCTCTTTTTTAAGCCAATCCAATTGTTGCCTGGGAGAGAAAGTGGAACTCACCTTTGAGCAAGGAAGCTTGCTCTGCTGCTTGCAAAATCAAAATTAGGCTTGTCCCCTCGTTTTGATGCATGAGGGGAAAACAGCCTGCAAGAAGTTAACTCCCTCAATCCAATAGGAATTTCTTTTTTATTTATCTCTTGAATTCTTATCTAAAATGCTTTAATTTTGTCTATTTGAAGCAATTTTTTTCGAGTTAATTGAAGCCTACTAAAGGGAGGCAATTAACTCTCATACCTAACCTTTTTCAGAATAAAGTAGATTTTTGCATGTATACCTATGACCGCCAGAAGATACGAAACTTTTCTATTATTGCCCATATTGACCATGGGAAGTCCACTCTGGCTGATCGGCTCCTAGAGTTAACCCATACGGTAGAAGCAAGGAATATGCAAGAACAATTGCTCGATGACATGGACTTAGAGCGAGAACGAGGGATTACCATCAAGGCCCATCCGGTGACGATGTATTACCAAGCTAAAGATGGCGAAACCTATCAAATTAATTTAATCGATACTCCCGGACACGTCGATTTTTCCTATGAAGTTTCCCGTTCTCTAGCAGCTTGTGAAGGGGCTCTTTTGGTAGTGGATGCGGGGCAAGGCGTGCAAGCGCAAACATTAGCAAATGTGCATTTAGCTATCGAAAGAGATTTAGAAATTATGCCTGTCATCAATAAAATTGACCTTCCTACAGCCAATGTGGAAGAAGTTAAAAAGCAAATTGAAGAGGTAATTGGCATTGATGCCTCTGAGGCGATTTGCTGTTCAGCAAAATCCGGAATAGGAATCGAGGGAATTCTAGAGGATATTTTAAAAAAAATTCCGCCTCCTCAAGAGCCTAAGGATGGTTTATTGCGAGCATTGGTATTTGACTCTCACTACGATACCTATCGGGGAGTTATGGTTTATGTACGGATTATGAGCGGGGAGATCAAAAAAGGGTCTCTCATTAAAATGATGACGAATGATCGGGCATTTGAAGTTTTAGAAGTTGGGGTGTTTGCTCCAAACGAGCGGCCTGTTCCTGAACTGCGCTCAGGCGAAGTGGGGTATATCATTGCCAACATCAAAAAAACATCGGATGTGAAGGTGGGCGATACCATCACCCTTCAAAAATATCCCGCAGCAGAACCGCTCCCAGGCTTTAGGCATATTTCTCCCGTGGTATTTGCAGGGATTTATCCTATTGACTCTACAGATTTTGAAGCTTTAAGAGATGCTTTGACTAAGTTGCAACTCAATGATACGGCTTTGCATATTGAGCAAGAAAGCAGCTTGGCTTTAGGTTTTGGATTTCGCTGCGGATTTTTGGGGCTTTTGCATTTGGAGATTATTTTTGAAAGGATTCAGCGAGAGTTTGACCTCGACGTGATTTCCACCGCGCCCAGTGTGATCTATCGCTTTTTGCTTTCTGATGGACAAATTTTAGAAATTGATAATCCGGCTCATTATCCCGATCCCACTTTTATCGAGACAGTTGAAGAGCCTTGGGTGAAATGTCATATTATCATCCCAGCGGAATATTTAGGCGCGATCATGAGCCTCGGGATGGAAAAGCGGGGAAATTGTATTAAAACGGAAACATTAGATTCTAAGCGTTTACTTTTGACCTATCGTTTCCCCTTAAATGAGATCATTACCGACTTTAACGATAAGCTTAAATCGATTACGCGGGGTTATGGATCCTTTGATTATGAATTTGACTGCTATGAACCGAGCGATATCATTAAACTGGAAATTCGTGTGAATGAAGAACCGGTTGATGCCTTCTCTTGTTTAGTGCACCGTACTAAAGCTGAAAGTAAAGGGCGAGCAATCTGTGAAAAACTCGTAGAAGTGATCCCTCAGCAGCTGTTTAAAGTCCCCATTCAAGCTGCTATTGGAGGGAAAGTTGTGGCACGAGAGACCATCAAAGCCTTGTCTAAAAATGTGACAGCAAAATGTTACGGGGGAGATATTTCTCGCAAAAGAAAACTTTGGGAAAAACAAAAGAAAGGAAAAAAACGGATGAAAGAGATCGGAAAAGTGAATATTCCGCAAAGTGCTTTCATGGAAGTTTTAAAAGCCGGATGATAAAAAAAAGAGGTAAGCGGATTGAGGCGGCATTTTCCATCCTATCAAGAAAAGGTCTAAGAGATTTAGCTATTTTTTAATCTAAATGGATAAAATCTATGCCGCAAATTTGCTTTTTAGGTATGTTTGCATAATTAGTGTGCTGAAATGATAAAACCCTACGCTTAGTGAATGTATGTTAAGTTCAACCACCATCTGCTCTCCACCGACTGAGTCTATTTATCAAGCTAAGGATTTAATAGGATATGATCGTTCCATTGCTCCGAGACATGTAGCGATTATTCCTGATGGAAATCGACGTTGGGCCAAAAAGCAACAAGCTTCGGCAAAAGTGGGGCACAGAGAAGGCGCGGATAACTTGATTGAAATAGTCAAAGCCTGCAAGGAATTGGGAATACAGGCGGTAACATTTTATGCCTTTTCCACAGAAAACTGGGCGCGGCCTCAAGAAGAGGTGCAAGCCTTAATGTGGTTATTAGATGTGTACCTCACCGAACAGCGGGGAACTATGCTAAAAGAAGGGATCCGCTTTGATACCATAGGAGATTTGTCAAAAATTCCTGAAAATGTGGTCGAGACGATTACGAAAACCAAGCAATTCACCAAACAATGCGATCAAGTTCGGATGATCCTTGCCGTAAATTACGGAGGAAGAGATGATATTTGCCGCGCTGTCAATAGGCTTGTCAAGGATTATCAAAAGCAAGAAGGTGTGGCAGAAAAGATCACGGAAGAAGTGATCGCGAGATATTTAGACACAGCTAATATGGAAGATCCAGATTTGCTTATTCGCACAAGTGGTGAATGGAGAATTAGTAATTTTTTGTTGTGGCAGATTTCTTATACAGAGGTTTATATCACCGATGTGTTATGGCCTGACTTTACTCCTTTTCATTTGTTAGAGGCTTTGTATGATTTCCAAAAAAGGAAACGGAGGCTAGGGGGATAATGTCGCAAAATTTAAAGCAAAGACTCTACTATAGCTCATTGGGTATTCCCCTCCTTATTTTTCTAATCTCTTTTTCCCATTATTCATTCTTTCGTCCCCTTTTTTCGTTGGCTATCTCGGCTACTGTGGGAATATCGGTTTGGGAGTATTACCAAATGGGCAAAGCCAAAGGCTTTCAACCCTTGGCGACCGTAGGGATTGTTTTTTCCGTCTTGTATGTTTACTCTGTTTTTTTGAGTACTCAATTGCAAGATGCCCAAATACTTCCCGAGCTGACTTTGTGGATCACCTTGTTGACTCTTTTTATTTATAGTCTTTATGGGGGGGCCTTTCCTTTTATTAATCTGGCTATCACGCTTTTTGGAATGGCTTATTTGGCTATTCCTCTCAGCTATACATTATCGATCAATTATTTCCCCTTTAATGGGGCAGAAGATGGGCGTTGGTGGTTATTTTATTTGTTGCTGGTCACAAAATCGACCGATACCGGCGCATTTTTTATTGGAAAGTTATTTGGGAAGTACCGTATGGTCCCTTATATTAGCCCAAAAAAAACTTGGGAAGGGGCGTGGGGAGGTCTTTTTACCTCCGTTGCAATTAGCATCATTTTTTACTTGTGCCTGCACCTTCTATTCCCTAAATCCCCGATCACTTTATCGGGTTGGGAAAGCATTTGGTTAGCTTGTTTGATCTCAACTCTAGCTCAAATTGGAGACTTAGCAGAATCTTTGTTGAAAAGAGACACGGGGATTAAAGATAGCAATCAGCTCCCAGGGCTTGGGGGAATGCTTGATATGGTCGATTCCCTTATATTCACGCTTCCTCTTTTGTATATTTTTCTTAAAATTCATTGAGAGTTCAGTATGATCATTACAATTGATGGCCCCATCGCCACAGGCAAAAGTACGATTGCAAAAACCCTAGCAGAAGAAATTGGGTATATCTACTTTGATACAGGTGCTATGTATCGCTGTTTGACGTATGCGTACTTAAAAGAAAAGGTGAATTTAGATCAGCGGGAAGAGCTGATGGCATTTTTGGATCGCTTTCAATTTGATATGAAAATTCGGCATCGGGAACGTTTCTATTACGTAGGCGATGAAGATGTGACAGATAAAATTCGAGGAGCAGAAGTTACGGAGGCTGTATCGAAAGTTTCAGCTAACCCTGAGGTGCGTGAAAAGCTTGTGAATATTCAGCGAACGTTGGCTGTGGGAGTAAATGCTGTTTTTGAAGGGCGCGATATGGGCACTGTCGTTTTTCCTGAGGCTCGTATTAAGGTTTATCTTGTGGGCGATCCAGAAACCAGAGCGCGGCGCCGTTATGAAGAGCTGCGCAAAAAATACCCGAAAGACTCGGAAGGATTAACTCTCCAAAAAGTATTAGAAGATATTAACGAACGAGATCGACAAGACTCAACTCGCGCCATTTCTCCTTTAAGGCAGCCTGAAGGGGCCTGTGTGATCGACACCTCTACTCTAACCATCGACGAGGTGGTGCTTAAAATATTAGAATATAAGGATTCCTTGCGCACTCATATTCCTGCTGACGCCGGGCAATAGGGATTCCTTCTTTTCATCCTTCCTTGGGAAGAAGGGGCGTTATTTAGCATGCGCCTTCATTCTGAGGATCGCGTTGTAGATGGCTCCCTCTCTTTTAAGCTTTTTTTCCTTTTATCCCTTTAAAAGGAAATTCTGAAAAAGCTTTTGCCAGGCTGAGCCTGCCACTCACACGGCATTTCGAAATTAAAACCTATACTGGAGGAAAAGGAAGCGTTCTGCAATCCTCCGCCTCGCCTTTATTGAAAAGTTTTGAAATTAAACGGGGGAGGAAAGAGATCGATTGTTTAAATTTGGGCAAGGCCCCATTTGGTAAGGAGCTTTTGATAGTCTCCTTTTTCTTTGACCTTTTTAAGCCCTTCATTGAAGCGGGTAAGTAGATAAGACTGAGCAATTCCCTGCTTTGCGACAAGTCTAAGCCCTTCATTTGTTAAAGGAGGGGGAATGAGTTTTAGCTGCTTAGCGTAATAGCCTTGAGCATAAGTATGCGCAGTAAATAAATCTGTGACAACTCCATCAATTTTATCTTGCAAAAGCTGATCAAAGGCGAAGGTAATTTGATCATAAGGAGCAATCATGGAAGGATATTGAGCCATATTAGAAACGAGTGAGGTTCCTCTTTGAACTCCTACAATTTTGCCTTCCATATCGGCCAAAGACTTTGCGGAGGAATCTTGGGCCACCACCAGTACAGGTCCCACTGAAAAAAATAGAGCGGAAAATTCATATTTTTGCCGATTAAATTGATTAGGCATTAAAGGAGATAAAACGGCGTCGTAATCTCCTTTTTCCAAATTTTCAAATAAGGTATGCGAATGCACATCCGAAATTTCAAAATGGAACCCGCTTTCCTTTGCTACAGCAAGCAATAGCTCATTAGTAAAAGCGACCATTTTTTTTTCATTGCCTTGTAGCTGTAAAGGGTACCAGGTGGGGTCTCTTCCAATTCGAAAAACTTTGTATTCAAGTGAACGATGGCTTTGATTTCCGCTGAAAAAGAAATAAGCCAATCCGATTAACACCGCGATAAATACTAAAAATTTCCTCCCGGTAGGCTTAATTTCAGGGAGAGGGGAATTAAAAAGTTTGAATCGTTTCATCGTTTAAAAATTTTTAGTGGTTCGTGGAGAGTGCTAATATAAAATTTTTCAAATAAAAAACAAAGAAAAATCCCCTTTAAAACGATTCTTGTCTGATTTAAAACAATGTTTCTGCCTGTTTACCTCTCAAAAAATAAAGCAGGCCTTATTTTGCTGAATTCGGCTTAAAATTAAAGAGGAATCCTTGCAAGAAATTGGATTTTAAATTTTTATGCCTAGGGAAGGCAAGAGCGATTTTGGCAAAGGAAGGGTTTTTGAAAATAAAAGCTCCCGCGTGCCACAAAAAATAACCTGTGCGTTATGTTAAAAGGGATTTACATTCAAAAAGAAAACTTAAAGTTCAAGTAATCAAAGGGGAATATGACCGGTATCATAGGGGGTGATTATGGATCATAAGAAAAAAGGATATCTTCTTGTTAATTTTGGAGGCCCACGATCGGAAGAGGAAATTCGACCTTTTTTGGAAAGTTTGCTCACCGATCAAGAGGTGATTCGTACAGGCTTGCCAGAATTTTTGCACCGCTTCATCTTTAAAAGAGTGGCAAAAAAGCGGGCTGCCAAAATTTCGAAAGAATATGCGCTGATGGGAGGGAAATCTCCTATTTACGAAGATACAGAACTTTTAGCAGAATGTTTAAGGGAAAAACTACAGGCTCCTCTCTTAACCTTTCACCGTTATTTGCCGGCCACCCATGCGGGATTTTTAAAGAGCATAGAAGAAATGGAATGTGATGAAATTCGAGTATTCCCTCTATTTCCGCAATTTACTTATGCTACTACGGGGAGCGTGGCCTGCTGGTTTGAGCGTTTTCTTCCCTCTAGGATCACGCTGAAAATGCGGTGGATTAAATCCTATGCCGCTTATCCGACCTTTATTCAAGCGCACCAACAGCATATCCAAGATTTTCTGGCAAAAAATCAGCTACCCGAACAAGAGGTCATTTTGCTTTTTTCGGCCCACGGCATTCCGCTGCAATTTGTAGAAACAGGCGATTTATATCCCGATGAATGCGCAGCTTCTGTTAGCGCTGTGATGCAAGCTTTTCCTCATGCAATCGGCCGTTTAGCTTATCAATCAAAATTTGGACGGGGGGAGTGGCTAAAGCCTTATACCGTTGATGTATGTGAGGGGATTCAAAAGTGGTGCAAAGGAAGAAGCCATGTGGTTTTTATTCCCATTAGCTTCACTTCGGACCACATTGAAACGTTGGTTGAAATTGAGAACGAATATATGACGAAAATCCGCGCTGCTGGTTTGTATGCTTACCGAGTGCCGTGTTTAACTCTTAATCCCCTTTGGATTCAGGCCATTATGGAGCTTTTTGAAAGAAGCGATTACTGTTTAAACCAGATGTTAGTTCGCAAGAAATAAGGAAGATGCAAAGGTTTCAAGCCCATCTATTTAAAACAAGCTTATTTTAATAAGTTTTTGAAAATTAAAGAGTTCCAAAAAGGCCAGCCATATAAGTTCCTTTTTAAAAAATTCCGCAGTTTGATAATCAATGAGTTACTAAAATTCAAAGGGTATTGAATGATAATTTGCTTGCAGGCTAAGAGCTCTCATGGTAGATTCCCTCACGTAACAAGCCCTGGCAATGATGTGGAAACGTTGTTCATAACTCAAAGAAGGACTAAATAACTATGTCAGCAAACGATACCCAGAACGGATGGGACCAATTTTTAAAATACGTAAAAGGGCATTGCTCAGCTGCTGCTTTTGGAAATTGGTTAGCTCCTATTAAAGTTCTAGAATCGATAGGCGAAGAGATTTCTCTTGAGGTCCCGAATGTTTTTGTTAAAGAGTACCTTCTTTCAAATTATAAGAAAGAATTAAAGCTTTTCTTTCCAGTCACGGCTACTGGAGAACCGCAAATCGAATTTGTGATTAGCGCACCGGAGAAAAAGACCACGGTTATTCCGCCTTTAAATGCGACTCCTCAACCTGTTCAGCAAAATACCCACTCCTCGCATGAGGTCAAGCTCAACGAAAATTACCGTTTTGAGACCTTCATCGAAGGGCCGACCAATATGTTTGTCAAGTCAGCGGCGATTGGGGTGGCCACTCGCCCCGGACAATCTTATAATTTGCTATTTATTCACGGAGGCGTGGGTTTAGGAAAAACTCACATTTTACATAGCATTGGTCACTATGTCAAAGATCACCATAAAAAGTTGCGCGTGCAATGCATTACCACCGAAGCTTTTATCAATGATTTAGTGGATAGCTTGCGCAATAAATCTGTGGATAAAATGAAACGTTTTTATCGCTCAGATGTGGATGTTTTGCTAGTGGACGATATCCAATTCTTGCAAAATCGGCTCAACTTCGAAGAAGAATTTTGCCATACATTTGAGACGCTGATTAATCAGAAAAAACAAATTGTGATCACTAGTGATAAACCTCCGTCGCAGCTTAAGCTTTCAGAACGTTTGATTGCTCGAATGGAATGGGGGCTGGTAGCCCATGTCGGTATGCCAGACCTTGAAACGCGCGTGGCCATTTTGCAACATAAAGCTCAACAAAAAGGGCTTGAAATTCCGAATAATGTGGCTTTTTTCATCGCTGAACATATCTATAATAATGTGCGTCAACTAGAAGGCGCCGTTAACCGTCTTTGTGCGCACTGCAAGTTATTAGATCTAAATATCACGGAAGAACTCGTAGAGAAAACTTTACGTGAAATGATGCAGCAAGCGCCCAACAAAAAAATATCCGTCGAGCAAATTCTTAAGAGTGTGGCGACCGTTTTTCAGGTGCGCGTCAATGACCTGAGAGGATCTACCCGGACAAAAGATATCGCTCTTCCTCGCCAAGTCGCGATGTATCTAGCTTATAAGATGATTAATGAATCTCTCCAGATGTTAGGGGCTTCTTTTGGAAAAACCCATTCTACGATTTTGCATGCATGCAAAACGATTGAAAAGAAAGTGGCCACTAATGAAATTCTCAGAAGACAAATTGGGATGGTTGAACGCAATATTGCTGCCTAACGCAACGTTTGTGGAACCAGAGCACCGAGAGGGCATCGCTCGCTAAGGCAGCTGTCATCCGCAAAACCATGGGGTATAATAAATAGCTTTCCTATAGGAAAGCTGCACGCCCCTTATCCTTTCACCCTAAAAGCAGGATCCTTTTTCTCCTAATCTAAGGCTGCCTGTTTTGCACTTAAGATAAGTCAGAGCAAAAAGCGTACCTGTAATTCTTCTAATAGGCAAAATCTCCGTCAGGATTCTCCAACTTCAAATCCATAGAATGCGATAGAGAAGGCTATCGTATTCACCTTCTTGCCAGCTATTCACTCAAACCTTCTGTTTTAATGAAGGCCTTGCTTGAAAGGCTCCTATTCCAGGAAAATTCAAAAAATTCCTCAAGCGCTCAAGACAAGCAATAGAGATAGTCATCTTTGACCTCCTAATGCTTCGAGGAACCCCTTGTGGTGTTAGATAATCGATTGCACAGCCGCTATTTCCAAAAATTTAAAAAAAAATTTAAGAGAATGAGTGCTGTCTTTTACCTCGACCTTAGAGGAGGAGGCTTTCATGCAGCCTGCTGATAATGGCAACTTTTTAAAACTTTAATTTATTATTGGGCAATAGAATTTTATTAAGGATAGCCGTTCATTAGTTTAAATTAGTTTGTTCTTAACAAAAAGTGTGATTTGCTTTATAGTTTTTTTTGATAATTTATTTTTTTGAGGAGATATTATGCCTAATACGGATCGCCTAGCCAGCGGAAGTTCTGCTCTAGAATTGCATGCGCAACTAGCAGCTCTGGCAAAAGAAGTTCAAACCAATAAGACTATTTCCACAAACTTACGAGCAAGAAAGTGGGATGGAAGAGTTTGGCGCTGGATTACAAACCTTTTAGCAATCATCGGAATTAAGTTCGAAAGAACCCACTCTATCCATGTCGCTAAAAAATTAAAAAGGTTTGTAGAAAAGAATGAGGCTCTTTTTGATAAAGCTTACAAAGCTGATAACTTGGAAAATTTGAAAACTCTTTTCAAGAGGGTGTTGTGGATTGACCGGAGCTCAAACAAAAGTACGCGAAGTAAGAGCTATACGGCTTTATATGAAGAATACCTAAAATTCATCCAAACGAAGGAACATTCTGAAGCAGGCAAACCCGAAGAAAGCCATTCTACCTCCACAATCTCTGAGAAAAAGAGGGAAGAGTATTCTCCCCACAGCTTGGGAGATAGCAAGCAGGCAGAAAACGAGAAACCCTTTTTAGAAAGGCATGAAGAGGCCACGAATAGCCTGGAAGTAAAAGGGGATGCTTCTAAAAATGTTAAAGAATTTCTACCAAAGGATCCTCCTAAAGAAGATAAACCTGCAGAGGGTGATTCTACCCCCACAATTTCCGAGAAGACGAGAGAAGAGTATTCTCTTCACAGCTTGGGAGATAACAAGCAGGCAGAAAAAGAGAAATCCTATTCAGAAAGGTATGTAGAAGCCTTGGACGTCCTGGCAGAAAAAGGATATGCTTCTGAACACGTTAAAGAATTCTTAAAGGTAGTTTATCCAGGGAAAGAATCCCTTGCCGAATGGGCTGTAAAGTTTCGCGAGGTCCCAGATTTAGTAGAACAGTTGAGAAAAACTGTTAAAAATTTATCAGAAAATACTACGAAGAATGCGCGTTACCCCACGGCGCAACGTATTGAAAATAGCCATGCCTCTCGCTTAAGGCATATTCTGACCATTGCTGTAGCTTTGCCTTTTAATGAAAAAATTGAAGCCTTAATTGGCCAGGTCGCCACTTATCCCGTGGATGCTGTTCGCAAGCACGATGTTCAAAAGATCCTTTATAAGGTTGCAGAGACAGCTATTAGGTTAAAAAATAGGCCTTTCTTCGATTTTATTTTTAAAAAGGAAATTGAAAAGGAAGAAATTGAGAAATTTTGGCAACTCATTCTAAAGTATCCCCATGAATTTGAAGATCTAGAGGTAGAAGAAAATAGGATTGTGTGGAAGAGTGCAATATGCTCTGAAGCTACAAATCGCTCTCTCACGCGACTGCCTCAATCAGTATTTCATGTGTTTGCTAGGCAAGAAGGCTTTTCAAAATTTGCTCAAAAATTAGGCGAGAAATTCCTTCAACAAAAACCTGAGTTATTAAATTTCATTGAGGGTTTTAGGCAGCAGTCTCCCTTGCACACTGCAGCTTATGCAAATAATTATAAAATGGTAGTGTGGCTGCTTTCAAAAAATCCAGAGCTGAGTTTGACAAATGACGAAGGACAGAATGCTTTAAAAATTGCGCACGATAAAAAGCATGCTAAAATTGTCCATGCTTTGCTTGCAGCGGACCCAACTAAAAAGACTTGGCAAGCCGCTGGCTTGGATAAGTAACTTTGGATAAGTAACTAAGGATATGTTTTCTAAACATGCGCAGGCCGTTGCGAAATGCCGATGATCTTCTTAAGCAGGCCGAGCAAGCCGAGGGTATTACTTTTAAAATGGACGAATGCTTAAGGATGCTAGTGAAGAACTTAAAACGTTGAAGAAATTGTACTAAAGGCTGTCCAGCAAAATGTCTGGGCGCTTAAGTATGCTAGTAAGCGCCTTCAAGATGATAAAAAAGATTGTCCTTATGGCGGTTAAGCAAGAGGGATTAGTGCTTCAGCATGCTAGCCAAAAACTTAGAAAGGATAGGGAAGTTGTGGCCGCAGCCATACTTCAGAATGAATTGGCTAGTAAAAAAGGGAACACCGCCATGCTTTCTACTTAGATAAAGCGCTATTCTAAGAGGACATCTAGCTCGCGAAGCCATAACTGTTACTTTTAATCCGTAAAAACGTTCTCGCTCACTGACATTGTATCTTTGAAACTGGCGGCCTTGATCAATCTTGCAAGTTGGAATTCTTATATGCCTGCAAACAGGTGTAGGCAAAGTATCTCCAATATATCTTAAAGCAAAAATGCCCTTATTTTTTGCGTGTGAGCAAACCCCAGACTTCCTTTTCCTCACCCTCTAAAAATTCGATGCCCTCTTCTCTTTAAAGCACTTTTATTCAGATGGTTGCAAATAGAACCTATGCTCAGCGAGAAGCTCTCTTGTACTCCTTATTTTGCTGTAAAAAACCATTCCCGTGGCAGCGCTCAACATCGCTTTGGCAGTAGACAGCTTTGTATTTGGCCAATCTTTATGTCTGATCGATTGAATGCAGTCGTTCAAACGCAATAAATTGCGATCATTTGCATTTCCCTGGCTTGGCTCTCTTTTTTTTTGCGGAAAAGTAAAATTAAAGGACCAAAATTTTTTCCATGCATAAGTTTACTTTAAGTTAGTTATTTACAGTTTGCAATAATTAATTATATTGACGAAAAATAAGTGTTTTAAAAACATGGAGTTATTAATTAAATTAAAATTAAAGAAATAAAAAAATATTTAAGATACAAACTTAACCTATCTTAATTGTTTGCAATTTATATTGTTTGAGAGTGTTTGTAAGAGATAAAGGTTTTTAAAAATAGGAGCTTATTTTTCTAAATCTAAAGGAGAAAAATTAAATAACCTTAACCAAGGAGATTTATTATGGATCCTACCAATAATCTTAACAATAATTGGAGCAATCCACTCTCTTCTCGCTGGAGTACTTTAGCTGCTCAACCCGCATCAGCGGTCGCCTCCACTCAACAAACTTCTACTTCTCCAAGCACTAAGTGGTGTAACTACCAAGCAGGGAGGTCATCTTCAAGTTCTTGGGGCTCAGTGGCTTCTCGAACTGCGGATGTGAGTGGCCCGATCATTCCTAGTAATACCTCTCAGAACGCACCTACTGCCTTATCTGTTTGGGGGGCTTTGGCGGGTGATAGAACTTTTAAAGGCGGGATTCAAACAGCTCACTTTGGACAGCTCAGCCGCAGTACTCTTTCAGCGGCAGCAGAGGGAGATGGAGCATTGACAATCAAAACTCATATGCAACAAATGCAAGTAATTGAGGCAGCGCTAAATGGCTTAGAGTCAAGTGTTAGCAATAATACGAGCATTATCATTGCTGCCATTAGAGATTTTGCTACCGAGGTTAGGGAGACTAACCATCAAATTAGCAGCTACTGCAGGGCTGTTATCGAGCGTGGAATAAGCAATGACCCTAACTTTACTCCTGATGATATGGTAAAAGCTCGATTAATGGTTGAATTTTACGCCACCGCTTTAGGAGCCATGAAAAGCACTAGTGAATCGGCTATAGATCTAGCCAGCCAAGGAGGTGGTATAGTTCATCAACAAATTCTTGGAACTATAGATGCTACCTTTCAAGCTCGTACTAAACAAGTGGCCTTATTTGCACAAAACCTCGAAGTCTTCCAAAAACAAGAACAACACGATCTTGAACTTATACTACAGGTTCAGAATGCTAAGCTGAAAGAGCAAGCACAGCTCTTCCAGCAACTAAAAGAGATCATTCATCTTTTGGAGCAAGAAAAAGAAGGAAATGCTCGCCGTGAGATGGAGGAAAGAAAAGCTAAACTAGAGGAAGAAATACAACTTCGTGGGCAATGGCTAAAAGAAGAAGAAGCTCATAATAAGCATCAACTTGAAACAGCTGCTTTAGAAGCAGATAGTCATCAAAAACTAGTAGCTCTTCAGAATGCTAAAGAGATTGAAGGAACAGTGCAAGCTATAAAAGCAGAGGAACAAAAAGCAATAGCAGCGAACCAAGAATTGGAAATACGCGAAAAAGCTAAAGCTGAGCGGCAACGGATCGAGGCGGAGACTAGGATTACATCGGAAGAAAATCAACTAAAAGCTTCTATACAAAAAAAGCAAATTGCTTCTACGGAACGTATAGAAAAGTATAGAACAACGGCTTCCATTATACGGCCTCCTTGTGTTCTCCAATAATAGAGCGTGAGTCTCTATTCCTACTTCTCCCCATGCTCTCTCATAAATTATGGGGAGTGCGGGGTGGATTTATCATGAAATTCAACTAAAGGGGAATTATGGCTTACCCTTCTGTAAATATCCATGCGGCTTACCAATCAGCAGAAGCAACGCTAAATCAATGCCAAGATGCAGGCAATCAGGCGATTGAGGCAACTAATCATAAAATCGACCAGCTTTTTCAGCAACAGAAGCATCAAATCGAAGCGGATGTTGCCCTACGACAACAACGCCAAGAACAAGAGAGAGAAACATTTGCTAGGTTGAAAGTGCAACATGATTTGGCTTTACAAAATCAGCAACAACGCTTTCAAACACAAATGGAGGAGAGGAGGCGCCAAGAGCAGCAAAGAAATGCCGACCATACCAGGCGGTTAGCTGAGAGGAAAGCAGAATTTGAAGAACAACTCAGAGGCAGGCAGGAAGAGCTTGAAAGAAAGCGAGAGGCCCCGGAGCATACCCAAGAGACCGTAGCAACTAATCCATCATCAGGACCGGCTATCTTCATCTCCTCTGTGTCCCAAAACCTTTCTTATTCATTTATGAGGCCAACAACTAGCACAACATCAACTCTTCCTTCAAATCCTACCATTCCTTCTATTAGGCATTCTCAGTCTCTACAACAGGGCCAGGCCTATCCCGCTACTTCTCAAGGGACTTGGGGATTTCCTCCTCTTCCCTCTCTGCCTCCTCTTGGCCAGCCTCAAACTGCCCAGCCTAGCCAGTTCCGTTCGCCAGAATCTTTAAACAATTGGGCGCTTCCGCCGCTCCCTTCAATGCAATAGGAAAAACTATGAATCCTATCATACCCTCAAGCCATTCTTCAACTCCCCCTTTTTCATTGAAAAAGGCAGAAGCTCGTCAAACAGCTACTGCGGTTAAGCTTGCAAAGGAGGCCCTTCCAAATAACCCGTCTCTCTCTCCAACTCAGAGGCAAAGCAGGGCGCTGTCGCCTTCTACCATTCAACGGGATGTAACAAGCCTTCTTAAAAATAAGCTTGAAAATCCTCATTTTGCTTTAAACGAGCAAGAGAGTCTAGCTGTTCTGATGGAAGGAATTCGCTGCGGTCAAAACGTAGCTAGCCAAGCAGTAAATAAAGATATTGTAGCTATTATAGGATTAGCAGGGGCGGGTAAAAGTACTTTGGTCAATGATTTGTGCGGATGCGATCTACTATCCAAGCGACCGCGTGAATTAGGTTTTTCCGCCCTAAGTAATGTTGTGGAAGTCAAGCCTCAGTACCAAGGAGGTAAACGAGATGAAGTAGTCCCCATCAGGCATCGCAGCTCCCCACAGGTAAACTTTCTGCCCCAATTTGCAACAAATGAAGGACATTTTTATTGCGATTTTCCGGGCTTTTTAGATTGCGACAGTTATGAAATTGGGACTGCGAAATCTGTCACTCTTCAAACTATTCTTAATGCAGCTAAATCATTAAAAGTCATCATCTTGACTAGTTATTCTAGTTTAGTCGCGGATAGAGCTAGAAAATTTACTGAGCTATTGGAAATCTGTATTGACCTCTTTGGCTCAAAAGAAAAACTTCTGAAAAATGCCTCTTCTATTCTTGTCGGTGTAACCCAAGTTCCCTCTGGAGAAATAGAGTCATTAGAAGACCTAAAAGCCTATATCTCTAAGATGCCTGACCCTATCGAGCGAAAAATTTGTTCTCAATTAGCCCAAAGACTTTTTATCTACGACCCTCTAAATAATTCTCATTTGAAAGATGCAGGGGCAGGCCCCGGGGAAGAAATTAAAAGGCAAATCGATCGTTTACCATCGATCGAGCATTCTTCAGAATTCAAAGCGGCATTATCACCTTCTGATTTGCTTGGATTAGACGAGCTTTTAGGCTTCTTTAAGAAAAAGGTCGACGAAATAATAGCACAACCAGAACTACTAGACCAAGACTTTAAGCAGCTGGCTGTTTATCATGCAAGCCTTAGGCCGCTCTGCTTCTTAGAAAATCGGCATGTTTCAATGCAGCTGGAGAACTTACAAGAGAGCTTGTTAACAAAATTTCGGCATTTACTTTGGGAGTACAGTCGCTTATATGAAGCGGGAGAGGTGAGAAGCTTTCAGATCCTTAAAACTATTAATGCAGGATTGTGCCATTTTGATTCCGCTACAAAAGAACGCCTACTCCAACTAATTGACGAAGAGCTTCATTCTTCGTCCAAAGGTGGCCAGCCATCTCAGCCGCTCCGGACCGCTTCTTTAGAATACGTGAAACGAACACAGCGTTTAATGGATATGGTTTTAGCAGCTAATACAGAGATTGAAAGATTAGGAGGCATTCTCTTTACTAATGTTCAACAATTTGCAACCCAAACCTATCAATTGAGCCAATCCTTACATTCTCTTGTGCATAAAGTAGAGCAAGAGCTTAAAGAGGTAGGATTATCAGCAGCCCGTATTGCGCAAGTGCATTGTTTAATTCACTTCGCTCAATTTAGCCGTCAAATCATTCAAGATACTTCTTGGCAATGTCTGAGTTTGGAAAAAAAGGGGGCGATGGCCATATGGTCAGAGTTTAAAGGGGCATTGGAATTAGCCCTTTATGCGAGAAGGCAAGAAATTGACCAGTTGGCTCAACAGTGGGAGCTAATAGCAAAGCAAGACGACCACGATTGGGCGATTTTGATGAAGGTCCATGCTGGCAAATTAAGGCAAGAGACTCAACTCTACAATCAACTTTTACAAGTAGAAGAATTGAAGCGGCAAACCAATATAGCAGCCATGAGCCGAGAGATTGCGGCTTTGCAACAGCGCAACATAGAAATTCAAGCCATGCAAGAACTCTCGCGAGAAGAGCAAGAAATTTACTATAAGCATCAGCAAAAGATACATTGCTTAGAGCTTGGCCAACCGGACCAAAGGATTCGATTTGATGTCCAAGCGAGGTGCCAATTAGCAGAACTTTTAACATTTCAGCTAAACAAAGGAGGAAATCATGATACCTATACAAAATGATGAAGTTCGAATCTTTACAATAATCGCAGAAAACAATGGAACCTGCGGCTTTCAAACAACCACCCCAGCTACAACCTCGATTGATCTCCCTGCTGATGTTGAGCATACTCCAGCAAACGCCTCTACCCCTAATTTTAATGTTAATGACCTATTAGATCGCAAGCTCGCTAATCCCTCTAGACCCTTGCAGCCAGAAGAGAGCATTGCTGTCTTAATGGAGTGTATCAGGCGAGGGGAAATAGAAGCTGCGAAAGCCGAAAATCGAAATTTAGTAGTCATCATTGGCAATACGGGTTCCGGGAAAAGTACCTTTGGCAATGCGATTTGTGGCTGCACGATGGAACGAGTGAGCCCTAAAAGCCTTGGATTGACTGGAGTAAAGAAGATGGTAGTTGTTAAGCCATTCGCCGAAGGGGGGGGCTGCGATGAAATTATGCCGATTGGACATACTAAAGAGTCAAAAACTTTTATGCCTCAACTAGCTGAGACGGAAAATGGGATGAGCCTCTGCGATTGCCCAGGTTTTCTAGATAACCGAGGCCATGAGATCAATATCGCGAATGCTGTCAATATTAGAAAGGCGTTTATTCAAGCTCAAAGTGTGAAAGTGGTCATTCTCATTAATTTTCATGCCTTAGAGGCAGATAGGTCGCGCGGGCTTAGGGATATGATTAAGCTTTGTTGCGACTTATTTGGATCGAAGGAAAACCTTGTCAAATATAAAGATTCTATCCTTTTGGGGATTACGCAAGTTCCTTTTGTACAACTAGATGAGGAGCAAGAGTTGCTTAATGATTTAAAAGATTTTATTAGAGACACAAAATTAAAAGATGAATTTGAAGTTGCGACTCTGCGCGAGTTAAGTGAACGGCTGTTCATTTATGATCCCTTAGATGCCCCTAATTTGAAATATGCAGGGGCCTTAACTAAAGAGCAGGTAGTAGGCAAAATAGCTGAGCTTGAATGCATCCAAGAACCCCAGGAAATCTTTAAAACAGTTTTAAATGATTCAGACATTGTAGGGTTAATTAAGATCTGCGATCAAATCCAAGAGAATATTCAAGCTATTTTGCATCAAACAAGCCTATCGGAAAATGATTTTAAAAAAGCTGCCGAGCACTTAGAGAGCCTGCGAAAGCTAGAGATTATTGAACATCGGTATGTTTTCGAGCTTGTGGCCAACGCCAAAGAAGTAATCACGCGCCACTTTCACGAAATGATCCATCGCTTTGACCATTGCTGCGCAGATGAAACCTATCGCCTTGCCGATGAGTCGCAAGCCATCTTTACTGCCTTAAAACAAGGTGTCCAAAAGTTTGATGAACAAATTCAATCTCAAGTGGGAGTCAAAGGCTTGGAAGAGCAGTATGCTCTTTTTATAAAAAAGAAGGCGGCTAAACAGGTTGTTTTTGAGCTCGCAGATTTGCAAAAAAAATTTTACGAAGCGTTCGCTCTTTATAATTTTGTCTCAGCTAAGCATTCGTTAGATACAATACAATCCAAATTGGATTCCTTTGTGACTGAATATAGTAAAACAGGTATATCTTCTGAGATTGACTTCAAGCAATTAGAAAGCTTTTATACTCAAACCAAAGCAAAGTATGATGAGGTTCGATTGAAGGATTTAGCTCAGTACGATCTCCTGCAGCTTATCTCTTTGCAAGAGCAGTTCCGGGAGGCGTGTGCTCAGAATAAGCTAAAAGAGGCAAATTCTTTGCTGGATGAAATTAGAAAAAAAGGGTGCTGTTTTGAAACCGCCTATGGTGAAATAGGGATAGACCATAATATTAACATCGCTCAATTAGAAAGCCTTTATACTCAAACCAAAGCAAAGTATGGCGAGGCTCAACGAGCTTCCATGCAGCTTATCTCTTTGCAAGAGCATTTTCGGGAGGCGTGTGCCCAGAAGGAGTTTAAAAAGGCG
The DNA here is from genome assembly GCF_018342475.1 of Parachlamydia sp. AcF125. Taxonomy (NCBI): domain Bacteria; kingdom Pseudomonadati; phylum Chlamydiota; class Chlamydiia; order Parachlamydiales; family Parachlamydiaceae; genus Parachlamydia; species Parachlamydia sp. AcF125. The sequence continues at coordinate 55,850 of NZ_JAEMUD010000001.1, read as the reverse complement.
AAGTCTTTGTTGGATAAAATTAGAAAAAAAGAGCGTGTTTTTGAAACTGACTATCGTGAAACAGGAATAGTCCATAATGTTAACATCCTCTGCTTAGAGAGCCTTTATATTAGAATCAAATTCTTCTCTGAAGGCCGAAGGAAAGCTCACATTGAGCTTAGCGATTTAAAAATACGTTTTTGGGGTGCATACGAGCGGTATGAGCTAGAATTAGCTAAGTCTACGTTAGATCAACTTAAAGCAAAAGTGCCTACCCCTTTTGGGATAACTTATCCTATTGACATCAGGGACTTAGAACGCTTTTATAATCATCGAAAACTTAAAAAGGACTTAGCTTTAGAAGCTATCGGAGCTTTAGGAGCTTCAGGAGCTGCCGATAGGCTTCAAATTGAGAAAAATAATTTTCTGGATGCGTGCGCTCAGGATGATCCTAATTTAGAATTGGCAAAGACTATGCTAGATCAAATTAAGTTAGAAGTGCATTGTTATGAAAATATCTATCATAGGAAAAGCTTTAGTATTAAACTCCGGGAATTAGATAACCTTTATATTAATACATGTGATCGGATATATACCATTCGCAAAGAAAATTTTTCTTTCAAAAAAACTCGTTGCGTTCAAAATTAGGCACATGAAATTTTTAATAGATGAAGAGAGACCGCGGCTACGTGCTCAGCATAAAAAAGAACGTGATAAACGCGTTTGCGATAGAATCAAAGCCGTGCTGCTTCACGATAAGGGGTGGTCTTTCCCACAGATCGCTGAAGCTTTATTGCTCTCCGATGAAGCCGTCTGGAACCATATTGAAGAATACAAAATTTCTAAAAAGTTAAAACCTCAGAATAGCGGTTCTTCAGAAAAGCTTTCCAATAGCAGAACTTTTAATCTTTCAGCTAAACAAAGGAGGAAATCATGATACCCCCTATTCAAAGCAATGAAAGTCTGGGTTTTTCAGCAGGCACACCCGTTCCAATCCAGGTGGCTTCTTCTGTGCATGTTGAGCATACTCCAGCAAACGCCTCTACCCCTAATTTTAATGTTAATGACCTATTAGATCGCAAGCTCGCTAATCCCTCTAGCCACTTGGAGCCAGAAGAGAGTATTGCTGTCTTAATGGAGTGTATCAGGCGAGGGGAAATAGAAGCTGCGAAAGCCGAAAATCGAAATTTAGTAGTCATCATTGGCAATACGGGTTCCGGGAAAAGTACCTTTGGCAATGCGATTTGTGGCTGCAAGTTGGAACGAGTGAAACCTAAAAGCCTTGGATTGACTGGGGTAAAGGAGGTGGTAGCTGGTAAGCGGCTCGATCAAGGGAGGGCCCGCGATGAAATTATGCCGATTGGCCATACTACACAGTCAAAAACTTTTATGCCACAATTAGTCGAGATGGAAAATGGGATGAGCCTCTGCGATTGTCCTGGCTTTTTAGATAACCGAGGGCATGAAATCAATATCGCGAATGCTGTCAATATTAGAAAGGCGTTTATTCAAGCTAAAAGTGTGAAAGTGGTCATTCTCATTAATTTTCATGCCTTAGAGGCAGATAGGTCGCGTGGGCTTAGGGATATGATTAAGCTTTGTTGCGACTTATTTGGATCGAAGGAAAACCTCGTCAGATATAAAAATTCTATTTTGTTGGGAATTACGCAAGTGACTTTTGCACAACCCGATGAGGAACAAGAGTTACTTGATGATTTAAAAGAGGTTATTAAAGACACAAAATTAAAAGATGAATTTGAAGTCGCGACTCTGCGCGAGTTAAGTGAACGGCTGTTCATTTATGATCCCTTAGATGCCCCTAATTTGAAATATGCAGGGGCCTTAACTAAAGAGCAGGTAGTAGGCAAAATAGCTGAGCTTGAATGCATCCGAAAACCTGGGACAATCTTTAAAACAGTTTTAAATGATTCAGACATTAGAGAGTTAATTAAGATCTGCGATCAAATCCAAGCGAATATTCAAGCTATTTTGCGTCAAAAAAGCCTATCGGAAAATGACTTTAAAAAAGCTGCCGAGCACTTAGAGAGCCTTCGAAAATTAGAGATTATTGAACATCAGGATGTTTTCGAGCTTGTTGCCAAGGCCAAAGAGGTAATCACGCGTCACTTTCACGAAATGATCCATCGCTTTGACCATTGCTGCGCAGATGAAACCTATCGCCTTGCCGATGAGTCGCAAGCTATCCTTACTGCCTTAAAACAAGGTGTCCAAAAGTTTGATGAACAAATTCAATCTCAAGTGGGAATCAAAGGCTTGGAAGAGCAGTATGCTCTTTTTATAAAAAAGAAGGCGGCTAAACAGGCTGTTTTTGAGCTCGCTGATTTGCAAAAAAACTTTTACGAAGCGATGAGAGAAGCGATCAACATTAATAATTTTGTGCCCGCTAATTATTTCTTAGATAAAATCAAACAAAAATTGGGCATTTTTGAAGAAGAATATCGAGAAACGGGTATATCCCCTAACATTAACTTTGAGAAATTAGAAAGTTTTTATACTCAAACCTTAACTCAGCAAGACCTTAGGCAGCTTAAGGTTTTGGAAGCACAGCTTCGAGAAGCGTACGTTCAGAATGAGTTAGGATTGGCAAAGCTTATGTTAGATGAAATTAAAGAAAAAACGCAACGTTTTGAAACTGACTATCGTGAAATAGGGTTAGTCCATAATGTTAACCTCAAGGAATTAGAAAACCTTTATACAGAGAAAAGTGAACTCGTGGAGTTAGCTAAAAAAACTGCTAAAGAGCTGGAGCTTTTGGAAGAGAAGTTTAAATATGCTTGGGATCAAAATTATTTAGAAGAGGTAAAGTTTTTGCTAATTGAAATTCAAGAAAAAGCGCGCTGTTTTGAAACTGTCTATCGTGAAACAGGGATAACCTATAATCTTGATGTCAAGCAATTGATAAGTTTGTATAAGAATAAAATCAAAGATGTGAACTTAAGCAAGGATCTTAAGAAAATAAAAAAACAGTTTGAGGATGCGTGCACTCAAAGGAATTTAGGATTGGCAAAGTCTTTGCTAATTGAAATTAAAGAAAAAATGCGCGATTTTAAAACTGTTGAGCCTGGCCGTCTTGAAAAACGGGTAGCCTCTACTACTACTATTGACGTCGCGAAATTAGAAAGCTCTTATACTAGCATCAAAGAATCCTATAAAGCTCAGCGGAGAGCCCTCAATCGAGAACTTAGGAATTTAGAAATAGATTTTTGGAATGCGTGCAATCGGTGGGATTTAAAAAAGGCAAGGTCTGACATAAATAAAATTTTAAAAAAAACGGATTATTTTAAAACTATCTATAGGAAAGCCCCTTATATTGACCTCCAAAAATTAGAGAGTTCTTATACTGAGTTAGTAACTGAATTCCGTCGCTTAGATTTAGATGCTATTCGTGCTGCGGATAAGCTTGAAATGCAGAGACAAAAGTTTATGGAGGCGTGCAAGTTGAGTGAGTTTGGGTTGGCAAATTCTTTACTGGATGAAATTAAAGCAAAAGTATGTGTTTTTGAAACAAAGTGTAGTAAAACAGGGAGGGCCCATAATATCAACGTTGAGCAATTAGAACGCATTTATACAACTTGTTTAAACTTACACCAAAACTCTCGAGGGGGCGTAGGAAATAAGCCATTTTTTTAAAAATTCTGGTCTGTTATAAAAAAAAGTAATTTGCTATAGATAAATTTTGACAAACAGAGCCAAAAGGATTTTGAATGACCCAGCCCGCACCGGATCTTGATTATCAAGCAGAAATGTTAGCCGCTAAAACCAAACATTATCTGATTACCACAATGGGGCGTACCTCCACAGAAGCAAATCATGATGAATTCTACCGAGCTTTTTCGTACGCCTTGCGCGAAGAAATTATGATTAATTGGTTGGCTACGGCAAAAACCCAAGATCAGCGCGACGTGCGAAAGCTTTATTATTTGTCGCTCGAATATTTGCCAGGCAGAATTTTATCAAATGGGATTTGCAATCTTTCTGCCCAATCGATTGTCGAGCGCGTTTTGCGGAAAATGAATCGCAGCTACAAGGATATCATCGGGCGAGAATCGGACCCCGCTTTAGGGAACGGGGGGTTGGGAAGGCTAGCTTCTTGCTTTTTGGATTCTTTGGCGACGCAACATTTGCCCGCTCAAGCGTATGGTTTGCGGTACCAATATGGAATTTTCGAACAGCAATTATGGGATGGCGTGCAAGTTGAAGTCCCAGACTGCTGGCTTTTAAATGAAAATCCTTGGGAATTCAGAAGGGATTTACGCAGAGTGGTGGTAAAATATTGTGGAGACGCTACCTCGACAAAGAATATTCATGGAGACGAAGTTCAAAATTTAGCCAATTACGAGGAAGTGTTTGCCCTCCCTTATGACGTCCCTATTATAGGTTATAGTAAAACACCCGATTTTTCTGTGGTCACCTTGCGTTTATGGAGTACGAAAGAATCTCCCCGTAATTTCCAATTGCAACGCTACAATGCAGGCAGCTTAGGGCAAGCTGCCGAAAATACCACTTTGACAGATGTGCTCTATCCTAATGATAACCATGAAACGGGAAAAAGGATTCGGCTCAAGCAAGAGTTTTTGCTTGTTTCCGCCTCTCTTCAGGATATTATCCGCCATTATTTGAGTAGCCATGACAGCTTCCGCTCCTTTCCCGACAAGGTGCGCATTCAAATCAATGATACCCATCCTTCTCTAGTTATCGCAGAGCTGGTTCGCCTCCTAACATTCAAGCATGATATTCCTTGGAAGTTGGCTGTTGAAATGACGCAGGCTTGTACGGGTTATACCAACCATACGATTCTAAGCGAAGCTTTAGAAGAATGGGACCAGAGCTTGTTTCAGTATTTGCTTCCTAGGCAATATAAAATAGTGGAGCGGCTTAACTACGATTTTTGCAATGCTTTGCGCGCTAAGTTTCCCAATGATGAACCTAAGGTACAGCGGGTCTCCATCTTAGAAAATGGGAAAGTGCGTATGGCAAACCTGGCAATTATGGGCTCACATTCTGTCAATGGGGTAGCGGCTCTTCACACAGAAATCTTAAAAAAGTCTGTATTTAAAGATTTTTATGATTTTTTCCCAGAAAAATTTGTGAATGTCACAAATGGAGTCACGCAGCGGAGATGGTTGCTAGAATGTAACCCTGAACTTGCCCACTTTATTACCAAACGGATAGGGGATGGGTGGATTACAGACTTTACGCAAATTAGCAAACTTGCCCAATTCGCTTCAGAAGTGGACTCTCAAGAAGAGTTCTTAGCGATTAAAACAAAAAATAAACAAAAATTGATCGATTACATTAAACAAGAAAATCCGCTTCATACGGCAGACGGGGAAGCCATTTTAATGTCACCTGTGATCGACCCCTATTCCCTTTTCGATATCCAGATTAAGCGTATCCATGAATACAAACGGCAATTGATGAATGCTTTGCATCTAATTATGCTTTACCATGAAATTTTGGAAAATCCTCAGCATAACCGTGTCCCGCGCACGGTGATATTTGCCGGAAAGGCAGCTGCTGGGTATGAGGCTGCTAAAGATATTATCCGTTTGATTTTCTGTATTGCGCGCCGTGTCAATAAAGACCCTGCCATCCATAACTTGCTAAAAGTTATTTATGTGGAAAACTATAATGTTTCCAAGGCGGAATTTTTAATTCCGGCCGCCGATATTTCAGAACAAATTTCGACAGCGGGAACAGAAGCTTCAGGGACCGGCAATATGAAGCTTGCCATGAATGGAGCTTTGACTGTGGGGACAGAGGATGGGGCCAATATCGAGATGCGCCAAGAAATTGGGGATCAATGGTGGCCCTTTTCATTTGGATGTTCAGCAGAAGAAATACAAAAGATGAGGCAAGAGAACTCTTATCGCTCTGCGGATATTTATGCAAGCAATCCGCAAATTCGGCGAGCTGTAGATGCTTTGCGGGATCGTTCATTTGCTCAGAACGATAGTGAGCATCAGGCTTTTACCGATTTATACCGTAAGCTTATGGAAATGCATTATGGGGGAGCCCCAGATCGCTATTTTATTCTCAAAGATCTGGAGAGTTTTTATTTGGTTCAAAAGAAAGCCGAATCCCTCTTCCTAGAGCCTCTCCGCTGGGCTGAATATGCGCTACACAATATTGCGGGAATGGGCAAATTTTCCGTGGATTATTCGATTAAAAATTACAGCGAAAAAATTTGGGGATTATCTCCTTGTCTTTTAGATCCTGAAATTTTAGACCACGTGAGAGATGAGTTTACGCAACAAGATCAGTGCCGCGTATTTTAGAAGTTTGGAGTAGGTAAAAAACCGAACGGCAGCGCGGCCGTTCGGTTTTTTGAAATAGAGCTTAAATTTCCTTGAAATTTTCTTGAGCAGGCTCTGGATTTGTTTGCAATTCTAACACAGAGCTATTTTTTGCTAAGGTAGAACTGCCAGAGGGAGTTGCAAGTTTAATCCCTGTAAAGCCTTGAAAAGCCATGGCCATTAACCCCGAAACGATGAAGGTAATTCCCATCCCTCGCAAGCCTGGCACCACGTTTGAAACGGCCAATTTTTCACGAATGGCTGCGACGAGCGCTATCGCTAGCCACCATCCTAGCCCTGACGCAAAGACATACATTAAGTTGGGAATGAAAGGATAATTGCGCGTAACAGCAAACAAACAGGCTCCTAAAATGGCACAGTTTACCGCAATCAGAGGGAGATAAAGTCCAAGAGAGCTATATAGGGCAGGAGAAACCCGTTCAATAATGATCTCAAGCATTTGCGTAAATCCCGCTATGACTGAAATGAAGAGTAAAAATTCGAGAAAATTTAAATCGACTTTAGAGGCCTCGATTCCAAAATAACTCAGCCATGATAAGGCTCCCGGGCCTGTTACAAATTGGTGCACACACCAATTTAAAGCTCCCGCAACGGTGAGCACTAAAACGACTGCCACGCCTAGCCCATTTGCTGTTTTAAGTTTTGTTGAGCACGCTAAATAGGTACACATCCCCAAGAAGTTCGCTAGCAGGAAGTTCTCAATAAATACAGCTTGGATAAAGAGTCCCAAAAGATTGAGTAAAGTGTATTCACCCATTCATAAACCTCGTTATTTTTCATTATAGAGATTAAATAACCAAATCAAACAGCCAAGGATAAAGAAAGCCGCAGGGGGACTTACCATCAAGGCGAAGTTTTCATAACCATTAGGATTTTCGAGCGATGCATACCAGCTCAAGGGGATGATTTGCTGGTTAAGAAGTTGGCCAAAACCTAAAAGTTCTCGAATGGCTCCCACCATGCAAATCACGCACATGTAACCAAGTCCGGCTCCAAGCCCATCCATGAAAGCGGGGAGAGGAGTGACATTCTTTGCCATCCCTTCTGTGCGCCCCATCACGATACAATTGGTGATAATTAAGCCAACAAAAACGCTTAAGACTTTGGATACGCTAAAAAGATAGGCTCTAAGAAATTGGTCGATAATTGTCACAAATACCGAAATGATTGCAAGTTGCGTAATCATTCTGACGCTATCGGGAGTAATTTTTCGCAAAGCCGAGACGATTAAGGAAGAAAAGGCTGTCACAAAGGAAACAGATAATCCCATGGTGAGGGCCACAGATAATCGGTTTGTGACTCCTAGAGCAGAACAAATCCCTAAGACAGCCACGAGAATTTGGTTACTGCTCCATAATTGGCTTGTCAAATAAGACATAGCTGGTGGGTTTTGCTGGGTCATATCCTGTTCTCTTTTGTATAAAGGTTAGGCTTTTCTTCATTTTTGTTTTCATGAAGAGTCAGTAAAAAGGGGCGATAGGCATTTAAAACTTCTCGGTAAGCATCGGTAACCCCATTGCCGGTCAGCGTAGCCCCCGCCATACCGTCCACAGCGCTTTTGGATTTAGGAGAATCGCCTAATACTTCGGAAACCTTCCCTTTAACCACCAGAATTCCAATGGGGGCGCTTTTAAAGTGGGTTTTTCCATCCGCGCTTTCTTGAAAGATGAACTTTCCCGGAAAAAGATCTTGCCAAGGGGCTTCGGCGATGTTTGCGCCAAGCCCAGGAGTTTCTTTTTGATCATACCATGAGATCCCAATCACCGTATTGCCATCTGGCTTTAAAGCAATGTAGCCATAAATCGCGTCCCAAAGCCCATACCCATTCACGGGGATAACATAGCCAACTGGTTGGCTATCTTTTTGTTGGGAGCCATTGGGCAGAATTTCGTAAAGTAATCGATAAGGCTGCTTATAGTAGCCACTCTTTTTGTAATCTGCAAGGTACTGTTCTTCATTGAGACTAGCCTCTTGAAAGGTAAAACGGCTGCCTTTGTCATCGACCAAAAAGGGGATAAATCTTTTTTGGTAAATTTCCCTCAATTCTGCGCTTGAGGGAATATCTTGGGGAGTTCCCGGAACCAAAAGGGCTCCTTTTTCGAATTTAGCCGGAATATGCTTGCCTTCTTTATCTTGCATTAAAAAATAGCCTTCATGGCTCAAAATTTTAGCTGCAATCATCATTTGTTTACTTCGATCGAGTTCCTGCGCGATTTCTTTAGGCTTAGCTAGAGCACTAGCTAGCACAGAAAGGATAAGGGCACAAATGAAACTTAAGGTCACCATAAACGTAATAACTTGAGCATTGCTAGGGCCTCTAGATGCGGGATGAGACATGGCGCATCCTCCTTTTTCTATAAAATCTGGCCGCGTAGTAATCAAATAACGGAGCAAAAACATTTCCCATTAATATGGCAAGCATTACCCCTTCGGGGTAAGCGGGGTTAACCACCCGGATTAATATGGTAACAATCCCGCAGAAAAGCCCATAAACCCATTTTGCCGAATCTAAGCTCGGAGAAGACACTGGATCGGTTGCCATGAATACAATCCCAAATGCAGCCCCGCCCAATAGGAGATGTTTATAGGCGGGAAATCCCACGGTGGCAGGTGCCCACGCTCCATTAGCCGCTCCAAAAAATGCAGAGCCAAATTCAAAAAATAAGGCTGTCAAGTACATCCCCAATGCCATAGCGACCATTGTACGCCAGGCTCCTACCCCAGTATAAACCAATAAAATAGCTCCTAAAATGCAAGCAAGGGTAGAGGTTTCCCCCATGCAGCCTAATTTATTTCCAAAGAAAAAGCCCCAATCACTGTTGGTTGAACCAATCCCATGATCAAGTGCTGAGAATTGGTAAGCATCTTCATAATAGCCGGGGGATAATCCTAAGCCCCCCTCAGCTAGAGGAGAAGTGACAAAACTTTTCATTTGGTCTTGAGTGAGTTCCCCTAAGGAGGCTTGATGAGAGCCGTGCGCATTCCATGCCGCAAATTTCTCCTGGATAGTCGAGTAAGTTTTAACATCCTGTCCCAGATGATTGGTTGCAATCGCATCTACATGAATACGTTTGATTTCGGGGGTAACATTAAATTTAGCAAGCGGGGTGGCCTGAGTGTAGCCATCCAATAGACTTGCTTTAGAATCGTGATTCATTGCAATTAAGCTTTCTCGAACTTTTGTGGCGTCTGTACCGACCCACACGTTACCGGACATTTTACCTGGATAAGCGAAGAAAAGGAATGCCCGGCAGGCGAGAGCAGGGTTGACGATATTCATGCCAGAACCGCCAAAGACCTCTTTGGCAAAAACAATGCCCACGGATACCCCCACCGCAGTCATCCAATAGGGGAGCGTCGGAGGTAAAATCAAAGCATATAAAATGCCTGTGACTAAAAAGCCTTCTGAAATTTCATGTTGACGAACGCAAGCAAAAAGCGCTTCCCAAAACCCTCCCACGGCATAGGCAATGAGGAGTTGTGGAAGCAAGGCATACAGCCCTTCTTTCAGAATTGACAGATAACGATGGTCTTTAAGAGCAAAACCCCAATATCCTTGAAGGGAGGTACTACTGGAAAGAAATTCATTCATCAAAGGGTAATGGCCACTCGAATAAACAAATGATTGGAGGCCAGTATTCCATAGTGCCATTAGAGTGCAAGGAATTAAAGCAAACACAACGATTAACATCCATCTTTTGACATCGATGGCATCCCGAATGTGAGGGCCTACGTTTGTATTGCAAGGCGCTTCATATAAAAATGTGTCGCCCGCCGTGATAAGAGGACGCATGAAATGTAAAGGTTTCCCCTTTTCAGTAAGGGAAAGTTGGTAATCTAAAAACTTCCGTAGCATAAGTATGGTTTCCGACTTGAGTCATTTTTTACCGGCTGCATGATTTAGCCCAGACATAAGGAGTGGCAAGCTAAGGATGCAAGTTCAGCTTTATCTGCAAGGGTACTGAATTTTTTCCAAAAGTCAAATTAAAAAAAACGCCTTAAAATATTTTAGATCTGTCGGATATTTCAATGGGTTTTTGGGAACCAATTCATAAAAGGCGATAAACTTTCATACAGGGAAGAAAACGAAAGGATAACCAGGACAAGAAAGCCTGCAGGGGTATTCTTTTTGAAGCTTGTCTATTCCCTTTCCAATTTTTTCAAAATCCGAAATTTGACAAGGGGTATTTTGTTTTTTAGGATGTGGAAATTTCGCCTGCAGCCTCACAAAAAGAGGAGGGAGAGCAAATCGATTAAAACCAAGCCTTTACTCTCCCAGGCAGTGTGTTTTGTTTCGGGCTTTTTAGGGGATAAATCCCTTTTTTGCTGTTCAATAGCAAAGCGAGTGATTCTTGCTCTTTCACTGCTTAAATTTCAAATGTCCTAAAGAGCCGGCCAAGAACAGCTTTTTATTTCTGCAAGGCCATGACAAGCTGATTAATCTTGCGTCTTTTCTCAAGCAATCGCCGAAAAATGGGGAGATCATGGAGCTATTCCAGCCAGAAAAATTCGTTGCTTAGGATTGAGGCCTTTACTCTGGTTCCTATCCCGAAGGTATTGACAGGGAAATTAGAGAGGCAAAGGTTTTTTCCATACGATTCCAAGGCTTTTTTCTTAAAAATAGATTCTTTAATTTATACCAGCTCAATTCCGTAATTTTTGATTTTAGTTTTAGGCTTAGGTGAAATTCTAAAAATTTTATTAAAAATCACTCTTAAACTACCTGAGCGTCCCGTTCTACCCATAAGGAGTCTTTTAGTATATCCTAGAATAAGGATAGGAGGAAATAAAAAGAGGCTTACGACTTTCCTAATCAGTTCCGTTTTTGCTCTCCAAGCTTCACTGCTGAACTTTTCAACTTCGGTGGCTCGCTCTTCATAATGGAGGTCTGGCGATAAGTAATAGAAACGGCCATGTGGATGTAGGTTAAGAGCGGGATGCTTTAACTTCAGAGCATCTGCCACAATACATTCTACCTTATTGATAGCCTCGGCTGCCATATCGAATCCGGGAAATGCCCCACCGGCTCCTGGAATGGAATCTTGTAAGCTAAAGTAAAATTTGATTTTAACGCGATGATTCTCATGCAAAAATTTGCTAACCTTGATCGCATCTTTTGTTCTAGGAGCAGGGGAATCAAACGTAACGATATGGATGTCTCGGTCAGGCAACTTAGGCCCGTCTTTTTGAAGGCGATTGATCAAGAAAAGCTGTGAATGGCTGCCGCCAAGACTATGGCCTAATACGACTAAAGGTTTGTGTGTATTGCTGAATAAAACCTGATCTTCTTCCTTCATTCCTTTCCATCTGTAAAAAGGAAAATAGCCTGGGCCTAGCAACCAAGAATCTTCAATGAGAGTCTCAAGGCATTTTTGCTGGGTAGGCACTGAAGTTGTGCTCCGATAGCACAGAATATCAGGAAGTTCTGGGCCGCCTTGATGCAATTGAGATAAATGAAAAGCCAGCTTGGAACCTCCCGGCTCAATTTTTTTCATAATTCTATACCAGTTAAAGCTATTGTTATCGGTAGTTTCAGGCGGAAAGGGGACCAGCATGTCTTTAGCTACGCGAAATTTAATAAAGGCTTTGGCAAAGATTTCCCAAGTGGCTTTGGTTAAGATATCAGGTTTAGCAAATACACGCTTAGAAAGTGTCAGAATGGTGTGATACAACTGTAAACGGCTTTTATCTTCCACATGTAAGGGATAATAGAAATACAACATGGAGAGAGGAGGATAGCCGGTAATGATCCCTTCCATTCTTTTTCCTTGGAACATGAGTTCTAACTCATCGGCATCGAGCAAAGTCGCGTTTGACAATAGATGATGTAGAGCATGAGGTAATTGATCGTATGGCTTTGAAAGATAAGGGAGACATTTAGCCGTTAATTGGGTTTTTAGCTCTTCCTCAGAATTGGTGTTGAGAATTTTGGCTAATTTTTTTCTGTGATGAGAAGGCAAAGTATCGACCGTCGTTTCATCCAGGCAAACTTTTTGGACTTTATCCCAAGTCGCATGTAGATCTTCCACATAAAAGTCCGCCACCCCCAAGGTCATTTTATTGATTATACTAGCTGTTAAAGGTTTTCCTTCTACATGAAGGCGGTTTAAATTAATCTCATATCTTGCTAAAGCGCGGTCTACCCGTTCTTTTCCCCATTCTTTTACAAACGCTTCGTAACATTTTCGAAGGGCAGTTTGGTTTTCCCTTCTAGTTTTTTTTCTAAAAGAGCCAAAATAAGCTTTTTGCGTTCTATAAGTTTGCGATTTCTCATCAAAGATCACGCGAGCGGACTCTTTTTGAGCTAAACAGGCGATTTTTCTCAGACCGCTTAAATGAGAGGCTATACATTGGCTGTAAATTTTGCGAATTTTTCCTACAGTAAGTTGCGCCCCCTTTTTTTTCTGGCTTTCTAGCTTACGGATTAACTGGGGAGCAATATCGGGGTGGGCCGTTTCTTGAACTAGCTGAATAAAATGTCCGATTGTTTCTCGATTTTGTTCCCGAATTTTTGTTCGTTGGCTGCCAAATGACCAAAAAGAACTAGCAGAAGCTGCCACAGTATAATAGCGTGCATGATTAGCAGCATAGGTTGGCATAAGCTTGATCTGAACGGGTGCAGAATTTTTACAGCTTCCTATATCTTTAACAATTTGCCCGATTTCTTGAAACGCCCTTTTTCCTTCATTCTCATCGAGCAGGGTCACTTTTGAGAATAGTTCCTGCACTTCTTGAGGTAATTGATCATAGGAGCTTGAAAGATAAGGGAGATATTTAGTTGTTAATTCAATTTTTAACTCTTCATCCGAATGGGTATTGAGAATTTCGGCTAATTTTTTCCTGTGATGGGAAGGGAGGAGATCGACCGGCGCTTTATCCAAGCAAATTTCTCTGACTTTATTCCACGTGATAGGAAGATCCTCGCTTTGAAGTTCGGCAATCGCTCCTGTCATTTTATTAATAAGCCCGACGGTTAAGGGCTTTCCTTCTAAACAAAGAGTTTCCCAATTAAGGCTATATTTTGCTAAAGCGCGATCTACCCGTTCTTTTCCCCATTCTTCTACAAACGTTTCATAACACTTTCGAAGGGCATTTTGATTTTCCATTCTAATTTTTTTTCTAAAAGCCCCAAAGTAAGCTTTTTGCGTTCTATAGGTTTGCGATTTCTCATCAAAGATCACGCGTGCGAATTCTGCGCGAGCTAAACAGGCAGCTATTCTCGGCCCGTTTAAATGTGAGGCCAGACATGCGCTGTAAATCTCCCGAATTTTACTTGCAGTAAGTTTGGTTCCTTTTTTCTGACTTTCAAGTTCATGGATTAATTGAGTTTTAATGGCAGGAGGTGCCGTTTCTCCAATTAGCTTAGTAAAACGCTCCATTGTTTTTTCATCTTGCTTGCGAATTTTTGTTCGCTGGCTACCAAATGGCCAAAAAGAGGTAGGAGAAGCGGTGGCCACATAGTGACAGTGAGTGACAGGATGACCAGAATCCAACGGCTTGGTCTTGATCCTGATTGCAGTAGAATTTTTACAGCCCCCTACTGCTTCATGAATTTGTGTGAAACTTAATTGCATACTAAGACTTCAATGAAATTACTAATGTTAATTAAGCCGAATAGGTTACAGTCTTTTTATTAAGGTTTCATTAAGATTAAACAAATCATATGAACGATCGTCTCCCAGAAAACAATATAAAAGTTTTCTGTTTTTCTGAACTCCAAATCCTTTAAACAGAGGAGATCTTGTGTTGTTTTAAGAGATAAAGTATAGTGAACTGCTTACAAGGAGAGGTTTGGAATTTAGCCTTAAGAGGCATCTCTTAATTTTTTTATTTTCAGTATGTTAGCTCAAAACATACAAATTAAAAATAGGTACATTCGTTTTCAAAAAGGTATTGAATTTGATGAGAAAAATTTCGCGTCTAGGCTACATCGCAATTTTAGGAGTTTTCTGTTTTGGAGTTGCAAGAGCCTATTACAATTTAACAGATGATTTTCGAAAAGGCAATTACATGCATGAGGTTCCTTATCATTCTGAATGGGAGCATGCTTCTTTATCTACTGCAGAGCAAACCAAGTTAGACAAGATTTTAGACCAGAAATTTGCCTACCTGGGAAAAGGGGCTCAGTCTTTTGCTTTTATGAGCGAAGACGGTAGGTATATTTTGAAGCTTTTCAAATTTAAACACCTTAAGCCTTCTTGGTTGGTTGAGTGGCTTCCTCCTATCGGAATTTTAAGTGACATTCGAGAGAACGAGCGCGTGAAAAAACTAGAAAAGCTTGAAAGTGTATTTAGCGGCTACCATTTGGCCTATAAACGACATAAAAAAGAAAGCGGTTTGCTTTATGTGCATTTGAATCGAGAGCTTGATCCAGGAAAAATCGTGCAAGTGAGGGATAAACTGGGCCTATCTCATTTCTTAAACCTGAATGAAATTTTGTATGTGGTGCAAGAAAAAGCTGTGACCACGCGTCAGGAAATGATTGCTTTGCTTTCCAAAGGATCTGTGTTAACTGCCATTGATCGGGTTAACCAAATTTTTGACCTCTATTTACAGGAATATGCAAAAGGGATTTATGATCGAGACCATGGAGTCATGCATAACACAGGCTTTGTTTATGGAGAAACTGTTTATCCTATTCACCTGGATATTGGAAAATTATCTTCTGAGGAAAAAATAAAAAATCCAGAAGTTTACCGCAGTGACCTTTTAAAAATTGTGGACAAGTTTGATGTATGGTTCAAAAAAAACTACCCTCAATATTACCCAGAACTTATGAAAGCTATGGAAAATCGGCTTTCCACTATTTTTGGCGAACAGCTGGCGCTTCATTCTTGAAAAAGTTCAAAAAATGGGTGGAAAGTGGTTTACATTTAATCTATCCACCTATTTGTTTAGAATGCCAGGGCTCGCTTCAGAATCCAGAAAGTGTGTTTTGTTATTTTTGTAGTGAGCAGCTTTCCCTGATCAATCCTAGAGAGCGTTGTTGTTATTGTTTTGAGCCTAAGCATGTTTTTCGGGAAGATGTTCAGCTTTGTAAACGTTGTGCTTTACGGGCCCCTTTATTTCGAGGGATGGGGGCTGCTTTCGACTACTTTGGACCAGCGGCTACCCTTGTTACCCATCTAAAGGATTTCAATAAACCTTATTTAGCAGAAGGCGCAGGAGCTTTTCTTGCCTACCAGTTTTTTCAGCTACAATGGCCCATACCTGATTTGATCGTGCCTGTCCCTTTATCATTTATGCGGCATCTGTCTAGAGGGTATAATCAAGCGCTTCTATTAGCGAATGCTTTAGGAAAAATTCTTAACTGTCCTGTTAAGCAAGTATTAAAAAGAAAGAGCGGCGATTATAGCCAAGCTGCCTTAGAGCGAAAACAACGGATGCTTTTAGATCGCGAAAATTTTTTGCTGCAAGAGAATGCCAACATCTGCGACCAGACTGTTTTAATTGTAGATGATGCGCGCGCTACAGGCGAGACGTTAAATCGATGTGCTGAAACCTTATTAGAAGGGTGCCCAGCGCATATTTATGGCCTTACACTTTGCCATACTACTTATTAGATCTCTTCCCAAAGCTTTTGGTTTTTCTCTTGTTTACCTTTTTTGCCTTGCTGTTTGTATCTACTCCTTTAAGTATGCCAAAAGCAAAGTTATAAAATTTTGTGCCCAACTTTCCCTCCAAAGGAAAAAGTTTTGCTAGCGTTCTATTGTCTATTGACAAATGCAGGAATGAGTCGTTAAACGAGAGGTTAAATATTCTTTGAATAACGAGGGATTCACTATTTTTGCCTGACAAGTATTAATCAAAAACTCTGCATTTCCTCCTTCCCATAAAGGAATGCCTTTTAGTAATTCAGATTGGTCTTCTAAAGAAATATTTTCATCTGTATTTTCAGAGTGGATCAAAATTTGCCCCTGCACACTACTTTTTGCCTCTTGAGAGGCCTGAGCGCCAGTTCTAATGATTGCAAAATCGCTTCGATACATCATAGGGGCAATTTCTGAAGCATTTTGAAAGGTTAAAGGAACAACCTTAATATTTGGATTTGTTTTCTGGTAGGTTTTAACAAGGTCTACCACTTTCTTAAATAACGTCTCTTGTTGGGGAATGTGCTTGTTGCAGTAAACAAAAAAGTAAATTTTCTTATCCTGAGAAATGATCGTTTCTCCTGCTTGGAAAAGGCGAGAGACATAATTAAGGGTAGCCTTTTCAGCTACCTGGCTACCCAGCATTAATGTCATGACGATATCATCATTTTTGATTGAAATATTCCATAAATTTTTGGCTTCACTTGGGTCAGGCTCTAAGTCGTTGTGTATAGATTGCAAAAGGTGGAGTTCTTCCTCCGTATTCACAGCAAACGCTAGCTTTTGAGGCTTTGAAGGTAAATTTTTATAAGTTAAAAATTCCTTTCGAATAGGAGGATCGGCATAAACCACTTCTTTAGTAAGAACCGACAGGTTGCAGTATTTTTGCCAAAAATCTTCTTCTTCTTGGATAGTCTTAAAAGGAGGTTTAATAGAGACAAGCTTAAAAATTTTTTTGTCTTTTTTGCTCAGTTTTTTAATATATCGGTGATAGTACAAAGACTTGGAAGTGGGGAGTTCGATAAAAATTTTCCAAACGTTTATCACCCTTTCTTTTTTGCGCAAAAGTTTATAAATGAAATTAACTGTGCGAGCTGCTCTAATGATAGAACGGGTGCCAATGGCCTGCGTATCAATGATTTGATCGATATTATGCCGCAATAATACATAGCAAACCCGAAAATAAATGGGAATGCTGAAAAGAGCTTCTGCCAATCCTTGATAGTTGGCTAGCTTAATTTGGGTTTTGATGTCACCCCGCTTTTGCGCTTGGTTCCATCTCTCCGTGCAAGCTTTTCCGATTTTTCCTAAGGTAGCAAAGGTATCCAGTTCGTAATAAGATCCTTGATAACGGGACTTGACTGCGAGGGCAGCAATTTTATGGCCAGAGCCTCCTTCTGAAGAAATTAAGACTGATCGAGTATTAATAATTTTGGAAAATGGCATAAAGAATTACCTTAATTAATTATTAGAAAATAAAGGTTAATATTTTAGTTTAAATTCGGTAAAAAAACAATAGGTTTTTTTTAAAAAAATAGTTTGGATGAAGTTATTGGAAAATAAAATTTTCAATTATATTATTGATTTGAAGTGCTTGTTGAAGAAGCTTAATTGAAAAAGAGGAGCTGTCTTGTTTAACTTTTTATTTGTTATTTAGCATTTAGCTCTTTCTCAAAAGATAAAGAATAATAGAGTAAAAACCGGGCAATTTTTTTTAAGGAGGTTAATTGCTTTTCTTTTGTCGATGAGAATGCGTGAAGCAGACTATATTTTTTAGGCTCAAGAACTTAATAGCGTGAGGAGACTCAATCATCCATCCGTTCGAATCCAATCCATTTTGACAAGGGGACGGAAAGAAAATTTCTATGCGCATAAATTGTTGGAAGTCTTCCTTTGATCCGTTCATAGTGGTGGGGAGGGATCCCTAGTTTTAGCATGCTTGGAGCCTGCCAAAAAATAAAGCGAGCCTCCTCTCAGTAGGGAAAAAGGGAATCATCCTCCCAAAACTTTTCAACCAGAATATTTTTAAATTTTTTCTGTGCGTTATTTAAATTTTTGCTTTTTATAGGTGGGTCTCAAATGTTTGCCCCCTATTGGATGTAGATCGCTTAATATTAATTAGATAGCGAAATTTTTCGTCAGTTAAGTCCTTTACTAGGGGGAGTTTTTTTGTATTTTGCTTACCTTAAATTAAGGCGAGTATGTTAAAAAATTAATTTTGAAAAAGTTCTATGGGTTTTTTGTATGCTTGAATGATAAGTTGTTGTAAAACTTTTTGAGAGTTAGTTATTTTTTATTGTTAGGAGAATTTAGGCTATGTTTTTTGCCATTCCTAGTCCATCTTGCACCACTCACCCGTTTGTAACTGGATTGTATTCTTGCGGTGTTGCGGCCAAAGATTGCTTCCATGCGACTATTCAAAAAATTAAAAAAATTGTCACATCTCCTTTTGGCCAACTCGCCATTGGTTTGGGGTTGGGCATGTGTATGCCTATAATCTACGCCCCTTTGACAGGAAAAATAGTAAAAGGCTTGGGAGTGTCGACAACTCTTACAGATCCTTTCAGCGAATTAGGCCTTATCGATAAAATCTTTCTAACACCTTTTGTGTGCATTCTAATTCCCATTGGGGAAGAAGTAACCTTTAGAGAAGGCCTTCAAGGAGAGCTTAAAAATAAACTCGAGTCTCTTTACGTGGCGTTAGGGCTTCCAAAGCCTGCAGCAAATAGTGCCGCTCGCGTGACATCGATATTTTTTACCTCGGTTATTTTTGGCTTAATGCATTTTTCTAATGCAGCTATTTTTGTATGCAATCCAGTTGTTTTTCTGCCGCAAGTGGTGGCTGCCATCCTCATGGGGATTATATTGGGCCTTGCCAAAGAGTTCACAGGAGAAGTATATATGCCCACTAGCATGCATATTGGTAACAATCTCTTAAGCTGGATTCGGTATATAAAGATGTCTTTATAATTAAATTTTCCCGGCATAGAATGGACCCTTGAAACCTTGCGAAGCTAGGCTTTGCTCATAGATTCCTTATTTCCACCTTTCAAGTTTACTTGTGGGATTCGAGGGCATTCATTCGGCCTTTCTTTATCCCTATTTCATTCCAGGGCGGTCCATTATTATATTCTAGGATGAAATAAGGCCCCCTGTATGCCATTCTGCATGTTTTATCTGAGGAAGCCTCCAAGAAAACATGCCGGCACTGATTTGCTAGGAGCAGGAGAAAAGGCCTTTGGCATCGGCTCTGATATCTAAAAAATGTACTTTATGGATCACTTTTGGAAAAGCCCATAGAATTTCCAGAACCCTTAGGATTAGAAAAAAACTGGTGTGCGGTTGCTGTTGCGACTTAAGATAAAAAAGAAAAAATGAAGTATTTTGAAAAAGAAAAGCAAGTCTTAGCCATATGAAAGGCTCAATCCTCTCATTCAGTCAATTTTGACAAGGTGATGGGAAGAAAATTTCCATGCGCATAAATTGTTGAAAGCCTTCCTCTAAGCTTTTCGTATTTCTGATAGAGGGCTTGAGTTTCAGGATGCTTGAAGTCTGCCAAAAAATAAAGAGAGCCTACTCTCAATAAGGAAAAGCGAGAATCGTCACCAAAGCTTCTTAAGCAGGACATTTTTAAAATTTTTCCTTTTTGCGAAAAACAAATGGCATTATGTTCTCCATATCCTAACAAAAGGCCTAAAAGAGTAGGATTATGACGGATGCTTTCAAAAAACGTTTTTTTGCCCTCTGCAATTTCTTGTAAAATTTTTTCTGGCTTAAGGCCTGCTCCTAAAATGGCGTGGAAAAGTGCAGCGTGTTTGGTGAAGGCATGGATGAAAGCTTTTTTATTTATTAAAATAATGAATTGGCTATTTTTAAACGAAGCCGGCTCTTTGACTAGGAGATAGTGAGTAATTTCCAGCTGTTTTTGATACTTTTCCCAAATTTTCCATTTTTGCCAGAAATCACCATCTATCTTATGAAGTTCGAGCACGTTGTTCCAGGGGGTTAGCAAGAAATGGCCCGTTAAAGATACGGGTTTATCGCCAAATAGCGAATAGCCAAAATGCGCGTCTACCACTAATTCGGCAAAAAAAGCTTCCAGCTGCTCTTTTTCACTTTGAGAAATTTGGTTTAGAATGGAGGAAGTGCATTCTGTTTTACAAAATGCACACATGAGGTACAAGCTACTGATTGTGATAAATGCGATTTTCATATCTATTGAGGACGATGGTTACATTGGGTGCACCTTCCTTGCCAAGACCAATTATCATGTCCACACATCAAACATACCCATGCGTTAGGCCCAGGAATTAAGCAGATGTCTTCCGGATAGAAGTAAAACCCTTGCTTGTCATGGCTAAGCTGGCTAAGAGGTAAAATTGAATCATCTGTAGAAACAAATAAGCCATTTTTCTCAAAAATAAGTTGTTCAGGGGCCACATAGATTTTATTTTCGGCAAACAGTAAATGTGACATCAAGCTAGCCAAAATAAAAAGTAAAGAAACTTTTTTCACCTCGTCCTCTTTTGTGCGCTGAATTTAAAACTGACTACTTGCTTGCTAATTTAGTAAAAATCCCTTTTTTCATTCAATTGAATTGCAGTAAAATCCCTGAGGGAGTTTGCTTTTTAACCTTTTTTCCCTTTATAATCGAACTTCAATGTTTCAAAAAGGATATTTCTATGCTCGATATCAAGCTCGTTCGCCAACATCCAGAAGCCATAAAAGCTAAAATTAAAACTAAAGAGCCCTCTTCTGAAAGTGTCATCGATGCCATTTTAGCTTTAGATCGTCAAGCGCGTGAAATCAAAACACAAGTTGAGCAACTCAAGTCTGCTAGAAACGAGCTTTCCGATCAAATTGGGATATTAAAAAGGCGAGGAGAAGACGCGAGCGCTCTTTTAGAAAAAGTTTCTCACTTTGGCAATCAAATTCACGACTTAGACCATGCTTTGGCTCCTTTGGAACAAGAATTACTTCAATTGCTTTCTACAGTTCCCAACCTTCCGATGGATGACATCCCGATTTCAGATACCCCCAAAGATAATGTCATGATTAAGGAATTTAAGCAAAAACCTATCTTTGATTTTCCTTTTAAGAATCATGTAGAGCTAAATGAGCGGCTAAACTTATTTGACTTTAAGCGAGGGGCTAAGATTTCTGGCACGGGTTGGCCTGTTTACAAAGGCTTGGGTGCTCGCTTGGAATGGGCCTTATTGAATTACATGATAGACATTCACATTAAGAATGGCTTTGAGCAATGGATTCCCCCTATTTTGGTTAGAAAAGATATTTTATTTGGCTCCGGTCAACTTCCTAAATTTGAAAACCAACAATTTAAAATTAAGGATCCTGATTATCATCTTTATTTAATTCCCACAGCTGAAGTCCCCTTAAATGGGCTGCACTACGATGAAATTTTGGATATCGATCAGCTTCCTTTAAAATATATTGCTTATACTCCTTGTTTCAGAAGAGAAGCGGGAGCTGCTGGTTCTCAAGAAAGGGGTCTTATTCGCATGCATCAATTTAATAAAGTAGAGATGTTCTGCTTTAGTAAGCCTGAAGAAAGCATGCAGCTTTTTGATCAAATGATGGCAAGCGCAGAAGAGATTTTACAAGGGCTGGAGCTGCATTATCGAAACATGCTTTTGGTTACGGGAGATATGTCTTTTGCTTCCGCTCGAACAGTGGATATTGAAGTGTGGCTGCCGGGTCAGGATCGTTATTACGAAGTCTCCTCTGTTTCTAATTGTACAGATTACCAATCCAGGCGTTCTCAAATTCGCTATCGAAAAAAAGGGGAAAAGCCCGAGTTTGTCCATACACTGAATGGGTCAGGGCTTGCAACGTCTCGTTTAATGGTGGCTTTGTTAGAAAACAACCAACAAGCAGATGGATCCGTTTTGATTCCTTCCGTGCTTCAAAAATATTTGGGAGGCGTAAGCCGGCTCATGCCCACGGTCTAAGGCAAACTTCTGCGACAGGATCCCAACCCAAGGATAAAAGATGGTCCCTGAAGAAATTCAAGAATTCATGGTATTTTTAAAGGAATCGCCTACGGCTTGGCATGCTGTGAGGGAATTACAAGAAAGGTTGCTGAAGGCCGATTTTATTTGCTTGTCGCAATCTGAGCGCTGGGATATTCAACCAGGAAAGCGGTACTTTACCATTAAAAATGGCTCTTCTTTATGTGCATTTGTGGCTCCTTTGAACCCTCCAACGCTTGTGCGCCTGGCAGCTTCGCATACGGATAGCCCCTCTTTAAAACTTAAGCCTCATTCAGAATTTTACCGCAATTCAATGGTGTTGTTTGGAGTAGAAGTTTATGGGGGACCCTTATTGTCTTCATGGCTTAATCGGGATTTGGGAATTGCAGGGCGAGTGATTGTCAAGGATGCAGATGGCTCAATTGTTGAAAAGCTTGTACGCCTGGAGGATTATCCGGTGGTGATCCCCCAATTGGCTATCCATCTAGACCCCCAGGTCAATGAAAATGGGCTGGTTTTGAATAAACAAAATCATCTATCTGCCCTAGCGGCTCTCGAATTGCCATTAGGCGCAAAAGGATATTTGGATTGGCTTTTAAAGCATGCAATAGGTGAACATCTAGTTTTAGGTGCCGATTTATTTCTTTTCCCCCTAGAAGGACCCTCTTTTATCGGATATGCGAAAGAGATGCTTGCCGCTTATCGCATTGATAGTTTAGCGAGTGTGCATGCTATTTGGGGGGCTTTAGAGCAAACTCTCGAGCCTGAAAATGAAAATCTTAAAATGATGGTTGTTTGGGACAATGAAGAAATTGGCTCTGCCACGGCACAAGGGGCTGAATCTCCCTTTTTAGCGCATACCTTAGAAAGAATTATGATAGGATATAATCAAACAAGAGAGGACTATTTGCGTCTGTTAAATAATTCTATGTGTATTTCAGTCGACCTGGCGCACGCAGTCCATCCCAATTACTTAGAAAAGCATGATCCTTTGCATCAGCCTGTTCTGGGTGAAGGGATTGTTTTAAAATCGAATGCGAAGCAACGGTATGCTTCTGAAGCGTGGACAAGCGCATTAATCACCCATTTATGCCAAAAAGAAAAAATCCCTCTTCAACACTTTGTTTCCCGAGGAGACATGCCTTGTGGATCAACGATTGGGCCCCTTCATGCAACCTCTACGGGAATGCCTACTGTGGATATTGGATGCCCACAACTGTCCATGCATGCAGCAAGAGAATTAATGGCTAATATCGACTACCTTCATATGCGCCGCTTGCTTGAAGCATTTTTTAAGTTTTAACTTAAAAATGGTAAAAATTCATTAAGCCTTCTTGTTTGCAGATTACTCGCTCGCAGGATAGCTAGCTGTTATTTTTTCTTCTCTTCTTTATTTGGACGTCCTTTCTTGTTTTTCTTTTGCCGGGAGTAATTCCTGTGTTTGTTTTTTAGTCCTCTCTACGAGTTTTTCTATGGCATTAATATCACAAACAACGCTTTGCTTACACTTGGCCTAGTGTCTAAAAAGAGCCTAACATTTAAACATGTGTTTTACTTAAACGGTCTGCGTAGGGAGTAGTAGTTAGAAGATCTTCAAACACAGATTGAGGCTCTAACAGCTTATCGGTGCTAGGATCTGTATCCATATATTCTCCAATTGCTTCTAACACCCGACTTTTTTCAGTAGGATCGCCTAAGCTGTCGAGCTGGGTTCGAATAGCTGCAATCAGTTTAGAACGGATGTCTGTTTCAGGAAATACAATATCGCCCGCATTCGAATTGCCTCTAATCATCGATAAAAACTCTTGGGAAGAATTTTTGCCTGTTTCAATTTTGTAATAGGTGGCTAAAGCTGAACTAAGCAATACGGTTTTTACAATACTCGAAAGCTCATCTTTGCGGGCGTCTGTAAGGAGATCAGCTCCCTCGACCTTGTTAATGAGTGAAGCATGAATAAATTGGTTAAAACTTGGGCTGGCGGCTAAGGTCAACATTTGTTCAGCGTATTTTTGGGCAAAATCTAATTTTAGAGGTTTACCATTGCCGCCGCCCGCATGCTCAGAAATGGTAGTGAGAGCTGCTCGATACATGACTCCCCCTGCAAATAACCCGCCAATTAACCCTAATTCAGCAGCCATATTAGAGGGAACAAGAGGGGAAATAAATTTCCATTGCTCTTGAATTGGATTATAAGAAACCGGATCGGTAGTCATTTCTGTGACAGGGGAGGCAATCAAGCTTGCCCCCAAGACGGCAGTAGACGCTACAAAGGCAGCTGAAAGGGCTTGTTCTGGGTCAACAGCAGTAGGATTATCGACATAATTATTTAATCCATTGATTATGCCAACTTTGAGTGATTGGTCACGGTCAAATGCGGCTTGAGAGATTTGAATTTGTGTGGACGAAAGCTGGCTTAATACCCAGGTTTGATATTCGGGTGTAGCCATGATAGCCAGCTTAGTTGCTTCGTCTGTCTCGCGCTGAATAACAGCCCGATAATCGGCAGATTGTGTTTTGATCCAATTTTGATAAGCGGGAGAATTAATTTTATCGTTGTATTCTTTTTCGATTTTTCTTAGATTTTCAATCCATCCATCAAGCATATTAGAAATAATCTCATGGTTTTTTTGCTCTATTTGCATGGCTACCTGAATACCTAAATTATCCCCTTGTTGGGAGGAACTTAAAGCACTGTTGGAGCTATAAAATTCGGCGAAATTATTTAAATTGACCAAAGGAGGAGCTAATACAGGATTGGCAGAATCAAATAGGATTTGTTCTTTTGCAGCTTCGCTTGGCGCTATGGTATCTTTGGGCTCGATAGCGGGTAAAGAGGAGTTTGAGGTGATTTGGCCAACTTGGGTCGTCGTTACTGGATTAGTGGCTAAGCCTTGATACACTTGGTTTGGATCTTGATCATTTACATTCACGTTCGGCATATCCATCCCTTTCATTAAATTGATAAAAGACTCATTTTAAGGAAGTTAATTAAAATCGAGTCATTTTAAAGTGCGAATACCTTCCTTTCTTTTAAATATACTACAAACTAATTTAATTTTCATTAGGAAATAAATTCCTCATTTACTAACCCTTTTGAAAATTTTGATTGCAGGAGATGGAGATTAAAAATATACTCTTCCCTAAAACAACATGGCTTAAAAGGAAATAAAATGAAGTACTGTGTATCCTCTTATCAAACTATTCGCCGCAAGACCCGGGAAGTGATGGTTGGCAAGGTGGGAGTAGGAGGAGATCATCCCATTCGGATTCAATCCATGACTACCTCAAGCACGCGAAATGTAGAGGCAACTGTGGATCAAATTATGCGGCTAGCAGATGCTGGTTGCGAGATTGCGAGGGTGACGGTGCAGGGAATGAAAGAAGCTGAAGCATGCGAACAGATCAAAAACGAGTTAGTGAGGCGGGGCTATTTAATTCCTTTAGTTGCGGATATTCATTTTTTTCCCCCAGCGGCGATGAAAGTGGCAGACTTTGTAGATAAGATTCGGATTAATCCTGGCAATTACGTAGATAAAAGGGCAAGCTTTAAAATTATTGAATATGACGACGCCACTTACGCCGCCGAAATAGAAAAAATAGAGGAAAAATTTACCCCTTTAGTTGAAAAATGCAAGCGCCTTAAAAAAGCTATCCGCATTGGAACTAATCACGGCTCGCTCTCTGATCGCATTATGAATCGATATGGGGACACTCCCTTTGGAATGGTGGAATCTGCCTTAGAATTTACCCGTATCTGCCGTAAAAATGACTTTCATGACCTCATCTTTTCTATGAAAGCATCCAATCCGCTAGTGATGATCCAGGCCTATCGATTGCTTGTTGCTGAAATGGAAAAATTAAACTGGAACTATCCTTTACATTTGGGGGTTACGGAGGCGGGAGAAGGGGAAGATGGGCGAATCAAGTCCGCTATGGGAATGGGAGCCCTCCTGTTGGATGGGATTGGGGATACTATTCGGGTTTCCTTAACAGAAGATCCATGGAATGAAATAGATCCGTGCAGGAGATTGGTGCGTTTAGCTGAAGAGGCTCAAGGGCAGGGGGTATCTCCATTTGAAGAAACTCATCGCAACATCCAAGAAGTCAAAAAAAGAGCGGTTTCTTTCCCAAAAAGTGTGCCCATGCATCGAAATGGGACGGTGATGGTCAACGTGGATGCAGAGCTCCTTCAACAACCTGATTTTTATCAGTTAATCGGCTGCGAAAAGCAGCTCGGCACGATTAAATTAAAATCAACCACCGCCGATATGATTGTGTTGAAGCATGCTGAGCGAGAGGAAAGAAAACTGCAGATTTTAAGCACCCTTTTAAAAAAGGGGGTCGGAGTTGCTTCGTTTCACCCTTTAACAGATGCTCTTTACATCCAGCCTTTACAAGCCGCTATTGAATCCTTCCAAAAACAGCAACAAACGGCTCGATTTGCCCTTAGCAGGACTACTCGTCCACAACCTCTGGCTATCTTAGTAGAAAAAGAGTCGGAGGAAGAATGGAATTGGATTCACGAGCTAAAACCCGAAATACTTATTTTTTCTCCTAAAAACCATAAGCTGCATGCCGCTCGACATTTTTTCGAATGGCTGCAAAATGCCAAGATTTCTTCTCCTGTCATTCTTCATTTCACCTATTTGTTAGACAAAGAAGATTTAATCATTCAGGCTGCGGCTGAATATGGAGCCTTATTATGCGACGGCTATGGGGAAGGGATTTGGATAGAAGCTCCCCATGAGCCAGATTTTATGCGTCAACTCAGCTTTAATATTTTGCAGGCAGCGCGTATGCGGAGTTCAAAGACCGATTTTATTTCTTGTCCAAGCTGTGGTCGCACGTTATTTGATCTGCAGGAGGTCTCAAGAAGTATTCGAAATCGTACGGCGCATTTACCGGGAGTGAAAATTGCGATCATGGGGTGCATTGTCAATGGTCCCGGAGAAATGGCCGATGCCGATTTTGGGTATGTGGGATCCAAGCCAGGGATGATCGACCTTTACTTAGGGAAGCAATGTGTCGAAAAAGATATCCCTTTCTCAGAAGCTGTAGATCGGCTCGTGGCTTTGATAAAACAACATGGTCGGTGGGTTGAGCCAGAAGAGCTAGAAATGGCTAGCTGTCCATCCGAATAAAAATCCCAGCTGCTAAGGCCGAAATTCCTGTGAGGATGCCCGAAGTTGCAAGCCTGCAAGAGGGAGGTTTAATTTCCCTCTAGTCTTAAATAGAGGGATAAGAAGATAAACTTAAAAAAGGTGAATACTCTGCCTAGACGATATTTTATGGGGTTTTTAGTTTAGGATCTGTTGCAAAGAAGCTGGTTCGCTTAAATTTTTTTTACTTTCGGTTTCTTGGATTAAAAGGTTTAATTCATGCAAATAGAATTCCCGCTCGGTGGGAGAATTTACCCAGATCAGTTTAAAAATATCGTCTAAGATCTCCTGCGTCGAAGAGGATAGCACAGTCAGTTTTTCCCCCGAGGAGAGCAAAAATTTATCGATCATGATTATGACTTCATTTTTGTAAGTATTTTGGTACTCAATAAGACGCTGAATCGAGGGGAAAAAATTTAAAGATAAGTGAGCCGTAATTTCTTTGACTTGCGAGTAGAGTTCGTCAAAATTGTGGCTGTCCCGAATTTTTCGCAGAGCATTCTCAAAGGCTCCAGGGGATAAAAAATTTTCTTTTGGAAGGTCTACTAGAATATCTTCTACTAAAGGAGTTAGTCCTGTTGCCTGGATATACTCCATCCACTCTTTTAAAGGAATCATCCAGTATTCTTCCTGTAGCTTAAAAAAGGCTTCTTTAAAAATTTCCCTTTGTTCGAGCGCTATTTTTTCATGTTCTTTGAGGAGCTCTTGAAATTGCGGATGAAAATCGGACGTAGTCCCTATGCGTTCTTTGGAAATGAGCTCCTCCATTTTGGTATGGATAGGATGAAGGGCATTTTTCCTATTGTTAAACAGCTTATCTAATTGCAAATAGACAGGGTTTGAATGTAAATGAGAGGGGGGAGCTTGGGTGTTTTCAGCGGCTATGGATAAGGGGCCTTGCACTTTTATATCCTTGTTCACCGGCTTGTCTGTGGCGGCTTCCCCAGAGGCAGGGCCGATCTCTTCATTCATTAGCATTGAGTTCTGGATAATATTACCTTGCGAGCTAAGCTTTAAATAGCCAATTAGAAAAGGGGTGTTAGGCACAAAAATGGATAAAGCTTTTTCGGCTTGTAAAGCCCCCTCGATTCCCTTGGTAGTATAAAGCACCAGGTTAGGGAGTTTTTTAAGCGCCTCGATATCTTGTTTCAACGCACTGACTTGTTGATCATTTACTGGACCTTCAAGTAAAGCGATCGCTTTATTAAGAATGTTTTCGCCAAACCGGTGATAGCGAGGCGCATTATAAATATAGTTTTCAGCGCCTGGCCGTAAGAGAGAAAGGGCTTTTGGAGGAGTGAATTCTCGAACTCTTTTGCTCAGTTTCAGTGACGATAAACGGATGAGTTTGCCTTCTTTGGCAATATTAAAAATTTCATTAGAGTTTAGTTCATCTAAAGAATTGATATTCACCAATAGTCGATTTAAATTTTTCAAATCTGCTGTTTTTCTCATTTCCATAGAAGCTGAATCTAAAACGATTGCACTGCGAGGAAGCAACCATTGCAAAGTGCTTGGAGCAGGTTGAGCAATCACTAAAAAATGGCTTAAATCCCCACTGGTATAGATGCGAAGCAAATAAGGGCAATTTTTAAACTTCCCTTGGGCGTCTACGTCAATTAAAGGCTTGGTATCTAGCGGAAGGATAGGGGCTAAACTTGTTTTTAAAAATTCTGGCTGAGACCAATTACTCTTATGAGGTTTTAAGCGAGCCATTTGAGCGTAACTGAGAGCCATTGCAGCATCTGCAACCGCTTGTGCAGCTTTAATCTCATCCCGATCGCTTTCATTGTTAAATTTTAAATAAGCAATGCCTGACAAAAGAGTGATAAAAGCTAAAATCATTGCCCCTAAGCTAAGTGTAAATCTCCAACTTTTTTGGGCCATGCTTAGGGGAGCTTTTAGTTCTTCGTTTTTTGCAAGGCAGGGTTTGGGTGCCAAAGAGGAAAGACTGAGACTGCCTTCTGGTACGTGCTGGGGGGGAACAATTTCTAGAGAAGGATCTTCGTTTACCCTTTTTGAAGGGTTCTGAGGGGCGTATAGAGAAAACTCCTGTTGGTTTGCCTCCTCCAGTGTGGGAGGTGGGGGGAGAATTTCAGATTTTTGTAAGTTGGCTGTCCCGTGGCCCTCGCTATGTGCGTGCTTTGACTCTGACTGAGAGATTAAAGGACCTGTTGGCGACAAAACTTCTTCATTTTTCTTTGCAGGGTGCGCTTCAATTTCTATGCGTGTTTTTCCTACCATTAGTACATCCTTTCCGCAAAGGCTTTTTTTTCTGAAGGGCAGCTCGTTTAAAGCTACAAAAGGGTCATTTGCACGGTTAAAGATATAAAAGAAGCCGTCATGTTCGTAAATTTCCACATGGCAGGGGTGTAGGGATTCTTCAGAGAGAGAAAGATCGATTTCTTCTCCCCCCTCTCCTATTTTAATAGAGGATTTCTCAAAAACAAATTCCTCAATTTGGTTGTTTTTACGCTGTACGGTGAGCTTAATCATCTAGAGTTTTGGTTTGCCATAACAGTCAGACATTTTTATTCCGTCTTTTTTCCATCGCTGACTTTCTAGCATATCTACTTGCAACCGTCAAGAGAAGAGTAGCTGTTTGAGGAGAATTCGGGCAAAAAATGTGAGAAAGCCTTGAATAAAAATGAACAAGCGGTTTAAAAACGTGACGCTTAGTCGGTTGGTTTAAGCAATAGGTTTATTTTTGAAACCTCCCTTGCAGAGGAATTTCAAACTTCAAAAAATTTAAATTAGTATGTTATGTTTTTTCTTCTCGCTTTAAGCGATAAAAAATAGGAAAAGGTGGGTAAAAGCTCATCGATCAAGGAGTAGAAAAGGAGATGCGCGTGGCCTCTATTTTTAATTTGCTAAAACCAGCGCCTTATATCAAGCCTATTCAGGATTCTCAAGAAATTGAGTGCACATACAATTATTGGAGAATCAGGATTTTGTATTCGATGTTTGTAGGGTACGCCTTCTATTATTTTACAAGAAAAAGTTTTACGTTCGCCATGCCCGATTTGGCTCAAGAGTTACATTACGATAAAACCCAATTAGGGATATTGGGCAGTATTTTTTCTATCACGTACGGCCTAAGCAAATTTGCAAGTGGAATACTATCCGATCGCTCGAATCCCAGGTATTTTATGGCCATTGGTCTGATGATGACGGGAGTGGCGAATATTTTATTTGGACTTTCATCTTCTATTTTTCTTTTCTGCGTTTTCTGGGGATTAAATGGGTGGTTTCAAGGATTTGGATGGCCTCCTTGTGCGCGATTTTTAACACATTGGTATTCTCACTCTGAGAGAGGGGCTTGGTGGTCTACTTGTAGTGTTTCCCATAATGTAGGAACGCTTTTGATTCCCTGGATTGTGGGAGCTTGTTTGTATTTCTTAGGCTGGAGATATGCAATGTATATTCCCGGCTTTCTCTGCATTTTGGGGGGGCTCTTCTTAATTAACCGCTTGCGTGATACGCCGCAATCTTTAGGCCTTCCTTCGATTGAAGATTTTCGGAAAGATTATTCAGGTTTTGGGGCTAATGAAGGCCTGCAAAAGCTTTCCACGAAAGAAATATTAGTCGAGCACGTTTTAAAAAATGGATATATGTGGATGCTTGGTCTAGCCTATTTCTTTGTTTATATAGTTCGCACCGGGGTAAATGATTGGACTGTTTTATATCTTTTAGATGAAAAAGGTTATAGCCGTATGGGAGCAAATGCCTGTATCTCCTTGTTTGAGGTGGGCGGGTTTGTGGGAAGCTTATGTGCAGGCTGGAGTTCTGATCGTTTGTTTGGAGCTAGGCGAGGACCTGTAAATGTTCTGTTTGCTGCAGGGATGATGTTGTCTGTGTTGATTTTTTGGCTCGTACCGGAAGATTACGTGGTTTTAGATGCTATTTCTATCTTTATGCTAGGATTTACAATTTTTGGACCGCAAATGTTGATAGGGGTAGCCGCAGCAGAGCTTTCCCATAAACAAGCAGCCGCTACGTCCACTGGATTCGTAGGGTTTTGCGCCTATATGGGGGCGGCATGCGCAGGGGCTCCTTTGGGAAAAATAACCGATTACACCGGGTGGGAAGGCTATTTCATCTCGATGATTGTCTGTGGGGGGATTTCAATGGTGGCCTTACTCCCACTCTGGAATGCCACCAAAAACCCCCGGTTGATGAAGGTAAAAGCAAAGTTGGTTTGAAAAGGGCGGTTTAAGCTCTATTCAACGCTTACCTTTTTGGTAAAAGAAACGGATGCACCGGCCTGCTTATTCCAGGCTTGAGTGATAGCCGTGGTAGCTTTTTCCCTCATCTCTTTATCTTCAATATGCAATCCAGGGAAATCAATTTTAAGAGCAGTGGATAAAGCCTGAATTAAAACTTCTGTCGCATTCTGCCTAGCTTGAGCCACGTCTGTGCGAAACTCACGTGCGTATTTTAGGCAAAGGTCTGAGGCACAGCTATCAAAATACCCCTCGATAGCATATTTTTGAACCAGTGAGCTCTCATTTTCCAGATGGATGCCATGCTTTTCTTTTATTTTTTCAAGGATTGAATGAACAAGTGGGCCACGCCTTTTGTCCTCTGTCTCCGCGGTAATTTTTTCCATAAGGTACGGCTTTAGAAATGCTTTAACTTCTACTCTGACGAGCTTTCTTAATTGAAGATCGGCTATTTTTCCTGAGGTGGAAATGTTTGTTTCTCTTACTTTTTCCTGTTTTGGTAGGAAGGCTCGCTTTCGTTTGAACAACTTAAAAATATTTATTTTTCTTAAGAATTGAAATATTTTATCTTTTATACTTTTCAGTTTTTGTTTTAGAGCCATTGAAAACTTAAAGCTTGGCCGAGAGAGGTTTTGAGCTTTATTACTTGAATTTTTTGCTTCTTGCTTATCGGTTATAACGGATTTAAAAGCCTTACTTGTTTTTGTAAAAACTGTTGGGGGTTGGGTAGAATATTGCTTACCTTCCTTCACAACTTTTTGGTTGGAAGAAGCGTTGCTTTCAGGACTTAAAGAAGGTGGAGTTGAAATTCTTTCTAAATTAGAAGGTTGCATTGTTCTCTTCCTTATTTTTAAAATTAAGACACCTGCATTTTTATTCAGAGCAGTCGTTTTGTTAGTTAATTTTTTTTATTAACGGTCCCGCTTTCTTTTTCCTTAACAAAGGGGCCTCAAGGTGCCTAATTTTAAATAATTTATATGTTTTTTAGCAATATCAACTTTAAGCGATAGGCAATCGGATTTTCCTATACGTTTCTTAATCTGTACTCCTATCCTTACCTAAGTTACGTGCAATTAGGTCTACTATAAAGGAAGGAAGGCTTCTTTTAAAAATAATTGTTCACGTATTTGAAGAGATAAATCCTAACATTCAAAATAGGTTGTTTGGTATTCTTTTTATCGACATTAATCGAATTTTAAAGGGTTCTTATGTGGGTCGCATTACATGTTCATTCCCAATATTCCATTTTAGATGCATCGGCTTCCATTAATCTGATTGCCGAAAGAGCCGCGCAATTTAAAATGCCCGCGGTTGCTTTAACCGATCATGGAAATATGTACGGAGCTGTAGAATTTTATAAAGCATGCCGGGAAGCCCAGGTTAAACCCATTCTTGGATGT
The DNA here is from genome assembly GCF_018342475.1 of Parachlamydia sp. AcF125. Classification (NCBI taxonomy): domain Bacteria; kingdom Pseudomonadati; phylum Chlamydiota; class Chlamydiia; order Parachlamydiales; family Parachlamydiaceae; genus Parachlamydia; species Parachlamydia sp. AcF125. The sequence goes on along the minus strand of NZ_JAEMUD010000001.1, from coordinate 23,171 downwards.
GAAGTCTATGTGGCTCCCGAATCTCGCCATGATCGAAAAAAAATCGGAAACCGTTCTGACTTTCATTTGACCCTTCTTGCTAAAAATATGCAGGGTTACAAAAACCTTTGTAAGCTTGCTTCTATCGGCTTTTTAGAAGGTTTTTATTACCATCCGCGCATTGATCACGCAGTATTAGAGCAATATAAAGAGGGGCTCATCTGCCTTTCGGGATGTTTAAGCAGCCGCTTGTCTAATGAAATTTTGCAAGGGAACCCAGAGAGTATTCGAAAACACTTGGCATGGTATAAGAATTTGTTTGGAGAGGACTACTACTTGGAGATTCAAAGGCACACGATGTCGGAAGAAAATCTCCATAAAGATGGGCTTTACCAAGAGACGTGGCTGCTGCAGAATTATCAGGAATATATAGAAAAGCAAGCCAAAGTGACTCAAGCTCTAGTCGAGCTTTCCCAAGAATTCAAGATTTCATTAGTGGCTACAAACGATAGCCACTATATTGATCGGGAAGATTGGCGAGAGCACGAAATCTTATTAAATGTTCAATCGGGAGAACCATGTGAAATCTTAGAAAAAGATGCGATGGGAAATCCTAAATTTCGGCAGCTTAACCCCAAGCGGAGGGTTTATTCTTCGCATGAATGCTATTTTAAATCGCCGACGCAAATGCAAGAAGTTTTTAAAGATCTGCCGCAAGCTCTTGCTTCTACTCTAGAAATTGCAGACAAATGTGATGTTCAACTCGACTTCAAAACGAAACATTATCCCGTGTATGTGCCCCCTTTTTTAGAAGGGCAAACTTACACCAAAGAAGAGCGTGCTCAAGCTGTTGAAAAATACCTATGGGAACTTTGCGAGGAAGGCATTAAAAAACGTTACGATGCTGAAAAACTCGCGAAGATTCAAGAGATTTTTCCCGATAAAGATCCCATGCAAGTTGTGCGGGAGCGGCTAGAATATGAGATGGGCATTATTGTTCCCAAAGAAATGAGCGATTATTTGCTCATTGTCTGGGATTTCATTAATTGGGCTAAGAAGAATGAGATCCCTGTAGGCCCTGGACGTGGTTCTGGAGCAGGCTCGATTGTTTTATACCTGATCGGGGTGACTGATATCGAACCCTTGCGTTTTCACCTTTTCTTTGAACGCTTTATTAATCCTGAACGTCTTTCTTATCCTGATATAGACGTAGACATTTGTATGGATAGGAGAGGCGAGGTGATTCAATACACCTTGGAAAAGTATGGCAAGGACAATGTGGCCCAAATTATTACCTTCGGCACAATGAAAGCGCGCATGGCGATTAAAGATGTGGGTCGTGTGCTAAGTATTCCTTTATCAAGAGTCAATGAAATTGCCAAACTTGTCCCGGAAGACTTAAATATCACTCTCGAAAAAGCCTTAGAGAAAGATCCCGATCTTCGCGCGATGTATGAAACAGATGAAGATGCCAAGCGGATTATTGATATCGGGAAAAAATTGGAGGGCTCTATTCGTAGCACGGGAATCCATGCCGCAGGCATTATCATTAGCGGAGAGCCCCTTTCCTCAATTATTCCTATTTGTAACGCGAAAGACTCCGACATGCCGGCAACCCAATATTCGATGAAACCTGTCGAAATGGTGGGGATGCTAAAAGTGGACTTCTTGGGACTCAAAACCTTGACTGCTATTCAACAGTGTGTAGCTTCAGTACAAGCGAGTACAGGAAAGAGGATTGATTGGGTCAATTTGCCGTTGGACGATGCGCGCACTTTTGACTTGCTTAACCAGGGTAAAACTTTAGGCGTATTTCAGCTTGAATCTGCCGGTATGCAAGACTTAGCTCGACAGCTGCATTTAGATAAATTTGAAGAGATCATCGCGGTGGGTGCCCTTTATCGCCCAGGGCCTATGGATATGATCCCTTCCTTTATTAACCGCAAGCATGGGCGGGAAGCCATTGAAAATGACCACCCATGGATGAAAGACATTTTGGCTGAAACCTATGGAATTATGGTTTATCAAGAACAGGTGATGCAAATTGCGAGTAAACTGGCCCGCTACTCTTTGGGAGAAGGGGATGTCTTGCGACGCGCCATGGGAAAAAAGGACATGGCGCAAATGGCCCAACAAAGAGAAAAGTTTCGATTAGGGGCACTTGAAAATGAGATCGATGAAGAAACCTCTATGTTAGTCTTTGATAAAATGGAAAAGTTTGCTGCCTATGGATTTAATAAATCGCATGCGGCGGCGTATGGCTATCTTTCCTATGTGACAGCTTATCTGAAAGCCAATCATCCAAGAGAGTGGATGGCTTCTTTGATGACATGTGATAGCGATGATTTAAGTAAAGTTGCCAAGTTTATTCGAGAAGCCCAAACCATGGGGATTGCCATTCTCCCTCCCGATGTTAATGAAGCGGAATCCACTTTTATTGCGACCCCTCAAGGGATCCGATTTGCCATGAAAGGGATTAAGGGGGTGGGAGAGGGCGTGGTAGAAGCGATTGTCCAAGAGCGGAATCGACGCGGCCCTTTTACCCATTTTTACCAATTTTTTAAACGGATTGATTTGAAAAAAGTGGGGAAAAAAAGTATCGAAAACCTGGTGGATGCCGGAAGTTTTGATTTTACAGGATGGTCTCGGGATGCCTTGCGTCTAAGTATCGATCCGATGTACGAAACCGCCCTTAAAGAAAAAAAAGAAGAACAGTCTGGCGTTTTGACATTTTTCGACCGTATGGGAGCGACTTCAGAAGCAAAATTTAGCTTTGCTCCCCCTGTTAAAAATCCCACTACAAAGCAAAATATCTTATTAAAAGAGAAAGAATTATTAGGGTTTTTTCTGACTGGGCATCCTTTAGATAGCTATCAAGAGTATATGCAACGCCTATCATGCGTCAATTTTGCCGCGATAGATAGCTTAAATCACGATGCCGTTTTTAGATCAGCAGTTATCATTGAATCTGTGCAATTGCGCTTGTCAGCTAAGACGCAGAAAAAATTTGCCATTCTTCGGATTAGCGATGGGATTGAAAGCTATGAATTGCCCATTTGGCCCGATTTATATGAACAGAAAGGGGAACTTCTTAAAGAAAACCAACCTTTATATGTGGTTTTACAAGTTGAAAAAAAAGAAGAAGCTGTTCGGCTATCCTGCCGTTGGCTAGATGATCTCACTAAAGTTGATGAGGCGATGATAGAAGCTTGCGATAAAGCCTACGATCGGGCAAAATTTCAGGCAGCGAGAGCGTTTCCTCAAAAAAGTACACCATCTGCTGGCCAAGATAAAGGAGGCAGCATGTCAAAAAATGTCGCTCCACTTAAGCCGTCCGACTCTGTGAAATCTCCTAAAGAACGCACTTGTGTGATTACTCTCGAAATGGAGAAAGTTAGGCATAGTCAAATTTTAAAAATTAAAAAAATATTTTCCGAGCATCCGGGAAATGTTCCGGTAGAACTCCATTTCGTGATAGGGACGCGCGGATTTGCCTCTTTGTATCTCGATTTATCTTCGGGAATTTCGCTCACTCCTCAATTAAAGGAAGAGCTTAAAGGGGTGGAAGCGATTAAAGATGTGCAAGGAGATTGACAGGAAGCTTTGGCTCCTGTAAACTTTAGGTTTTATTTAATAGGGAAGTCATTGAGATGAAAATATTTAAATGTTTATTGAGTGCTTTTCTTACACTAGGTGGGATTGCTAATTTAGAAGCAGGGTATGTCTTTAAAAATGGACGTTTTATCCATACCCAAGAGATCGCTACGCAGCCTATGCACGTGCATTACAATTTAGGGGTTCAAGCCTATAATCAAGAAAATTGGCACGAAGCTGCAAAACAATTTCATATTGTCACATCAAATTTTTCTTCCTCTTCGTGGGCTCAAGAAGCTCTCTTCTTTTTGGGAGTGGCTAATTTCCAGCTTGAAGAATTTGAGCTTGCTAATCGAGCCTTTACAGAATATTTATCCGCCCACGGATGCCCTGAACATTTTGAAACAGCAATCGAGTACAAATTCGCAATCGCTGAAAAATTCCGAGAAGGGGCGCGAAGACACCTTTTGGGTACTAAACAACTCCCAAAATGGGCATCAGGTGAGTCGCTTGCTTTACAAATTTACGATGAAATTATCGTCGCTGTGCCCTCTCTAGATATTGCGGCCCAAGCCCTTTATTCCAAAGGGCTATATCTTTGGGAGCTTAAAGAATTTCGCGAAAGTGTAGAGAGCTTTCAACTGTTGATTCGCCGTTTTCCCAAGCACGAGCTTGTTCCTGAAAGTTACGTGGCGATTTCACAAGTCTATTTGGACCAAAGTTCTGCAGAACTTCAAAATCCTGACATTTTGGCTTTTGCGGAAGTCAATAAGCGCAAATTTGAAAAAGATTTTCCGGGAGAAGAGCGTTTGCTTGAAGTAGAAGCAAATGTGGTAAAAATTAAAGAGATCTATGCACGTGGATTATTTGAAACAGGCTCTTTCTATGAAAGAAAAGGATATCCGAAAGCTGCCGCTATTTACTACCAAAATACGATTGCTAAGTTCCCAGGCACTCAAATTGCCGAACGGTGCCGCAAAAGGCTTTTTGCTTTAGGGGCTTGCTCGGATGTAAAATTAGCTACAGGGAAGCTAAATGGAACGGCGGAATTTTAAATTGCGACGCCTTATAGGAGGCTGGATTTTATTGCTCCTTTTTCTAGCCGGATGCGGTTATCGTCTAGCTGCAGGACCGGGCAGTTCCGGAAAAACGATTTCAGTCCCTTATGTTCAAGGGGATAGGGATGGATCTTTAACATCGGCTATTGTACGGGAGTTATGCAACAGTGGCTGTTATCAATATGCGACAGATCAAGGAGAGTTATCCCTTCTCGTTAAAATTGTCGAGGTGCATGATGAAAATATTGGATTTCGCTACTATCGCAAAAAACGGGGTAAATTGACGAACTCCGTCATTCCCACAGAAACCCGCGTATGGGCAAAAGTGGAGATTGCTTTAATTGACAATCGTTCAGGGGAGTATGTTTTAGGCCCGGCTCTCATTGAAACGAATGTGGACTTTGATCATGACTACTACTTAAATCTTCAAGGCATTAATGTTTTTTCCCTCGGCCAGCTGAGTGATGTGGATTCAGCCCGAGATGCTGCATGGGAACCTTTAAACAAAGCTATTAGCCAAAAGGTTGTAGACTATATTGGCAATAGTTGGTAGCAGAGATTATTATAGGGCTAAAAATTTTTCCCTAACTTAAGCCTATTTTACAACACGCCACGCCTTACAAAAGAAAATGCTTGCTACGTGAGGTAAATTCTAATGGCGCCCTCCAAGTAGGATTAGCTACCAAAGAGGCTCTAGTCAATATCATCCGCTTCTTGCTCGCCCGCAAAAAAAGCAGATACGCAAGTTGTTATTAAAGATCTTGGAAGCCCTTATAACCTTTTAACAAAGGCCCATAAAGAGGCCTGCCAGCCTCCAAGGGGGCAAATTCTTGGAAGGATGGGATTTATTTTAAAAATTAGGGAGGAAGTGGATGACCATAGAGAAAGCGATTAATTGCTTAACCTCAATTAAGGAGTAAAAAATAGGAGTCAGCTTTTTTGTTTTTTTAAACGGTTTAAAAATCCTTCGTTTTCTTGAATTTCATGTAAAAATTTTTCTAGGAGCCTAAACACAAGTCGTGAGGTGTTATAAACACCAGATGAAAGAAATCCCAATTCTAGCTGAATAAATTCCGGGTAATTAAGGGCAATCAGGGTCAAAGTCGTCGCCGGGGTATTTTCCGCTTTCTGGGGGATAACCCAAACCACAAAATGATCATTAACAAGGGTGATTTTTTCTTGAAATTCCGCTACGTGGAAGTAAAGGGTTAAAGCTGTAGGATTTCTGTATTCGAAAAAAGAATCTAAAAGATCAAATTTAGCGAGTAAAAAGAGATCCACGGGGATTATTCCATCCGGTAGCCAATAAGGAAGATTTTCGGCGTATTTTTTAAAATATTCATCTAATTGGGCTAGTTGCTTCATGCTTTTATCTCCGCTTTTGCAGATATCCAAGATAAAAGCAACTTAAATGCCAATCATGGCCTTAAAGCATTTTTAGGAAACTTGTAAAAGAAAGGAGATCATTTTGAATTGGAATTCTTTTTGCTTTTCAAGTAAATTAGGAGAAAAGAAGAACCCAAAATGCTTTTAAAGGATGTTTACACAAATTTATTTTTTTATTTCCCTTCTATTTGTATTGTTTTCCCCCCTTAACCTTTTTTCAGAAACTTTGGATGTAGCAGTAGAAGCAGAAGCCGCCATTTTAATGAATGCCGAGTCAGGAAAAATCCTTTACGAGAAGAATATCTATGCTTCTTACTTCCCGGCAAGTATTACTAAGATAGCAACAGCCGCCTATGTTCTTAAGTTTTTCTCAGATAAGCTAGACGTCTTAATTTCAGCCGACCAAGATTCCATAGGGTGGGTCACGGAAGAAGCCAAAAGAAAATCCAACTATACACTCCCGGCTTATTGGCTCGTACCTGGTGGAACTCACATGGGTATTATAAAAGACGAGCAACTCTCCTTAGAAGATTTGCTGTATGGCCTCATCCTGGTTTCTGCCAACGATTCTGCTAATGTGATCGCGCAATATATAGGAGGAACAGTTCCAGCTTTTGTGTCTCATCTCAATGCGTATACCAAACAAATTGGATGTAAACACACAACTTTTCAAAACCCCCATGGTTTGCATCACCCCGAGCATAAAACCACGGCATATGATATGGCTCTTATAGCAAAAGAAGCGCTTGGTATTCCTGCATTTTGCAAAATGTTTGGGACAGTTAAACATACAAGATCTCAAACAAATAAGCAGGAGCCCTCCGTTTTAGTTCAAAATCATCCTCTTTTAAAGCAGGGGAAATTTTACTATGCCAAAACACTTGGGGCAAAAACAGGCTATACCACTTTAGCAGGCCATAACTTAGTCGCGGTAGCTAAAGATAAAGAGCGTACTTTAATTGCTGTTCTATTAAAAACCAAAGAAAGGGATCAACTTTTCAAGGATGCGATTAAATTATTTGAAACAGCCTTTCAGCAGCCAAAAGTAGAACGTCTGCTTTTAAAACAAGGAGTTCAAAAATTTTCTCAAAACCTACCCTGGGCTTCCAAACCGCTAAAAGCTTATTTAGAGGAAGATGTCAAAATAACGTATTACGCTGCAGAAGAGCCGGAATTACAATGCTCGCTTGAATGGTTAAATTTGCCGCCTCCCATTCAAAAAGGGCAAGTGATCGGGCAAGTGTATTTGACAGATAAAGAAGGGAGCTTAAAAAAGTATGTTTCTCTAAAAGCAGGGGAGGATCTCTCCATAAGCTGGGCTTTCTGGATGAAGCAATATTTTGAGAAGTCTTCATTTTTAATAAAAGGGATGAAAGTTTTTGGGATAATTTGTATTTTGATTTTTTTGGGGGGACTAGGATTTCAACTTAGAAGACGTTAGGAGAATCTCACATGGAATATAGGCAGTTAGGATACTCTGGTTTTAAAGTGCCTGTCTTAAGTTTTGGGACCGCTACTTTTGGAGGGGGAAACGCATTTTTTAAAGCATGGGGAAACACAGATGCTAAAGAAGCTTCTCGCCTGATAGATATTTGCTTAGAAAGTGGATTAAACATGTTTGATAGCGCAGATATCTATTCGAATGGATTAGCAGAAGAAGTTTTGGGGCAAGCAATTAAAGGGCGGCGAGAAAAGGTTTTGATTTCTACTAAAGCGACATTCCGATTTGGCTCAGATCCTAACGATGTAGGTTCTTCTCGCTATCATTTAATCAAGGCGTGTGAAGGAAGCCTCAAACGTCTCGGCACGGATTATATTGATCTTTATCAAATGCATGGTTTTGATGCCATGACTCCTGTTGAAGAAACGTTGAGCGCTTTAGACACCCTCATTAAAAGTGGAAAAATTCGCTATATAGGCTGTTCCAATTTCTCTGGGTGGCATCTCATGAAATCTTTAGCTACCTCAGAAAAATATGGCTGGGCGCGCTATGTGGCCTATCAAGGGTATTATTCCCTCATTGGACGTGACTATGAATGGGAACTCATGCCTTTAAATTTGGATCAAAAAGTAGGTTTAACTGTTTGGAGCCCCTTAGGTTGGGGACGATTGACGGGAAAAATTCGTCGCGGTCAGCCATTGCCAGGGATAAGTCGTTTGTCTGCTACGAGTGATCTAGGTCCGCCGGTGGAAGAGGAATTCTTATATAAAGTGGTGGATGCCCTCGAGGAAATAGCTAAAGAAACAGGTAAATCAATCCCTCAAGTCGCATTAAATTGGCTGTTACAGCGTCCTACCGTAGCTAGCATTATTGTGGGAGCTCGCGATGAGCAGCAGCTAAAAGATAATTTAGGGGCCGTAGGTTGGAATTTAACTCCAGAGCAAGTTAAAAAACTAGATCTGGCGAGCGAGCGAACGCCTATTTATCCTTATTGGCATCAAAAAGGTTTCGAGGAAAGAAACCCTTCTCCTATTAAAATAGTTTAAATCACTAAATTTAGATTTATTGACTGAAAAACATAGTTAAAATAGAATAGTTGGTTAATTTGTTTTATTTTAACTATGTGTATTAAATCCAGCTCCATTTCTTCTGCTCTCTTTTTTGAAACTCATAACGGTTATAACCGAGCTTATGACAGAGGTTCTTTTTATTCGGCGAGGGAGGAATCGAAGAACTCCCAAAATGCTCGTATAGATTTAAAACACAAGATTCTTGCTTTTTCGAAACTTTCTTTTATAAAAATAGGGGGTTTTTTTCAGCGAGCGCATGATTCCCAAATTCCCCGCAAACTTCAATCGTTAGAGCTTGGGGTGGAAGCGGCAAGGGTTATTTTTTCAGCTGTGGCTAAACTAGACGGTGTAACCAGTGCATTAGGAAATATCATAAAAAATGTAAGCCAAGCGATATCGCACTTTATTTTAGAATCTAAGTTCGTTTATCACACGCTGAGTGTGCTTAAATTGCTTCCTATTATGGGGATACCTTTAGCCATTTATGATATTGCTTTACACTTGATTAAATGTATAAAAGGGACAATGGATGAAAAGATTGAAGCTTTCCTTCTGATGGCGGCAGATTTTGGCATTATTGGAGAGTGTACGGCCACATTTGCACATGGCTTACAAAGAGTGGGAGCTATCACAAAGCATGCAATCAGCTGGACGACTCCTATATTTGCAGTCAGTTTGGTCTTTTCAGTTGCCACCCTTATTTCCTATATGAAAGGTTGGGGAGAAAGCATTTGGATGCTCCGCCAGCTTTCAAAAAAAGTGCAGGGGGCAGAGGAAAAAACAATCGAAGACTTTCGCCCTCTATTTGAGTACTTACAGAAAAAAAATAACCGCTTTTTAAAAAAGCAATTTCGCCTGGATCCTATTCATCTAAGAGGTAAATTGCATACAGCCTGGGAAAACGCTCAACAAGTGTTTCAGGTAGCTGAAGCTACTAAGCTTGAAAAAGAGCTCGCCCTACTAAAATTGTCAAAAATAGTCAAATCGATAAAGCAGCAAACTATAGCACGGGTTGCAATTCAGTCTTTAATGATTAGTTCTTGCCTGTTTGGGGTAGTAAGTGGATTTTTGTTCCTTTTCACTCCAGCTGCTCCTGTCGCTTATGGATTAATGGCTAGTGGAATGGCTTTATCTTTAACCAGTGTAGCGGTTGGAGCCTATAGCAACTTTCGCTTCAGAAAAAACCTGGAGATTCAGTGAACAAAGTCTGCCCTAAATTTTGTACAAAGGCGATTTATTTGGATAAAAAGGAAGGCGAATATTTGTTTAATGCGCGTTTTTAAAAAGAAACAAGCTCTCGCAGCTGCTTAGATGGCCATTTTCTCTAAAAAAGCAAATAACTTCAAATAATCCTCCAAGCTTAAATCTTCCGCTCTTGCCATAGGATTTAAGCTGATTCCCATTAAAGCTTCTGCCACCAAACTAGGCTTGTAAATAGGTTTTAGAGCACTTTTTAACATTTTTCTTCGCTGTTCAAATGCCTTTCTGGTAAGAGCAAAAAAATCCTGCTGATCGACTTTGGGAGGCGATTTCAACTGGAGTGTTATCACGGCGGAATCGACTTTTGGAGCCGGGTAAAAGCACTGTTTTCCCACTTTAAAATTATAGGTAGGATGGGAGAAGAAATTAAGGAAGACCGTAAATGCGCTATACTCTCGAGAGCCTGGAGAAGCTGTAAAGCGCCGAGCGACCTCTTCTTGAACCATGACAGTGATAGTTGAAAAGAGGTTATGTAGAGGAACAAGTTCACTTAAAATGGAAGAGGTTAAATGATAGGGAAGGTTTGCAATGACTTTAGCTTTTTTGCCTTCTTTTAATGCAGGCTGTAACGTGTTTTCAATGGGAAAGTCTAAAATATCCTCGCAATAAACTTGCAAAGATGGCAGAGGAGTTTGCAATCGAATAAGAGCCTCCGCCAACTGAATGTCTTTTTCGACCGCAATGACTTTTGTTCCTGCTGCAAGTAAGCATTCTGTAAGAGAACCTGGGCCCGGGCCTATTTCAAGGATCACATCGTCTGAATTAACAGCGGCAGCTGCTAAAATCTTTCGCAAAATATTCCCGTCAATTAAAAAATTCTGTGACAAGCCTTTCTTAGGACGGATTCCCAAAGAATTCAAAAAAGCGAATAATTCATTTGGTTTATAGAGAGGCATAGGAAGCAGTAATTAATTTAACGAAAAAGGTTCAAAGTCTTTCGGAAGCGTTTCTCGTGCATTAATCTTGTTGACGCCGAAGCGGGCTCTCAGTTTTTCTAGGTATAAATGGGTTTCTTTGTTAATCGCTTCTTCTATTAAATTATTTTTAATTCTCTCTTTCATCTCATCATAAGAAGGGGCTCCGCCTGGTTTGAAGCTGTCTAAATAAAATAAGCGGTATACAGTGGATTTAGTTGCGCGACTTTTTTGAGCAATGGGTTTACTGTAATTTCCAGGAGATAAAGAGGAAAGGATCTGTTTATTTTCCTCGGTTACTTCGTTTTCCAAATGGGAAAGTTTAGTAGAGACACTTACTTGCGCCGCATCCTTTCCTAACCATATTTTGAGGCTTTCCTGCAAAGCTTCAGTTTTAACAGAGGAAGCTTGCAGATGTTGATAAATCTGGTTGGCAATTTCGGCCCCCTTGTCATCTTGCTCATCTCGAACGGAAATCATGTAGTAGCTCCATTCTTTAGGCCTCACGTTTTTTTGAGCATATTGTTCATAAGCCGCTTGAATGGCTTGAGGAGTGACTTGAGTTTGGGCTTTAGTATTCACCCGGTAGTAAAGCATCCGACGGATAATGATATCTCCTTTGATTGAGTCCCACGCTTCATCATAAGTCAGCCCAGCTTTATCTAAATTGTGAATGATATCGGGGCCAAACGTTTCTTCCATTTCTTGCCGGATATCCCCATTTGTTAAAGGAAGGTTCATTTCTTCAGCATCAGCGAGAACAAGCTCTTTATCAATCAAATCTTGTAAGACTTCTCCCCAGTGTGCTTGGTAAAATTGGTAGCGTGCTGCTGCGGAAGAGGCATATTCGGGAAAGTTGCGATAAAACACTAAATCCAGTTTTTTCATCACATCCATTACAGTGATGACTTTCCCGTTTATGGTGGCAAGTACACGGTTATTGACATGGATTTTTTCAGGCTGGCTCCTGAAAAGGGAGGGCTCTGCTGCTAGGGGAAATGTAGAGAAAAAAGCAGCAAAGGCCACAAGGAAAGGGAGAGTTTTTTTTGAAATCATCATTTTAAATCATAAAGTTTAAGAAGTTGTCCTTGAGAGATCATTATAAGCGAATAAAGCTTTATTGAGAAGAAGCGACTTCATAAAGTGTCGGTTTTATACAAAACAGATGGAACCTTTTATTTTTTGAAACGAGCAAAAGTTTATGAATTTAGCGTAAGCCTAGTAAGCTTAATGTCGACAGAGGTAAGCAATTATGCAGTTTGAAAGCCGAAGGCTCGAAACGTGGCTTGCTATTAGGAGAAATCAGATTGCTAAAATCGTTAAAAAACCGCTTAGATAAGCGAAGGAATTAGGAAAATAGGGGGCCCTTCACTTCTGCTTGCTTTAGAAGCGGATTTTAAAGCTATAAAATTAGTTGGAAAATCAAAATAGAATGCCTTGTTGCTTGAAGGTTCAAGTAACAAGCCGAAAGAATTACTGCCGATTTAGTCGAAGATTAGGAGGGGCGACTTCGAAATTCGAGCGAAAAGGGTTAATATCCAACCCTCCACGCCGCACATAACGGGCGTAAACGGTGAGTTTTTCAGGTTTGCAATGGGTAGAGATGTCGTGAAATATTTTTTCCACACAATCTTCATGAAAACCTGAATGATTGCGATAAGAGATAATATATTTTAAAAGGCCTGCGTGTTCGATTTTCTTACCCACATACCGAATTAACACTGTTCCCCAATCAGGTTGTCCAGTCGCTAAGCAATTAGATTTAAGGAGTTCGCTATAGACGGCTTCTTCTACCTCTTCTTGAGGTGCGGTCGATAAAAATTCAGGGAATACAGAGTAAGTATCTGTTTCGATCTCTAACCCATCGAGACAAGTCCCCGAAAACTCGTGCAGCGATTGCTTTTTAAAATCTGAGGGAGAATATAGTTTTACTTTAACTGAGCCGAGAGAAACGTTGGAAAGGTCTTGCTCTAAAATCTCTTGAAGTTTTTCTAATGAACGGACTTTAGTTTGATTGAAAGAATTTAAATATAATTTAAACGACTTAGATTCAATAATATTTGGCGTATCATAGGGAAAATGGAACTCCCCGAACGCAATCTGGGGTTTTCCTTTTTCATCTAGCCATGAAACTTCATAGGAATTCCAAATATCCATTCCAGTAAACGGGAGGGTAGAGAGACCAATTTTACTGCGGGCCAGTGTGCGAGGAATTGCAAATAACAACCCTGGAGAATATAACGTTACATACTTTGTTTGCTTTCCTAAAGGGGATTGATCTAACATAGAAGGCCTACGGGATTACTTCGGAAATAGAGTAGCACAGAAGAGGATTTTGGTAAAGTTAGGGGATTTTAACTGATCCATCAGGCGCTAAGTATTCTAAATTTTTTAAATTTTGATAATGATGCGATTTAGCTTGATCTCCGGCGCAATGATAAAATAAAGCAAGCTGACGATAAAGCATTCTTTTTTCCCACAAAAAGGCCCGTTGAAACCAGGGTTGTTTTTCGCCTGCTTTTCCGCGCAGATAATGCATAAATAGCGACCATGTGCGTGGGTAGGGGACTTCTAAATTAACCGAGAAATGGGCAAAAGCAATTTCCTTTCCTTCAGTCGCATATAACCAGCAACCGTATAAAAAATGAAGGAGGTTTTTATCTTGAGTTAACATATCCATGGGGAAGCTATGCAAAAGTTCTCCCGCTTTTTTCCAATCATTAGTGTACAAATAGTAGGAAATTTCCAGGCATTTAAAGCGAAAATTTGCAACTTCTGAAAGGGGGTACTGGCGCGCTTTTTCTTGGAAAAACGGAATGAGATCGCGTTGGTCCTCGTCATTTGCGCTAATTGTCAAATAGCAAAGCATCCGCTCTTCATCAGGAGACATATGGGAGCTTTTTAAGGAATCCACAAAGTCGGCTGCTGTTTTTCTCAAGCCTTCTTTCTTTAGCATGATGCCAAATTTCAATACCCGCAGTGTGGCCTGAAAATCTAAAGAGGTATACTCCAAAAGGTCTTTATTCTCGATTTGCGTTATTTTTTTAGCGGCAAGTTCCCAGGCCCCAAGCTCTAAAAGAGAATATAAGGCATTTCCGATTGTTTCTACGGCAAAGGGACGAAAAACTAGAAGATCGTCAATAATTTCAAGAAGAACATAGGGCTTTGCCAGCCAAAAAGCGATTTGCATAGAAAAAAAATGGAGGGAAATTTGAGGAATCGTTTCGAAGTGTTTTTCTGGAAGCATAAATAGCAAAGGCTCCCAGTGTTTCTGCAAGCTTTGAAAAAGTTTTTTGGTGTTGCGATTTTCAACTACTTTGGGTAAGTGAGTGGTTACTAATAAAATAAATTGATAAGTGGCTTTGCGGTTGTATCTGGAACATTCGTGCATGCGAAACACAATATGCTCTTGCAAAAGGGGAAGCAGAGGGTGATGGGGGTATCGTCTAATTGCAAGTTCGTGGCACTTGACTTCCTCGTCATACTCATGTAGGGCTTGATAAACCAACGCTTTTCCCAAATATTCTAAAGGAGCTCCAGGCGTGCCGCGCAATTTTTGAAATTCATCTAACGCCGCGTCGTAAGTTTGGCTTTTTTCAGCTGGATCTATTAAAGAATTGGCTTGTTCCAATAAAGTAATGCCGGCTCGAAACATGGCTTCCCGTCCCTCAGCCCTACCAGGAAAAGAATAACCAATACGTCGATATTCGGTTAAGGCCGCTGCATAGTTCTTATGGGCTAAGAAGGCATCTGGAACAACAAGGCAGTTGACCATAATATTTTGGTTCCCCACATGCACATAAAAATTTTTGATTTCAAAATCGGCATCGCGCGCAAGCAGGCCGATGTGGGTCCCTGTAAGAGGAAGGTGGCCGATATAAGAAAATTGTAAAACATCATTGATGTAGAAGTAGATGTTGTTATCAATTTTTTCGATACAAATATGATACCAGGTATTTTGATGGAGAAAAGTACTGGGTGAACTTACAACTTCAACGGTGGAGCGCAAAAGCTTGGTGGATTTATTTGTAGCTGTTCCTATCCATAGGCAGTACCCATCATTTAAGTTTTGCCTTTCAGCTGCCTCAGGAATGCTTAAAAGAAATCCTAAGCCGTGCCCTTGCTCACCAATTCGGACGTCTGCTTCGAGTTTGATGTTCCCTGTAAAAGAAGATCGGGAAATCATCAAGCTGACCCAATCTGAAACTTCGGTTGTTCGGGTAATAGCCATATGTTCTGCAATCAGAACATTTTCTTGAAATTCCCAGTCTTCTTTACAGGCAACATCTAATTCAGCAATAAGAAACCATTCTGAGCGCCCTTCAATGTAGTTTTCCAAATCTCGAATAAGTTCGTCAACAGTTTGATAGCGTTGATCAACTTGGATTTCTAGGCATTTGGTAACAATTTTGGAAAGAATTAAGGGGACATCTCGATAAGGTGCCATTTCCATAGGATCGATAAGCACTTCCTCATCCATTTTTTTTCGATACTCTTTGAGTGTCGTGCGTCTAAATGGAGGATATAAGGTCAAAAGTTGATAAAGAATGACTCCTAGGGAATAGATATCTGTTTGGACAGTTGCTTCTCCCCCTTTAGCTCTTTCTGGAGCCATATAAGAAACTGTGCCTACAACTTTTCCCACTTTAGTTAGCGTAGGGGAAATGGGTGTTTTTTCATTTTCACCTTCCTCTTCCTCTGGGTGGCGGATAATTTTTGCAAGACCCCAGTCCAAAATGACCACTTGGCCATATTGTCCTACGATAATGTTTTCTGGTTTGAGGTCTCGATGCAAAACTCCTTTAGCGTGGGCATAAGCTACCGCTTGGCACACACTGAGAAAGATCCGAATTAAAGAAGAGATGCTTCCTTGCTCTGCTTTTTCACCCCGTTTTTCTTGTTCGCGAGCTGTTCTTAAAATTTGTTTAAGCGTATTACCCTCTACAAAAGGCATTGTGTAATAAGTTGGAGTCTCTTTTGCTTGAATAGTATAAATGGGAATGATGGCAGGATGGGTAAGTTGGCTGGTGATCCTGGCTTCTTTTAAAAACCTCCGCGTAATGGGTGAGCACTCCACTAAGTCTTCTCGAATTTTTTTTAAGGCGATTTTCCTTCCACATGAGGGGTCATAAGCAAGTAGAACTTCCCCCATTCCCCCTTTTCCAATGGGATCTAAAATTTGGTAGGGACCGATTGAATATTTTATAGATTCTTCAGATGGGATATCTTCAGAAATGAGAGGAATCCATTCTTCCTCTTCTTTAGGGAGAACTTCTCCTTGCAGGGGGTGTCCACAAAAAGGGCAAAAACTAGCTTGGCGGTCTTTTTCGGAACGATATAAAAAAAATCGAGAATGGCAGCTTGGACAATGCATCAGATAAGAGGGGGTTAAAGTCTATTTGCCTGTTTTAATTTTTCCGTAACACCGGGTTTGGATGGAAGCATTTTTTTAATACCCGGATGCCTTAATTCTTGCTCAAAATATACATCGTTGTTGATGGTGGCTGAGGCACCTATCTGGCTGAATCATGCAGTTAAACTTCCTTCTCTCTTTCAGGCAACCTATCCCGAAATTTACAGGATAAAAATTCAAACTCTTCATCTTTTTGCCAGCTTTTGCTAAGCGAAAAGCTCGGAGGATATTTTGGGCTTTCCCAAAGATGGCTATTTTTTTACCTTTAGCTCGTTCTTCAAGCCCAACGTACCGGTATTCTTCGACTTTGCCTAAAAAAAAAATAGGAAGCAGAGGCTGACTTTTTTACAACACCAACATGGATTAAGGAGGAGTTATTTGTCATCCATTTTTTCTTTTTCGATTTCTGTTTTAATCTCTTCTTTTATTTCTTTTTTTAACGCACGGGAGCCTTCTTGTTCAATAGATTCAGTAAACCAATATTCCCGTACGACTAAATAGACACCGCCGATTACAAATAAAAGGGGCATTAATGTAGACCAGCTTATTTGAAATATGGTTGCCAAAAATAATCCTAAAAGGATAAATGACGAAATAGCAAAATCAAAAATGCGCCCTGTTAGATATTGCCTGACAGCTAAAGAACCCCATATCGCTAAAAGGATACCTGGCCACCACCTTTCCGATGAATACAGTAAAATCCCTAAGCAAATTAAAAAGACGCCATTTGCGATTGCATCAGCTTTACCTTTGGATAAAAGCGGCTCAGCCATAAGATGACTCCTGTGAAAAATGTGATTCTTTTACTAAAAAACTATCTTTTTATCCTGTCAAACTTTTTAAGGGGTTTTTTGAATTTGAGTGTCTTTTCAAGTCTTGAACTTGGGATAATGCCAAGCATCGGGCACAACCTGGCGGCAAGGGGAGTGAAGAAATTTTAGTCCTCCTAATTGTCAGGATGTTTTCCCCTTTATGGGAAATAGAGTAGTGATAACTAGATGATAAAAACGGGGGGTGCATTTTCTGTCTCCTCTATGCAGGATCACAAAATACCCTCCCATATTTGACCTATTTTTTCCAAACTAAAAGAGAAAAGAGAAGGATATTTAAAATTTTTCTGCCGGCGTTGGAAAAATTTGACAGCAAAGTTTAATTTCGTTTAAGCCTAAGATAGAGACAAAAACTTAATGGCGAGAAATAAGTATGACAAACCAATCGTCTGAATCATCAAGAGAGAGCCTTAAAAATGGGCACCCTCTAAATTGTTTAACCCCTGAAGAAGTTAGAAAAATTCATGCTTATTGGAGTGCCGCCAATTATCTATCAGTAGGACAGATTTACCTGCTTGATAATCCGCTCCTGCGTCGACCATTAAAAGCTGAAGATGTTAAGCCCAGATTGTTGGGACATTGGGGGACTACGCCGGGCCTAAATTTCATTTATGCTCACATGAATCGAGCGATTAAAAAGTACGACTTAGATATGATTTATTTGGCAGGCCCAGGACATGGCGGGCCGGGGTTAGTTGCGAATGTATATCTAGAAGGAACCTATAGCGAAGTCTATCCTAATATCACCCAAGATGAAGCGGGCTTAAAAAAACTGTTCAAACAATTTTCTTTCCCGGGAGGAATTCCTAGCCATGTGGCGCCTGAAACGCCCGGATCAATCCATGAAGGGGGAGAGCTCGGCTATGTACTGACACATGCTTTTGGGGCTGTATTTGATAACCCTGACTTGATTGCATGCTGCGTGATTGGAGATGGAGAAGCTGAGACCGGTCCCTTAGCTGCAAGTTGGCATTCTAATAAGTTTCTGAATCCCGTGTATGATGGCGCTGTTTTGCCTATTCTACACTTAAATGGATATAAAATCGCAAACCCCACTCTCTTAAACCGGATTAGCCGGGAAGAATTACAAAGTCTCTTAATTGGGTATGGCTATAAGCCTTATTTCGTAGAGGGGGCTGAACCGGAGCACATGCACCAGCTCATGGCAGCAACCTTGGATCAAGTGATTAAAGAAATTAAAGAGATTCAACACCATGCTCGCAAAGATGGATTTAAAGAGCGTCCTTTATGGCCTATGATTGTCTTAGCCACTCCAAAGGGATGGACAGGCCCTAAAGAGATTGATGGGAAAAAAGTGGAAGGTTATTGGCGCTCCCACCAGGTTCCCTTTGCAGAAATAGCCGAAAAACCTGAGCATTTATTGCGGCTAGAAGAATGGTTGAGAAGCTATAAGCCGGAAGAGCTTTTTGATGAAAACGGCTGTCTTCTCGAAGAATATGTAGAGCTTGCTCCCAAAGGAAAGCGGCGCATGGGAGCAAATCCCCACGCCAACGGGGGAGAATTGTTAAGGGATTTGCGGATCCCAGATTTTAGCGATTACGCCATTGATATCCCTGCTCCAGGCGTTGTAGTGGCTGAATCGGCTAGGGTCATGGGGACTTTTCTGCGCGATGTGATGAAGGCTAACTTAGATCAAAAAAACTTTCGCATAATGGGGCCGGATGAAACAGCTTCAAACCGGTGGAATGCATTATTTGAGGTGACCAATCGGATGTTTGCCGGCGAAATCGTGTCAGATGACGATCATCTTTCCCCAGATGGCCGCGTCATGGAAGTTTTAAGTGAACACCTTTGCCAGGGGTGGCTAGAAGGTTACCTATTAACGGGGCGGCACGGATTTTTCTCCTGTTACGAGGCTTTTATTCATATTGTAGATTCTATGTTCAATCAGCATGCGAAATGGCTAAAAACCACGCGCCATATTTCTTGGAGACGCCCAATTGCCTCCCTAAATTATTTTTTAACTTCCCATGTATGGAGGCAAGACCATAACGGATTTTCTCACCAAGATCCCGGCTTTATTGATCACGTGATGAATAAAAAAGCTGAAGTGATTCGCATTTATTTACCCCCTGACGCTAATACCCTTTTATCCGTCACGAACCATTGTTTGCAAAGTCGCAATTACGTCAACGTGATTATTGCGGGAAAACAGCCCGCTTTACACTATTTAACCATGGATGAAGCCATTAAGCACTGCACAAAAGGGATTGGAATTTGGAAGTGGGCAAGTAACGATTACGGTGAAGAACCCGATGTGATTATGGTCTCTTGTGGGGATATCCCAACGCTTGAGACTTTGGCTGCTATCGATTTACTTCGCAAGCATATTCCAGATATTAAAATCAGAATGATCAATGTGGTGGATTTGATGGTATTGCAGCCTCATACAGAGCATCCACATGGATTGACTGATCTGGAATATGATGACTTGTTTACTAGAGATAAGCCGATCGTATTTGCTTTCCATGGCTATCCGTGGCTGATTCATCGTTTAACTTATCGACGCGCCAATCATGAAAATCTGCATGTGCGCGGTTATAAAGAAGAAGGGACGACAACCACTCCTTTTGACATGGTGGTATTAAATGATCTCGATCGCTTTCACCTCATGCTAGATGTAGTAGAGCGAATTCCCCGATTTAGCAAAATGCGAGCCTATATCCGAGAATTTGTTGAAGGCAAATTAATCGATCACGCCCATTATATTCGCCGGGTTGGAGACGACATGCCCGAAATTAGGGATTGGAAATGGCCCTATGGATATTCATCAACATCCGCCCCCTACACAAGCTAAGTGCAGGTGTGCTTTTTGATCTTCAGTTGTAAATAATGGGGATTTAAAAGCTACCGCTATTAAAGAAAGCTCCTCCTCTTGAGGAGCTACTCAGGTTTAGAAGGGGGAAATGCTTCTTGAAACTGAATCGAGTATGCCTTCATTAAAGGAGGCAAGTAGTGAGAATAAACAAAGGGCGCTGAAAGAAAGTTATTTTGCACTTGAGGCCTTTTGCTAGACCGCTAGAACTATTTATCTTTCAAATGCATCACAGGGCCGTATTCGGCAATAAACGTTCGATTCCACCAGCATCCATTTTTTTGCCGTTCTTCATAACTCGTAAAGGTGTAATTATAAATGACAGAGCGAATATAGCGGGGAGGGGCGGAGGGAAAGGGGTTTTTGCGCAATAAGGCTGTAACGTCCGGCGTTCCTTTTAACAAGTGCACTAGAAAGTTTTTGAACCAAGGTTCAGCTCCGTATTGGGTAAAAGGCAAAAACCAAGCCTGCCAATCAAGCCTAGGCTGATAGGGAGAAATACGGCGTGGGCGGCGAGTAACTTCAGAGGGCTTGTATCGAAAAAGGTATTCTTCCCAATGAAACCCATCTTGGCTACCTTCAATGACAATTTCAAAACGCTTAGTTGTCATGACAGCAAAAATTCCATATCGATTGACCAAATGGAAAGGAGCTATATAGCGGAAAAATTTTTCCGCAAAAGGGTGGGGGAAAAATACATTCCATAGTCGCAAGCATTGCAATAAAAGCAAAATGCCACCAACCCCATTAATGAAGCTTACCAAGTATAAGGATGGCTCAACCCCTTCTATAGGGGTTGTCAAAATAGGTGATAAAATCCTGTTATTGAGAAGAATCATACAAAATATGGCAGTTAAATGGTTAAGAAAGGAAAAATTTCCAGTTAACCAAATTCCATATTGCAAAAAGACAAGCACAATAAAAGTGATCAGGCGGGTCTTTTCCCCAAGAAAAGCTCCAAAAGGAGCAATCAATTCGGCAAAAAACATGAATAAGACAGAAGTTTTGTGAAACCACAGCGGTAATTTATGCGCGTACCAGGCAATTGTATTTGGAAGAGGCTGGGTTTGATAGTGATAAGCAATAGCGGTTAAATTTCTCCACGAGGGGTCATTGCTTAGTAATTTGACCGCTCCAGCTTGAAAATGGAAGCGAAATAGAAGGAGGTTAGCGCTTGCCCAAATTAAATGGCAGGGCACAGGGGTTAAGCTCATGAAAAAAGCATGTACAGTCATTTCTAATAAAAAACCTTCCCAACCAAATGCAAGAAAGTCTTGCCCTCCTCCAACAATCGAAAGATATAAAAAATAAAGAAGGAATAATTGTACAGCAGGATGCCACCCTAACATTAAAAAAATCGAAGAAATAACGCCCAAACTTGTCAGCCCCATCAAGGCAGTATTGCTAGAATTAATCCAAAAAAGGGTAGGGGCATAATGAAGACGTTTGCGAAGGGGATAGTTTTTTAGAGAATTTAAATGTTCTTTTAAGGGTAAGATTCCCCGAATCCCAATGAGCCCTCGAATTTGGAAAAGAAAAGCGCCGAAAGCAAAAAAATAAATGAATCCCAAAAGCCGATAAAAAAGTTGGCAAGCAATTGTGTAAGATTCCGGATAAAACATACAAAGCCTTACAATTATTTGCTTTTTATATAAAAAGATATGAAAAGATTAAGCAAGAAATTTCTTGCTGAGTTTTAAGGGGTTCTTGTGAATAAGGGAGGATTGCTATTCGAGGAACTGCTCCAGGAAGCTCTCGAGCATTTAGGAAGGGAGGAATAAAAGAGGATTTCTTTTTTTATTTAATATTCGGAGCAAATTTGAGGGGAATAGCAATGTAATGTAACGGCTCTTTTTCTATCCCCATGGTTAGACAGATTTATCCCGGCTAAAAGGTCTTTTATCACAGGGATCTGTTCCCTTGTTGCCCGCCGGCCGGCTTCATAAATTTGCCATTTTCTTTTGTCATTGAATGTCCCCATCCCTACAGTTTTAGGTCGAATAATAATATCGCCGTGATGAGTGCAAATTTCATTTTGCCAAATAAAGGCAATTTCTGCGCTGCGAGTCGCAATTTGAAACAAATTAGAGGGGAACGTTTTGGGTAGAAGTTCGCAAAGGTCCACCGCAATCACTATATCTGCTCCTAAGTCTCTCGCCACCTTAGCGGGAACGGGGTTGACGACTCCTCCATCAATCAAAATGCGCCCTTTATGTTGGCAAGGAGCAAACATAAGGGGAATCGAACAAGAGGCTTGCACGGCTCTAGCTAAATCGCCAGAGCCGATAGGAACTAACTCCCCCGAATAAAGGTCGCAAGCAACGATGACTAGTGGGATTTTTAAATCGTCAAAAGTTTTGGCAGATAAATGTTTAGAGAGGGCGCTTTTCATCGATCGCCCCTGCGATAATCCATATCGACAATTCCAAAAATCGAAGTCTAATAAAGAGTCTGTCTTTACGTTCCAAATAATATCTTTTACTTTTTCAATGTCAAGATTGTCGGCATAAAGCGCCCCTACCATACTTCCAGCACTACATCCGACAATTAAGTCAATAGGGATACCTGCAGCTTTTAATTCCTCAATAACCCCCACGTGTGCAATACCTCTGATGCCTCCACTTCCTAAAACAAGTGCGACTCGAATTTTTTCAGGTAAGTAGATAATGCAGGGCGGATGCGGGCTTCCTGGCTCGGTATAATAATGGGAGGTGCAAGACGAAAGAGTAAAAGCCCATAAGAGGGCTAAAAGTGAAGAGCGATATATTTTTGTAAAGATCATGCTTGAAAACGAATAAAAATGGTTACGACACTAGCTAATGCCCTTCAATCTAATCAAATACTTCACAAAATGGAAGCCATTTTATCAAATGATTTCAATCGATGAGCATTCAGATTCCAAATTGATCGGCAAGGCGCCAAACAAGATGATCTGAAAGGTGTTTTTTTAGCTCTACCAGAAAAAATATCATAAATAAATAAAAAAAACATTAGAGAGAGAAAAGAGGCGATAGACCCCTTTTGAGATAAATAAGAGGAACTTTTTGTCATGCTTGCGGGGTAAGTTTATTTTTGAACTCAATGGTTAGGCTTCTCAAAAAAAACCAGGAAAAAAGAAAGGGGGTTGCAGAAATAATGGGCCATGTGGTATGTTTTTAGTTTCTTTCGCAAATAAGCGAGACGAAAAGCAAAGCCAAAGAGCGATGCAAAGTTTTTTGACAGTGAAGAAAAGACAATGTGCAAGCAAGATAAATTATAGAGCTTGTGTGAGGAAAGTTAGCGAAAGCTAACGACCCACATATTTAGAATATAACAAATACTCAAATTTTCAAAGTTTTTTTACTTGAGAATTTGATCTTGGTTCAGATTGAATGCTGACGGCGTGGATGA